>DHXP01000077.1 GCA_002413745.1 Flavobacterium sp. UBA5153 | reverse complement strand
GCAAAATTTATGCTAGAAAACGATAACAATACCGGTAGTTATTTCAAATTAGTCCAATAAAAAGGGAACTAAATGAAATATACAGCGGCATTATACCAGAACGATTGGACTAAAACATATTAACCATTGGTATTAAATGCGATAGCTGTAAAAAATCACGAAACAACAATCCCGCCAGATATAAGTTGCGCTATCTCATCAGCAACAGGAGATCGGGAATTTGAAGCTATAAAACAATAGTAATTATAAAATACAGGGCTACTTTAAGAGACTTTGCAGCAATGTAAGGTCTTTTTTGTTTTAACTAGAGAGCACTTTTAGAGCGTACTTTCACTTTTTAGACAACTGACATCTTCATTTCCATTTTTATTCTTAACTCTATGTGAGAGGTAAGTTTGCAAGTCCATTTAAAATATGGATAAAAAAAAGACCATCAGCGTACTGATGGTCTTTATCAAATGTATTTTAAAAAGGGATTACTTTCTTTTTAATTATTCGCTACGCCAACAAAAACGCCAGTGGCAGTGAAATTCAATTTTAGTTCGGCTTTAGTGGCAGTAGTAATCAAAACATCATAACTTCCGTCAGATTCTAAATGGGCTGATGTTATAGTGGCTCCAGCATAATTTGTAGTTATATATGCTTTTATATTGGCTATTAAATCTGTTACAATAACCGAAACCATTGATGCGGCATGATTATTATTGGAATCAGATCCCACCACAAATTCACCAGTAGTGGTAAAATTCAATTCTAATCGAACTCCTGCAGCAGTAGTAAGATGCACTTCGAAACCACCATTCCAATCTTTCTGTGCCGATGTAATTGTGGCACCCGCATAATTTGTGGTGGTGTAAGCGGTAATATTCGCCAATAGGTCTGCAACAGCAACTTGGGTTTCGTTATTTGAATGATTATCACCGTTAGAACTTACCGAAAGAAATTCGCCAGCAGTACTAAAATTCAGGTTTAAGTTAGCTCCTGCCGCAGTGATAATGAACACATCAAAAGTATTATCAGACTCTTTATGAGCCGAAGTAATTGTAGCTCCTGTATAATCAGTCTTAATATAAGTTGTTATACTTGCCGCTAAATCAGCAATGGCAACCGGTATTTGATTACTGTCATGTTTGTGTTTGTGATTCCCATTAGCTTTAAAAGCACTTGCAGATTCAAATGTACCAGCAACATTAAAATTCAATTTGATTTTGCTTCCATCTGCAACTGTAATTAAAACATCAAAACCTCCATCAGATTCTAAATGGGCAGATGTTATCGTAGCTCCAGAATAATTAGTTGTAATGTAAGTCGTTATTGCAGGCAATAAATCAGCAACGGCAACTATAGTTTCTGTTTTTGCAGACTCTAGTGTACCTTTAGCGGTAAATTCTAATTTAGCCATAACGCTCGACATTTTAGCCATAACGCTCGACATTTTAACTGTTGTCCCAGCTGGTAGGGCAACATAGGCTACATAAGTTCCGTCTGAATTTAAATTCACTTGGGTTGTCGTAGCTCCTGCATACTTCGATGTAATGTATGTCGAAATAGTAGTTGGCAAAGCTGAAGCAGCTACCACTTCATAGGTTGAATTAACGGCACTAGTTGCTGGACTAGACGAACCAGGTCCATTATTGGTACAGCTAAACATTACAAAAGAAAGTGCAAATGCAATTAGGGGTTTTTGGGGGATTTTCATTTTCTTAAAAATTAAAGGTTAAAAATTTAGGTAAAAATGTTTCAAAAATACATTTTGTCCTTATATAACATTTAGAAATAAAATTACCCTACCTATTTTTATATGTTTTTTTAGGGTTATAATTATATAAATTCAATCTACTCAAATATATATCCTCAAACTAATTTGAGCTTTTGCTAAGAGTGTGTTTCGTTAATTAATTCAAAGGAGCTATTTAATTTACAAATTCAGATATATTACAAAGTTATATTGTTGTTTTTATGATAGTTACATAATCTTTCACAGCATTAAAATTGCAACTTTCTCCAATAGAAGGAGCAACGGCGAAAAGACCATCAGAAATAATGGTCTTTTTTGGTTTTAGCCCTATAGTTTAACGGATAGAATGGGAGTTTCCTAAACTCTTTATCCGGGTTTGATTTCTGGCAGAGCTACTTGAAGAGATTTTACAGCAATGAAAACTCTCTTCGTTTACTAGAATGCACTTTTATATTCATTAAGTTAAAGTTCAAATCAGTCCATTTTATGCTGACGATTTACTATAAAATTTAAAATACGAATAGTAAAAGTGATTATTTTTCTAGCAAATTTGTTTTAGGATAGCTGATTATATTATTTGACGATAAAACGAATAATTGAAACAAATGAAAAATAATCTATATTTGAAAAATGATTTTCATTGTATATCCAGAGAGATAATTCAAAAAAAATCGAATGGATTGGAAGCCATAAAAGCGAAAAATTAAAAAATTATTACTTTAACAAATGAAAAAAAGATTAGACAAAATCAAGAACAGGAATTCTAAAATTATAAATGTATTTTTTGTAATAGTATTTATTTCACAAATTAATTTGATGAATGCTCAAAATAATAAAGATAATTTAATGCCCAAAAAAGATAAAGACTCCGCAACTGAAAAGTCTTATTTTAAATTTTCTAACAGCTTTCTCACTAATGATGTTTATAACGGAAGGCAGGATTCTATTGTAAAACCCTATTTAAAACCATCTATTGGTTACTTTAACAAATCAGGATTTGCAGCTTCAATAACTGGATTTTATTTAACTCTGGCTAATCAAAACCGATTCGATTCTTTTTCATTAGACATGAATTATAGTTATCATCCAACCTCCAATTTTACCACAGGAATAAGCGCTAACAGAACATTTTACAGCAAATCAAGTACTGCTTTAACAAGTAGCTCAACAGGAAGCCTAGGAGCTAATTTAGGTTATGATTTTGGATTTATTGAAATAATGGCACAAGGAAACGTTTTGTTTTCAGAAAAAAAAGATTTTGGTCTGAATATTGAGTTTCTCCATGAGTTTATCATTGGAAAAGATGGTACAAAATTCGCCATTACACCAACATTCGATATTGATTTAAGCACCCTCAACTATTATGGAGAATATGTTAGTAGAAAAATCAGCAAGGGAAAAGCGAAAAGTAACCCAAATACAACTACAATAACTTCCCAAACTTTTGTAAATAACAACCATTTTACCCTGTTATCTTATGAAGCATCCTTACCTGTGAGTTATGAAATCAACCATTTTGTCTTATTTGTAATTCCTACACTTGCCATACCCCAAAACCCAATTTATACTACAACAACAACTACGACTAAATCGTCCAGTGGAAGCGTGACCACAATATCAGAAAATTCTACCCCTAATTCTGAATATAATTTGAAAAATAAAATTTTTGCCGAGATTGGTTTGTATTATAAATTATAATATTTAATTTAAAAAAATTGTTGTCCGATAAAAATGGATAAAAGAATGCGCATCCCTTTACTAGATGGACTTGACAAATATATCGCCCAGCCGGGGCTTGTTTTTCGGCCCATCTATTTTCTACAAACATTTCATCCCGATGGGACTAAATTAGCTTCGTTAGGAACGAAATGTTTGTAGAAAATATAATGTGTCGTTTGTTTAGCCCCAGCGGGACGGTATGTAAAATTTAAAAGGATTTAATCGGACATTAATGATTGTATATTTAAGGATTTAAAGTATAATTAATAACAGGTCTATTCATCAAAAAACTTTTCCAATCGATAAAATGCTGATTAATTTGTACTGCTGTTATACCATTTAATTGCATAATACAGACAGGATTCATTGCCTGTATTGGTTAAATTATGGACAATATCCGGCCTGACCAAAATGACGCTGCCTGCATCAGCCTTATAATTTTCGTGCCCAATGTGCATCGTAATATCTCCTTTCAACAACAGCATAATTTCTTCGGCCCGGTGCGTATGAGAATGGTGATTGTCCTCATTGGCATTCACCATAGTTGAATGTACTTCTAGCCTGTCAAACATAGAAGTTGGCCTGTCAAATACAGGTCTTGATTCCCCCGTATTCGTTTTCTTAACAGTCAGTTCATTCCAATCTTTCATTAAAGACCCGCCACTTGCTTTTCCACGGCTTACATTTACTGGAGTTGTAGCTTTAAACCCCAATACATAATAACTAACAACTTTATCAGATGCATTGTAAAAACTTTGTGAATCTCCTGCCTCAATCAATGCAATGCTTCCGGTAGTCAGTATTTTAGCCGTGTCATTGATATTCATGGTAATGGGTCCCTCTTTTACAACAATCAACTCTTCCCGATCCATTAAAACCCGAGGGGGATGATTGGTTTTCCCTGGCGCCAACGTGGAGGAATGCATACTTAACATAGCAAGGTCAGTTGTACTCCCCTGTACTTTCAATTTCGTTTTACGCTCCAACCCGTTTTGCGTTTCAATGCTATCCAAACGGTAAACACCCGATTGCAATACCTGAGTCTGCGCTCTTAAAACGATAGTTGTAAAAAATAAAAATGCAAGCAAGGTTGTTTTTCTAGGGATCATTGACCCTTTGAAACCGGCGAAGCAAAAGCACCGCCGTATTGAATTTATTTTCATTTTTATACGGTTATTTTTTAGCAAATGATTCAGCCGCCTTATTTAAAGTTTCTTTACTGGGTGTGCTACCATCGGTTACAATTACCCTGTATTTAAAAGTCACCGATTTTCCTGCATCCAAAGAGAAATTTAATTTTTCTTTTCCACCGCTCAGCACTTCCTGTCCGAGGGTATTGGCGGCAAACAATCCGTATCCACGTGCATGCCAATAAGTAGGATAACCTGGATTTTTAGGATGATCTATAATTGAGATAGCAATTGCTTCCCCATTTTTTTTACCATACATCATACACCAGGTACCACGGGTTCCCCATACTTCATTACCGGTAATACCCTCACTACTAAGAAAATTACCAGTAACGCCTTCATTGTTTAAAACAGCTACCTTGGTTGTCAGACCTTGTGCATCGGTAAAAGTTTCTGCCTTTTGAGAAGGCATTTCCAATTCCCTTGTCACCCTAATTCCCAAAACGCCCTCCTTATTATCTTTAAAACTAACTTTTCCCTCCTGCGCTGTGAGTGTTGTTGTCCGATCAATCGTACGGCTATTGGCATCTCCGCTAAATAGCAAAATTGTAGTTTCCTTAATCAATATTTTTCCATTGATGTCAACCCAATTTGAACTTACTTCCAACTCGCCATTGTGTTGGCCGGGTTTTACAGCCACTATTTTTTGATGCCGGATGCTGCCATACTTGGGTTTATCCTCCGCTTTAATGGCATCAGAATTATTCCAAAAATCCAAGCCATTTACATCCCCGTAATTAAACCACATTCCAATATGGTGGGGATGATCTGTTCTTTCATTTGCCCTTGTTGCTAATGGGAATCCCCGGGTAACTGTTATGCCCGAAGCTGTAACGAGCGGAAACAGTACTGGTTTATCAATTTTATTGCCATAGAGATAAGCTGTGAAAAATTTACCATCGATCATTACATCAATCTTTTGCTCTTTTTCATTTTGCACAAATGCGACCTGTTTTTGAGCAAATAAACTGGTAAATGAAAATAAACTCACAATGGAAATACTAATATATTTTATAAAATTCATCTTGTACTTTTTTAATTTAATTATTTGGAATAGGATTTAAATGGTTCGAAAGGTTTTCCTCCTACCATTATTTCCTGTGTTTTTTCATCAAAAAATGCCTTTTGACCGGTAAGCACAGCTGCATTGGTCATAATTGTAGCGATAGAATGGCTATAACCCGCCTCTACCGGAGCATTTGGCTGCTTGCGACTGCGCACACATTCCATCCAATTGCGAATATGGTTGGATGTCAACACATCACCTCCAGTATTTGCAGAAACAATCAACGGCTCTACTACTGATAGACTTGATTCCGGTAATAAAAATGGTTTCATCCCTGCAGGAGCAGCAAACTTTTCAGTCAATCCTCCCAATGAAGAAACTTTATTGGTAGTGAGATTTAATTGTCCACCGTTGGAATAGTAAATTTCTGCAGGCTTTTCATCTCCGTTGTGCTGGCGAGATCCGAATGTAACCTGGAATCCCGAAGTAGGGTCGTTATTGGGGCCATAGTCAAAAGTTGCATTGATGGTGTCCCAATTTTTTCTGCCATCTTTCCACATATAAATACCACCATTGGCCACTACGCTCCTAGGATGCTGCAAGCCACTAAACCAGTGTACCGTATCTATTTGATGACTCATCCATTGTCCGGGCAAGCCAGAGGAATAAGGCCAAAACAATCGGAACTCTAAATATTTCCTTGCATCAAATGCTTCATACGGACGATTCATTAAATACCTTTTCCAATCGGTATCCGATTCCATTAACTGTGCCACGGTTTCTGGTCTGCGCCAACGCATAGGTTGGTTTACATTCCAGGTTAATTCCACCATGGTAATGGCACCAAATTGTCCGGATTTAATATACTGTTCCGCTACATGATAATTATTTCCACTTCTTCTTTGAGAACCAATTTGAACAATTCTGTCCGAAGCTTTTATGGCTTTATAAGCAGCCCGATTGTCTTCCATTGTTTCTGCAAAAGGCTTTTCGCAATACACATCACAACCCGCTTTAACGGCTTCCATTGCATGCAATGCATGTTGAAAATCTGCCGTGCTTACAAATACAGCATCGACTAGTTTTTTATCATACATTTCTTCATTGTTCCTACATGCTACTACATCATGGTCCATTTTTCCCTTCCATAAAGCAGCACCTTCTTCTCTTCTTTTATTCCAAATATCAGATACGGCAACCACGTCAAAGTTCAATTCCTTGTAGTGGTTCATAAAAGAAGGCACATGTGAACCTTTATGTCGGTCTGAAAAACCAACTACCCCAACCCTTACCCGGTCATTGGCACCCATAACTCTACCATAACTTTTGGCGCTAAGCCCTAAACCCCCCAAGTAAACTCCTGCCGATGCTATCGCAGTTTGTTTAATAAATTTTCTCCTTGAATTTTCCATAGTGATATTTTTAATAATTTTTTTTTTGTGAATTTGATACGGCTTAGTTTAGTTCTTTAATTTTGATGCTCTTAAAAGAGACCTTATCTCCATGATCTTGAATAAGGATTCTTCCTTTTGTTGCCATTCCAAAGTTTGGCCAATCTTTGTATTTACTAATGGCCACTAAATCTAAAAACTCCTTTGAACCTCTTGTGAATTCTAAAACTTTAAAGCCGTTTAAAAAATATTCCACTTTATTATCTGGAGAAACGCGAACAATTCCCTGATTCCATTCTCCAATAGGTTTAATGCCATTACTAGGTTTTTTAGCAGTCATTAAATCATATAAAGAAGCTAACGTACGGTTGCCGTCTCTACCTAATTTAGCGTCTGGATGTTTGGCGTCGTCTAAAATTTGATATTCTAAACCAATTGCAGACCCTTTATTGCCTTCGGATTCCGTTACAAAATATTTTATTCCACTATTTGCTCCTTCGGTCAATTTAAAATCAAACTTCAACTCAAAAGCGCTATATTCTTTTTCAGTCACAATATCTCCACCGTTAGTAGATTCGGCTCCACCAGATTTTTGAACGCTTAAAATACCATCCTTTATCTCCCATCCTTTTTCGGGAAATACTGATTTATAAGCTCCTCTCCATCCTTTGGTCGATTTTCCGTCCCATAAAAGTTTGTAGCCATTTTTCTTTTCTTGTCCAGAGATAGTATTCGTAACAAAATTTGCAACAGCGATATCATCATAAGGAGAAGCTTTTAAATGGTCAGTCATGATTCTGATATTTCTCCATTTAATTTGTTTTCCTGGCGCATCAGTGTTTTTTATAGCATGTACCTGCAAAGCAATAAAACCCTCGGCCGTCATATCATCAATCACATGTGCCGTTGGAATTCCATTTACCCATGTTCTTATCGTGTTTCCAATACATTCTACTCTATACTTATTCCAATCTTCTTTTTTAAAGGCTTTTTTTCCTTCCGGATTGATGTCCATAGTATACAACCAGCCTCTTCTGGCTTCGTCATAAATGCCGCCACTATAGGCTCTATCTGACGGATCAACTTCTACCTGGTAGCCATGCACTCTTCCATCTTGATAATCAGCTTTACTTAAACTCCTAATCTGAACACCCGAATTTATGTCGTTTGCCACAAATAGTTCAAATTCAAGAATGAAATCACCGTAAGTTTTCTCTGTACGCAAAAATGAATTAGGTTCATTACTCACCGTAGTTCCAACAATTTCACCATTTTTGGCTTCATATTTGGCTTTGCCATTCAATTGTTTCCAACCTTGCAAATCTTTTCCATTAAAAAGTTGCTGCCATTTTCCAGTAGGTGTAGCTGTCCCAACTTTAGAAACTGAACTTTGTTTATCAGACACAATTATAGGGGCTTCTGCTCCCCTGATTACGAATTTTTCACCCTTAATTGTATCTTGCTTTTCCCCGCAAAAAGCATTTAGAGTAATAACAAATACCATCAAAAGCTTAAAATTCCTCATAATTTACTTTTTAAAAAAAATTAACATTATTTAAATTAAAATTAAGACTTACTTAACAGACTACCATCCTGTTGTGTCCTGTTATTTTTTTATAATTTTAAAAGAAGATTCAGAAAGAAAAGGCAACAGTTTTATGTTTGGTTTTGGAGCAGGTTTCATTCCTTTACCCATATAAAAACTGGTATGCGGCGGTTGATTGTAGCCAACATTTTGCCAAGCAACACTCAGTCTATATTGCGGGTCATGCATTAGCGTATACTGTCTTATGTCTGTAGGAATCGTTGTGGTGTATATGCGCAATTCGGTATTATCAGCACTTCTGAGAATAAGTTCCTCTCGCCAATCTCCAAAAATATCAGCCGAAAGGGCAGGCGTAGATTTAGTCCCGTTATTTGATAATGCTCCATCGGCGGTAAACAATCTTCCTTTACCATATTTATCGATATAATTAGAATTGAGTAACTCTCTGGAAGTGTCGGCATCCCAATAAATTAAAAAGTTGGTCGAGCTAGGGACTTTTCCAATTTTATTTCCTTTAATGTCATACAGAGCAGAAGTGCCTGACCACCACATTTGAGCTCCAACTCTAGTTGAGTCTATATTATCTGCGACACCTCTGCCAACATCTTCATTGATAGATTCGGTAAATAATACTTTTCCTGTGGCTGCAGAAAATAAAGCTACTCCTGGTCCTTTTGTACCTTCTTCAATTTCGTGTATCCCAAAAACTTCCAAACCAGGTATGTCAGGATCAAGGTCACTTACATGTAACGCATCACCATGTCTAAAACCAGTGGCGTACAAGCCTTTTCCATTATCATCAATACACATAGACCCATAAATAATTTCATCTTTCCCATCATTATCTACATCGGCCACTGAAAGATTATGATTTCCCATTCCAGAATATGGATTATCTCCGTTTTCACTGTCGAATACCCATCGAGAAGTTAATTTATTATCCTTAAAATCCCAAGCGGACAAAACGGTTCTACCGTAGTAACCTCGGCACATTATCACGCTTGGATGTACCCCGTCCAAATAGGCAACACAGGCTGTAAACCGATCTACCCTATTTCCTGTTGTATCATTTTTACCATTTCCGCCTTTTCCGCCCCAAGCACCAATATCGCCTCTTTCGGGAATATAGTTCGTTGTGGTAATTACTTCTCCGTTTCTTCCATTAAAAACAGAAAGATACTCGGGTCCTTCTAAAATTTTCCCATAAGTAGCCGATTCTGGATTTGTATCTCTCCAATCTTTGGAAGCATCTCCAATTATTTTTCCAGCACCATCTATGGATCCATCGGCTGTTTTGCACACCAATTCCGAAATGCCATCTCCATCTAAATCATAGACCATAAATTGCGTGTAATGTGCTCCTTCACGAATGTTGATGCCTAAATTTATTTCCCAAAGAAAAGTTCCATTTAAAGTATAAGCCTGAAAAATGGGTGGGTCAGTCATTCCAGAGGAAGCGTTATCCCGACCTCTTCCCGTTAAATGAACTATCAATTCATACTGGCCGTCACCATTCAAATCGCCAACAGAAACATCATTAGGGATGTAGCCCTTTTTTTCTTTTATGGGAATCGACAAATATTGTTTGTCAGGGCTATTCGAGGCAATGGTAAAACTTCCTGATGTTTCTTTTTCTACACCATTTAGAACTGTTTTTACATACCAGGTATTTTGGTCTTGAGGATTAGCAGTTTTATCAACAAAATTAGTGGCTCCGGTAATGAGGCTGGTATTGAGAAGCACTTCGTTTTTAGTACCGCTTTTTCTATAGAGGTTAAAAGCCAGATTATCAGGATCCGTGCCCAAAACCCGCCAACCAATGTAAAAATCACCTTTTTCTTTTACGGCAATAACACCTCGATCCAAGTTTTCCATTTGCCTTTGGCTAAAAACATTAGAACCTGATAAATGGAACAATAATAGTAGTATAAAAAGTTTCTTTGATAGATTCATCGTTGATTTTTTTGTTGTTATCTAATAAGAGTAGCGCTCATAAGTCCTATCACCACATCATTAGCGATTATTTTTATCGTGAGCTTTTCCAGTATTTTATTCCTATCTAATGGCAGATCCAAAATGGTTGCAGCACCACCGTCGATGCCATAATTACTGTATCCTTTTATTGTTTTAAAGTCTTCGAAACTTCGTGAAATAATTCCAGATTTCAAGTAAACTCGTGGAGGTTTTGGAGCATTCGTAGTAAATGCAAAACCATCCGAATAATAGTCCTGTTCTATCGGCCACCAATTTTCGGGGTTTTCAAGGAGCAAAACTTCAGTACTACCATCTGTATAAGTAACGGTTAATTCACCATTCACAAACCGACTTTGCATTGGGTTGGTCGTTCCTGCCATCATCACATACAAATGAGTTGCTTTCCCTTCCAGTGGAATGCTAACGCTTTCAGGAAAGTTGTCCCATAATGAGGTAAACGCAATGTTTTTTTGATTGGAGTCAGAAGGTGTTTTAAACAAAATTCCCTGTGGACCCGTGATTTGATTGTTATTTTTGGCACTTTGGCGTAAGCCAGAATCATCAATTTTCACTTCAATATTCGGATAACACCAATTTCCGATGCCTTGAGTAGGAAGTTGTAGGGTAGGGTTTTTTGGTCTAGGAGATAAGTACTTATAATTAAAAATATCTGTTACTTTGGCATTGAAATTAAGAGCAACAGATTCGAATTGTGGTTCTTTTTTTATTGGAATATCCCAGTCCGTAAATGAAATTTTATATGTTTCGCCTTCGCTAGTTTTTAATTCAATGGAATTGGTACCGGGAACTAAATTTTGAATAGGAATGGCAATAGTAATTTCCCCATTTTGATTGATTTCTACATTTTGTAATATTTCAGTTCCATACGGATTGAAGATTAAATTCCCCTTGATATTATCCTGGGAATTATTTTTTAGAGAAAAAATAAGGTTGTCCTCATCCAACCGTATTGGATTCCCTTCAATTTTAGGTTTTATATTAAAATTTATAGGGCTCCACCAAATCATATTTCCTTGTTGGAGTTTCACAAAAAAGGTTTTAGCATCGTTTCCTTTTACATTTGCTTTTAGCTCGGAATCTGTTTTCTGAATTTCGCTCAAAACCGATTGCGGGTCATAAACTTCGATAATTTTAGCGCTCGATGTTTTAAGATTTATGGTATCTCCATTACTATATGTTTTTTCTAAGTTGGGGTGTTCTAAATACTTTCCTTCCCAAGTTATTTCTATATCATAATGTTCTTTATAAGGACTTTCTATAATCAGTTCTGGCATTCCAACACCAACAGCATCCGAAGTTGTTGTCCAAAGCGTTTTTATTCCATTTATGGAGACACTTTCTATGTTTTCATAAGGAACATTTACGATAAATTTCAATGCCATTTTTGTTGTAAAATGAGGTTTCAAATGATAGAAATCCTTATTTTTTTGTCGGTTAAAAGAAAATGCAATATCCGGAATAGTTAAAGCGGCTTTATTCCATTTCATTGGTAAACCCGGCTTAATGGTTAAAGTGCCATCGAGAGCATTGGGTTGAATGCCAAACAAACCTTCAACAAGCGTGCGGGCAGCAATACCAATAGGATCGGCAAAATCCCGATAGAGTTCGCCTCTCATCGCATCTTCATACATCAATTGTTCAAACCCACCGGGCGAAGCCCCTAAATACATACTTTCGATCAAGGCACTTTCCCATATTGTATAAGCGGTTTCGGATTGCCCTCCTTGCCAAAAAGCCAATGCAGTATGCAATTGTTCGGCAAGAGCGACATTATTGATAGACCAAGTATACGGTTGCCAATTGGTCGTGCTAATGGTATAAAGATCTTTTTTGTCCAATCCAACAGCATTTATGGGGATATGGGGGATTTTGGAATCGACATAACGAAGCATTTGATAGTCTTGAAATGGATTCGAAATTTCTCCATCTATCGTATGATAAATGCTCCAAAGTCCCGGAGACTTATGCAATAGTTTGTTTCCCAACGCATCTCTGTATTCTGCAAAAATTCCTTTTTCTGGAATCCAAAGTTGGTCGTTTGCTGATTTAAATATCTTTTGCGCTTCGTTTTGGTATGGAAGTGTATCTTGATGCAGAATTTGGGCAATTTCTGCTACCATTTTATTGGCATAATAATTATAAGCCGAAGAATGGATGACTCCGCCGCCACTATATTGTAAGGCGTCACTTGCCCATATAGAGGCATAGGCATCATAAAGACCATCTCCATCACTATCAAAATTCCTTTTTTCCCAGTCTAAATGCCGTTGAATTACAGGCCACATTTCTTTCATAAATGAAGTGTCACCTGTCCATTTAAAGTGGCGCAACAGTTGATCAATAAAAACCAGGTTCATATCATAATGATGCGCTACCGTATTTTCATTGGGATTTCTGCTAATGTAACCACTGCTAAACATAGAAGTTCCCATTTCTTCTTTTTGTCTTGCCAAATTTTTGACCGTATCAAATACTACAGGCCCGCTTAAAGGCGCTGTTACTTGCGAATTACCATAACTCGTAAAATGAGTTTTTGCCCTGTCGTGCCACCCCAAAGGATCGGCCACATAAGCACCTCTCCAAGCATTTAAGTGCATCCGCCAAGCAACTGCTCCGTGCAGATATGCCGGACTTTCCCAAATCGCATCGGCTGCAACGGCCAAGGCACTTCCCAAAGTATTGATATAAGGATCTGGTGTAACGACTTTTACTCTGTTGGCTAATAATTGTGTTGCTGCAACAGATTCATTAAAAATAGTAGCGAGTTCTTTTTGACTTTTGTATTTAATATGGGTGTCATTTTCAATTAACCAAAACAGTTCTGTTTGCGGAATCGAATTGATTTTTCCGGTTATGACAGCTAAGGAATCGGGAGTTGAATTGTAAAGTTCTATCGGCGTGTTTTGATTATTTGCATTTGCCAAATGGATTTTGGATTCAGGATAAATACCAATTAAAACTCTACCGTTACCCGTTTTTTGCTTGTTACTTTCGGAGCCATATTCTAACAGAAAAGAATTCTTTTTCAGCGTATATTTATTGTTGATGCAATATTTCGGTTGCAAATAAAATACAGATTCGGGATCGGCACCGATATCACCGTCCCGACTGAATTTTTCACCATTAGCACCCCCAAAAGCCCAGAGTAAAGAAACGTCTTTGGAAACATTTTTTCCATATACTTTTAGAATAAAACCTTCCCCTTTTTTTAAAGCTGCAATGGTAATATGAAGAGTTCCTTTTTCTAAAAGAGGATCTTCAATGGTATAATACATAATACCAAGCGCGTATCTCGAATCTATTTTTGTTGCTTCGCTAATCCATTTACTGTTTTCCCCTTTGGCGAAACCCAGTTTAAAATTACCTCCCATCCCTGGCATATACAGGGCAAATTCCGGAAAATCGCCAGCTTCTACCCTAAATCCTGAATTGGTGCCATAAAGCGCCCGATTAAATTTTCGATTGCCGTTTTTCAACACAAAGCTATTGCCTTCTGGAACGTAGTGTATTTTGCGTGAAATACCATGCCATAGCGCTTTTTCCTGACCAATTGTTATTATTGGTGATAGAAAAAAAAGGAAAAATAGAATTTGAATATTTATTTTTTTGATTCCCATAGCGTTTCCGGAAAGTTCACATTAGTAGAGTTTTCTATACTTACTTTCGAACCGTCATTTGTTTTGATAGATACATTTTTCAGCGTCCAATTAGAGCTATACGAAATTTTTCCTGCAGTTTCCGCTTCGATATGGACATTATCTAAAGTGATGTTCTCAATGGTCGATGCTGCCATTCCCTCAACATTAATGGCTTTACCTACTTTTTTCACATAAATATTTTTGAGTGTAATATTTTTAAAATGAGGAATTCCTTTGGATGGTGGATCCACTTTGGTTAACATCTTTTTCCAATGTTCGGGTAAGGTTTCTTCTGTATATCCATCAGGAAGTTTGGAGTAACTATAGCTGGGATTCCAATTCATTGATATTTGCAAAAAGGTTCTGATATTTTCCATTTTTATATTTTCCATCAGCACATCTTCTACCGTTCCGCCTCTGGTTGATGCTGACTTTATGTTCAATCCGTTTGAAGTTCCGTTGCCTGTTATATTAGAAGCATAAACGTGACGAATACTTCCTGATGTTTCGCTTCCTATAGTTAATAATCCGGCTCCTTTACGGGCGATACAATCGCGAATGACTACATATTCAGTAGGCCTGTTTACCCTAAGACCATCCCAATCCCTGCCGGCTTTCAGGCAAAAATTATCATCATTGCAATCAATGTCACAGTTTTGTACTAATATCCATTTCGAAGAATCTATGTCTATTCCGTCGGTACTTGGACCGTGACCGCCAATGTTATTTCTTATTTTGACACCATCGACAGTTATGTATTCGGAATAAAGTACTTGCACCGTCCAAAAACCGGCTTGTTGGATGTTAAGATTCTTCAAGAAAATATTTTTGGAATCTGAAATCAAAATAGTTCGAGGGCGTTGCGCATCATAATCTACAATCCAGCGAAGACCTTTGGGCTCATATTCCTTACGAAGGTTCCAATAATAATCCCAAAACACTTTTCCTTGTCCATTGATTATTCCCTCGCCATCAATTAGAACATTTTGTTGGTTTAGCACATTGATTAAGGCAGCAGGCCATTTCATTTCAATTCCTGCTATTCGGGTGTCTATTTGCTTGTAATCCTTAATATCTTGACTTCCCCTAATTTCAACATCCTTGTCAATTCTAAAATGGATTCCCTCTTTTATAAATAATGAACCGGTCAGGTAAATCCCTTTTTTAAAAGCGACTATGCCACCTCCATTTTTTGAACAGGCATCTATTGCATTTTGAATGGCTGCCGTGTTCAGTGTTTTTTCATCTGGAATTGCACCAAAATCATTTACATAATAAATATTTTTTTTAAAAGTAGTTGACTTGGCACCGACTTTTTTTGTCCATAAAGGCAAATTAATATCGGTTGTACTGTTTAATTTTACATCAGTTGTAGTTTTTTTTTCTTCGGAAGAAAAAAAACCGATGTTGGCTACCAATAGCCAAAAAATGAAAATATATCTCATTATGCCTTATGTTTAGAAATGAATATGCAAGTTCTTTCTTTTTAAGTGATATACTGTCCTGCACCTACCTGAATTTATTTTTTTGAAGCAAAAATCATTTTGATAAATTTCTATCCTTTTTACCTAATAATGCATACTTTTAAAGAAATTCAGTATTGTTATTCAGCATCACAGTACAGGATAGTATATTAAACAGTAACCGTTAGTTTTGAGAACATTTTAAAATTAAATTTCACAATATTGATAAAGATTAGAAGCTTATTATTGCTTGTTTTTTTGTGTTATGTGCCTGGCGAGCTTTTTTCGATGCATTCTCATTGTTTAATGCCAAAAAATCAAGAATCTAATGCTAAAGAAAAGACGCTAACTCCTTCCAAAAATTCGGCTAATAGCCAATTGTTTTATTTTGGGAGTAAGCAAAAATTGACAAAAGGCACACTCATTGATTCTCAATTAATCTATGATTCAAATGTAGGGTATGGATTCGATTTTAATACTGCTCAAAATATACAAATCAATAATACTGCCTTTATTGCGGAAAAACCCACTTACTTTTCAGTAAAACTTTTGGAAGGGAATTACAAAGTTAAGATTACAATGGGTAGTGAAGACAAAGAAACTAACATTACAATAAAGGCGGAATCTCGAAGATTAATGGTCGGGGAACTTTCAATCAAAAAAGGAAGCCAAGTCACGAAAACCTTTAATGTAAATGTAAGAACACCAAAAATAGACGGCACTACCGTTATCAATCTTAAGGACAGAGAAATAGGCGAGCTCAATTGGGACAATAAGCTTACATTGGAATTTCTGGGCGTTGTTGCCATTCAAAATATTGAGATTATACCCATTAAGGATGTTACCACTGTTTTTTTGGCAGGGGACTCCACGGTTACCGATCAGGATTTGGAGCCTTGGGCATCTTGGGGGCAATTAATTACCCAATATTTTAATGAAGATGTCGTGATAGCGAATTACGCGGCTTCAGGGGAATCTTTAAGCTCCTTTAAAGCGCGCGGTCGGTTGCAAAAAATTCTGTCTGTGATAAAATCTGGTGACTATATGATCATTGAGTTTGGTCATAATGATGAAAAATTAAAAGGGGAAGGAAATGGGCCTTGGCAATCGTATTCGGATTTGCTTACGGAATTTATTCAGACGGCGAGAGAAAAAGGAGCAATTCCTATTTTGGTTACCCCAACTCAACGCCGCTTTTTTAATGAAAACGGAACACTGAAACCTACACACGGTGATTTTCCAGATGCCATGCGTTCTGTAGCAAAAAAATTGAATGTGCCGCTCATTGATGTTACTCAAATGTCGACCCAATTATATGAAAGCTGGGGAGATGAAATGTCCAGAAATGCTTTTGTACAATACCCAGCGAATACTTTCCCGGGACAAGACAAAGCTTTAGACGACAATACACACTTTAATAGTTTTGGCGCCAATGAAATTTCACTTTGCGTGATTAAAGGAATCAGAGATCTTACCATTCCCTTAAAGCATTATATAACCAAACAAATCCCCTCTTCTTATAACCCTAAAAAGCCCAATTCTATTTCCACTTGGACACTACCCATGAGTTCTCGTTTTGAAATTGTAAAGCCCGATGGAAATTAATCATTTTGAATTATTAAATTATGTTACTAAAAAAAACCTTTCGATCTATTGCATTAGCAATCCTTTCCATTTTTTTTACTCTAACCAGCAGTGCTCAACAAACCGAAAAAATATTGCTGTCCGGAAAAGATTTTGAACATCCTGTTCAATGGGATTTTTATTGCACCGATGGGAACAATAGCAAGACTTGGGCGAAAATTAATGTGCCATCCCAATGGGAGTTAGAAGGTTTTGGAACCTATACGTATGGCAGATGGTATAAAGAACTCAACGAAAAAGAACCAAGCAAGGAAGAAGGGTTTTATAAATATGAATTTGAAGTTCCACAAAATTATAAAGGAAAAGAAGTCATCATTGCCTTTGGTGGTGCAATGACAGATACTGAAGTAAAAATAAATGGAAAATTAGCCGGAGAAATACACCAAGGGGGTTTTTATGAATTTAAGTATGACATTTCGGCTTTGTTACATTTTGGATCCAAAAATTTATTAGAGGTTCATGTTTCGAAACATTCTGCAAATCCATCTGTAAATAATGCGGAACGCAAAGCAGATTGGTGGCTTTTTGGAGGGATTTATCGTCCGGTATGGTTAGAAGTTGCGCCTAAAACACATATAACGCACATTGCTGTAAATCCGAAAATGGATGGTTCCATTACCATTGATATGGATCTTAGAGACATTCCAAAAAACACTGTTGTCGAGGCAACAATAAAAGGACCAGATGGAGAAAAATTCCAGTCTTTTAGTTTTCCAATCAAAAAAGGAAGTATTCAAGATCAGATTGCGGCTAAATGGGAAAATGTAAAACCATGGACGCCAGAAACACCTAATTTATATGATTTAAAATTAGTTTTAAAACAAAACGGAACAGTACTTCACCAACTTGAAAAAAGAATTGGTTTTAGAACATTAGAGTTTAAAAAACAGGACGGCATTTATATGAACGGAAAAAAAATTATAATGAAGGGAATCAATCGTCATTCTTTTTGGCCTGAAGGTGGACGAAGTACGAGTAAGCGAATTAGCTTGCTGGATGGTAATTTGCTGAAAGACATGAATATGAATGCCGTGCGCAGTCACTATCCGCCAGACGAGCATTTTCTAGACGTTTGTGATTCTTTAGGCCTTTTTGTTTTGAATGAATTGGCTGGTTGGCAAAATTCGTATGATACTAAATTAGGAACTAAATTGGTGCAGGAAATGGTGACTCGTGATGTAAATCATCCTTCCGTAATTATTTGGGATAATGGAAATGAAGGCGGTTGGAATACTGAAGTAGATAAAGTTTTCGCCCAATTTGATCCTCAAAAAAGAATCGTAATCCATCCTTGGGCCGATTTTAATGGCTGGGATACGCATCATTATCCTACTTATTTAACTGGAGTACATCGTTTTGGAAGTGGGGAAAATGTATTTTTCCCAACAGAGTTTATGCATGGTACTTATGATAATGGACTTGGAGCAGGATTAGAGGATTTCTGGAAACATTATAAAGAAAGCCCATTATTTGCCGGTGGATTTATGTGGGCATTTTTAGATGAAGCGGTGAAACGTTCCGATTGGACCGGGGATATGAAATTTGATTCTAAAGGTTCATTGGCAGCAGATGGTATTGTAGGGCCACACCGAGAAAGAGAAGGAAGTTTTTATACCGTGAAAGAAGTTTGGGCACCAATCCAATTTGAAACAAAACAGATTACAGATACTTTTGATGGTTCCTTTCTTATTTCTAATGATTACATTTTTAGTAATCTGAATTCCTGTAGAATGGAATATAAAGTAATGAAATCTGACAATACTATTTTTTATTCTAATGCCGTTCCAAAGGAAATTGGAGCAGGAAAAATTGAAATTCCAAGTATTGAACCCGGCGAAACTCGTAAGATTCATTTTGATATTCCAAAAGATTTTTTTGAAGGCGATTTTTTAGAAATAAGCGCACAAGATCAACACGGAAGAGAAATTTATACTTGGTCATGGCCTATTCATAAAGCTAAATTTTATGCCAATAAGTTTCTTTTGTCTAAAAACACTAAAAACAAAGCAACGTCAACTCGTACTGCTAATGAGGTACTGCTAAATGGTGGAGATATAAAAGTTGTTTTAGATACAAATACAGGTGAAATCTTGACTGTTAAAAACGGGACTTCTGTAATTCCTCTAACAAAAGGGCCACGTCCTGTGGGAATGAAAGCAAAAGTAAAAGAAGTTCAACTTTCGCAAGAAGGAGAAAATGCGGTGTGTATGGTATTATATTCTGGTGGATTGTATTCAATAAAATGGATTATGCATCCAGATGGAAGATTTAAAATGGAATTAGTTGCTTTAAAAAATGGAGAGAACGGTGGTGGTTTTGATGGTGCATTTTTCGAAGATCAAATTAGTAATTTTGGTATAACTTTTAGTTTTCCTGAAAAGGATGTGACGGGTATCAAGTGGTTCGGTAGAGGTCCTTATCATGTTTGGAAAAACCGAATTAAAGGCACTACTTATGGTGTTTGGGAGAAAAATTATAACAACACCATAACTGGAGAAAGTTTTGAAAATCTTATTTACCCGGAATTTAAAGGCTATCATGCCAATTTATTTGGAGCAAGCCTTAAAGCTGGTGAATCCTCATTTAAGGTTTTTAGCGAATCTGAAAATGTCTTTTTACGCTTGTTTACTCCGGATTTACCAAAGAATGTTTTTCCAGGGACTTTTCCACAGCCAGACTTTCCGGAAGGAGATATTTCTTTTATGTATGAAATTCCAGGGATGCGTTCATTCAAACCATTGTCTCAGCAAGGACCGGATGGTCAGCCTACAAATATCCGAATCAAAAAAGGAGATGATGGCATCCAAATGAATCTATGGTTTGATTTTAGAGTAATATCCGAGTAATAAATTTATAACTTAAAATATGAAATTGATTCGAATATTTTCTGTTCTATGTTTGGCACTGCTTTTTTTGAATTTTGCAGCAAAGCAAGAAACGAAACCTACTGTTTATACGGTTGGAGATTCCACGGTAAAGAATGGAAATGGCGATGGTAAAGGTGGTCTTTGGGGCTGGGGCGATTATATTGGTCAATTTTTAGACACCACAAAAGTCACCGTATCGAATCATGCTTTGGGCGGAACCAGCAGCAGAACTTTTCAGGACAAAGGTTTATGGCTGCCTATTTATAATAAACTTAAAAAAGGAGATTATGTACTGATTCAATTTGGACATAACGACGATGGTCCTCTAAATGATAATTCCAGAGCCAGAGGAACCATCAAAGGAATTGGTGAAGAAACAAAAGAAATTGATAATATGCTTACCGGCAAGCATGAAATTGTGCATAGTTACGGGTGGTATATTCGCAAAATTGTAAAAGAAGCGAAGTCTAAAGGAGCAATCCCTGTAATCTGTTCCCCAATCCCGAGAAATGATTGGAAAAACGGAAAAGTACCCAGAAACAATGAGTCTTACGGCTTGTGGGCAAAGCAAATTGCACAACAGGAAAATGTCACTTTTATCGAATTAAACGATAAAATGGCCATCGAAATGGAAAAGTTGGGTGAAGCAAAAGTAACCGGAACCTATTTTTACAAACGCGACCATACCCATACTTCTGCAAAAGGAGCTGTACTTTCTTCTTCGGTAATCATCAATGAATTGAAACAAAGTAACAATTCCTTAAAAAATTACATTTTAGAAAATCCGAAAATTGTACTTCCTGCAAAGAAAAAAGTATTCTTAATCGGAGATTCCACAATGGCGGATAACAAAAATGAAATGGCTATTGGTTGGGGAGTAGCCTTCCCTACCTATTGCGATACCACCAGAATTACCGTTATCAATAAGGCTCGAGGAGGAAGAAGTACCCGGACATTTGTTTCTGAAAAACTTTGGGATGCTGTAAAAAATCAATTAGAGCCGGGGAATTTTATCCTAATACAATTCGGACATAATGATGCCGGAGCGATTGATAAAGAAAAATTCAGAGGTTCGCTCAAAGGAAATGGAGACGAAACTCAAGAAGTTGTTCGCGATAGTTTAACAGAAACAGTTCATACTTTTGGTTGGTACATGGAAAAGTTTATCCGAGAAGCGAAAGAAAAGGGAGCTATTCCAATCGTTTTGAGTCAGACACCCAGAAACGAATGGCCGAATGACAAAGTAGAACGCAGAGCCGATATGTATGGAGCTTGGTCTAAAGAAGCTGCGGCTAAAGGAGGCGCTTATTATATTGATTTAAACGAAATTGTAGCCTTGAAATACGAAACCTTGGGCAAAGAAAAAGTAAAAGCATTTTTTCCAAAAGACCATACACATACTAATTTTGAAGGAGCAAATCTTAATGCCCTTTCGGTAGCCGAAAGCATCAAAAAAATAAAAGAATGTAGTCTTAAAGATTATATTGAAATTCCTATAAAATAATATCATTACTACTATTTTAACTCCATTGGATATAATTAAATTTGAATAATTATATCCAATTTTTTTAAAATTATATATGAAAAACACTATCCTGTCGTTTCTATTTATTCTATTGTTCCTACAAAAAAGCGGAGCTCAAAATGATGCTTCATTAAAATTTGAGATTTTCAAGAAAGACCAAAAAGCAACCATCTTATACGATAGTGCTATAGCATTAGATTCGATCTTGGCCTATTCTTTATCGGAGGATATTTTTAAAGTTACGGGGTTTAAGCCATCAGTTACTAAAAATAAGGAAACCGTATCCGGTAATGTAATAGTTATTGGGCAGTATCAATCGGAACTTGTAAATTCTTTTTTGCACAAAAACAATGATTTTAAAGAGTTTGAAAATCAATGGGAAAGTTATCTCCTCAAGATTATTGACAAACCATCATCCCAAATTAAAAAAGCATTTATTGTTACAGGGACAAATCCTAGAGGAACTGCTTTTGGGGTTTATGCCATTTCGGAACGAATTGGTGTTTCGCCTTGGTATTGGTGGGCTGATGTGCCAATTATCAAGCAAAAAGAATTGGTGCTTACCCAAAATTCATTTCGGTCAAAAGCACCATCGGTTAAATATAGAGGGATATTTTTAAATGATGAAGATTGGGGCTTGCTCCCATGGGCAGCGCATACTTTTGAACCCGAAGTGGGTAACATTGGACCTAAAACCTACGCTAAAATATTTGAACTTTTGTTGAGGTTGAAAGCGAATACCATTTGGCCAGCTATGCACCCGGGCACTAATGCCTTTTTTAAAAATCCCGGAAACGCTAAAATTGCGGCTGCTTACCAAATTGTTGTAGGGACTTCCCATGCCGAACCTATGTTACGCAACAATGTAGACGAATGGAAAACAGATTCAATGGGAGATTTTAATTACATTTCAAATCAAAAAAAGGTATATCAATATTGGGAAGACAGAGTAAAAGAAAGTAAGAATGTTGACGCTATTTATACCTTGGGGATGCGAGGGGTACATGATAGTGAAATGGAAGGTGTAAAGGATAACAAAGAAGGAGTTCAGCTATTGACCCATGTTTTAGAGGATCAAAGAAAATTAATTGAAAAATATATCAACCCAAATGCAGCCAAAGTTCCTCAGGCATTTACAGTTTATAAAGAGGTATTAGAATTATATGATGAAGGATTACAAGTTCCCGAAGATGTAACCTTGGTTTGGACAGATGATAATTATGGATATATAAGAAGGTTGAGCAATGAGGAAGAACAGAAACGCTCAGGGGGTGGAGGTGTTTATTATCATGCTTCTTACTGGGGTAGACCCCATGATTATCTTTGGTTGAGTACGGTTCATCCGGCATTGATACGGGAAGAAATGATCAAAGCTTACCAATCAAACTGTAAAGAAATTTGGATTTTGAATGTAGGTGATATAAAACCTGCCGAATATAATATTCAACTTTTTATGGACATGGCTTACGATGCCAATTCTTTTGAAGATCCAACTAAGGTCAAAACTCACATGAATAATTTTTACGCCACTATTTTTGGCAAAAGCAATGGGAAGGCAATTGCTGATATCGAATGGTCTTATTATGATTTGGCTTTTGAAAGGAAGCCAGAATTTATGGGTTGGAGTCAAACCGAGCCTATAACAAAAGTTTCACAAACTTCATATAACGCCTTTTTTTGGGGAGATGAAATGAATCAGCGCTTGAATAAATACCAAATTTTAGAAGACCAAGTTGGCGCCATAAAAAATAATATTCCTAAAATGCTGCAGGACAGTTATTATCAATTGGTATATTATCCTGTAAAAGCATCTTCGTTAATGAATAAAAAGTTTCTGTATACAGATAAGGCTACTATTTACGGATCACAAGGTCGCTTAAATGCCAAAGATTATGCTATAAAAGCAGAAAGTTCCTATAAAGAAATAGAAGCATTGACTCTATTCTATAATACGCAAATGGCCAACGGCAAATGGAATCGGATAATGGATATGAAACCCAGAAATTTACCTGTTTTTGATCTTCCAAAAATAGAAATTCCTCTTCAGCAAACTAAAATTGATGCCGTTGGACTAATGGCAGAAAACACAAACAAACCAGATGAAAAAGAACTGGTATTACCAACATACTATCCTAATTCATTACAATCCCATTTCATTGATGTTTTTCTTAAAAAGGATACGATAATAAACTGGAAATTAAATAATGTTCCTGATTGGGTAATTGCCAATAAAGCGGAAGGTGTTTTGAAAAATAATGGAATTGATAATGAGCGGATTGAAATAGCCATTGATTGGAATAAATGGAACAAAAAGCAATCCAAAAAAGTCCAGTTTAATATCAGTTATGGGGCTAAAATAAAAGCAGTCACTGTTATTATTGATTCTAATTCTATTGACATTCCTAAAAAATCTTTTATAGAAATGGGAAATAAAGTAATTATAAATGCTCAAAATTACACCGCTATAAAAAACAAAGAAACCTACAAATGGGAAAAAGTAGACGGCTTAGGGTATAGCAAAGCCGCAATGCAAGCGCAACCATTACGTTCAACTCCTCTAAAAACAGATGATTTAGCCAAAGAAGCTCCTTATCTTGAGTATAAAATCCATATTGGAGGTGTATTTCCAGATCCAGAATTAATCATACACGCATTACCTACGCATCCTATCACAAATAAACATAGTGTTCGTATTGGTGTGAAATGGAATGAGGAGCCTATTCAAATAATTGATTTTAGATCTTTTGGAAGAAGTGAGGAGTGGAAACAAAATGTATTATCGAATACAGCAACTAAAAAAATCCCGATTCAATCAATAACTAAAGGAACGAATATTTTAAGAGTCTATATGGTTGACGAGGGGGTTTTATTGGACTATTTTTACATAAATTTGAATAAAAATAATCCTGTGCCGTATTCCCTCTTGCCTGAAACTATTAATTAAAATTTTGACGCCTAAATTATAAAAAGACATTATCCTAAAAAGTGTGTAAGTTTAAAAATAATGGGGTTTGACTTTTTTATTAAAGTTGAACCCTTTTTTCATAAATAGTTAAGAACTGATTGAGGATTAATCCCCAATTATGGATTGGCATAGACCATTTTTTGGTAGCCTCTTCTTTTCCTGCTCTAAAATACATACATCTGCTCAACATAATTCTAAAATTTGAAAATGAATTTAGCCATCCTTGAAAATTTTTTCAAATTGGCACATTTTCAAATTATCTAATTTTATCTTGGTTCTGTTTCACAAAAGCGTCCCAACCGGTATAACTTTTTGCGCCAACCACTTTTCCGGAATTAAAAAAATGACAAACCGCAGCGGCTAATCCATCCGTGCTGTCGAGATTTTTTGGTAGTTCTTTTAAGCCTAATAATTGCTGGAGCATTTTGGCAACTTGTTCCTTGCTGGCATTTCCGTTTCCTGTTATCGCCATTTTTATTTTCTTGGGTTCGTATTCGGTAATGGGAATGTCTCTCGAAAGTCCCGCCGCCATTGCCACGCCTTGCGCCCTGCCTAACTTCAACATCGATTGTACGTTTTTGCCAAAGAAAGGCGCTTCAATCGCAATTTCGTCAGGATTGTGGGTGTCAATTAACTCGATGGTGCGTTCGAAAATGATTTTCAGTTTTTGATAATGGTTGTCATATTTGGACAATTGCAATTCGTTGAGTTGAATAAATTGCATATTTTTCCCCACTACTTTGATTAAACCGAAACCCATAATCGTGGTTCCTGGGTCGATTCCTAATATGATGCGTTCGTTTGCCAAAATTTATAAATTATAATAGAAAAATTTCTTCTTAATCTCTTTTTTAGAAACGTTATTTCTAATTGTTTTATTCTTGTTGTCTATTACAAAATACTTTCCGTTTTTTAAAACATAGAATTCATTACCATTCTTTTCTAAATCAGAAAAATCTACAAAAATCTTATCGTAAATGAAAGGAATAATAGGTTTGTTTTGAATTGTTATCACACCATATTTATCGTTTTTAGATAAGATAATTGTTTTGTTATTTTTGTAAAATAAGCTATCATAAACACAAGGAATTACCACTTTACCGTCTTTAGTAATCAATCCTTTTTTCTTGTTTTTTGTAACAAAATGATAATCAAAACCTGGTCCATATTCAACCCAATTTGACATCTCACTGTATTCAAAAGGAATGATTACTCTTCCTAACCTATCTATTACACCATATTTATCATTTTGTTTTGCTATAAATCGATTTGCTTTATCATAAAAACAAGGTGATAAATCTTGACACACAAAATCAAATATTGTTTTTAGATTTCTATCTATAATTCCAACCTTATCCTTTTTCTTTATAATATAATAATTCTGATCTTTATACGATTCAATGTAATCATTGTCTGTGGGATAAATTATTTTATTGTTTGAATCTATTAATCCATATTTGTCTTTATATTTTACAACGGTTTTACTTTGCCCTCTAAACGGTTCTATTTCATCATAAATTATAGGAATTAAAACTTTTCCATTATCACCTATCATTCCAAAATTCCCAGATAAATTTTGAATAATATAGATGCTCTCATTTACATTTTTAATAGTAATTCTATCAAATGAATATTCTTTTATTTTGTCGGCTACTTTTTTTCCTTTTTCGTCAAATAAAACATAATAATTGTTTTTCCTAGCCACAAAAGTATTGGATTTATTATAATCTCTTTCGGGATGTTCAAGCGTATCGTATTCTATATTTATAACTTCATTTCCGTATTCATTTATGATACCAAAATGATTGTTTTTTGAAACAATAGCTAATCTATTCTGATTGAATCTTTCTCCAAAACTATAAATTCCGAAGGGTATGACTTTTTTCAAATTTTTATCCAAATACCCTATTTGTCCGTTCTTACGAACCAATATTAGGCCGTTTTTAGAAAAAGTTAATTCATCTTGATTATTTACAACTCTCTTTGTTATGCCGATTTCATCATATATAAAATTTGTCATTGGCTGACCTTTATTCGTAAAAAAAGCCCATTTATTATATTTAAACAGAATAACTAGGCTGTCTAATGTAGTTTCACCTACTTTTTCATAAATTATAGGAATTATTTCTTTACCTGATTTATCGATAAAACCAAATTTATTATTTCTTTGTACCATTGCTAAACCAGAATTCTGAAAATAGCTTTCATTTTCATATTGAAAAGGAATTACAACAAGACCTTTCCTATTTACAAATCCAAATTTTTCATTCTTTTTTGCAGATGCCAAATCATTACTAAAAAGACTTAATTGATCGTATTCAAAAGGAACAATTACTTTCTGATTTATATCAATGTAACCATATTTATTGCCGTATTGAGCAAATATCATCCCTTTTTCATCAATTGGATTTAAGAATGTGTATTTCCCCAACGGAATAATAACTTTTCCATTATTATCAGTAAACCCCCAAGAATCACTATCAGAGATTCTTACATATGAAATAGGTTTAATAATGTTTTCTTTCTTGTTACAAGAAACAATCATAAACATTACAAAAAATATTTTGATAATATCCTTTTTCATATTTTATATAAATAAACCTTATTCAATTGTTAGTAAACAATTAGTGGTTAATAGTATTATTTCTTTATTTTGCAGCAATGATTTCAATATCCCACAAAGCTAAACAATTCCTCGTACTTCTTATCAAACTTTTGATTGCCGGGGGCGCCTTTTATTTTATTTACAACCAACTGGCGGATAATGACAAGCTGGATTGGGAAAAATTCATCATTCTGTTCAAAAAAAATCAGTCGGTTACAGGAATCTGTTTCCTGTTGTTATTAAGTATTTTGAACCGTTTTTTCGAAATATTGAAATGGCAAAACTTGGTGTCTTATCTACATAAAATGGCATTGCCCGAAGCAACCAAACAAGTCCTTGGCGCTTTGACCGCTGGATTATTTACTCCAAATGGTGTGGGTGAATATGCCGGAAAAGCGTTGTTTTTCGAGAAAATTTACACCAAAAAAATCATTTTCCTAAATTTGATTTGCAACGGAATCCAGATGATTTTATCGATTGTTTTTGGGATTTTTGGATTATTGTACTTCAATGCAAATTACAATGTTATCACAACCAAAACTGTAGCGATACTTTTTGGGTTATTTTTCCTCCTGTTTCTGGTCACTTTTGGCTTAAAAAAAATCACGGTCAAAGGCTATTCCATCGAAAAATTAATTCATAAGATTAACGAAATTCCAAAATCGATTCATCAAAAAAATATCTTTTTGGCCATTTGCCGTTATCTGGTTTTTTCGCATCAATACTATTTTCTATTCTTGGCATTTGATGTTGATTTACCTTATTTAACAATGATGGCAACCATTGCAAGTGTATATTTTTTGGCGTCTTCATTGCCTACATTTCAATTTTTGGATTTTGCCGTAAAGGGAAGTGTTGCCGTTTATTTCTTCGGGATTCTTGGTGTCAACGAATGGATTGTGGTTTTTATTTCAACCTTGATGTGGTTTTTGAATGTTGTTTTACCAGTAATTATTGGCAGTTACTACGTGATGAATTATAAAATCCTCTCCCCAACCCTCTCCAAAGGAGAGGGAGACGTAACTTAATAAAATAATTATGATTACGATTGTTTTATTTTCAATGATTTTGATTTATGCGGTTTCTATTGCACTTTTAATTTATGGTTTCACAAAAGTAAATTCCTTTGAATACCTTGGCTTAAAGCCAAAAAATAAATTTTCGATTATCGTTCCTTTTCGGAATGAAGCCGAAAATCTGCCAAAGCTTTTGGATAGTTTATCGAAATTGAATTATCCGAATGATTTGTTTGAGGTGATTCTGGTTGATGATGATTCTTCTGATGGTTTTGAAGTTCAAAGTTTAAAGTTTAAAGTTTCCATTTTAAAGAACATTCGGGTTTCGAATTCACCCAAAAAAGATGCGATATTGACGGCAATGCAGACCATAAAAACAGACTGGATCATTACCACCGATGCAGATTGCGTTGTCAATGAAAACTGGTTATTGACATTGGACAATTACATTCAGCTTCATGACGTTTCGATGCTTGCCGGCGCAGTCACTTATGATTGCGAAAATTCCTTTTTACATCATTTTCAGCAATTGGATTTGGCGAGCTTGCAAGGTGCGACCATTGGAAGTTTTGGCTTGAAAAAAGGTTTTATGTGTAATGGCGCCAACTTTGCCTATACCAAATCGTTATTTCAAGAATTGAATGGCTTCGATGGAAATGACACAATCGCAAGCGGGGACGATGTCTTTTTGTTACAAAAAGCAATATCACGGTTTCCTGTAAAAGTCCATTATTTGAAATCCGAAAACAACATTATAATCACAAAACCGCTGAATGACTGGAAATCCTTATTTTACCAAAGAGTACGTTGGGCTTCGAAAACGGGTTCGTATCAAAGTAGATTTGGGATTGGTTTAGGACTGGTTGTCTTTGGGGGAAACCTGTGTTGGGTTTTGGTCCCGATAGCTATCGGGATTGGGTTTTCGGGTTTGATTCCGCTTCAAAATATGTTCCTGTTATCCCTTTTAAAGTTTGCTGTTGATTCCATTTTGATTTACAAAGCGAACCATTTCTTGACCAAAACCAGAATGCGCCATTTGATTTTGAGCAGTTTATTGTACCCGTTTTTCAGCGTGAGCGTGGCTTTGTATTCGCTGTTTGGAAAATACGAATGGAAGGGAAGACGGTTTTAGATTGCAAAATCCCTAGCCCAGATGGAAACGGCATCCTTTTTCTTTTTTCTTTAAAAAGAAAAAGATATAGTGAACAGATGGAAATAGCTTCTGAAAAAACTACTCGACTTTGAGAATAACGGGCAAAATAAATTGTGTTTTTACCGGGATTCCGCGTTTGATGGCCGGATTCACTTTTGGAAAATCGACCAAACGAGCTTTTAGAATACTGTCGATTTTTATGGTGTCGTAAGCCACGGAATCTTTTGGGAATTGGGGTTCAAATTGCATCGTTGCATTAGGAAAAATGGTGACTTTCACTTCAATCGTGTCAAGTTCAGGATACAGAATCGATAGCGTGTCGACGCTCAATTTTTGTTGGATTAATTGAGTCAAATACTCAAAAAAGCATTGCTGTCGTTGTATTTTGTTTTCTATTTTTTCACAACCAACAACCGATGGAAACTCGTCTACTTCTTTCCAATTGATGGAATTCAATTCCTTTTGCAACAATTCCTTTTCTGAAGGCACTTGCTTGTTGAAGTATTGACAGGAATTAAAAAGTAGCAGCGGTAAAAGTAATATTAGAATTATTTTTCTCATATTCGATAACGAAACAAATGCGGTTTTAATTTTGTTTAAAAGTACTGTTTTAATTTCCAAAATTACTAAAAATAAATTTACACATAATTTTTGTTAGCTCACAAGTTTTGGACATAATCCCAGTTTTTTGACTTTTTTTGTGTTGTTAAAGAATTAAATAGGATGCACACCTTTTTAAAATAGGATGCACACCTAAAAGCATGCCTTTTTCCTCTTAGATTAAGGAAATTTAGCCGATGAAGAAACAGCCTTAAATCAAAAAAGCCATCCACAAAAGTGGTCTCGTCCCAAAAGACGAGATCATTGGTCTAACTGCTAAACCTTTTATCGATTTATCAGGGCATATAATTTGAAATGATTTTTTCTATTGATGCTTTATTCAACTTTTTTAATCTTTTTTCTTCAATTAATGCTTCTCGTTTTGTTTCAAATTTATCACAATAAACCAACTCCCAATCATCTGTTTTTGAAGTATAAATGCTTTTTCCTGAATTATGATACTCTAATCTTTTAGAAATATCAGTAGTAAATCCTTTATAATAAAGGTTATAGAATTTTGAATATAAAATATAAACGTAAAACATAAGATTCTGTCTAGTCCTGAAAAAACGATA
>DHXP01000061.1 GCA_002413745.1 Flavobacterium sp. UBA5153 | reverse complement strand
ATCGTTTTTTCAGGACTAGACACTTTATTCTTTTCTCTTTATTCTTTTCTCTTTATTCTTTTCTCTTTTAAAATACCTCGCTGGCTTCTTTCAGTTTTTCCATATTGTTGACCAATTGCAATTCGTCAACAATTTTCTGAATATCACCATTCATAATATTTCCCAAATCATACAACGTCAATCCCACTCGGTGATCCGTCACACGTCCTTGCGAGTAATTATAAGTTCTGATTTTTGCAGAACGGTCACCAGAACTCACTTGCGAAGTACGTTTAGTAGCATCTTCGGCTTGTTTTTTCGCCAATTCCTGTTCGTACAAACGAGAACGTAAAACCGTCAAAGCCTTATCTTTATTCTTATGCTGAGATTTTTGATCCTGACATTGCGCCACCAAACCCGTAGGAATGTGCGTCAAACGAACCGCTGATTTTGTTGTATTTACCGATTGTCCTCCAGGTCCAGAAGAACAGAAAAAATCGACACGAACATCGTTCATATCAATTTGAACATCAAATTCTTCGGCTTCCGGAAGCACCATAACCGTCGCTGCCGAGGTGTGGACACGACCTTGCGTTTCCGTTTGCGGTACCCGTTGCACACGGTGAACACCGGCTTCAAACTTCAAAGTCCCATAAACATCTTCGCCTGTAACTTCAAAAATCACCTCTTTGAAACCACCCGAAGTTCCTTCGTTCATATCCACAACCGAAGTTCTCCAACCTCTATTTTCGCAATATTTGGTGTACATTCTAAACAAATTTCCCGCAAAAATACTGGCTTCATCGCCACCTGTTCCGGCGCGAATTTCGACCATCACGTTTTTGGCATCTTCCTCGTCTTTTGGAATCAACATAAACTTGATTTCTTCCTCTAATTCTGGCAATCTTTCTTTCGCTTCATCGAGTTGCATTTTGGCCATTTCAGTCATATCCGCATCACTTCCATCCGCTATAATTTCATTAGCTTCTTCAATATTGCCCATCAAAAGCACGTATTCATCACGCTTTTCGGTCAAGGCTTTCAATCCTTTATATTCTTGATTCAATTGCACATAACGTTTTTGGTCGCTGATCACATCGGGCTGAATAATCAAGTCCGAAATCTCGTCGAAACGCTGTTTTACTATTTGAAGTCTATCTAACATATTCTAATTCCTTTTATTGGAGTGCAAATTTAGTGAAAAGATTGCAGATTTTAGAATTTTTTTCAGGAGCTATTTCCAGCTGTCATTCCAATCTTTTTTGATAAAACTTGCTTCGCGTTTTATCAAAAAAGGATTTTCCCTTCCATCTGGGCTAAAAAAAAAATTACAAAAAAAACACCCTTTTACGGTTTCCCGTAAAATACCTAAAACAAAAGAAGTTACTTTTGAAAATGATATAAAAAGCATTGTGTTTTTATCCGTCTTTTCGGTATTAAGTTATATATTTGAAAATAAATAAACACTGACATTTATCAGGCAAAGCGACCTGATTTAGGTATAATAAGTCATATATAATCAGACTTATGCGCAAGTTGGCAGTAAGATTCACTCAACAAACCACAAAAGAAAAACTGCTTAAAGAAAACAAACAGAATAGTATAAATTAATAATAAACCAATTTAAAAAAGAAAAATGAAAAACGTTTACCTAACAGCAATTTTAACGCTACTAACATTTACAGGATTTTCACAAACTAAAACAGTAGTTGGAATCATGCCTTTTAAATCAGCATCTTCTAATGAAAATAGCAATTATTACAATAGGGGAAAACAAAATGAAAGTACAAATATAATTGCTATTCAAGATGCAGTAGCCGAAGCTTTTTTGAGTGCAAAAAGATTTACATTGGTGGAAAGGGAAAAAATGGAGCAAATTAAAGGTGAAAAAAAAATGCAACAAAGTGCTGACTACATTGATGGTCAAGTTGTTGAACAATCTAAATCTATGGGAGCTAGTTACATAGTTACTGGAAATATATCAGAAGCTGAGTTTGAAGAAAAACAAGATAATTACTCTTACTTTAATGTGATGAGTAGAAATGCTAAAATTTCATTTAGCATTAGAGTAATTGATGTTACAACTGGAGAAATTATGGCATCAGAAAAATTTTCTGCCGATGCAAAAGGCAAAGGAGCTTTTGATGTAGCTTTAAAAATAATTAAACCAAATATTGAAAAATTCATAAAGGATAATTTTAAAATTACAGCTTCCATTGCAGGCATTGAGGCAAAAAATGCTACTAATGAAGCAACAAAAGTTTTAATTTCTGGTGGAACTGCAATTGGATTAAAACCAACAACAACTTTAAAAGTTTTCGAATTAACATCATTAATGGTGGATGGTAAAAAAATACCTAGAAAAAAAGAAATTGGAAAAATTGTCGTTGAAAAAGTTGAAGATGAAAACTTTTCTATTTGTAATGTATTATCTGGTGGAGGAGATATTACAACTAAATCAGAAGCTGGAGCAAATTTAAAATGTGAAATAATTAGCGAATAAGTTTATGAAAAAATTAATATTATCATTAATTGTTTGTTTTACAACAGCAATTACTCTAGCCCAAACTTCAACTCAATTACCTAAAATAATGGTAATTCCATTTACAAAAGATGGAGAAGATTTAAGAACAATTTTAGATGAAAACATAAACAGCAGAATTGCAATTACAAAAATAAAAGAAGGTTTTGATAGTCGTGGCTTTACGACTGTTGATTTTGTTGGAAAACTAAAAATAGCAAAAGATAATCAAGTTTTTACATCTGATAATCAAACTGATATAAAATCGAAAATTATTGAAATGTCGGGTTGCGATGTTTATGTAGTTTCTGAAGTTGACACAAAAAAAGATAATACTGGCACAAGTGCCAGTATTATTATTTCTTCTTACGACACATCAACTGGTAATTCACTTTCAAATAAAGTTAGTAATTCTGGTAAATTTGAAACAGATGATACAGGAAGACTTGTAGCAAAAGCAGTTGATAAATGTATGGAAGAATTTATCGCAACTATGAATTTAAAATTTGCTGATATTCAAAAAAATGGCCGTTCTGTTTTGGTAGATTTTTCTTTTTCTGAAAACTCTCCATTTACCATGACAAGCCAAATCGGAAATGACAAACTTGCATTATCTGATGTTCTTGAAGAATGGTTTTCAACAAATTCTTTCAATAATAATTACCATATTCAAGGAACTACAAACTTGAAAATGCTTTTTGATGATGTCAAAATTCCAATTAAGGATAAAAATCAAAATAATTTCACTACAAATAAGTTTGCACTCGAAATATTTAAGTATTTAAAAACGCTTGGCTTAGAACCAAGTAAAGAAATAAAAGGAAGCACAATTTATTTAACAATCAATTAGATATGAAAAAAATATTTTTATTATTCTCAATAATTTTAGCAAATTTTAGTTTTGCACAAAATGCTGATTTTACTCTTGGCTTAATTCTTCCTGTACCAAGTCAAAAAATAAATGAAGTTCAAATTACAAAATTAGAAAGTAAATTATCTAATTTAATAAACAAATCAGGAGTTGTAACCTACGGATATAACAATGATTTTGTTGTTTTTCCCGTAATTAATATTGACGATACAAGTATGGTTCAAGGCGGAATGGAAAATATAACTGTTACAACAATTGATTTAACTTTAAATATAAAACAGATTTCGTCAAACAAATCATTTAATATCATTTCAAAGAAAATAAAAGGAAGTGGAAAAACAGAACAACTTGCAATAACAAATGCATTTTCATTAATAAAAGTAACAGATAAAGATTTAATAGAATTTATTACCAAGGGAAAAGAAAACATTTACAAATATTTTAATGAAAATTGCGCAAGTATTCAAAACAAAGCAACGAATCTTTACGCAAAACAAGATTTTGCACAAGCAATAAGTTTACTTCAATCAATTCCAGAAAATGGAAACAATTGTTTTGCAGAAGCTCAAAAAAAGGCACTTGTATATTATAAAGGTTATCAATCAAGACTTTGTAAAGAAAATATAACAAAAGCAAAATCTGAAATCGCAACAAAAAATTACGAAAATGCTTTGTCTTATTTGAATATGATTGACAGTAGTTCAAGTTGTTATCCAGAAGTTGGGAAATTAATAAATCAAATTTCTGACAAAGTTGAGAAAACTGAAAATAAAGAACTTGATTTAGAAAAAAGAAGAATTGATGCAATCAAAGAAATTGCAAAAACATATTATTCAAATTCTGTAAGATTAGTAAATTACAACATCATCGTAAGATAAACCCGCTCTGCATTCTATGATAAAAAACAACTGAAAAATGTTAAATTTAACTGGCAAATTTATAGGTGTTAATGTATGGTGTTTGTCTGTTAATTACCGAGAAAACTCGGCTAATAATTTTACAACGTATATTGTTTAAGACGAGCATTCCGTTTTTGCCTTCATCTTTCTTTTTTTGATAATATTCTTTGAGTTGCGGGTCTTATTTTATGGCAGTCATAGCACACATTTGAAGTAAAGACTTCATTTTTTTGTCCGCCAGATAATTTACTTTTGTTCTTCCTCTTACGCTGGACCCCCGCTAGCGCGAGCGTCTCGCTCGTGAACACAATCTTAATTTTCATAATTAACTTAAAATGAATAAATTATCATTAGAAGAAATTGAAAAAGCTATGCAAAACAATGTATGGCACTTTGGAAACGAAATTCTTTACAAAATGTGTAGAGAAAATTTTGAGCATACTAATGATGAGCATATTTTAGCAAAAATTTTATTTATTGGTAGAATTTATGCTGCTGCTATTGAAAGGCGAAAGACAAAAAATAATGATATTAATGACAATTTTTACATTGATGCTGTTGCTCCAGCATTTCGAAAATCTGAGATAGACAAATATTTAACTCAACTCAAAAGTTTTGAATCATTAGAAATTGACAATCTAAAATTTGCTTTGCAAACTCATTATTATTTGACCAAAGTAATAAATGAAATTACCGAACTTAACAAGCGTTCATTAGTATCAAAATATTTGCATTTCCATTTACCAGAATTGTTCTTTATATACGATACACGAGCAGTACAAGCCTTAAGGTATTTCATATCAAAAGTTCCAAATAGTTTAAAACATCTTCTAGAATTAGAAAATGTTGATACTGAATATTCAACATTCTTTTGTAAATGTTATACATTGAAAATTGAAATAGAAAACCAATTCAATTTAAAAATTTCAAATAGACATTTAGATAATTTACTAATAGAAAATGCTAATAGTAAGAATTCAGCACAAAAAATATTAGCTTTCAAATAGTCACGAGCGGGACGCTCGCGCTAGCTTTTACTAAAAAATTCTGTTTCCGAGATTTTATGATTTTTCTCTTTCGTTATTAAGAAAATGAAACGTAATCTTTAGCCCTGATGGAAGCGTCATCCCCCGCTAGCGCGAGCGTCCCGCTCGTGAACACAAACAAAAGTAAATACATTATAAATTGAAATTGGCACGAGCGGGACGCTCGCGCTAGCCTTTACTAGAAAAATCTGTTTCCAAGATTTTATGATTTTTCTCTTTCGTTATTATGAAAATGAAACGAAATCTTTAGCCCTGATGGAAGCGGCATCCCCCACTGGTGCTCATTTGCAACGAGTGCCAATTTTATTTAGAGCACAATCGTAGCGTTTTCAACGCGGGTATTTTCCCAAAAACATAGTTAGATAAACAAAGTAATCTCTAAACCGCCACATCGCTAAGCTGCGACACGATATCTTACAGCTTAAGTAATAATAAACTAATAAAATATGTTAAAATTCTTGAAATCTATTACTATTTTTCTAACATTTTTGTTATTAACCTGAATTCGATTAAT
>DHXP01000015.1 GCA_002413745.1 Flavobacterium sp. UBA5153 | reverse complement strand
CCTATCGTTCTGGTATAATGCCGCTGTATATTTCATTTAGTTCTCCCGATAGCTATCGGTATTATTGGACTAATTTGAAATAACTAGCGATATAATAAAGGTTTGTTTAACTTATTGTGCGGTTTCTATTTATATATCCAATTTATTAAAAAACAAATTTTCGCATTAAAATCCGGTTAAATTGTTCAAAATAAAATTAATGAAAAACAGGAGTATCTTTATTTTTTTTTATGTAAAAAACAAAGAATTGAATTGCGTTATTACCACTAATAAGGGTCTAATTATGAACATTTAACAAAAATGCTCTTCAGCAATTTAAAATCCATAAATACAATAAATCATTTCAGTTTAAATTGATAAATTTGTATGGTAATTAGCTTAAAATCTACTTCATCATTATTACACCATAACTTTAGCTATTTAATATAAAATATGTTCAAAATAATCGAAAAAGAATTTCTTTCAGAAAATGTTGCAAGATTGGTTGTTGAAGCGCCATATATTGCCAAAAGTCGTAAGGCAGGTCATTTTATCATTTTAAGAATTGATGAAAATGGAGAAAGAATTCCACTAACCATTTCTGATGCTGATATCGAAAAAGGCACTATTACCATAATTGTACAAAGAGTTGGGGTATCCTCACATAAACTTTGCGCTATGAATGCCGGTGACAGTATATTAGATGTTGTAGGTCCATTAGGTACGGCAACCCATATTTCTAATGTAGGAACCGTTTTATGCGCTGGTGGAGGTGTTGGCGTTGCACCATTATTTCCAATAGTTCAGGCTATGAAATTAGCAGGCAACAAAGTGATAACGGTTATTGCTGCCCGAAATAAAGATCTGGTAATTCTTGAAGACCAAATGAGAAAATATTCAGATGAACTTATTATCATGACTGATGATGGCTCAGCAGGAACAAAAGGATTGGTAACCCAAGGGATGGAAGAGGTAATTCTTAGAGAAAAAATAAATGAAGCTTTTGTTATTGGCCCTGCAATAATGATGAAATTCGCTGCTTTAACCACTAAAAAATATGGCATTCCAACGCAAGCAAGTTTAAACACCATCATGGTCGACGGAACCGGAATGTGTGGTGCTTGTAGAGTAACCGTAGGCGGAAAAACAGAATTTGTATGTGTAAACGGACCAGAATTTGATGCCCATAAAGTTAATTTTGATGAAATGATCAATAGGTCAAAAGCCTATAAATCACTAGAAACAAAATGTTATAGAGAATATATGGAAGCAACAGAAAATGTTTCAATTCAATAAAAAAAGTACTAATAGTAACTCTATTAAAATATTTGCTAAATGGAATCAGAATTAGACAAAGAATTTTACAAAAACGAACGTAAGGCCGAATGGCGCAATATCTTACGTAAAGAAATAAAAAGTAAGGATCGTACCCTTATTCCTAAAATTCATATGATTGAGGAAGATCCTCTTGTAAGAAATAAAAGTAATGTTGAGGTAAATAAGGGATTAACATTAGAGTTGGCTTTACAAGAATCTCATCGTTGTTTGGATTGCGTATCCCCTACTTGTATTATTGGATGCCCTGTTGGCACCAACATACCAAAATTCATAAAACATCTTGAAGCTGGAGACATTCTTGGAGCAGCAAAAGTGCTGAAAGAAAACAACTCTTTACCAGCTATTTGCGGAAGAGTTTGTCCGCAAGAAATACAATGCGAAGCGCAATGTGTATACGTACAAAAATTAAGTGGAGAAGGTGCTGCTATTGGACATCTTGAACGATTTGTTGCTGATTATGATCGTGAACACGGAGACAATTCTATCCCAACACTAGCTGAACCAAATGGAATTAAGATAGCCGTAATTGGTTCCGGGCCTGCAGGATTAACTGTTGCCGGTGAATTGGCGAAATTTGGATATGATGTAACTGTTTTTGAAGCATTGCACAATCTTGGTGGTGTTTTAAAATATGGGATTCCTGAATTCAGACTGCCAAAGTCAATTGTTGACTTTGAGATTAATACCGTCAAACGGATGGGTGTTAAATTTATCACTAATTTCATTGTAGGTAAAACAGCTACAATTGATGATTTGAAAGAAGAAGGGTTTGTTGCCTTTTTTGTTGCAAGTGGAGCAGGATTACCAAATTTTATGAATATACCCGGAGAAAATTTTAATGGCATTCAAAGTGCTAATGAATTTCTAACCCGTGTAAATTTAATGGGCGGTGCTGATGAGCGATTTGACACCCCGGTTCATGCTGGAAAAAATGTAGTCATTGTTGGTGGTGGAAATACGGCTATAGACTCCGTAAGAACAGCAAAAAGAATGGGTGCTGAAAGAGCTATCATTGTTTACAGACGTTCTCTAGAAGAAATGCCTGCACGTGCCGAAGAGATAAGACATGCCATGGAAGAAGAAATTGAATTTATCACCTTAACCACTCCAATTGAATATTTTGCGGATGAGAATGGCAATCTAAATAAAATGAGGGTTCAAAAAATGGGATTAGGCGAACCTGATGCTTCTGGCAGAAGACGTCCCATTCCTATTGAAGGTTCTGAATACGATATAGATGTTGACAGCGTAATTATTGCTGTTGGTGTTTCTCCTAATCCAATTATTCAGAAAAGTATGCCAGAATTGGAAGTGACTAAATGGAATACCATTAAAGTGGATGACAATATGATGACATCTATTCCTGGACTTTTTGCAGGTGGTGATATTGTAAGAGGTGGAGCAACTGTTATTCTTGCCATGGGAGATGGAAGAAAAGCCGCTAGCGGAATTCATGCTTACGCACAAAAACTAGTTTCAGCAGAATCATTTAAAAAATTAACATTCTGTTTTTAAAAGAAATCATTGTTTTAAAATAAAAAGAAGCCGTCTCAAAATTAAATTTTGAGGCGGCTTCTTTTTAGTAGCCCCCGTCGGGAATCGAACCCAAATCAAAAGGTTAGTAAACTCCTATTCTATCCGTTGAACTAAGGGGCTGAAACCAAAAAGACCATCATTTCTGATGGCCTTTTCGCTTTTGCTCGTTATTACTCAAAGTTGCAACCATTCTTTCCTGTTTTTACGATTAAAAGAGATTTATTTAAACTTGAATAATATGTAAATATTTATTCAAAATACCCTCTTGATAAAAGTCCAAACTAGTTTAAAAACTTATAGGAAAGAATTATTATTCAGTATAATACCTTTAATTATTTGATTGTTATTTTTATTTTTTTTGAAATATTATTTGAGGAATTTCCTATATATATTAAATAATCGCCTTTTTCCAGATTCCAATTTGAAATGGATTCATCATAAAAACTTAAACTTTTTACATCAATAGAAATTTTAGCATCTGTATTTCCTCCTTTTTTAACTTCAACTTTTTGGAAACCTTTCAATTCTTTTTCAGCCCTTTCAACTTTAGAATTAAGTTTTCCAACATACACTTGTACTACTTCTGCTCCGTCAAAATTTCCTGTATTTGAAACATTTCCTGAAATTACAATTGATTCATTTTGTGAATACTCTTTTTTATCAGTTTTGAATGTTGAAAGCTTAAATGTTGTGTACGACAGTCCTTCCCCAAAAGCAAATAAGGGTTTGATTTTTTTAGTGTCAAACCAGCGATAACCAACTAAAATACCTTCTTTATAATATTCATTGATACTATCTCCGGGGTAGCTCAATTCCCCAAAAGAATGTGCTGCATTATCGCTTAATTTTTTAGGAAAAGAAAAGGGTAGTTTTCCCGAAGGATTCACATCTCCACTAATAACATCGGCAATTGCATTTCCTGCAACACTGCCTAAATACCAAGTCTGCATTATGGCCTTTACATTGGAAATCCAAGGCATTTCAACAGCATTTCCACTTACTAATACAACTCCAATATTCGGATTAACTTTTATAAGTTCATTTAATAATTCATCTTGTCCAAACGGTAATTTAAACTCTTTCCTGTCTGCCCCTTCACAATCTTGAAGATGATTTTTATTTAGTCCACCAAAAAAGAGTACAATATCTGCTTTTGAAGCCACTTCAATTGCCTCTTGTTGTAGTTTATTTGCGTCTAATTTTGAAGGAATAACTCTGTCATAGGCCGAAGGGCCAGAGGCATAACCCATTGCGTGAATTATGGTTGCATTTTTATATCGGTTTTTCAATCCATCTAATGGCGATATTTCATTTTTGGCTTTTAATTCGGAGGAACCTCCACCAATTGTCATTGATTTTGTGGCATTTTCGCCAATAACAGCAATAGTTATTTTTTTTGAGGCATCGATAGGGAAAAAAGAGGCGTCATTTTTTAACAACACAATTCCTTCTCCTGCAATTTTTCTTGCAACATCAATATGTTCCTGATTATTCATTCTTCCAAAAGAACGATTCGGATTCATATTTGTACGAAACATTAAGCGTAAAATTCTTCTGACTTTATCATTTAAAATTTTTTCCTCAATTTCACCATTTTTAATTAATTTCAAAAAAGGATTCGCCAAATAATAAAAATCGTAAGCATTTTGTGTAGATGTTACTAAACCATCTGTACCTGTTCCCATTTCTATGTCTAAACCATTAAGAGCCGCTTGTTTTGTATCATGCGCACCTCCCCAATCAGTTATTACAACTCCGTCAAATTTCCAATCTTCTTTCAATATTTTATTCAATAATATTTTATTATGGCAACAATATTGGCCTCTAAACTGGTTATATGCTCCCATAATTGACCAAACTTTTCCTTCTTCAACCGCAGCCTTAAATGCAGGTAAATAAATTTCGTGCAAAGCTCTATCACTTACTTCAACATTTATATGACCTCTCCATGATTCTTGATTGTTGAGTGCATAATGCTTTACGCAGGCGGAAACTCCATTTTGTTGCACCCCTTGAATGTATGGAACCACCATTTTTGAAGCCAAAAACGGATCTTCTCCCATATATTCAAAATTTCGGCCATTTAAAGGCGACCGATACATATTTACCCCTGGACCTAATAGCACATCTTTTTTTCTGTAGCGAGCTTCTTCACCAATACTTATTCCATAATCTTTAGATAAATTAGGGTTAAATGTTGATGCTAAACAAGTTAATGCAGGAAATGCTGTAATAGAATCGTTTGTCCAACCCGCATATCCCCAATCGTCCCATTTAATTTCTCCACGAACCCCGTGAGGGCCATCAGACATCCATAATTCGGGAATACCAAGTCTGGCAACTCCTGGAGTACTAAATTTAGATTGTGCATGACACATTGCAACTTTTTCCTCTATAGTTAATGAGGAAATTATATTGTCTATTTTAGCTTCTACAGATTTTGAACTATTAGTATCTTGAGCTTTAGCATTTATTACTATCATTATATAACAAACAATTGTTAATAATGTATTTTTAAAATTATTCTTAAACATAAATTTCAGTTTTATAGTTTGTTATTCCAATTCGATTTGTAAATCAGTCCAATTGTCAGTTCGAGCGCAGTCGAGAACCATTATTTCATCTCGACTTTAGCCTGTCTTGAGCGAAGTCGAAAGGCTCGATGTGACAAAAAAATAGTAGACTAATATATATTAGCAATTGGTATTATTTAAAAAAGAATAAAAAGCAGTGTTCTGCAACACTGCTTTTTCCCTAATTCTAATTAAAAAGTGAATTACCAATTACCAACCAGGGTTTTTGTGTAATCGTATTATTATTGTTAATCTCTGCATGCAGGTATTGGGTACAGCGTATGTTTTTCTTCAAAGTTGCCATTTTTACGAACAAAACCATTAATTATAAACTCTCACATAATCAACTTCAAAAATTGAAGAAACAAAAGTTGGATCTATTGAACCTCCAAAATCACCTCCAATTGCACAATTAATAATCAAGAAAAAATTCTGATTGAAAGGTATGCTTGCCGAATTTACAAAGGTTTTAAATAACTGATTGTCAACATAAAACTTAATATAATCTGCTCGCCAATCTACTGAATAGAGATGAAATTCTGTTGTTGCATTAGAAATAACCGTTGTCGATCCATCACTACTTCCACCTGAATGGTCAGGATAATGAAGTGTTCCATAGATTTTATTAAGTTGATTTCCAAGATGTTCCATTATGTCAATTTCCCCACAAGCTGGCCAGCCAACAGTGCTAATATTATCTCCCAGCATCCACAACGCAGGCCAAGTTCCTCCACCAGAAGGCATTTTTGCCCTGAATTCTACTTTGCCATATTTGAAAGAAAATTTACCTTTGGTAAGAAGTCTTGCAGAAGTATAATTACTCCCTAAATAGCTTTCTTTTTTTGTAATAATTTTTAATACGCCTCCTTGAACAATTACATTTTCGGCTCTGTTGGTATAATATTGAGGTTCGTTGTTTCCCCAACCTCCAGCGCCTAAATCATAACCCCATTTTGAGCTATTTGGCGCTCCGTCAGCATCGAATTCGTCACCCCAAATTTCTGAAGTAGTAACAAAAACCACAATAGATTTTGTTGAATTAAAATATTTTAAACCATTGAATGCTGTAACTTCTACTTCGTATGTTTTTGTGCCACTTGAGCTATAGGTGTGAGTAAATATTCCCGTTGTTGTTTCTATTGTTTCCCCGTCACCAAACACAACTTTATAAGAAGTGGCATTATTTGGACTGATATTAAATTTAACCAATCCACTTCCATTACCATTTGGCATTTGGGAAGCAGTGCCAACAATTTCTGCATTTATTACTACATTTAATTGCGTAGTATCAGGTGTGTTGTCACTTCCGCTATCACCTGAGCTACAACTCAACAAAGCAACAAATAGCAACGTTGGTAATGCCAAAATTTTTTTAAACATTTTCATTATTTAAATTGAATTATAGTTAGGAAATAATGAATAATAAGGTCTAACCAATAACGCCATTAAAAGACATTTGGTTAGATATTACTTTTCTTGGATTTATTCTAAAGTATTTTTGCTTCAGGAAAATAAAAGCAAATTAGGAATCCATTTATAAATGAATTTTACCATAAATAGTTGTGGTATCAACTAAAAAATTTATATTTCGAAAAAGGGAAGCATTTAATCTTCCCTTTTCGAAAATAAACTAACTCAATAATTATATAGATTTGAAAACAAATGTCCATCCAGTACCATATGTCTCACTATTGCTTAAATAAAGTACCATTTTGGTATCTGTAAGTGTTACAATAGAATATACACCATCTTTATTACCTGCTGCGGAACCTAACATTTTTGATCCGATAATGATCAATTTTTTATTGGCAACATCTAACACAAAACTTCCTTTTTCTGCTGGCGCAGTAAGTGTTTCATAATGATTAAAATTTGCAGCTCCATTTAAATCGAAACTCATTTTCCCTGCCCAATCGCTTGGAGGACAGCACTGACCTCCAGCATTCCACCATGCACCCATCGCGCCATCAGGATTACCCGGTGCAGACATGAACCACCATAGTTTATCGTCATTTTTTACACCATCAAAAACCCAAGTTTTACCGGCTGCTGTGCTATTACTAACTAAATAATACCACATTGGATTCAATGCATGGTCTAGCTTATCGACTTGTACATCAATTGTTTTTGTAAAGAATTGTGAGCCTAAAGTCCCCACGTATTTAAAGGTAGCTTTCCCCGGTATTGGATAAATAATTTTTACTTCATTAGTTAGGGCTTTCCCTAAGCCATAATCCCAATAACCGGTAATTCCAGGTGTAACCATGCTAAGAGTAATCTCATTACCTCCTGGGGTACTTTGGGTAGCCACTAATTTGACTCCCTCAATATTAGTAGAATCTACTAAGTGTTCTTCATTAACAATTGGCTCGCATGCAGTAAAAACTAGCAAAAACGAAGCAATAATGAGATACATTACTTTATTAATTTTCATAATTATAATTTTATTAAAAGTTATTAAATTTTACCAACCTGGATTTTGAGTGTAAACTCCATTTGCCAATCTCATTTCCGTTTCAGGAATTGGAACCAAACCTTTTGTTTCTGTTCTGTATTTTACACTATACGTAGCATCTTTTCCAGAATTTCTCACCGGGAAGGCATCATTAAATGCGGTATTCACATCGCCCCAACGAATCAAGTCAAACCAATGCAAGCCTTCAAATGCAAATTCATGCAAACGCTCTTGTTTTATGGCGTCTAATGTATATCCAACAGCCGGTAAACCCGCTCTAGATCGTACTGCATTCAATCCGGTGGCTGTTTTAGTGATTTCTGAATGCATTAACAAAACATCTGCATAACGCATAAAGATAAAATCCTGTGCATGCATCAATTGCATGTCGGTATTTCCCCATTTATACAGTTGCACGAACATACCTATGTTGCTGCCGGCAGCATTCGGATATTGCAAAGCAGTGTATTTTTTATTGAAATATCCTGTTTCATGATCGCCTTTGTCTACTACATAACCATCTGTTCCTTGTTCCGCTTTACCAACTTGAAGTATGGAACCCACTTTTCTAGGATCAGTATCGTCCCAATTGTTCCATAATTTAGGATTTATAGTACACCATCCCCAACCTTGTCCGAAAGGCACCAAAGAATTATCTCGTAATGCGGAAAATAAACACAGTCTATTCGTATAGATATTACCGTTGCTCCATCCCCAATCCCCAAAAGAGAATCTTTGTACAAACATAGATTCTTTATTGCCTGTTCCGAAAGTTGGTTTAGTACCATCTTGTCCAACCCAAGACAATCCCTCAGTTGTAGCCCAAGGCAAAATGTTTTTTCCAGAAGCTTTGTTTATATAAGAATAAGGCCATAAATTTCTAAAATCGGAAACCAAAGCATGACCGCTATTAGTCATACAATCATTTAAATAAGAGGCAACATCTGTAGCGCTCAATGCTTTACCGCCAACTAATGGCAAATCTGTTGTTGCTTTTTGTTCCATATTGGTCATATATCCGGTATAAAACAAATATACACGTGCCATATAGGCCTCTGCAACCCATTTGTTGGCATGTCCATAACTAGTCGTTGGAATACTTGGAAATGGGGTAGCAGGCATGGTCTCAATGGCCAACTTTAAATCGCTGGCTATTTGTGCAAAAGTTTCGGTATATGTTGATCTTGCAACCGTTTTTGAGCCGTCAATAGTTACTATTAGAGGAACTCCGCCAAAAAACTTGGCTAATCTAAAGTAAAAGAAAGATCTCATAAATAAAGCTTCTCCAATCGCTTGTTTTTTAAATTGGTCTGCTTCTCCTGTACTTTTAAAAAACTTAGAAAAATCTGCGTCTTGGGTTTTTTCGATAATAGCATTGGCTCTTGCAATTCCATTATACGATTGTACCCACATATCGCGATACGTGTCTTCAAGTGGATCTTCGAAATTATCAACCCATTTAGCCGCTTTGTCATCAGGGCCTCCACCGCCTAACACCATGTTGTCCATCAAATTGGCCGCCATTTGTTCTTCACTAAAAATATTACTAGTATAGATGGCGTTGTAAACACCTGACATTGATTCGTTGATGTCAGTAGGTGTTTTATAATAAGTCTCCAAACTTTTTCCATAAAGATTCTCAGAATCTAAATAGTCCGTGCAACTGGTAGCAACAAAAATTGTTGAAATTGCTATTATATATATTAATTTTTTCATTTTATAGGTGTGTTTATATTAAAAATCTGCACTTAATCCAAACATTACTGTTCTAGCTTGAGGATATAGACCAAGATCAATACCTGAAGCCCAACCTGCATCATGTCCAAAACGAACCTCTGGATCCATTCCATTATAATTAGTAAATGTATATAAGTTGTTTACTGCAACATATAATTTCAAGTTAGACATAAACTTAAAATTAGAGAGTAGTTCATTAAAATTATATCCAAGTGTCAAATTATTAATTCTCAAATAATCTGCATTGTGCATATAGATATCAGAAATATATTGGTTATTTCTATTGGATGTAGCAGACAATCTCGGCATTGTATTTGACGTGCCTTCTCCATGCCAACGATTGAATACATCAGAAGTATAGTTTTGTTTAGGACTGTCAGCAAATGATCGATACGATTGCATCACCTGCATTCCAAATTTACCTGCCATAGTGGTGTTTAAATACACTCCTTTATATTCGAAATTTAACTGAATCCCTAATTCAAAATCTGGATTTGGTTTACCTAAATATACCATATCTTTCTCGTCAATTAGACCATCTTTATTTTGATCTACAAAACGTAGATCTCCAGGGCGTTGATCAGCAAAGTAAGGAGTTCCATCAGGCCTTACATAAGCATTAACTTCTTGTTGATTTTGCATAATACCAGCAGTTTGATAGCCATAGAAGTACCCAATAGGTTGTCCCACTTGTACTCTCGAAACTTCTCCAGTTCCTTGAGATAGCACATTGCTTGGTCCGTGAATTATTCCATCTGTATTGGCAATTCTAGTAACTTTATTTTTATTATGAGCTCCACTTAGGGTAACGCCATATTTAAAATCACCTATTTTATCGTTCCAGTTTACAGATAATTCAATACCTGAGTTTTCAATATCGCCTCCATTGATATAAGGAGCACCAGCTCCAGATGTACCCATAATAGGCGCTACAACTAACCAGTCTTTAGTGGTCTTTTTATACCAGTCGAAAGTTATTCCCAGTTTTGAATCAAATAATTTAGTGTCAATACCAAGGTCTAACTGCTCTGAAGTTTCCCATTTAATGTCAGGATTGGTAACTTTTGCAGGATAGGCAGTTGTACCAGAAACGGGTTTCGTGTCACCAAAAAAGTATCCCGGGAATGCATAAGCAATTTGAGCAGAATATTGAAAAGGAGCAATTGATTGATTTCCATTTTGTCCCCAGCTCCCTCTCAATTTGGCAAAATTAAGTACGCTTGAAGTGCTTGCCATAAAATCTTCTTTTGTGATTACCCAACCCGCAGATGCGGAAGGAAAATAACCCCATCTGTTATCTTTTGCAAAATTTGAAGAACCGTCTGCACGCATTGTGGCAGTAAGTAGGTATTTTTCTTTATAATCGTATTGTGCTCTGCCGAAGAATGATTGAACAGCACCGCCTCCAGCAGCCCAATCAGCACCACTAGTGTTAATATCACTTATTGAAGCTGGATTTTTTGTGTTATTTATGTAGGCATATTTTGGATCACCAGGAAACAATAAATTATTTCTAGAACCGCTAACAGTATTATTGATTTGGTTTTGAATTAATTCAGTTCCTATTACGCCAGTAATTTTATGTTCTCCAAATTTAGTGTCATAAGAAAGGGTGTTTGTCCATGTAGTGTTGGCTCCGAAGTATTCGTTTTGAGAAGCCCCATCTACGGCATCATTATAAAGAACGCCTAAATGATAGGTTGGATTCATTGATCTGCTGTGGCCAAACCAAGAATCAACCCCATAAACAGATTTGAATTTTAAATTCAATACAGGCTCAATTTCTAAAAAGGCATTTCCGGTAATACTGTTACCTTTACCATAATTATAGTTGTTTCTGTAATACATTACAGCTAAAGGATTAGTTTGTCCAGTGTTCAAACCATCTAAAGTAGGTGTAAATCCAAATTCACTAATGTTTCTGTCAATAGCCGTTTGCCAATAAGCAGGTTGCAATGGATTTTGTGTTAGCGCATTGTGTAAATCATTATAATAGATATTACCGGTTGCTACAGATCTATTTTCTGTATTTGAATACGTAAAGTTTTCTCCAACAGTAATAATACTGTGTTGATCATTCTTTTTTAACACCATTTGAGTATTTAATCTTACAGTTAGTCTTTTATACCCTGCGTCTGTAATATTTCCGCCAAGAATACCACCTTGATCGAAATAAGATATACCCGCTGAATAAACAATATCTTCACTACCGCCGCTAATGTTTAAAGCATGGCTTACTATGGTTGCGTCTTTTTTGGACATTTCATTGATCCAATTGGTTCCTTTCCAGCCAGCTTGTAACTTGCTCCAAATGTCATCGCCTAATTGTTTTCCTGCTCCAGGATAATTTGTTTCCAGCCAGCTGTTGTCATGAACCATTGCATTCCAATTGGTTGGAGCCAATCCATCATTAACCCTTCCCTCATCCATAACATACATGTATTCTTGGGCATTTAATGGATCCAAGTTTTTGTATATATTTTGAACACCAAAATAGGAATCATAGCTAATTTTTGCAGGATGACCTTTACGCCCTTTTACAGTCGTAACTAAAACAACACCATTTGCTGCCCTGGAACCGTATATTGCTGCAGAAGCTGCATCCTTCAAAACGTCAATAGACTCAATATCGGATGGACTCAAATAATCTATGCTTCCTACTGATACACCATCTACTATGTATAATGGGTTTGAATTACCAATTGTTCCCAATCCCCGAATGGTTACCCTTGTTCCTGCACCAGGTGCTCCATTATTTTTTGTGATGTTTACCCCTGCAGCAATACCTTGAAGCGCTTCCATGGCCGATCCGGTATTCAATGCTTTGAGCTCTTCACCCTTAAAATTAGAGCTAGCTCCAGTAATTAGCCCCTTCTTTTGTGTACCATACCCTATAACTACAACCTCTTGCAGCGATTGCGATTCAGGACTCATTTTAACATTAATGCTTGTTCTACCCTTAATAGTTTCCTGAATAGAAGCATAGCCTATGAAGCTAAATGCTAAAGTGCCGTCTGCTGCGGCTTTTAATTGATAATGACCATCTATATCCGAAGAAGTCGACATAGAAGTGCCCTTGACCATAATGGTTGCCCCAGGAATGGGTAATCCGTTCTCGTCGATGACTTTTCCGCTTACGGTAACATCTTGTGCTTGTGCGTAAACTGAGAATAGAACGGATAAAAAACAAAAAATAAGTAGTTTTGTTAATTTCATTTTTCTAAAATTTTGGTTAATTAATGTTTGTTGTATAATTTCATATATTTCATAAATTATATATATATATATTATACATTTACAAAAATACATAAGATGTTAAATGATTGTTAATAGATTTTTGTCAATTACTGATCTATTTATTACATAGTAAAAAATTTATTCGGCTATTTTTTACTAAAAACAAATTTATTTATGATTAAAAATGCATATAGAGAAATAACCAGGCTAATTCCGGAAGATAGTTTTTTGGTGGAACAAAGGGTCAAAGATGATTTTGATTTCCCTATACATTTTCATCCTGAATATGAACTAAACTTTATATATAGGGGAAAAGGAGTTAGGCGAATTGTTGGAGATCATTCGGATGAAATAGATGATTTGGAACTTGTTTTTGTTGGTCCAAATGTTGTTCATGGTTGGGAACTTCATAAATGCAATTGTAAAGAAATTTATGAAATCACAATACATATTCACAATGATTTATTGGATGAAAAAATGTTGTCAAGAAGACTTTTTAAGCCTATTAAAGATATGTTTAGTAGGTCTAAATATGGTATTCTTTTTTCCCGTGAAACTACTAATCAAATGATGCCGAGAATAATGGTTTTATCTAAAATTTCTGGTATACAATATTACTTGGAGTTTATTTCTATTCTTAATGATCTTGCAAATTCTGAAGGCCAAAAATCACTATCTGTTTCCAGTGATGAGAAAGAAGATTTTCATAATAATGATAAAATAAAAAAAGTATATGATTATATACAAACAAATTTTTCGCAAACAATTACTTTAAATGAGATTTCAAAATTAGTGAATATGAGTCCAGTTTCATTTAATAGGTTTATTAAAAAAAGAACGGGGAAAACTTTTATACACTATTTAAATGACACAAGAATTAGTTTTGCTTCGAGATGGTTATTAGAAACAGATTTAAGTATTGGGGAAATAAGCCATAAATGCGGATTTAATACTATTGCTAATTTTAATAGATTATTTAAACAGGCAAAAAATAGTACTCCCAAGGAATTTAAAAAGGAATTTATTGGGGTGAAAAGAATATTGTAGTTTTATTAAATAGAAAAATTGGCAAATGATGATACAGTTAAATAACCCGTTGGGTGCAATTATTAAAAACGTCAGCGTGAGTGTTTTTTGTGCAGTAAAACGGAACAAAAAATGTATCGAGAACCGTTTTTAATAATAATTTTCTAGTTCTCGATACGATCCCGCCCAAAAGCGGGATCACTCGAACTGACGAAAATTATCATCAAAAACTAATTGCACCCAACGGGTAGTTAAATAATTGTTAGCTAGGAGTCGTTATTTTTTATACAAAAACAAATCAAAATGGACAGACAATCAAAAAGAAAGGGCTGTGATATTATTTGAACCATATCCAGACATTGAAAAAGCCTATAATTTAGCACAAGAATTACGAAATATCTTTGAGAATACTACAGATAAAATTATTGGCCTTTCAAGATTGGCCAGATGGCATGAAAAAGTAAGTCATTCTGGTTTCAAACCCTTCAATACCATCTCAAGATCGATAATGAATCATTATCAAACCATATTAAACTATTTTGATAACAGAAGCGCAAATGCTCCGCCGAATCATTTAATGTCAAAACAAAAGCTTTTAGATCTCAATTTAGAGGCGTCAGAAACGTTGAGTTTTCCCTTTTTAGGCTAACTAATATTTATGCGTGATTTTTCCAAGTTCACAGGTTTTGGACTTGATCCGTATTCCTTTATATTTATGCTTTTTTTCTATGTTTCCACGTGGTTTAATTTTTATGCATTTGACCTGTTGCAATATCAGAATAACAATCTAATATATCGAAGGCGGTTTTTTTATTTTTAAAGAGTGAAAATTAAGAAATTAAGCATAATTATTATGGCATTTTACTAAATTTATTCCATTTTTAGTGAAATTTTGCTATTTACGAAAACGTTATCTTTGTTTTTTTAAAATCATCTAGATGAACCCAAAAATACTGATTATAGGCGCCTGCGGGCAAATTGGAACTGAGTTGACCCATAAACTTCGGCAACTATACGGAACCGAAAATGTCATCGCTTCCGATATTCGAAAATTGAATAACGATATTGTCAATTCCGGCACTTTTGAAGTGGTAAATGCATTGGATTTCAACCAGATTGAGCATCTTGTGGAAATTCACAAAATAACCGATATTTATTTGATGGCGGCACTACTATCGGCAACAGCCGAAAAAAACCCCGCTTTTGCCTGGGATTTGAATATGAATTCGCTGTTTCACGTTTTGAATTTGGCGAAAGCCAAAAAAATAAAAAAAATATTCTGGCCCTCCAGCATTGCTGTTTTTGGCCCGACAACTCCACGAGAAAACACGCCGCAATACACCATTATGGAACCCACGACGGTTTACGGAATCAGTAAACAAGCTGGTGAAAGATGGTGCGAATACTATCATCACATTTTTGGTGTTGATGTGCGAAGCGTGCGTTATCCGGGATTAATAAGCTGGTCAACGCCTCCAGGAGGAGGAACGACTGATTATGCAGTGGACATTTATCACAAAGCGTTGAGTGATGGAAAATACGAATGTTTTTTGTCGTCAGGAACCAAAATGCCGATGATGTATATGGACGATGCCATTGCCGCGACGGTACAAATTATGCAAGCGCCGGCGGAACAAATCAAAATCCGTTCCTCTTATAATCTGGCAGCGATGAGTTTCACGCCAACCCAAATTGCGGCCGAAATCAAGAAACACATTCCTGAATTTACCGTTTCCTACAAACCTGATTTCCGACAAAAAATAGCGGACAGTTGGCCGGCCAGCATTGATGACAGCCGTGCCAGAGAAGACTGGAACTGGCATCACGAGTTTGATTTGGAAAGTATGACCGTGGATATGTTGAAGAATTTGAAATGATTCCCATAAAAAATAAACCAAAAAAAAGTCTAGTTTTAAAGCTAGACTTTTTTTGGTTTGTGCAAAAATGCTATTTCACCTCATAAACATTATTCTCTCTTTTCACGTCAGCCATTAATCCGCTTGGGTCGATGGTGATTTTCTTGACAGCACTTTTTGCTTTTGAAATACTGAATTCAAAAGTTGGATACGCCCATGCCCAATCGCTCAAAACCGTTCTTTTCACTGTCAGATTCGGGTTTCCTTTTTCAAAACTCATCATGCGCAAAGGAATATAAAAACTCTCCATTGTTCCGTCAACATATTCCACGGTCAAATCAATAGGCATAGGCATTCTGCCGATTCTTTCCAATGTAACAATCGTTTTATCGGCGTTGTCTTTTACTTCCTTAATTCCGTAATCGATCGTGTTGGTGGTTTCCGTCCAATCGGTCAAATACCAATCCAAGTTCGCTCCTGAAACACGTTCAGCAGTTCTCTTGATGTCGTTGGGCGTTGGGTGCTTGAACTTGAAATCACGGTAATATCTTTTTATTGTTTCTGCCAGTTTATCCTGCCCAATCACGTAGCCCAATTGCGACAAGAAAATACTCCCTTTTACGTAAGACGAAATACTATACGGTCGGTTTTCGTCATATCGATCTCCGTGTGTGGTTTGGGGCTGCTCTTTTCCTGATTCCACTAATTTATAATAGGATTTATAAGCTGATTCAAAAGGGTTTTCCATTTTTTTATCGGCGAATTCATTCAATGCCAAATCTTCGATATAGGATGTAAATCCTTCATCCATCCAAGGATGCTCTGATTCATTGGAAGCCAAAACATGCTGGAACCAAGAATGTCCCAACTCGTGTGTTGCCGTGCCGAAAATTCCTTCCAAAGTCCCATCGCCCAAAATCAAAGTACACATGGCATATTCCATTCCGCCATCGCCTCCTTGTATGAATGAATATTGTTTGTAAGGATAATTTCCTATTTTATTGTTGTAAAAATCCATTACATTGGCCATTAAAGGTTCTAGTTTTTTCCAATTTTCTATAACTGATGGATTGTTTTTATACAAAAAATGCAAATCAACGTTATTAGGTCCTTTGACTATATCGTGCATATAATTTTTGTCGGCAGCCCATACAAAATCATGAACCATTGGCGCCATAAAATGCCAAGTCAGGGTTTTTGTGTTTTTTGGGTACACAACCGTAATTCCGGTATTTTGATAGCCGTGACCTATTTCATTTGGGTTTTGCAAATAACCGCTTCCGCCCAAAACATAATCCTTGTCTATAGTAATTTTCACATCGAAATCTCCCCAAACTCCGTGAAATTCTCTTGCTATATAAGGGTCGGCATGCCAACCTTCGAAATCAAATTCCGCCATTTTTGGATACCATTGCGACATTGACAATTCGACTCCTTCGACATTGTTTCTTCCGGAACGACGAATTTGAACTGGAACTTGTCCGTCAAAATCTAATGTAAATGTAGTTTTTGAATTGGGTAATATTGGCTTGGCCAAAGTAACTTCCAAAACAGTTCCCACCGTTTTTGCTGTGGCAATAACACCGTCTTGTTTGAAATTTGTAATCTTCAAATATCCAATTTCATTGGGCTTCAAGGTTTTGATTCGGCTTTCTTTTATTTCCTTGCCGTCCACTTTTATTTTGTTGACCATTCTTGCATCCGGATCTTTGATGCTTTGAATTCTGGCATCCATCTCGCTTCCGGGCTGGAAAGCATTGGGATACAAATGATAAAAAACACGTTTTAGGGTATCCGGAGAATTATTGGTGTAAACCAATTCCTGTTTGCCCTTGTACTGGTAGTTTTTCACATCCATGATCACATCCATTTTGTAAGCGGCATGTTGTTGCCAATAGGTGGTGCTTTGGGCAAATAGATTTCCAAAACTTAAGGAAAAGAAAGAAAGTAAAAGTATTTTTTTCATATGTAGACAATATTTGTTTTTTAAAGGAATATGGAATCGCCATTCTTCATTGGTATTTGTGTTTTGGAATCATGGCGATTTCATGTTAGATAAAATAAAAAAGGAAGGATTTTCATCCTTCCGTTATATAATTAAATGTGAATTATTTCTTTTTCGACATTTTTTCGGCCATCAGTAAAGCATTGTAAGCATTTACCATTTTACCTGATTTAGATAAAGAAGCAAAGGGACGCAAGTCATTTGGATTTCCGCCAACCTCAACGTCAGTCGTGATTGCCGTTCCTGAATCCATCAGAATGTGTTTTACCTGTTTAGCGGACAATTTTGGATAATAAGAACGAACCAAAGCCGCAACTCCGGCCACATTTGGCGAAGCCATTGATGTTCCTTGTAAAAACTGATAGGAATTGTTTGGCGTTGAAGCATAAATTTTCACTCCTGGAGCAAAAACATCCACATTTATTTTTCCAATATTGGAGAAATCCGCCACTACCTTAGTTCCGTATTCGTAATTCAAGGCGCCAACGGTGATTACATTATCGGCAAACTCTGTTTTTTTATCATCAGAATCGTTAGGAAAATTATTTTCAACATCAATATCATTGGAGTCATTTCCTGCCGCATGAACAAATAATACATCTTTCTTTTCTGCATATTTGATGGCATCATAAACCCATTGTTTGTGAGGCGAGAAACTTTTCCCAAAACTTCCGTTAATTACTTTTGCACCATTGTCAACCGCATAACGGATTCCAAGAGCAATATCTTTGTCATATTCATCTCCGTCCGGCACGGCACGAATAACCATGATTTCAACATGGTCTGCTATTCCGTCACCACCTATATTGTTGTTTCTAACTTGGGCAACGATTCCTGCAACGTGGGTTCCATGAAGAATTTCTTTTTTGTCTGGCCCCATAACGTTGTTGTTTCCGTATTTGACATCTTTAATATCGTCCGGATTATCACCAAGAACTTTTCTGTAATCTGTTTTTAGATTGTCACCATTAAGGGTTTCTACGTAACCATCTAATTCTTTTTTAATTTCTTTTTTTAATTCTTCAACAGGCAAACCATAAGAAAGCATTTGTTGCATAATGGATTTGCTTTGAAGAATTTCCCGATCATTTGAATCGATGGCGTTTACTTCCTCAGGGGTGTAAACCGGTTTTCCTAAAAATTTGACGAGGACAGTATCGGCATTTATGGTCCCCGCTAAAACTTGTCCTAACTGGTTTTTCCCTTTGGCACTTTCTTCTATTTTTTTATCATTGGCCGCTTTTGCTTCTTGATAAATGGGATCATCAATAAGATTTTTGTTGTTGATGATTCTTTCGTATTCGTAGTGTTCTTTTGTGATATTACCAAGAAAATTCCAACCATGAATATCATCGATGTAACCGTTTTTGTCATCATCGATTCCGTTTCCGGCAATTTCTTTTTTGTTGGTCCAAATCACGGATTTTAAATCCTCATGCTCAATATCAACACCGGAATCTATAATACCAACAATCACATTTACCCCTTTTTTATTTTTTAATAATGTTGAATATGCTTTATCAACACTCATTCCGGGGATACTGTCTTTAACTAAATCCAGATGACTCCATCTTTTTAATTGAATTTCACTGAGTTTCCCTTTTTTAGCGATGGATTTATCAGCAGCAGTTTGAGCATTTGTCGAAAATGATAACGCCAAGGCTGCAACAAGCAATAAATAGGGTAATTTTATTATTTTCATTTTGTAATTGTTTTTAAATTCAGATGATAGGTCAAAAATACTTTAGGAATGTTACAAATACTACTGTAATTAACTTTATTTTAGGATGTCGTCACAACTAAATCGCTCTTTTAATCGGACTCCTTTCTCTGTTTTCTCGACTGTTATGATTTCATTATGGGCATCGTGTTCCAAGAATAAATAATAATTGTTTTCGGCGGCTGCATTCATGAATTTTGTTTTTTCGTCCATTGTCAAAAGCGGTCTTGTGTCATAACCCATCACGTACGGAATTGGGATATGTCCTGCTGTGGCCAACAAATCGGCACAAAAAACAATCGTTTTATCCTGATATTGAATGTGCGGAAGCATCTGTTTTTCGGTATGACCGTCGGCAAAGAAAATCCCGAAACCCAGTTCCGATGTTGGCAGAAAATCACCTTCGGGTCTTTTGATAAAATTCAATTGTCCGCTTTCCTGCATTGGCAAAATGTTTTCTGATAAAAAAGACGCTTTTTCACGGACATTGGGTTTTGTGGCCCATTCCCAATGGCTGTCGTTTGTCCAGAATTTAGCATTTTTAAAAGCCACCTCATAACCTGTTTTGTCCTTGTTCCATTGCACGCTTCCGCCACAATGATCGAAATGCAAATGCGTCAAAAATACATCGGTAATGTCATCTCGATGAAAACCGTGTTTTGCCAATGATTTGTCGATGGAATGGTTTCCCCAAAGTGAATAATATCCAAAAAATTTATCGGATTGTTTATTGCCCATTCCGGTATCAATCAAAATTAATTGGTTTCCGTCTTCTATGAGCAAACAACGTGCGGCGATGTCAATAAGATTATTTTCATCGGCAGGATTGGTTCGATTCCAAATTGTTTTTGGCACCACGCCAAACATTGCGCCGCCATCAAGCTTAAAATTGCCAGTTTCTATAGGATAGAGTTTCATTGATCAGTATTGATTTTTCAAAATAGGAAACAAAGTTAAGGAATCCATTTGCTTATATAGGAAGCCAAATAAACTTTTTCTATCCAATTATAGTTATAAAAATGTTATGTTGTTTGACAAAAAGACTAAATTGTAATATCTTTGCGCTTTATTTAGACAAATTCTACATAAGCTATTAAGTGAGCAAAATGGAAATGGTCTTTTTAAAATCTAAATTATCTGTGGGAAACAAAGTTTGATGATGCCAAAAGCAAATAACAAAATATCATTAATTCCATTTTCCAATAAAAACAATAAAAAAGTACGAATGATAAAAGTTTCTGATACTGCCAAAAAGAAAATCATCGATTTGATGAAAGACGATGGTTTTGATGCCGCAATCGACTATGTGAGAGTTGGTGTGAAAAGCGGCGGATGTTCTGGTTTGTCTTATGATTTGAAGTTTGACAAAACCAAAGGGGAAGATGACAAAATTTTCGTGGATAACGAAATAACCATTGCCGTGGAGAAAAAATCTTTTCTCTATTTAGCCGGAACGATATTGGAATTTTCGGGCGGATTAAACGGAAAAGGTTTCGTTTTCAATAACCCAAATGCGAGTAGAACTTGTGGTTGCGGGGAGAGTTTCTCTTTGTAAATTCAAAAATTAAATGATTGAAAAATTTAAAGATTAAAAAAGTATGACAAAATCGTTTGAAGAATTTGAGGTTCACAAAAAAGGCGTTGTCTTAACAAAATTAATTTTTGAATTATTAAACAATAAATCATTTGAAAAAGAATTTGGTTTTAAAGACCAGTTGAAAAGAGCCGTTATATCAATTACAAACAATATTGCCGAAGGTTCAGAATATAATAATAACAGGCAATTCATAAGGTATCTAAAATATTCGAAAGGAAGTTGTGCAGAAGTTAGAAATATGTTGGTATTGTCAAGAGAACTACAGTTTTGTGATCAAGAGAGTATTCAAATTAGTTATGATGTAAGCATTGAAATATCTCAAAACCTATCGAATTTCATAAAATACCTAAACAATAATACTAAAGATTAGCATTCAATCTTTGAATTTTTTAATCTTTAAATCTTATAATTAAATGAGTAAATACACTGAAGACCATTTACGAGTTGAACTCGAAAGCAAAGAATACGAGTACGGATTTTATACTGATATAGAATCGGATACTTTTCCTGTTGGTTTGAACGAGGATATCGTTCGCGCCATTTCCCACAGGAAAGAAGAACCGCAATGGATGACCGATTGGCGCATCGAGGCTTTTCACGCTTGGGAACAAATGACGGAGCCGGAATGGGCAAATGTGCATTATACCAAACCTGATTTTCAGGCCATTTCCTATTATTCGGCACCAAAGAAAATCGATCCCAATAAAACATTGGACGATGTAGATCCTGAACTTTTAGAAATGTATAAAAAGTTGGGAATCTCCGTAGATGAGCAAAAAATAATGAATAATGTTGCGATGGATATTGTGGTCGATTCGGTTTCGGTGGCGACAACATTCAAAAAAACCCTGAACGAAAAAGGAATTATTTTCTGCTCGATTTCCGAAGCGATTCACGAACATTCTGAATTGGTTCGAAAATATCTCGGAACCATTGTTCCACAAAAAGACAATTTTTACGCCGCATTAAATTCAGCCGTTTTCTCTGACGGAAGTTTCTGTTACATTCCAAAAGGCGTTCGTTGCCCAATGGAGTTATCAACTTATTTCCGCATCAATCAAGCGGGAACCGGACAATTCGAAAGAACGTTGCTAATCGCAGACGAAGGCAGTTACGTAAGTTATTTAGAAGGTTGTACCGCACCAAGTCGTGACGAAAATCAATTGCACGCCGCGGTTGTTGAACTTATTGCAATGGACGATGCCGAAATCAAATATTCGACCGTTCAAAACTGGTATCCTGGAAACAAGGAAGGAAAAGGCGGCGTTTTCAATTTTGTGACTAAAAGAGGTTTGTGTGAAAAAAACGCAAAAATTTCTTGGACTCAAGTCGAAACAGGTTCAGCCGTTACTTGGAAATATCCATCTTGTATCTTGAAAGGCGATAATTCGGTTGGCGAATTTTATTCGATTGCCGTAACCAATAATTTCCAACAAGCCGATACGGGAACCAAGATGATTCACCTTGGCAAAAACACCAAATCAACCATTATTTCCAAAGGAATTTCCGCGGGAAAATCACATAATAGCTACCGCGGATTGGTACAAGTCAGTGCCAGAGCCGACAATGCCCGAAATTTTTCGCAATGCGATTCTCTTTTGATGGGAAATAATTGCAGTGCCAATACTTTTCCTTACATCGAAAGCAAAAATCCAACGGCAAAAATAGAACACGAAGCCACGACGAGTAAAATTGGCGAAGACCAAGTTTTCTATTGCAACCAACGTGGAATTCCAACGGAAAAAGCCATTGCCTTAATCGTGAACGGTTTCAGCAAGGATGTATTGAATAAATTGCCAATGGAATTTGCTGTCGAAGCTCAGAAATTGTTGGAAATTTCGTTAGAAGGTTCTGTCGGATAATTTTTGTAAATTTGAAAGAACTATATTAAATTCAAATTGTTATGGATATAATTTTAAAAAACGTTAAGAAAAAAGATTTTCCAGTGTTGAAATCATTGGCAAAATCACTCGGTTTTGAAATTGTAAAAGAAGAAAAACCCTATAATCCAGAGTTTGTAAAAGAAATTTTGGAAGCAAGAGAAGAATTAAAACAAGGGAAAGGAATAAAAATGACTTTGGAGGAAATAGATAAATTATGGAAATAATATTTTCTAACAAAGCCAAGAAAGATTTAGAATTTTGGACTAAAACAGGAAATAAATCTATTCTTAAAAAAATTTCTGAATTGTTAAGAGCAATACAAGAAAACCCTTTTGAAGGCATTGGAAAACCAGAGCCATTAAAATACAATCTTTCAGGTGTTTGGTCAAGAAAAATAAATCAAGAACATCGTATAATTTATGAAATTATTGATGAAAAAACAATCGAAATCTTAAATATTATTTCATTAAAAGGTCATTACGAATAAACAAAACAAACAATGTTATCAATAAAAAATTTACACGCCTCCATTGGAGACAAAGAAATATTAAAAGGAATCAATCTTGAGGTAAAAGCGGGAGAAATTCACGCGATTATGGGACCAAACGGTGCCGGAAAAAGCACGCTTTCAGCGGTGATTGCCGGAAACGAAAACTACACGATGACCGAAGGCGAAATCCTTTTGGACGGGGAAGATATTTCGGAATTGGCTCCGGAAGAAAGAGCGCATAAAGGTGTTTTTCTTTCGTTTCAATATCCTGTTGAAATTCCCGGAGTTTCGGTAACCAATTTTATGAGAGCGGCAATCAACGAAACCCGCAAAGCCAACAAACTGGGAGAAATGCCAGCTAACGAAATGCTGAAACTCATTCGTTCTAAATCGGAATTATTGGAAATAGACCGAAAATTTTTGTCTCGTTCCATAAATGAAGGTTTTTCGGGTGGAGAGAAAAAACGTAACGAAATTTTCCAAATGGCAATGCTCGAACCAAAACTCGCCATTCTTGACGAAACCGATTCTGGACTGGATATTGATGCCTTGAGAATTGTTGCCAATGGCGTAAACAAACTCAAAAGTGACAAAAATGCCATCATCCTAATCACGCACTACCAAAGACTTTTGGACTATATTGTTCCTGATTTTGTTCACGTTTTATACAACGGAAAAATCGTGAAATCGGGCGGAAAAGAATTGGCCTACGAATTGGAAGAAAAAGGATACGACTGGATTAAAGCGGAGAACTAAAATTGGTTTCAGGTTTCAAGTTTTTTTAGTTTCAAGTTGAGTAACCTTAAACTTGAATCAAATAAAAAACAAATAATATATGGCTACAATAAACAGATTTGAAGATTTAGAAATTTGGCAAGAAGCCAGACGATTAGCAAAAGAGATACATATAATTTCTGTTGAAACTGGATTGAAATCTGATTTTAGATTTAAAGAACAGATTAAATCTTCCTCTGGCTCTGTAATGGACAATATTGCTGAAGGCTTTGAAAGAGATGGAAATATTGAGTTTAGACAATTTTTATCTGTCGCCAAAGGTTCTGCTGGAGAAACAAGATCTCAACTTTATAGAGTTTTTGATTTTGATTATATAAATGAACCAAAATTCGAGTTATTAAAAAAAGATTACGAAAATTTGAGTGGTAAAATTAAAAATTTTATCACCTATCTTAACAAGAAGGATTTCAAAGGGAATAAGTTCCAATAGGCAAAACCTGAAACTTTAAACTTTAAACCTGAAACAAAAAAAATGGAATTAAAAGAAAAATTACTGTCGTCTTTTATGGCTTTTGAAGAAAGTATCGATACTTCTTCATCCCTTCACGATGTGCGTTCCCAAGCCATAAAAAACTTTGAAAACAAAGGCTTCCCGACTAAAAAAGAAGAATCCTGGAAATACACTTCGCTAAATGCAGTTTTAAAAAACGACTTTACCGTATTTTCAAAAAGCGAAAGTGCGGTAGAATTTGCCGACGTGAAAAAATATTTCATCCACGAAATCGACACCTATAAAATAGTCTTTATCGATGGCGTTTTCAGTTCGTTTTTGTCCTCGACCACTCACGAAGGAATTGATGTTTGCCTGATGTCATCGGCATTGAACAAGCCAAAATACAAAATGGTTATCGACAACTATTATAACAAAATTGCCAGCAAAGACGAGAGTTTGACTTCCTTGAATACGGCTTTTGCCAATGAAGGTGCGTACATCAATATTCCAAAAAGCACCGTGGTTCGAAAACCCATCGAGATAATGTATTTCTCGACAGGCAATGAAGCAGCACTTATGGTTCAACCAAGAAATTTGATAATTGTTGGAGAAAATTCACACGTTCAAATCATCGAAAGACACCAAAGTTTAAACGATAATCCTGTTTTGACCAATTCGGTTACGGAGATTTTTGCGCAGAAACGCGCCATTGTCGATTATTATAAAATCCAAAATGACGGTCTCGAAGCCAATCTAATAGACAATACTTATGTTTCCCAAAAACAGGAAACCAATGTGTCGGTAAACACTTTTTGCTTTGGTGGAAACCTGACCAGAAACAACCTGAATTTTTATCATTTTGGAGAAAGAATCGTCAGCAATCTCAACGGAATCACAATTATTGGCGGCAAGCAACACGTGGATCATTATACTTTGGTGCAACACTCGCAACCCAATTGTGAAAGCCACCAGGATTACAAAGGAATTTATTCAGACCGTTCGACAGGAGTTTTTAACGGAAAGATTTTTGTGGAAAGAGAAGCCCAAAAAACCAACGCTTTCCAGAAAAGCAATAACATTTTGTTGAGCGACAAAGCCACTATAAATGCCAAACCGCAACTGGAGATTTATGCCGACGACGTGAAATGTTCCCATGGTTGCACGATTGGGCAACTCGACGAAACGGCGATGTTCTATATGCAATCGCGTGGAATTCCAAAGAAAGAAGCTAAAGCTTTATTGATGTATGCCTTCTCGAATGCAGTAATCGAAAGCATCAAAATACCGGAACTCAAACAACGAATCACCAAAATCATCGCCATGAAATTGGGCGTGAAAATGGGATTTGATTTGTAGAATTTTTAACCGCAAGGTTAGCTAAGATTTACGCAAAGGGCGCAAAGTTTGTTACAGAACTTTGTGCCCTTTGTGTTTTTATTTTGTGTGCTTTGTGGTTAAGTTTATTTTTTTATTGATAAGATTATCCCTTTCAAAAAGCCGTTAAAATCGAATTCAGGTTCTTCGGTCAAGCCCATTCTTACGATGACCAAATCCAGCGACGGAATGATGAAAACCATTTGCCCTTGGTAACCGCTGCAATGAAACATATCTCTTGGAACATCGGGAAAATGTCCGCCGGCATTCAGCCAAAAGTGGGCGCCATATCTTCCATTGGAAGTGTTTGTTGGCGTTGCGGCAAATCGCACCCAGCTTTCGTCCAGAATTTGTTCCCCGTTCCAGTTGCCTTTGTGCAAATACAACAATCCAAATTTTGACCAATCGCGCGTCGTAGCCCAGCTGTAAGAAGAACCCACATAATTCCCGGCCATATCCGTTTCGATCAGCATTGAGTTCATCCCAATCTTGTCAATCAATGCCGAATACCAAAAATCTAAATATTCTTGGTGCGTTTTGAACTGTTTTCTCAAAATTCCCGACAGCAAATTAGTCGTTCCCGAGGAATAATTCCAATGGGTATTGGGTTTGAATTGTGTCGGTTTTATCAATTGCGCCTGACTCATATCGGCGTCAAGAAAAAGCATTTTTGTCACATCGGAAATCTTGGTGTAATCTTCTTCCCATTCCAAGCCACTGTTCATATTGAGCAAATTGGCGATGGTGATTTTTGCCCGTTCGTCGTTGGCCCATTCGGCAACGGGAGCGGGTTTTGAAACGTCTATTTTCCCCTGTTTTTGCAAGATTCCAAAAATCGCGCTGGTGATGCTTTTGGTCATTGACCAACCCAATATTTTGGAGTTTTTGTTGAAACCGGTATCGTATTTTTCGGCAATGATTTTGTCTTTATAAACGACCAGAACCGAACGCGTTCTTTTCTTTTTTTGCTTCGCCTGTTCGCCTTTTAGGCTCGAGTCTCCTTTAGTGTCGAAAGCATTGGCGACAGCTTTCTCCAGTTTTGGATAATCAACATTGGCAAAAACCGTGTCCATGCCATTCGGCAGGCTGGCCTTCGGTTCGTTGTTGCCGTACGGAAAAGTCAAATTATTTTCCAATTTTGTTCTTTTCGGAACTTCATACGGTTTCGAAACATTAAAATCATCATTGATTAAAGTCGCTCCCAAACCCTCGCGGTAAATGGCTTTTTTTTCTTTTAATCCATAAACGGTAGACGATGCGGATTTTCCGTTTTCGTCAATTTTGTTTTTGGACAACTTTATCATATCGATGTCATTGTCTCCTTTTTCAATCATTTCCTGCGAACGGTTGTCGATGAAATGACCCGAAGCCACGCTTTTGGCTGAAAAGCCGGAAATCAAATCCAGCTTGGGATAAGAAATATATCCAAAATAAACTAAAAACACTAAAAGGGCAAGACCAAGAATTTTGAAGATTTTTTTCATAAGAAGAGAATTACAAGAGAATGCAAGTTAAGAAAATTTACCATATAAGGCATTTAAGGAAATATAATAAAAACACAAACGAACTAAATGACCTTAAATGCCTTATATGGCATAAGAAAAGTTCGGATTTATTAACAAATGTTTGCTAAAAAGTCGTTTCAAATATATTACTTTTGTATTTAGAATTTTTCTAAATAGAGAAACGCCAATGATAAATTGGATTATCTAAAAAAATGTTGATTATTGGCGTTCTATCTGACCAATAAAAAACAATAAAAATAAGCAGGTAAAATGTTAGATATAAATAAAATTAGAGCCGATTTTCCAATACTTTCCAGAACCGTAAACGGAAAACCGTTGGTTTATTTTGACAACGGAGCCACATCGCAAAAACCACAAATCGTGATCGATGCGATTGCAGAATATTATCAGGAAATCAATGCCAATATCCATCGTGGCGTGCATACTTTGAGCCAACTCGCAACCGATGCTTACGAAGTTTCGCGTGGTAAAATTCAAAATCATATCAATGCGAAATTCGCTCACGAAGTGATTTTTACTTCGGGAACAACACACGGAATTAATGCTGTTGCCAATGGATTTGCCTCGCTATTAAAAGCGGGTGACGAAGTTTTGGTTTCGGCAATGGAACATCACAGCAACATTGTGCCTTGGCAAATGTTGTGCGAACGAACCGGAGCCACTTTGCGGGTGATTCCAATGAATGAAAACGGCGAATTGATTATGGCCGAATTCGATAAATTGTTGTCGGATAAAACTAAAATCGTGACGGTGAATCATATCTCGAATGCTTTGGGAACCATCAATCCCATCAAATATATGATCGACAAAGCGCACGAATTTGGCGCAGCGATTTTGATTGACGGAGCGCAAGCCGTTCCACATCTCAAACCCAACGTTCAGGAATTGGATTGTGATTTTTATGTTTTTTCGGGACACAAAATGTGTGGTCCAACAGGAACCGGAATTTTATACGGAAAAGAAGCTTGGCTCAACAAATTGCCACCCTATCAAGGTGGCGGCGAAATGATCAAGGAAGTGACTTTCGAGAAAACCACCTATGCCGATTTACCACATAAATTTGAAGCGGGAACGCCAAATATTGCCGGTGGAATTGTGCTGGGAACCGCCGTTGATTATTTGAATTCCGTTGGTTTTGACAACATTCAAAAACAGGAAAAAGAATTGGTCGAATACGGGACAAAACGCTTATTGGAAATCGAAGGAATGAAAATTTTTGGCACAGCCAAGGAAAAAACATCGGTGATTTCGTTTAATATTGGAGAAGTTCATCCGTATGACATTGGCACGATTATAGACAAACTGGGAATAGCGGTTCGAACCGGACACCATTGCACGCAACCCATTATGGATTTTTTCAAAATACCGGGAACGATACGAGCTTCGTTTTCATTTTATAATACCAAAGAAGAAATTGACGTTATGGTGGAAGCAGTGAAAAAAGCACAACTAATGTTATCTTAAAACAAAATACCATGAAACTATTTGCCATGATTTTTTTGAGTGTTTTTCTTGGAAAAAGTTGTTCTAGTCAAACAAAAAATGATATGAAAGACGCTGTTTTGGAATATACCGCAAACACCAGGGGTTTTTATCAAAAGATAACTATCCAAAACCAAATGGTAACCGTTTCGAAAGACAGAAGCGGCAACGACACGCCAGTTGCAACAAAAATTTCTGATAAAAACTGGAAGGAATTGGTTGGCTATTTTGAAGCTGTCAAATTGGATAGTTTGGCCACTTTAAAAGCACCAACCGAAAAACGTTTTCATGACGGAGCGGCTATAGCCAATTTAAAAATTGTCTACAAGGACAAGACTTATGAAACCACGGCTTTCGATCATGGTTATCCTCCGGAAGCCATCAAAAAATTAGTCGATAAAATAAATTCATTTGCAAAAAAATAATAATGAAGATTAAAGAAATACAAGAAGAGATAATAGACGAGTTCTCGATGTTTGACGATTGGATGCAACGCTATGAATACATTATTGATTTGGGTAAAAATTTACCTTTAATCAAGGAAGAATACAAAACCGATGAAAATCTCATTAAGGGATGCCAGTCGAAAGTTTGGTTGCACGGCGAAAAAGATGGAAACAAAATTATTTTCACCGCCGATAGTGACGCGATTTTGACCAAGGGAATTATCGCAATATTAATCCGGGTTTTCTCGAACCAAACCGCTACCGATATTTTGGCTGCCGATATGGATTTCATTGACAAAATAGGATTAAAAGAACATTTGTCGCCAACTCGTGCCAATGGATTGGTTTCGATGATAAAAAACATAAAAATGTACGCATTGGCTTTCGACGCAAAAAAATAATAAAATGAGAAATAACGCGAGATTGCTTCGTGCCTCGCAATGACAAAAATTATGGAACAAAAAATAGACACCAATTTGCTGGGAATAGAAATCGTGGAAAAACTAAAAACCATTTATGACCCCGAAATTCCTGTTGATATATATGAATTAGGGCTAATTTACGACGTTTTGGTAAGTACCGATTATGAGGTAAAAATTCTGATGACGCTCACCTCTCCCAACTGTCCGGTTGCCGAAAGTTTACCAAGGGAAGTGGAAGAAAAGGTAAAATCGATCCCTAATGTAAAAGATGCCGAAGTCGAAATCACGTTTGATCCGCCTTGGAGCAAGGATTTAATGAGCGAAGAAGCTAAGTTAGAACTAGGAATGCTCTAAAATTTGTTTCAAGTTTAACGTTTCAGGTTGCTCAACTTGAAACTTTAAACCTGAAACTTTAAACTTTTTAAATGGAAGAAATAATCAACAAAGTGGCCAATAGTGCCTTGGAAGTTTTCGATCTTGAAGACTATTATCTAAAGGGAATTCGTACGCAAATTGATATTTCGCAGTGGCTTATTGACGGTTTTTTATTAAAGGAAAAAGACTTTAGAGAACATCTTAAAAATCACGATTGGCCGCAATACCAAGATCAATATGTTTCCATTAATTGCAGCACCGATGCCATTGTTCCCGCTTGGGCTTCTATTTTGGTTGCGATTCAATTAGCGCCATTTGCCAAGAAAATCGTGAACGGAAACATTGAAGATTTAGATTCATCATTGTACGAGGAAATACTTTCCAAAATTGATTATTCGGTTTATAAAAACAAGGCTGTCATTATAAAAGGCTGTTCGAAAAAACCAGTGCCAATGCGTGCGTATATTTTGGCAGCCCACTATTTGCAGCCCTTTGCCCGAAGTATTATGTATGGCGAGGCATGTTCAGCCGTACCCCTTTTTAAAGCCCAGAAAAAAGGATAATTTTTTTGGTTTTTCTTATCTTTACTTTTCCAAAACAGTAAAAATGAAAAAGACAGTATTTTATCTCGCTTTTATTCTGGGTGTATTTTCAGCAAACGCACAAGAAACAGTAAAAGACTCCACGAAACTTTGGAAAAAAGGAGGGAATTTTCTCCTGCTTTTTAATCAATCCGCTTTTAATGCAGAGTGGTTGGCTGGCGGAACTTCGAGCATTGCCGGAAATTTAGGACTGAATTATGATTTCAATTATAAAAAAGATGATGTGCTTTGGGACACAAAAATCATAGTGGCTTATGGTTTAACCAAAATAAAGGAAGCAGCAAAAACCGCAAAAACTGACGACCGATTAGAGTTGAACTCACTTTGGGGAAAGAAAGCCTCTGGGCAGTGGTATTACTCCGTTTTTTTTAACTTAAAAACGCAAATGGATAGTGGTTTTGATAGAAACGGATTTGAAGTTTCACACTTTTTTTCGCCTGCCTATTTCCAATTTGGCCCCGGTATGTTATGGAAAAAGGATGAAAATTTGAGCATCAATATTGCACCAATTACTCCCAGATTAATTTTGGTCGACAGCAAGTACACCCTTTTAGGTTCCTCATTTGGTGTTTTACAAGGTGATTCTTCACGATTTGAATTTGGAGCAAGTGTTTCAGCCTATTATAAATTAAATGTAATGGCAAATGTAAAAGTAGAAAACAGACTGAATCTATATTCCAATTATTTAGATAATCCGCAAAATATTGACGTCGATTATCAGATGAATGTCGTGATGAAAATTAACAGATATATGTCGACCAATATAGCCTTACAGACTATTTATGACGACAATGCCGTAAAAGCAGTTCAAGTAAGGGAAGTTTTTGGGATAGGATTGGATTTCAGCTTCTAGAATTAGAAATTACAGCAAAAATCCCTTTTGAAGTGAATCAAAAGGGATTTTTTTATTCTTCTTTTTCGACAGCATCCTTATAATCTGGGTACAAAAACTTGTTGTAAGGAAAACGCGTGATGTGAATTTGTCTCACGGTTTCATAAACCCGTTCCCTGAATTCTTCGAAATTTTCTTTGTTTTTTGCTGAAATAAACAAGGCGTTTTGTTCGCCCACACGATTCATCCAAGTCGTTTTCCATTCCTCAAGCGTGAAATGTCTTGGTGTTTTTTCGGTGATTAAATCATCCTCGTCAATGGTCAAATGTTTGTAGGCATCAATTTTATTGAAAACCATGATAACCGGTTTGTCATTCGCTTTTATGTCCAATAAAGTTTGATTTACCGATGCGATATGATCTTCAAATTCTGGATGCGAAATATCGACAACATGCAATAACAAGTCGGCTTCACGAACCTCATCGAGCGTGCTTTTGAAAGAATCGACCAATTGCGTTGGCAGTTTTCGAATAAAACCTACCGTGTCCGAAAGCAGGAAAGGCAGGTTTTTTATCACCACTTTGCGAACCGTTGTATCCAAAGTGGCAAAAAGCTTGTTCTCCACGAAAACATCGCTTTTCCCAATGACGTTCATCAAGGTCGATTTTCCAACATTAGTATAACCCACCAAAGCCACGCGAACCATGGCGCCACGATTGCTGCGCTGCACGCCCATTTGCTTGTCGATGGTTTTTATTTTTTCTTTTAAAAGCGCGATTCTATCCCGAACAATTCGTCTGTCGGTTTCAATCTCGGTTTCTCCGGGTCCGCGCATCCCGATTCCACCTTTTTGACGTTCGAGGTGTGTCCACATTCCCGAAAGTCTTGGCAATAAATATTGACATTGCGCCAGTTCTACCTGCGTTCTGGCATAAGAAGTTTCGGCTCTTTGGGCAAAAATATCCAAGATAAGGTGTGTTCTGTCAAGGATTTTGCAATCGATGATTTTGGAAATATTCTTCTGCTGTGAAGGAGTCAATTCATCGTCAAATACCAATGTTGAGATGTCATTTTCTTTTACAAAAAGATTGATTTCTTCTATTTTTCCGGTTCCAACGAAAGTCTTGGGATTGGGACGTTCCATTTTTTGCGAAAACCTTTTCACCACTTCGCCACCGGCCGTAAAGGTCAAAAACTCCAATTCGTCAAGATACTCGTTGAGTTTCTCTTCACTTTGGTTTTGGGTAACAATCCCTACTATAGCCGTTTTTTCGAAATTTATTGTTTCTTTTTCTAACATGTCTTTGAATAAGTTGCAAATTTAATGATTTGTCGGGTACTTATGGAGCTATTGGGTTTATAATAATTAGTACGTGTTGAAATGTGAGAAATTGTAGGTATGTTTGTGGAGGAAAGTTTCTTCGCTTTTATAGATTTTGAAAAATGTAATAAGGAAAACTTACTAAGGTAATGAAACAAAATAGACATCTAAAATGCTTTTTAACTCCATAAACTTTGCGATATTTTTGCCAATTGTTTTTCTACTCTACTGGTTTGCAACGAACAAAAATTTAAAGTATCAAAACATATTACTTTTAGTTTCAAGCTATTTTTTTTATGCTTGCTGGGATTGGAGATTTTTATTTCTACTGATTTTTTCTACGTTACTAGACTATTATACTGGTATTAAAATGTCAGATTCTAAAAATCAGAATGTAAAAAAAATTTGGTTCTGGCTTAGTATATCCGTTAATCTTGGGTTTTTAGGTTTTTTTAAATACTATAATTTTTTCGCAGAATCTTTTGCAGAAGCAATATCACATTTAGGGTTACAGGTAAATCCTTGGACATTGAAAGTGATTCTGCCTGTAGGTATTTCATTCTACACTTTTCACGGTTTGTCTTATGTCATAGACATTTATAAAGGCAGAATTAAAGCAGAAAATAATTTTATTGACTATTCCGTTTTTGTTAGTTTTTTCCCGTTGTTAGTGGCAGGACCAATAGAGCGAGCTACCCATCTTCTGCCACAAATTAAGAAAAAGAGAGAGTTTAATTATGATAATGCTGTCGATGGTCTACGCCAAATATTATGGGGATTATTTAAAAAAATTGTCATAGCAGATAATTGCGCGCAATTTGCGAACACTATTTTCAATAATTCCACCGATTATTCAGGAAGTACGCTTGTATTGGGTGCCATCTTTTTCGCTTTCCAAATTTATGGCGATTTCTCTGGATATTCGGATATTGCAATAGGAACGGCACGATTATTTGGAATAGATTTATTGCGGAATTTTGCTTTTCCTTATTTCTCAAGAGACATTGCCGAGTTTTGGAGACGCTGGCATATTTCTCTGTCATCTTGGTTTAGAGATTATTTGTATATTCCTTTAGGAGGAAGCAAAGGCGGGACTTGGATGAAAGTCAGGAATACATTTATAATCTTCTTGGTTAGTGGTTTTTGGCACGGAGCAAACTGGACATTTCTAATTTGGGGATTTCTAAATGCTTTATATATTATGCCTTCAATTATATTCAAAACCAACAGGAATCATCTTGATATTGTGGCTAAAGGAAAAGTTTTACCTTCATTAAGAGAATTGCTTTCTATGGGAATTACTTTTAGTTTGACTGTATTTACTTGGATTTTCTTTAGGTCGAAGAGCGTAGCTGATGCTTTTAATTATATTTCTGGGATATTTTCAAGCTCAATAACCAAAATACCTTATTTTCCAGGAATTGGAATAACCATACCCACTTTTGTGTTTATTTTATTATTCCTAATTGTTGAATGGATTGGTAGGGAATAGCAATATGCTATACAATTACTAGGTCGAAAATGGGCAAAATCCAGTCGATGGGCTTTCTATTCTTGTATTATTCTGGTGATTTTTTATTTCTTTGTTTCTTCCGACACCAATCAACAATTCATTTACTTTCAATTTTAAAAATGAAAACATTTATAAAAAATATAGTCAGGTTTTCACTCTTCATAATCTTTATTGCGATTTTATTGCAAACTATAATATCCTTAAAAATAAGAAATGAAAGCCTAAATGACATTGATAATCTAGAGCAGACATCTAATATAAATGCTGATTTAGTTTTTTTAGGAAGTTCAAGATGTTGGGTTCATTTTGACCCTTCTTTTTTTGATAAAACTTTTAAAATCCGAAGTGTAAATATTGGAGTAAATGGGCATACTGAAATAGCAATGGCTATTTTACGTTTAAAAAATTATTTGTCTAAAAATAATCCACCCAAGTTTGCCATTTTAAGCTTCGATCCTTTAGTAAATGCAGGCAGTGAGGTGGATAATTCTAACTTTTGTGATAAAGATATTTATGCGAGATATTCTTTCTTTCCAAACAGAAAAAACTTAAGTTTTGTCAATTATTTTAAATTTAATTTATCTGAAAGATATATTCCTTTATATTCAATTTTTAAATACAAAATGTTAGATGACTGTTTATCTATAACCCAAAAATACAATATGAATTGTAATCACATCGTGGATAAAAAATGGGATACAATTCATAATCCAATAACTAATTCAATGAAAAAAAATTACTCGAATAAAGTTCAAATTACAACTGTCAATTCATTAGGCGAACTAAATAATTTGTGCAAAAAAAACAATATAAAATTGCTCTGTATCCAAACTCCCGTTTATAAGGCAATTTACGATGAATTAGCTTTTAAAAATACAAAGGTAATTTGCAAAACTCTAAATATTTCTTTTATTGACATTAACATAAAACCTTTTAGAAATAACATCGAATATTTTTACAGCCCAACTCATCTAAACAAGTATGGAGTTGAACAAATGAATCAACTCTTAAAAAAAGATTCAACATTGATTACCTTTTTTAAACATTAAATCAAAACCTACTCGATTGCCTTAATTCTTGATACTATCAATGCTATCATAAATCCAAAAATACCGATAAAGGCGAATGAAAACCGCAAACTCGACAATTCGGCAATATGGCCAATTAAGGGTGGTCCCATCAAAAATCCCAGAAAACTTACGCTGGAAACAGCTGTCAATGCTTCTCCTGTTGGGATTGTTGGATGTTTTCCCGCAATGCCATAAAGAGTGGGTACAATAGTAGAAACGCCCAAACCTACAATCATAAAAGCGATTGTACACGGAATTATAAATGGGAAAATTACCGCCATAAACAAGCCCGATGAAATCATAACACCACTGATTTGCATCACTCGCTTTCGTCCAAATTTATTAATTAAACGATCTCCAAAAAACCGCCCGCTTGCCATCATAATCATAAATGAAGTATAGCCCACAACTATTAATGGTCCGGGAACTTTGACAATATCTTTAAAATATACGCCACTCCAATCGAACATAATCCCTTCGCTGGCCATACTACAAAAACCAATTACCCCCAATAAAACTAGAGATTTGTCTGGTTTTCTGAATCTTTTTTTCTTTTGAGGTTGGATGGTTTCTTTGGCTTTAATCAAGAATTTGAAATTAAAAGCGACCAACAAAACGACGATTAATGCAATGATTAAAAAATGTGTATAAGTATGCAATTTTAATGCTAACATTCCTAAACCCACTAAAGCCCCCGTGAATCCCGCTAAACTCCATACCCCATGAAAAGAAGATAAGATGGTTCTTCTAAAGAGTCCTTCGGCATAAACGCCTTGAGTATTTATGGATATATTAGATAAATTTCCAAAAACCCCAAAGAAATATAATCCAAGCCCCAGTTGCCAAGCGTTTGAGGCTAATCCTATATTCGTTAAACTAAAAGCATACATTAAAATAGAAAAAGGAAGAATACGGTTACTGCCAAAACTAGTGACTAGTTTCCCTGAAAAAAACATCATCGTCAACTGTCCCAATGGTAAGGCTAAAAGAATCGTTCCTAAATGACCGTCACTTAAGTCTAACGCAGTTTTAATATTCGGGATTCTACTTGCCCAAGTGGCAAAACATAATCCCATACCAAAATAAAACATCGAAACTGCCCAACGTATTCTATTTAAATAAGAACCCTTTGCATCTCGATATGTTTTCTTGTATTTGCCTTTAGCTTTAAACCTGCCTATAAAATTAAAATACTGCAAAACCGTTTCTATTTAAAATTGAATCTGCAAAAATACAAAATCAATCTGTACCTATTTGGTATTTCTTTTTAAACGGGCTATTATATCGTTATTGTTTATAAATTGATTACTCTTTTTTGTTGGTTACTTTGAGTGGCAGCCTCGATAATTTGCATAACATTGATACCGTCTTGAGCGGTTACGGGTTCAACCGTGTCATTAATAATGGATTTGTATACCTCATCAAAATAATCATAATAATTCCCTTGAAGCGTTGGTACTTTACCGTTAAAGATATCTCCATCCATTTCCGTATGCAAAGTTCCTTCATTCGTCTTTGACTCTATTCCCCAACTTTCTAAATTTGGTTTCTTTCCTAGCTTTAAATCATCTTCTTGTACATCGCCACGTGGTTTTAGAAAAGAACCCTTTTTTCCGTGAACAATATAAGAAGGGATAGCTTCACGAACGAAAAAACCGGCTTTCAATCGTACTCTAAAATCAGGATAATACAACAGGATATCAAAATAATCTTCAACTATTGTATGTTCTCTTGTCAATCGAATATCCGCAAAAACAGCATTAGGCAAACCAAACAATGAAAGCGCTTGATCAATGATATGTGGCCCTAAATCTCTTAAAATTCCCGATCCAGGATTGGCAGATTCTTTGTGCTTTTTGGGACTCAATTCGGGATTGTAACGATCATAATGAATTTCGGTTTCGACGATATCGCCCAATAAATTATCAAAAATAATTTTTTTTACGGTTTTGAAATCGCTATCCCATCTCCTATTTTGGAAAACGAACAATTTCAATCCTCTTTCTTTTGACAAAGCAGCTAATTCTTGTGCTTCGGCAAGCGTGGCTGTAAATGCTTTTTCTACCAAGACATGTTTTCCTGCCAATAATACTTTTTTGGCATATTCAAAGTGGGAATCTATAGGTGTATTCACAACTACTAAATCAATGGATTTGTCTTGTAAAATAGCTTCTAAACTAGGATAACTTATGGTATTTGGATAATCCGCTTGAATGTTTTTGCTGCTTCGTTCCCATGAACCAAGGAGCTCAAAACCAGGATGCAAATCTAGAAATGGAGCGTGAAAAACTTTTCCCGACATTCCGTATGACAATAGTGCTGCTTTTATTTTTTGCATTTTTATGTTATTTGTATATTTATTTTAAAAAGGACGAACACGAATTTCACCAATTTATACGAATTAATTCGTGAAATTCGTGTCTAAAATTGAGCCCAAGACGGTTACTATCCTATTTTTGCTCTTTCATATTGTTTCGGCCATGGCACATCGACACCCAATTCTTGGGCAAATGTCAATGCCAAGTTCGGATTTCTTAGTGATTCCCTTGCGAACAAAACCAAATCTGCTTTTCCGGTGGCAACGATGGATTCTGCCTGACCTGATTCAGTAATTAAACCCACTGCACCCGTCAAGATTCCAGTTTCTTTTTTTATTCTTTCCGCAAAAGGCACCTGGTAATTGGGTCCCAATGGAATTTGCTGATGCGACACCAAACCGCCAGAGGAAACGTCCATTAAATCCACTCCCTTTTCTTTCAATATTTTCGAAAGTTGCACCGATTCCTCGATATTCCAACCGCCATCAGCCCAATCTGTTGCAGAGATTCTGACAAATAAAGGCAAATCCACAGGCCATTCCGTTTGTACAGCTTCGAGAACTTCCAAAAGCAATCGAACCCTGTTTTCAAAACTTCCGCCATATTCATCGGTTCTAAAATTAGACAAAGGAGAAAGAAACTGATGCAACAAATAACCATGCGCAGCATGGATTTCGACTACTTGAAATCCGGCTTGAACCGCTCTTTTGGTCGCCGCCTTAAAATCAGAAATTACTTTCTGGACACCTGTTTTGTCCAATGCGATGGGCGGTTTTTCATTATCATAAAAACCAATGGCACTTGGCGCAACCGTATCCCAACCTCCTTGATTTTCATCCAATTTTTTATTGCCATTCCATGACGAAGCCACACTCGCTTTTCTTCCCGCATGTGCCAGCTGAATTCCGGGAATCGAATTTTGTTCTATAATAAAACGATTGATCGATTGTAATTTTTCGATATGCTCCTCTTTCCAAAGACCCAAATCTTCCGGAGTAATTCTTCCTTCCGGAGAAACCGATGTCGCTTCCTGAATGATTAATGCCGCACCACCAACGGCACGACTCCCATGATGTACCAAATGCCAATCATTGGCAAAGCCATCTTGTGCAGAAAATTGGCACATTGGAGAAATGACAATTCTATTTTTAAGAACGAGGTTTTTTATATGGAGTGTCGAAAATAATTTTGACGTCATAGCATTAATTTTAAATATATTAAGAATAAGGGAAACGATGAACCCTGAAAAATCAGTTTTCGAAAACAAAGTTACGCGACAACAAGGAAAGTAAAAAAGGAAATGATGTAATTATTAACAAACTTTTATCGTCTTCACTAAAAGTAAATCTTTGCAACTAAAATAGAAAGCCTTACTTTTGTGCGCTATACAGATTTAAAAACAAAAAATGGAAACCGTTATCAAGCTTTCTCAATTTTTATTGAGCCTATCATTACTGATTATACTCCACGAATTAGGACATTTCATTCCTTCCAAAATATTTAAGACAAGAGTAGAAAAATTCTACTTGTTTTTTGACGTCAAATATTCCCTGTTTAAAAAGAAAATTGGCGAAACCGAATACGGAATTGGCTGGTTGCCACTGGGTGGTTATGTTAAAATATCAGGGATGGTTGACGAAAGCATGGACAAAGCACAAATGGCTTTGCCTCCCCAACCCTGGGAATTTCGTTCCAAACCGGCTTGGCAACGTTTGATAATTATGCTTGGCGGCGTTATCGTAAACTTTATCTTGGCTTTTGTCATTTATATTGGGATGGCCTATGCTTATGGCGATATGTTTATTGCAAATGCAAATATAAAAGATGGGTTTTCGATTGAAAATAAAGCAATGTTAAAAGCCGGTTTTAAAACTGGAGATAAAATCATTGCTGTTGATGGCGAAAAAATAGAACGATTTGACAATAGCATTAATGCAAAAATCGTCATGGGAAAACAGGTTCTTATTGAGAGAAATGGAGCCGAGCAAGAAATAAAAATGCCTAATGATTTTATAGACCAATTGTCAAAAGAAGAAAAAGGACCTATTTTATCTTTACGATTACCGTTTGTAATTACTGCTTTGCAACCGGAATCTGTAAATAAAACATTGCAACCAAAAGATATTGTTGTTGCACTAAATGGTCAAAAAACAAAATATTTTGACGAAGCGGCAACAGTTTTACAAAATAATAAAGGAAAAACTATTTCGGCGACGGTTTTACGAAATCAAAAAGTAGTTCCGTTAGAGGTTGTTATTTCCAAAGAAGGAAAATTAGGAGTAGGAAGAGGTGGTTTAGACCTGGAATCCTTAGAAAAATTAGGCTACTATAAAGTAAGCAAACAAGAATTTAGCTTTATGGAATCTATTCCTGTAGGAATTGAAAAAGGGAAAACCCAATTAGTAGGCTACGGTAAACAACTAAAAATGATATTTAATCCAAGCACTGGCGCTTACAAACAAGTAGGTGGATTTGGAGCCATATTTAACATTTTTCCAAACACTTGGAGTTGGGAAACTTTCTGGAGCATTACCGCCTTATTGTCAATAATGCTGGGTGTGATGAATTTATTGCCTATTCCGGCACTCGATGGCGGTCATGTCCTGTTTTTATTATACGAGATGATTAGCGGTAAAAAACCAAGTGATAAGTTCCTTGAAAACGCCCAAATGGTTGGTTTCATACTACTTATAACCTTGTTATTGCTTGCCAACGGAAATGATATTTACAAGGCAATTGTGGGACGATAAAATAAATTGAAAATTTAATAGAATTTATTTGCATCAAAAAAATTAAACCCTATATTTGCACCGCTTTAAAAGTGAAACACACTTTCCTTCTTAGCTCAGTTGGTTAGAGCATCTGACTGTTAATCAGAGGGTCCTTGGTTCGAGCCCAAGAGAGGGAGCAAAAGCGAAAAGACCATCAGAAATGATGGTCTTTTTTGGTTTCAGCCCTGTAGTTCAACGGATAGAATGGGAGTTTCCTAAACTTTTGATCCGGGTTCGATTCCCGGCGGGGCTACTTTAAGAGACTTTGCAGCAATGTAAGGTCTTTTTTGTTTTAAGGCTATAGTGAAACCCGCACTTCAGAAATACACAGAAAAATTATTATTTACGCACACAGTTCATGATCCTCGACCAAAGGTTGAACAGACGAAGTAAACCTATGTAAAGGCGAAGTTTTTTAAAATTCACGAATGAAAGCTATGTTTTTATGCAGTTTAAACTTTAAATTTATTTGTCCTAATGTTGTAATTCGTAATTGTAAATTTACTTCGTAACTTTGCGCCTTAATTTAATCAAAGATGAAATTCAAATTAGCGACTCTCTTTATTCTGGTTTTTGTGCTGTTTTCGTGTAAAAATGAAAAACAAAACCACCTAGTCGAAAAAGAGAAAGACATAAAAAAAAAGGAATTAATTTTTTCGAATATCAATAAAGGCTGGGTTTTTAATGCAAAGCCCATCAATGCAACTTCACAAGAAAATACGTTATCTTGGAATGAGTGGCGTTTGTTTTTGTCCGAATTAGACCAAAAGCCCAAAAAGACCATCAGAGCTTTTCAAAAAAAATCAACTGAACTTTCCAAGAAAGTGATGGCATTGAATGATAACATCCCAATAAATTTTAGCAAACCCCAGATAAAAAGCAGGATTTCCACCTTGATAACCAAGGTGAGAATGTTGGATTTGTTTATCCATTTGGATAATATCCCCGACAAGAAAGTGATTGTTTTGGTTTCAGAAATCAACGAAGAATTAGTTTCGTTGCAAAATCAAATGGACAAAATTGTTCAAAAAAGTAAAATCCCAATGGAAGCAGGCGAATCGGATTTATTAAAAATGCTGGATACCACAAGGGCAATTCCTAATGTAAACCCAAATCTCCCTCGAGTTGAGTAAAACAGCCTTATACAATATTTACGATAATTCGCCAAAAGTCAAGCAAATTGTCGATGGTTTGCAACAAGCAGAACAAAAAATCCACCTCAATGGATTGATAGGTTCATCGCTTTCGTTTGTGGTGCAATCGCTTTTCAAAAAGACAGAAAAACCGTTTTTGGTCATATTAAATGACAAGGAAGAAGCCGCCTATTATTTGAATGATTTGGAACAAATGATTGGAGAACAGGACGTTTTGTTTTATCCAGGTTCCTATCGCCGCCCCTACCAAATTGAAGATACTGATAATGCCAATGTTTTGCTTCGCGCCGAAGTGCTAAACCGTATCAATTCCCGCAAAAAACCGGCGATTATAGTCACGTATCCCGAAGCACTTTTCGAGAAAGTGGTCACGCGAAAAGAATTGGACAAAAACACCTTGAAAATATCCGTTGGAGACAAGATTTCCATTGATTTTATTAATGAAGTTTTGTTCGAATACGAATTCAAAAGGGTCGATTTCATTACTGAACCCGGAGAATTTTCAGTTCGTGGAGGGATTGTCGACGTGTTTTCTTTTTCGAATGACAATCCGTACCGAATCGAGTTTTTTGGTAATGAAGTGGACAGCATCCGAAGTTTTGATGTGGAAACGCAATTGTCGATTGAAAAGCAGAAAAAAATCACGATTATTCCTAATGTCGAAAACAAATTCTTTCAGGAAAACCGCGAAAGTTTCCTAGAATACATCAGCGATAAAACCATTATTTTTATCCAAAACACCGACTTGCTCTTTTCAAAACTGGATAAATTATTTGGCAAAGCCAATGAAATTTTCGAAAATCTTAATGCCACGGTGAACCACGTAGAACCTAGCCAATTGTTCTTGAATCAAACGGAATTCATCAAGAAAAGTTTAGATTTTTCGGTTGTCGAATTGAGTTCAAAACCTATTTATAAAACCAAAAGAACTTTTGATTTTCACATAAAACCACAACCTTCGTTCAATAAACAATTTGATTTGTTGTTGAATAACTTGAACGACAACCATTTCAACGGTTATAAAAATTACTTGTTTTGTTCCAATGAGAACCAAGCCAAACGGTTTCACGATATTTTTGAAACTTTGGACGAAGCCAATTCCGAAAATATTCGCAAGCAATACAACACGATTGTGTTGCCTTTATATCAAGGGTTCATCGACGAGGAAAACCAAATAGCCTGTTATACCGATCATCAAATTTTTGAGCGATACCATAAATTTAACATTAAAAGTAATGTTTCGAAGAAGCAAAATATCACTTTAAAAGAATTGACCACTTTGTCCGTTGGCGACTATGTGACGCATATCGATCACGGAATTGGGAAATTTGGCGGTTTGCAAAAAATTCAGGTCGAAGGCAAAACACAGGAGGCCATAAAACTCGTTTATGCCGATAATGACATTGTTTATGTGAGCATTCATTCGCTTTATAAAATTTCAAAATACAGCGGCAAGGATGGAACTCCGCCCAAGATTTATAAATTGGGTTCGAATGCCTGGAAGATTCTGAAGCAAAAAACCAAGGCTCGCGTCAAGCATATTGCTTTCAATTTGATTCAATTGTATGCCAAAAGAAGATTGGAAAAAGGATTCCAGTTTGCACCCGACAGTTATTTGCAAAACGAATTGGAAAGTTCCTTTATTTATGAAGATACACCTGATCAAACTAAATCGACGGCAGAAGTCAAAGCTGATATGGAAAGCGACCGCCCGATGGATCGCTTGGTTTGTGGTGATGTGGGTTTCGGAAAAACCGAAGTCGCCATTCGTGCTGCTTTCAAAGCGGTTGACAACTCAAAACAAGTCGCGGTTTTGGTTCCTACAACAATTTTAGCGTATCAACATTACCGAACTTTTAGCGAAAGATTGAAAGATATGCCGGTTACTGTTGGATACTTAAACCGTTTTAGAACTGCCAAACAAAAAGCTGAAACGCTCAAACAATTAGCCGAAGGCAAACTCGATATTGTTATTGGAACGCATCAATTGGTCAACAAAAATGTGGTTTTCAAAGACTTGGGATTGTTGATTGTGGACGAGGAACAAAAATTTGGCGTCAATGTAAAAGACAAACTCAAAACCATTGCAGCCAATATTGATACGCTGACATTAACGGCAACTCCAATTCCGAGAACCTTGCAGTTTTCGTTGATGGCGGCACGTGATTTATCAGTAATTACAACGCCTCCGCCCAATCGATATCCTATCGAAACGAATGTGGTTGGTTTTAGCGAAGAGTTAATTCGGGATGCGATTTCGTATGAAATTCAGCGCAACGGACAGGTTTTCTTTGTCAATAATCGAATAGAAAACATAAAGGAAGTGGCGGGAATGATCCAGCGATTAGTTCCCGATGCACGAGTGGGAATTGGTCACGGCCAGATGGAAGGCAGCAAACTCGAGGAATTGATGCTGGCTTTTATGAACGGCGAATTCGATGTTTTGGTCGCCACAACCATCATAGAAAGCGGCTTGGACGTTCCGAATGCCAATACCATTTTCATCAATAATGCCAATAACTTTGGCTTGTCAGATTTGCACCAAATGCGTGGTCGCGTAGGGCGAAGCAACAAGAAAGCGTTCTGTTATTTTATTTGTCCGCCGTATTCTGCAATGACGGATGACGCCCGAAAACGAATTCAGGCATTGGAACAATTCTCGGAATTGGGAAGCGGTTTCAACATTGCGATGAAGGATTTAGAAATTCGTGGTGCGGGTGATTTATTGGGTGGCGAACAAAGCGGTTTCATCAACGAAATTGGTTTTGACACCTATCAAAAAATTATGAACGAAGCCATCGATGAATTGAAAGAAAACGAATTCAAGGATTTGTACGAAAACGAAGATGGCGGAGTGGAGAAAGAATACGTAAAAGACCTTCAAATCGACACCGATTTTGAGCTGTTGTTTTCGGACGAATACATCAACAATGTTACGGAGCGTTTGAGTTTGTATAATGAACTGGGCAATGTGACAAACGAAGAAGAATTGCTTGTTTTCCAAAATAAATTGGTTGACCGTTTTGGTCCAATGCCACCGCGAGCGCTTGCCTTAATGAATAGCATTCGCATCAAATGGGTTGCCACCAGAGTGGGAATTGAAAAATTGATAATGAAAAAAGGCAAGATGATTGGCTATTTTGTTGCCGATCAGCAATCGGATTATTATACGTCAAAACGTTTTCATCAAATGTTACAATTTGTGCAAAAACACAATAGTATTTGTGTAATGAAAGAAAAGCAAACACCAGCGGGTTTACGTCTTTTATTGACTTTTGATAATGTAAAAACTACTCGAAGAGCTTTGGAATTGATGGAGATGTTGGGGGGAGGATAAAAAATGTAAGGTAAATTCTTTAAAATAATTCAATAATTGACAACGGATATTACTAAGAAAAAATCATTTTTTCAAAAAATGACTTCAAAAAGCTTGTACAAATTTGGTTTTATAGGATTGATTCCAAATTTTGGATTAATCTCTGGTGCAATTTTAATACTGCAAGGATTTAAAAGAAAAGATAATAAAATGAAAATAATTGGATTAGCAGGAATCCTTTTCACTCCTGTATTTTGGTATTTTTTTCTAAATAGTGATTTTCATAAAGACCATATAATTCAATTTACAAATATTCAATTGAATGAAGTGGTAAAAGACTTAGAGTTTTACAAAAGTAAAAATGGACATTACCCGGATAGTTTAGCAGAATTGAAAACACAAAATAAGTTTTTTAATGATCAGGAGCCTTTTAATGATGAATTTGATTTTAAAAAGTTAAAACCTGCAAGATTTTATTATAAAAGAGTAGAAAGTGATTATATTTTAAAATCATTGGGTCCAGATTTGATTTTAAACACAGATGATGATATTTATCCAGAATTAAGAAAATAAAAATGCTTATTATTTTCTTAAATCAATAAAAAATAGATTTAAAATTAATCCTACTTGTTTTAGTCATTGAAAATGAAATAGTTAGTTAAATTTTTTAATTTGTTTTTAAAAGCCAATCAAAACAAATACCTTTGTTAGACTAAAATTTTAAGTTATGAATTTAGCTGCCAGAAAATATAAATTTATTCAAGAATTGACTACGGTTGACGAAAGTTTGTTGGAAAAACTTGAAATTATTTTAAAAACCAGCAAAAAAGATTGGTTTGCTGATTTGAATTCAGAAGAAAAGCTAGAAATTGAAATCGGTTTAAAACAAGCAGAAAACGACGACTTTATAAGTCACGAAACCGTTATGAATAAATTTGCCAAATGGCATTAGAAATCAAATGGACGCTACAAGCCGATAAAGGTTTGGCTTTTGTTATTGAATATTTAGAAGCAGAATGGACTTTTAGAGAAATTTTGCAATTGGAAGAAAATATCACCCAAGTTACCAATCAGATTAGTCTTTTTCCGGACTTATATCCAAAATCTAAAACGTACACGAATCTTCATAAAGCTTTAGTAGATAAAAACAACTACTTGATTTACAGAGTAAATTATAAAAAATCAAGTATTGAAATAATTAATTTTAGAGGAACTAAACAAAAACCAAAATATTAAAAAACCAATAAAGCTTCCAGCCTTCAAAAGGCTGGAAGCTTTAAAATTTAGTTTCTAATTTTTCAAATCCTTGATTACTTTGAAAGCCACATCCACTTGATCTTCGCTTACCAATATGGTAAATTCGTTGGAAGTTGAAATCACCTCGTTGATGATGATTCCTTCCCAAGCCAAACGCTGAAAAATGAAATAATAGATTCCAGGAACCACGATGTTTTCTTTGGGCAATTTTACCGTTATTGAAGCCAGATTTTCCAGTTTTTGAATCAATTTTTCATTGGCAAAGTGTTTGTCAACCAAGTAATTTACACTGTTGCTTACCACAATATTGGTTTCGTTTACGCCTCGGGATGAGGTGTAAAAAATGTCTGGAAAAGCGTTGATATCCGTAATCAAATCGGCTTGTTTGTTCAAAATAGTTTCTGATGCCGCAAAGGTATAATCAGTCAATGCCGAACGGACGGTAATTTCGCCAATGTTTTTTATTACTTTGTTGATCTTGTGGTTCAATCTAAAATCCAACTCTTCGGTTAGTCTTTTTAGTGCCATTACAACCGCACCTTGTTTGACTTCTTTACCAAATTCGGCTTCTAATTCGACCATTATATTTCTGGAAAGCGAGGTCAGATTGATTATCCCAAGAGACAATGCATTTAATAAAAAAGGCTTTGTTTTGATGTAATTTTCTACAATTGAAGATACTGTTTTCATATGTTGGTATTTATTGTTTTTTTATTAGTCATGTATAATTCACATTTCACCATTGGCATTTGCGACCCCCATTTCAATTATGCTCATTTCATAATTATAAGGATTTATTTTATAAGAAACCTTTCTGTTTAAATCGTTTTATCTCTAAAAACCAAGACGGTATTCGTTGTAATATAACAAAAACATATACAAAGATAAATAAAAAAACAATTTGTTATAAATTCAACACCATAATTTGAGGTTAAAAATGATAAAAGGCGTCAATCAGGTGTTCTATGGCAAAAGATTTGCCTTCTTTATGAACGGCGATGATATCAAAACGAACTTCAATATCTAGATTTTTTTCGTTGACATAGGCGTCAACAGCTTTTACCAAAAGTTGGATTTTCTTGGGCTTTACAAAATCTTGTGGCAAGCCAAATTCAAGTGAAGAACGTGTTTTTACCTCGACCACGGCAAGCGTATTTTCTTTTTGGGCGATGATATCGATCTCGGCTTTCTGGAATGTCCAGTTGGTTTCCAGAATTGTATAGCCGTTTTTCCGAAGAAATTCAACGGACAATTCTTCTCCCAGTTTCCCCAATTCGTTATGTTCGGCCATAAAAATAGTGTTCAGTGTTCAGTTTTAATCCCGAAACTTTGGGACTGCATTCAAAATTCGTTAATCATCATTCAACTTTCAAAAAAGTGTTCAGTATTCAGTCTCAATATTCATTTTTCGAATTTCAAACTTTCTCTTTCTCACTTCCATATCTCGTGCCTTAAACCTTATTCAAAGACAACTTTACTGCAATTTTCGTCCACAACGATAGTTACTTTGCTCCCTAAAATTAGAGCTCTATTATCATCAATGTGTCCGGCGGGGAAATTATATATAATGGGAATATTGTATTTTTTGGTGACATCATCTATGATTTCAAGCGCATTTTTCCCCCAAGGAATTTCGTTATCCCTCATTTTTTCCATAGCGCCAACTATAATCCCCTTTATCCTTTCCAGACAACCATTGCGTTTCAAATTCATCATCATACGGTCAACATGATATAAATATTCATCCAAGTCTTCTATAAACAAGATTTTGTCAGAACAATCGATTGATGATTCGGAACCCAACAAACTATACAAAATGGATAAATTTCCGCCTACCAATTCGCCAGAAGCTTTCCCATATCTATTCATTACATGGGGTTCAATTTCATACTCCAATCGTTCCCCAAACATAGCAATTCTCAATGTCTCTATTCCTTCAGTCGATGTTTTTTGAGTACTTATTGGCATAATCCCATGGATGGTTTTATAGCCCAGAGTATTCAAATGATTGTGTAAAACGGTGACATCACTAAAACCAATAATCCATTTCGGATTTTGTTTAAATTTCGTGAAGTCCAACAAGTCAATCATTCGCACCGTACCGTAGCCTCCACGAACACACCATATCGCCTTGACGCGTGGATTGTCAAGTTGTTGCTGAAAATCTTCTGCGCGCTCCATATCGGTTCCGGCTAATTGATTATCATTCAATCCGATGGTTTTTCCTATAACGACTTCCAAACCCCAACGGCGCAATAAATCTATGGCAGGTTTCAGATTGTCGTCTATGTTTTTTCTGGCTGTTGCCAAAATGGCTATAGTATCTCCTTTTTGTAAAAATGGCGGTGTTATCATTAGAGTATGGGCTTGAATATTGCTGGATTGTAAAACAAAAATAAGCAATAGGAGTTTATAAAAAACAAAATGAATCTTTTTAAAACATGGATTCAATACCTATTTTTCATTAAAAGTCATGATCTTTGGAAATGTAAACAAAGGCAATTACATGACTTTTCACAGAGTCTTTGACTTAGCAACAGGGTTTCTTAATTTTTAATATGCCAAATATAAGACTAATTGGGAACAAAAAAGTTTCCGTAAGAAGCCTTTTAAATTTATTTTATTTGGATTAATTCACGGTTATGTCATCAATTTGGATTGTTGTTGTCGTCCCAGTTGTCCCGTCGTATTCAAAAATGAAATAGCCATTTCCTGTTAAAGAAGTAGGAATAGGGTAAGTTCCGCTACTAATGAAACTTGATCCATATCCAGAAGTATTTCCAGTGGATATTTTAAATTTACCGGTAATATCGACAAGAGTGGCTTGACTAACATTATTACCGGGAACATAGTCGGTCGAGTAATACACTTTCAATGGATCTCCATCGTTGTAACCATCTTTTGTTTTAAAGGATAAACTATTTGCGGCAGTCATGTCGACAGGAACAACAAAATAGGCCTTTGTACAACCGTTGTTATAAGCAGATACTTGAATGTATTTATTCGAACTAAAAAGGACTACATCCCAATATTTATATCCAACAGCAGCATCATTGATGTATTTAGGAAAATTTGCACCGGTAGTTGTGGTGGCATAACTTTCAAAATTTTCAGTAAAAACTCCCAAATATTGAAGGCTTGTTCCTGTTTTTGGTAAATAAGGTGTTTGTATTCTTGGATTTATAAGATTAACATCTCTTTCTGTTCTAAGAATAATTTGATAAGTAGAACCGTATCTTGTTAAGACACCCCTGATTTTTCCTCTTCCTGATGGAACAGGATAGCCGGCAAAATTCGCATATCTACTTGTTCTAACATCTAATGTAGTTTTTCCGTTTGTTATTTTTAAACTCGTGTCAAAATCTTTTTTACTGTAAGTAGTGCAATCTGTCTTGAATTGGACATCGTCTATTTCTACCAAAGTATTCAAATATTTATTACTCAAAGCTTGAGAAATAGTTAGATGCTTAACAATGGCATCCTCGCTAATAACATCGCAAGAGGGAATTAGGTAGTTTTTATACGTTAAACCAGATAGCCTATCAACAGCGTATTGCTCTGTTGGCGGCGCCCCAAAAATCAAGCCTCTTCCAAAACTGCTTGGATTGGCGAAGGCCAAACCTTTTAGTTTTAGAAACACCTTTTTTCCAGGCTGTAAATTTTTGGTATAAGCATTTACTTCATCCACTGAAAGATTAAATCCTTTTGAACCGTCCAATGGTTGGAAATACATGCTTTTATAAAAATTCCCACCTTCGTCACTTGAAATCACGTAAGCTTCAACGATATCATCGGCAGTATATGTTGCGGTAATAGTAGTGGCAGCAGCATAAATATTTGCCACTTCCTTGGTTTTTGTCAGCCCCGGATTTATGCAGACATCTTGGATTGGAGTATTAAAAGTATCTTTAACACAACTTGAAAACAAAGCAATTGAGACAGTAATGATAAAAATATTTTTTATTTTATTTTTCATAACGCTTAGTTTTTAAAAGGTTAAATAAATATTTACCATATAGGTTCTACCGTATCCGTAGAAATATTTTGGGGCAAATACACTTGGGCCATTGCTTTGATGATCTTCAAATTCTTGCCTATATGTGGCGTTTCTTGATTGTTCGAAACCTCCAGTTTTATAGGTAATATCTAAAAGGTTATTTACGGTTGCAAAAAGACCCAAGGTTTCGCCGTTAACCCTCCAAGATTTCCCACCGACCAAATTAAATAAAAAGAAGGAGTCAAACTTTTCTTGTTTCAAATAGCTGTCTGCCAATGTTTGATCTATTATTATGGTAGCATTGTCTACATTAGTATAGAAATTATCGGTTCTTCGAATGGAAGACACATCAAGATAATTGTCTGTTAAATAATTGGCATTGGCACCAATCCACCAGAACTTCGGATCTCTGTATTCTATCCCTAAAGAGTAAGCTTGTTGCGGCATTCCGGCTTGTTTGTATCCGGCTAACTTAGATTGCCCGTAATTTGTCACCGTTGAAGAAGCGTCATCGGTTAAACTTACATTTGGGTTATTTGTGATAGTATATTCGCCATAAGCAGATACGCCTGTAATTTTAATTGTGGAGGTCAATTGATATTCAAGACCAACTTCTATTCCCCTGTTTTTCTTGTTTAATCCAGTTACAATTTCAGAAACAAAGGCTCCGTTTCCGCTACTGTCAACGGCATCAGCATAGTAATAATTGATATCTGTCGAGTTTAATGTTTCAGAAAAATATCCGGTAAACCTTGCTTTAAATTTCGGGGCTTTAACAACATAACCCAAATCTACGCCTTTGATGGTTTCGTTTGTAATTCCATCAGTTGTGGAATTGTTTACGCGGGAATTTGGGAAGACCTCTTTTGTGTTTGGGGCTTTGGTCATATAAATTCCGTTGAAGTCGATAAAATTCCTTCCGGTTAATTTATAAGTCAACCCGCCTTTAAATCCAAAATTATCAAAATACATTTTTTCGCTTTTTCCCAAGGAATTTGTTGGATAATAGCCGTTTTTATACAAACCCTCCCTTTGATAACTGGAACGGGAGAATGTTTGGGCCAAAAAGAAATCCACTTTTTTGTAAACAAATTTAAACTGTGTAAAAGCATCCAATTTGGTAACACCGACATTATAATTGTATCCATAATGTTCGCCCACACCCAATTTTCTGAAAGGATTGTTTAAATCTGATTGTTGTTGATCTTCAGTTAGACCAAAAGTGCTGATATCGGTGAAGTAATTTCCGCCCAAAAGATCCAGCATATTCTTGAAATTTTTTGTGTTGGAATACAAGTAATTCACGCCCGCCATCATTAAAACGTTGTCAGAAAGTTGTGTTGTCAAATTAGAATTGAAAGTGGCAATATTTTCGTCATTTCTATCTTCATACAATGCAAATCGGCTTCCGTTTGCCAAGTTTTCTCCATTTACCTTATAGAGATCTTTCCAATTTAACTGGCGATTTGCAAGAAAATTCAATTCGGCGGCTTCTGCGTTAGCAATATTTGTGGGAGTGTTACCAGCATAAACACCGTTATAAAAAGAATTAGTGTAATAACTTGGCAATTTTCTGTAATAAGTAGGGTCGGGATTGTCTGCTTTTGTGTAATCAATACGACTATTTCCAATCTGTCCAATTTGATAGGAAACCGAGGTGTTCCAATTCATTTTGGGGTTTACTTTCCAATAATGAGACAGCATAAACAATGGTTCCTCTATTTTTTTAACTCTTGAATTTCTTTTTTTACCTTCTTGATAACCCCAGTACGAATTGTATTTAATTCCGGCTAAATCAGATTGTTCAGCAGTATTTGGAGAATTCTTGCCTCTTTTGTTTTGGGCATAAATTGCCGTAAAGTTGAGGCTTTGTTTGTCGTTGATTTTCTTTTCGACACTGGTAAACAAAGAATTTGCACTGTAATCAGTGCCTTCATAGTAACCATCTTGGGCCCAACGCCTTCCTCCAGATATCACATAAGCCCAGCCGTTTTTATTCATTCCTGAAGCGGTGGTTCCCATCGCCCTGAAACTATAATTAGTATTAGTGTTAAGGAAAGAAATTCTTGTTCCTGGTCTGTAAATGGATGCTCTTGTGTTTATTTCTTGAGTTCCGGCAATTCCTCCAAATACATAATCAGAAGGCGTCGAACCATTTGTGAATTCCTGGTTACGAGTAGCGTCATTCAATCCGCCCCAGTCGCCATATTGCGGTCTTCCGTCAGCAACTCGGTTCATCGCAACACCGTTAATCATCACGCTGGAATATTTATTGTCAATTCCTCTAACGCTAAACCTTGCCGCTCCAAAATTATAGGCAGCTGCTTGCAAAAAAGCATCACGAGTAGACTGCAACAAGCTTGTCGTGCTTTCAGATCCGCTATTGTCATCGCCCAAATCATTTTCGCTGATGGTAATTAATGCCGATTGTTTTTCTTGCGTTAAGTCTTCTTCCAAAACCACGACTCCTAAATCTAACATTTTCCCGTCAACGATTTCTATTTGAAGCAATTGGTCTTTGTAACCATCACTTTTGATAAGTAATAATTGACTTCCAATAGGTATTTCGTTAAATGAAAATTTTCCATCGGCACCTGTTAATTGCGTTAAATTCGTATTTCGAATAGATACAACAACACTTTGCACTGGTTTTTGCGTTTTGGAATCAACCACTTTACCGGAAACACCGGTATTTAATTGTCCAAAAGCAAACATTACTTGCATCACAAATAATGTACTGATAATAAGTTTTTTCATAAAAATAAATTAATTTGTCTCTTTTCGGGAACATTTATTTCTAAACAGCTGTGAATGTACATTTTAAATTATTATTATCTACTTTTACCTTTAAATTTTTGTTAAAAATATCAATAAAATAGCGAACCTATGAGAATTAAAAAATTTGTTGTGATTTTATTCATTTTATCTTCAATGTTAGGGGCCAAAGCTCAAGAAAAACAATATAAAGTGCATACTGTTGCATTTTATAATTTCGAAAATCTATTTGACACAATTAATAATCCAAATATTGATGAGGAATGGACTCCAACTGGCTTGCAACGTTGGACTTCAAAAAAGTATAATCAAAAACTGGAGAACCTTTCAAAAGTTCTTATGCAAATTGGGACAAATGACCAACAAAAAGAAGCACCAACATTTATTGGATGTTCAGAAGTGGAAAACCAGGGTGTTCTCGAAGATTTAATAAAACAGCCCAATCTCATAAAAATTGATTACGGCATCGTGCATTTTGATTCTCCTGATCGAAGAGGGATCGATGTAGGGTTATTGTATCAAAAAAAACATTTTAAACCTACCAGTTTTATTAATATCCCCTTGATAATTTACAGAGGCAATGTCAATGTCAATGAAAAAGACAAAAAAGAGAAAGAAACTGATGAAGACATAACGGAAGTGGGCATTAATAATCGAGTTTACACCAGAGATATTCTATTGGTAACCGGTTTTCTTGATGGCGAAGAAATAAATATAATGGTAAACCACTGGCCGTCACGTTCAGGCGGTGAGAAAAAAAGCAGTCCATTTCGGGAGGCTGCAGGAAGGTTAAACAGGAAAATAATGGACTCTATTTACAAGGTAAATTCCAATGCCAAAATCATTACAATGGGGGATTTAAACGATGGAACTTATAATAAAAGTGTGAAAGAAGGCATTGGAGCCAAGTTAAAAAAATCGGAAGTAAAGCAATTTGGCGTTTACAATCCTTTCGAACAAATGTACAAAGACGGAAATGCGTCGTTATTCTACAGAGATGCCGGAGATATTTTTGACCAAATTATGGTTTCGGAAACCTTAATCAAGGAGGGTTATTCCTCTTTTCGTTATTGGAAAGCAGGAATTTACAACAAGTCGTTCCTGATTCAAACCACAGGTCAATACAAAGGGTATCCACAAAGACATTCGGCAAACGATGTAGGATATAGCGACCATTTTCCGGTTTACGTTTATTTGATAAAAGAAGTGAAATAAAACTTCTAAATCATTCGAAAAGGATAGTTTTTACATAAAGAATCCAGTTTTTATGTATTGAATCTAAGATATCCCATTTTCGGTATTTACATAATTTCTCCAAAAAATAATAACCAGACAAAAACGCGGATTTTTTATAGAAACTGGAACCGAATTTTTAGTTAAGAGTTAATAGGGTATTATTACATTTAAAACTATAATTTTGCAAAAAAAATAAAATATCCGAAAATGGACGATTATTATTCGAGGAAAATGAAATTCAAACCGGAACAGCCGTTGCATAATGTAATCGTTATTCTTTAAAAAAAGCGTATTACATTATGATTACTTATTACAAAAACGACGACGGATTAATTCAAACGGAAAACTGCGAAAATAACTGCTGGATTGATGTAGTTTGTCCAACTAAAGAAGAAACCAAATTTCTTCTCAAAGAATTACAAATTCCCGATGATTTCTATAATGATATTGATGATATTGACGAACGGCCACGTATCGAAATTGAAAACGGCTGGACTCTTATCATTTTGCGTATCCCTTTCAAAAGCAACGATGCAAAATTGCCATTCAATACGGCACCACTAGGGTTAATGTTCAAAGACGATGTTTTTGTGTCTCTTTGTTTTCATCAAACCGATATTATTTCTGATTTTGTTTTTTATACCCAACGTAAAAAAATCGCCATCAATAATCATTTTGATTTAGTGTTGAAGTTGCTTTTGTCTTCAAGTATTTGGTTTCTAAAACACCTGAAAAAAATCAATCAACGTATCAAATTGGCAGAGGATAATTTGGAACAATCGATTAAAAACGAGGAACTTCAGGCTTTGCTCCAGATAGAAAAATGTTTGGTGTTTTTTATTACGTCATTAAAAGGCAACGATGTATTATTTCGCAGAATCAGGAATTTGAAAATTCACAAAGACACTTTTGATCCTGAGTTGCTCGAGGATGTAGAAATCGAATTGCGACAAGCCGAAGAAACCACCAATATTTACAGCAATATCTTGACCGGAATGATGGACGCCTATGCTTCCGTTATTTCCAACAATTTGAATGTCATTATGAAAAGGCTGACTTCGATTTCGATAATTTTAATGATTCCTACAGTAGTCGCCAGTTTGTACGGAATGAATGTTCCCAATAATTTTGAAAATACTCCTTTTGGATTTTGGATTGTGCTGTTAATTTCCTTGCTAATCTCAGTTTTTGGCGTGTTTTTATTCAAGAAAAAGAATTTGTTTTAGGCGAAAAATCTAAACAACATCATTTAGCGACGATTAAATAAAAATCAATATATTTGTAAAAAATATAACAATTATAACTAAAAAAGTTACAATGATAACAATAGCAGATCAATTCGGGATGAAAGAAGCGTTGGCACAACTCGGTGTGAAAACCATAAACGAGGGAACATCAACGGGGATTAACCATTTTTCAAACGGGGAAACCCTCGAAAGTTACTCTCCGGTTGACGGAAAATTAATCGCATCGGTAAAAACAACATCCGCCGCCGATTATGAAAAAGTAATGCAAGCCGCCACCGAAGCTTTCAAAACATTCAGACTGATGCCGGCGCCACAACGTGGTGAAATCGTTCGTCAGTTTGGAGATAAATTGCGTCAAAATAAAGAGGCTTTAGGTAAACTGGTTTCCTATGAAATGGGGAAATCATTGCAGGAAGGTTACGGCGAAGTTCAGGAAATAATCGATATCTGTGATTTTGCTGTTGGTCTTTCCCGTCAATTACACGGATTGACGATGCACTCAGAGCGTCCGGGGCACAGAATGTACGAGCAATATCACCCATTGGGAATTGTCGGAATCATTTCGGCATTCAATTTTCCGGTTGCGGTTTGGGCTTGGAATACGGCTTTGGCTTGGATTTGCGGGGATGTTTGCGTTTGGAAACCATCCGAAAAAACACCTCTTTGCGGCATTGCCTGTCAAAACATCATTGCCGAAGTTATCAAGGAAAATAATCTTCCGGAAGGAATTTCTTGCCTGATAAATGGAGATTATAAAGTGGGACAATTAATGACAGCCGACAAGCGTATTTCCCTGATTTCTGCAACAGGATCTATCCGAATGGGGAAAATTGTTGCACAGGTAGTTGCCGGTCGTTTGGGGAAATCACTGTTGGAATTAGGCGGAAACAACGCGATAATTGTCACTCCTGATGCCGATATAAAAATGACGGTTATTGGAGCCGTTTTTGGGGCGGTGGGAACAGCGGGACAACGTTGCACTTCTACTCGTCGTTTGATTATTCACGAAAGTATTTATGATAAAGTCAAGGACGCTATTGTCTCTGCTTACGGACAATTGAAAATAGGAAATCCATTGGATCAAAATAATCACGTTGGACCATTAATCGATAAGCAAGCTGTAGAATTGTATAATAACGCTTTGACAAAAGTCGTGCAAGAAGGCGGGCAACTACTTGTGGAAGGCGGCGTACTTTCGGGCGAAGGCTACGAAAGCGGTTGCTATGTAAAACCTGCCATTGCCGAAGCTAAAAATTCATTCGAAATTGTGCAACACGAAACTTTCGCACCGGTTTTATACCTGTTAAAATACTCCGGCTCGGTTGAAAACGCCATCGAAGTCCAAAATGGAGTTGTTCAAGGACTTTCTTCAGCAATTATGACGAACAATTTGCGCGAAGCTGAACTTTTCTTGTCGGTTGTCGGTTCAGATTGCGGGATTGCCAACGTAAACATTGGAACTTCCGGAGCCGAAATTGGCGGTGCTTTTGGTGGAGAAAAAGAAACGGGTGGCGGACGTGAATCCGGTTCCGATGCTTGGAAAATATATATGAGAAGGCAAACCAACACTATCAATTATACCACGAGTTTGCCATTGGCACAAGGAATAAAATTTGATTTGTAACATTTAATTGCAACAAAAAAGCGTCCCGTTATTTTAACTGGACGCTTTTTTTATACCATTGGTTAGTATGT
>DHXP01000030.1 GCA_002413745.1 Flavobacterium sp. UBA5153 | reverse complement strand
GGGTGTTCACTTTGCTCCGGAATTACCTGTTCAGTTTAAACCGGAATGGGGTGTTCAGTTTGCTCCGGAATCACCTGTCCAGTTTGAACCGGAATGGGGTGTTCAGTTTGCTCCGGAATATCCACCTGAAAGGGATTTCATTGACTTTGCGCATGCAATGATTGCCCATGGGGCTGATATTATTCACGGCCATAGTGCACATAATTTTCAAGGCATAGAAGTATACAACCATAAATTGATTCTTTATGATACGGGAGATTTTGTGGATGATTATAGGGTCGATCCCGTATTAAAAAATGACCATTCCTTTTTCTTTAAGGTGGGAGTCTCTAAACGACGAATTGAAAAATTAGTGCTCATTCCTGTTTTGATTTCCAATGATCCGGTAAATCTTGCAATAGGCGAAGATTACAAATGGTGTATTCAACGCATGCAATATTTATCTGCAAAATTTGGAACAAAGGTGAGCGATAAAGGGGAAGTGTTGTTGTTTTGAAACAACTAAAACGAAAGTGTTTTACTTTGTAGGATTAGGGTTTGTTCATCCGAGTTGGCACCACATCTGGAACTTTTTTGAGCATTTTGCCCAATATTCTTTCCGAAGATATTGCAAAAACAATTATCTTAGGGCTGTGGGAGCGAAACCGTAAGTTTTACGGTTTCGCTCCTTTTGAAATGATTAACAAATCTAAAAATAAATAGTTTGGTCATAATTGGTAACCTTTACCGGATTAATTAAGAAAGCCTGGTCGTGATATCAGGCTTTTTTTTTGTTTTAAGAGATTGGTTTGCCGTTTGCTGCCACTCATGCCTGCCTGAGGTATGACAAGTTTGTGAAAAACAAGAACTCCGAGGTGGGGACGCTTTTGAGAGGGGAATGGAATTCGTTTTCCAGAACACTTTTATAAAAAATCAGGAATATAAAATTAAAATTAAGCTTTTAAATAAACGTGATTAAAAATAATAATAAAATTTGCATACATTTTGTATTTGTAAAAAATATAAATATTTGATATTCAATTATATCTATGATAAAATTGTAAACTTTTTAAATTTTATTTCAGTAACATTATTTTTTTTATACATTTACGTTGTAAAAAATAATATGTAAAAATGGAAACAGAAGAAGTTCAGCAAAGAAAAAGTTTTACGAATGATGAGGTTTTTCAAGAAACCTTAAAGTATTTTAAAGGGGATGATTTGGCAGCTCGTGTTTGGTTAAACAAATATGCATTAAAAGATTCCAAAGGTAATATTTACGAAAAATCCCCCAAAGATATGCACCGCCGAATAGCGGGAGAAATTGCCCGAATAGAAGCGAAATATCCTAACGGACTTTCAGAGCAAGAGGTGTACGATTTAATTAATGACTTCCAATACATCATTCCGCAAGGAAGCCCAATGACGGGTATTGGCAATCCGTTTCAAATTGCATCGTTGTCGAACTGTTTCGTTATCGGAAACAAAGGCGAAAGTGATTCCTACGGAGGCATTATGAAAATCGATCAAGAACAAGTGCAACTAATGAAACGCAGAGGTGGAGTAGGGCACGATTTGTCTCACATTCGACCGAAAGGTTCGGATGTGAAAAATTCGGCATTGACTTCTACGGGATTAGTTCCTTTTATGGAGCGTTTTTCCAATTCCACCCGAGAAGTGGCTCAAGAAGGAAGAAGAGGCGCATTAATGTTGTCGGTTTCCATTAACCATCCCGATGCGGAAGATTTTATCGATGCCAAATTGGAACAAGGAAAAATTACGGGAGCAAATGTATCGGTTCGTATCGATGATGCATTTATGAAAGCGGTAAAAAACAGTACCGAATATATTCAGAAATATCCCGTTTTTAGTCCGAACCCTTTGGTGAGCAAATCCATAAAAGCAGTCGATTTATGGAAAAAAATTGTTCACAATGCGTGGAAATCGGCAGAACCGGGTATCTTATTCTGGGATACTATCATTCGCGAATCGTTGCCGGATTGTTATGCTGATTTGGGTTACAAAACCATCTCTACCAATCCTTGTGGCGAAATTCCGTTGTGTCCTTACGATTCGTGTCGTTTGCTGGCAATCAACCTGTTTTCCTATGTAGGTAATCCGTTTACCAAAGAAGCTTATTTCGATTTTGAATTGTTCAAAAAACACGCTGGTTATGCACAAAGAATGATGGACGACATCATTGATTTGGAATTGGAAAAAGTAGAGGCCATTTTAGTAAAAATAGATGCCGACCCAGAAGAAGAGGAAATTAAAAGAACCGAGAAAAACCTTTGGTTAGAAATCCGAAATAAAGCAAGTGAAGGTCGTCGAACAGGCTTAGGTATTACAGCCGAAGGTGATATGCTGGCGGCTTTAGGCATTCGATACGGAAGCAAAGAAGGAAACGAATTTACCGAAAACATACATAAGACATTGGCTTTGGCGGCTTATCGTTCGTCGGTAGAAATGGCAAAAGAACGAGGAGCTTTTAAAATTTTCGATTCCGAAAGAGAAAGTAACAATCCTTTTGTGCTACGAATTAAAGAAGCCGATCCAAGCTTGTACCACGATATGCAAAAACACGGACGAAGAAATATTGCATTGTTGACCATTGCACCTACAGGAAGCACTTCACTGATGTCGCAAACCACATCGGGTATTGAACCTGTGTTTATGCCTATGTATAAAAGAAGAAGAAAAGTGAATCCGAACGATAAAGACGTGCGGGTAGATTTTGTTGATGAAATGGGCGACTCGTGGGAAGAATACATCGTGTTTCACCATAAATTCAAACAGTGGATGGCAGTAAATCATATTGATACTGCCATTAATTATTCTAATGAGGAATTAGATGTTATTATTGCAAAATCACCGTATTACAAGGCTACATCCTACGATGTGGATTGGTTGAGCAAAGTGGAAATGCAGGGAGCTATTCAAAAATGGGTTGATCATTCCATTTCGGTAACCATAAACATTCCGAACGAAGCGACAGAAGATTTGGTAAATCAGTTGTATATGAAAGCGTGGGAGGTGGGATGCAAAGGAGTAACGGTTTATCGGGATGGTTCCCGTTCGGGCGTTTTAATTTCCAAAGACGATAAAAAGGAAATAGAAGAAATAGAGGTACAGTACAAACAGGTTTTTCCAACCAAACGTCCGCAGGTGTTACAGGCAGATGTGGTTCGCTTTCAAAACAACAAAGAAAAATGGATTGCCTTTATTGGTACGATTGACGAAAAACCATACGAAATTTTTACAGGTTTGACAGATGACGATGATGGTATTTTACTGCCACGATGGGTAAATGACGGTTTTATCATTAAAAACAGAGACGAAAAAGGCAATTCACGTTATGATTTTCAGTATGTCAACCAGCGAGGTTACAAGACCACCATAGAAGGTTTATCCTATCGTTTTAACCCTGAATTCTGGAATTACGCTAAACTAATTTCAGGTACGTTAAGACACGGAATGGAAATTGACAACGTAGTGGAACTTATCAACGGATTACAGTTGGACAACGAATCTATCAATACTTGGAAAAACGGAGTGGCTCGTGCCTTAAAACGTTATATTCCTGACGGTACGGCGGCTTCGGGACAAAAATGTGGTAATTGCGGTTCAACCCACTTGATGTATCAGGAGGGTTGTCTTACTTGTAAGGATTGTGGTTCTTCCAAATGCGGATAATAATTAACTTAAGCCGATAGTCATTTCGGCTCAGGATGATAATAATTTACCAAGAGAAGGAGACTAATTTATCCCTCCGAGTTGGCGCCGCATCTGGAACTTTTTAGAGCATTTTGCCCAACATCCTTTCCGAAGATATTGTAAAAACAATTATCTTGGCGGTAGTGGGAGCCACGGTCAGTTTTATGGTTTCGCTCCTTTTGAAATGGTTGACAAAATCTAAAAATAAATAGTCCGGTTATGATTGGTAACCTTTTCCGGATTGCTAAAAAGCCTTGTCCGTTTTGGATCAGGCTTTTTTTATTTAACGGTTCGCGGCTTGGCGAAGGTGGCGATTTTCACCACAAATGTTCATACGAAGCACAAACTTCAATTTACGAAAAACTGTCATACGAAGCACTGAACCGCCACTTTTGCCAAACCGATGTTATCGGCTGCCCTGCTGTTCGTTCGGAGTTCGTCTGCCCGAAGTTCCGATAAAGTTTGTTCAAGGCGATTTACATTCATGCTCGTTTGTGTTAAATGGTGCTGGTGCAAAAATAAAAAATGCTTGCAAATGCGTTAGCACTTACAAGCACAAATTTACCTCTTGCGGAAAATAAAAAACTTCACACCTTGCAAGAGTGATTGCAATTTAATTATCCTGCTACTGCAAGCATAGCTTTACATTCTGCTGCACATTCTTTGCAATGTTCCATGTCAGTGTGTTTTGCACATTCAGTTGCACAAGCATTACAAGCGTCTTCGCATTTTTTGCAAAGAGCATCAAGGTTTGAATTGGTTTTACTTGCAGCAACTAAAGCGTTGCAAGCATCAGCACAAGCGATGCAAAGTTTTACGGAATGTTCCATTCCTGCTTTGCCTTTGTTTTCTGTTGAGCAAGTTTCACATGCCTATGCACATGTTTCGCAAGCATCAATGCAGCTTTCAATTTTTTTATTTTTCATTTTTTATAATTTTAGTTTGTAACTGAATTGTTACCCTGCAAAGGTGAAAAGAAGCATTCTTTAAAATATTACATATTTTTGGAAATAAGTTACATCATTCATACATTTTTCAAGTGCTGTGCTTTTTGCGTAGTGTATTGTTTTGCTCCATACGCTATCTGTCTGGTAAATTGTTTACTTTATGTGGACATTACAAAAAATTCTGATGTGGGTATCACTACTTTTATTTTATTAAATAACAGTTCGCTGTCAGAAGAAAATTTTGTTTTTATTTTTTTAAGTTGACTTACCTCTTTTGGATTTATGCCAGCAGTATCAATTGCTTTTTTCAGATTTCTGATTATAACTTGTAAATCGTGCCAATTGCCTAAAAGCTCCAGTAAATCATCTTTCTTTGGAAGCGGCTTATTTTGTTTCTCCAAATTCAGTATCTTCCGGCAATAATGAAACTTCTTTAATCGTTTGCGTAATTCATGAGCCTCTGGCGTTTGTAAAGTGTTTTGATTAAGAAGTTTTTCAATTTTTTTTATCTTCTTCTCCATATAACTCTTCACCTTTTTTTTATCCATCTTTTTAAGGAAGGGAACAATTTCACGAAATGTCTTTTTCAGCCGTGCAATAAACGTTTTATTTAAAATTGCAAAAAAATCCTTTCGTTCTTTTAAGCGGAGTTTCTTTAAACTATTCTTGTACTCTTTGAGCAAATTGTTAAGAAAATATTTTTTAAGCATCGCCTCTTCTACCTGAAGTTCTCTCACCTTTCCTGTATGACGGAAAATCAGTTTAAATGGCTTAAATGTTTTTTTTCGCTTAAAATCTTTTGAGCAAAAGTTTATCAATTCAAAAAAAGCATTCACCTTTTTAATTTCAACCCGCAGTTTATGAAAAGTAACAGGGGTATATGCCCGGGCGGATTTTTGCAATAGAAAACTAATATCATCTTCCCTGTTTTTAAAATATTCTGTAAGTGCTTTCACCAGGTATTAAAAGGTCTAAGAGTTAGATTTGCGTTTGCGTATTTTTGGTCGTTTGTAATATTTTTGTCAACCCAAAGTGGCAGTGAATATTTTTCATATTCATTTAACAATTCTATTTCTGCTACAAATAAACCTTTATTTAATCCTTTAAATTCATCAACTTCCCAGATCTTATTGTCGTGAGTTACATAATGTCTTGTTTTTTCAATAAGGTTAGAAGTAAACTTATCAATTAATTCATTTGCGTCAGCAATGGGGATTTCATATTCAAATTCAGGTCGGCTGGAACCAATTGATTTGCCTTTTATTGTAAGATAACCTTTGTTACCCGTAGTCCTTATACGAATTGTTTTATTCGGGTCAGTAATTAAATAGGCTTGTTTCAAGTCGGCACTTTTGTCTGGAACTATTTGTTTCCACAGGTCTTGTTTTATTAAATACTTATGTTCTGTTTCTGTCGCCATAAAAGGAATCAGTGAAGTTTAAAAAATAAGGGATGGCGATGCAAAAAGAAGTGTAAAAATTAACAAGTGAACAGAAACGGCATCGTTAATTTTGCCAGAGTTATTCTATTTCGAAAGTTATTTTACAGTCCAACCTCCAGTGTGTAATTTTATCCTTATCCACTTCGGCTGTTAAATTTTCTACATACACAGAGCGTATATTGTGGATAGTTTTAGATGCTTCGGTAACTGCATTTTGTGTTGCATCTTCCCAACTTTTTTTTGACTCAGCTAAGAGTTCGATTACTTTTAATAGTGCCATGGTTATTTGTTTTTTAAATTAGTTCGATTATTTTTTGATTAACTTTTTTTCTTTCGGGACTTTTAATCCTGCTTCTCGCGCCTCACTTATACCGATGGCAATTGCCTGCTCGCGACTTTTTACAATACCACCTTTACCGCCTTTGCCTGATTTTAATTCTCCATGCTTAAATTCATGCATGACCTCTTCAATTTTTTCCTGAGCTTTTTTAGAATATTTTGCCATAATTATTTGTTATTAAAAATTGGAGGTGGTTCATCAATTCGGGTCGGGTCGTTTTTTTCGGGTTCGTCTTCTCCAAGTCTTGGCTTGATGGGGTCGGGATTTTCATCAGGCTTTTCAGGAGTAGTTGGTTTGTTTGGAAACGGATTCCCGGGAGGTCTTTGTGGATCTTCTCTTTTTTTTCCTGCTGATGGTTGATTCGACTTGCTATCAGATTGCTGACTGCGTTGGTCATTTTTATTTTTTTCCATTTTTAATTTTTATTTAAATTGTGCATGAATTATTATTCGTAAAGATAAATACCCTTGTAAGGATAAGTGTTACACAATTTTGGAAATAAGTTACATCATTCACACATGGCAGAGTATGCTATTGCACAAAGATTTCTGCACAGGCGGTAATAGAGTTGAACATAACGGTCGAGTTCATGCGCCATAAGGGATTTCGGAGCTGCGTCCCTATCAACCTGGACGAATCGCAGATGCGGGAGATGAGTTTCGCAAACCACAGAAACCCTTATGGAGTGTATACTTTGTTGACAGATATGCATATATTATATGATTGTATAATGTATAAACGCTGCTTTAGATATCGGAGCAACTTAATTAAATGTGATATCTTACTACCATAGCCTTTCCCACCCAATCGAAATCCCATAGCAAATCCTGAAGCAAAGGACAACGCCTATGTAAAGGAACTTTTCAACACCCGGCAGCCAAATTTGGCTTTGGTCTATCAGGGTTAGGATTTTTCATTTATAAGTTGGTTGGTTTGAACTGATTTTTCAATAAATTTATTTTGTCAAAATTGAATTTCCTTTTTGAATCTCTGAGAATCCAGAAGATGACCCCACTAATTAATGCTGCAAAAAAGCACCATACTGAAGTGAGATATTGTTTAAAAAATATTGCTGTAACTAAACATGATAAAAACATTAATACGCCTAAAAGATGCGTTCTTTTAATACTCGAAACAAAAAGAGGAGTAATAGAAGCGATTAAGTAAACTATAAAAGCCAACATGACAAAAGATTTAGGGAAATCAGTCTTATACTGAATATGATAACCCATAATTTGCGGGGTGACATTGAAAAACAATAAACAATAAACATAATACAATGACAATGATAAACCCATAAATAGTAGAATCCACAGTATTCTTTTTCTTTTTTTATTCTCTTCCATGAATAGAACTGAAAGAGGAATCATCATTGGCCAAAGAACGTCAGCCATTATTAGAAATAGATAAGTACTAAATTTTTGAAGATTTACATAATCAGGATTTGGTAATGTTAACCACAAAAAGCCTTCAGCAAATTGTTGAATCCCGAAAAATAATGGAATACTCGCAAATACAAGCTGAGACGGTTTATGAACTTTAGTAACAGTTACAATACCTATTGCAGAAATGATAATACCTCCTGCAAAACTTGCTTCTGCTGAAAAACACATATTTTATTTTTATTTAAATTGTGAATGATAATTACACTGTAAAGGTGAATACCTTTATAACGATAAATGTTACACAATTTTAGAAATAAGTTACATCATTCATACATTTAGGAAAGAGAAGTTAATTTCTTTCTTATAACTTTCTCGTCAAACGCTGTGTCCCGAATGATATTGTTTTGCTTGTCGCAATTAAAGTCAGCGTAACATATTTCTATGAGTTGGATGTTGAGCTTGGAAAAATAATTTACGCTATCGGTGTTTTGCTTTTCGCAATACGTAACAGCAATTTTAAAGTCATCATAGTAGCCATCCACCGGAAAGTCAAAATCGGGTTGTCGTGAAGAAGTAATGCCTAAAACTTTGTCGCAAAGGTCAAGCACATATTTTTCGTCTGCGTCCGATTTAGGTTTTGTCTTGTCCATGTCTGAATAATTTGATACTACAATTATCGTTAAAAATGTTTATTCAAAGTTCGTCAGTTTCAAGTTAGTAGTGTCCCCAAGGGTTGCCGATAACTCATAAATATACGCTACTCAGTTGCGCCAATCTACCCAAATTTGGCTGGCTTTGCGCTATAAAAGCAGCTTGTATTTATTTTACTAAAGTAAGGGTAAATTATTACAAACTAACAATGTGAATGGAATAAATAATAAGTCATCATTTGACGGCAATGGTACGATTAATAAATAAAAAAAGAACTCAAAACGGTCAAGTTAAGAGTTCTTTTTATTTTAATCTTTTTATTTTTTTTATAACCTAAAAATCCCTCCGAAAACAATTACTTTTTCAAAAAACAAAAAATGTTGCGAAGCTCTGTCTGCATTTTCAGATGTAGTTCTAATGTCAGGCATATTGATGTAACCTCCTTTTAGTTCGGTTTGGATAAAAAAGTGTTTGAAAAAAGTGAAATTCAAACCCGCTTTTGCAGATAATCCATAACCCGAAATGTGGAAATCATCGTGTCTTGGTTTACTCATCAACATTGCGTTTGTTTTTGGATATAAAAAACCTGCACCAACGCCTTCGGTTATGTTAATTTGAAATTTATCTGTATTTGGCAACCCAATTAATTTTGAAAGATCGTCAACTCTAGAAATTTCGGTATTTATGTAATTTAAACCATCGGTATGCTCAAAAGTCAAGAATTTTTCAGTTAATAACACTTGGTTATTTGGCAATAATTCATCGTAAGATCCAGGATTTGGATAAAATCCGTTGATGTTAACGGCTCTATCTTGGTTCATCACATACTTCATGTGATCTAATCCTATCGAAACATTATAATGGTCGCTTATAAAATATCCCATTCTAAAATTGGTCTGGGGAATCGTCATTCTGGTTGGATTTATATAGTCAATATTCCAGCCTTTTGGTTTGTCGTGGGAGGTGACATCATATAGGGTAAAGTCATAATCAAGGCCTTTAAAATGAATATCGGAAGTAGAATAAGTACTTCGATTTCCTCCCCAAAAAATATAAAATTTTCCTTTGTTGTGTGCAGTATATTTTTCTAAAACTGGTTTTGTTTCTTGTGCGTAACCTTTAAAAAGGCCAAAAAATAATAATGTAATAAATGCTAATTTTTTCATTCGTAATCTAGTTTAATCTAATTTAAAATTGGTTTATCGTTTTTCTTATAGCGACTAACTTGGTCATTAAGGCCTCGAAATAGTCCAAATGCAACATATTCGCCCCATCACTTTTCGCATTGGCGGGATCAAAGTGGGTTTCTATGAAAATTCCGTCCACGCCAACAGCTATTCCGGCTTTGGCAATGGTTTCAATCATGTCGGGTCTTCCGCCTGTAACGCCAGCAGTTTGGTTGGGTTGTTGCAAGGAATGGGTAACGTCGAGAACCGTGGTTGCATACTGTTGCATCGTGGGAATGCCACGGAAATCAACAATCATATCCTGATAGCCAAACATCGTCCCGCGATCTGTTACCATAACATTATGGTTATGGCAATCCAACACTTTTTGTACGGCGTGTTTCATACTTTCCGGACTCATAAATTGTCCTTTTTTCAGGTTGATGACTTTTCCGGTTTTGGCAGCAGCCACAAGCAAATCGGTTTGACGAACCAGAAAAGCCGGGATTTGCAAAACATCTACATATTCGGCAGCCATGGCTGCATCTTCGTTCGTGTGAATATCGGTAACGGTGGGAACTCCAAAAGTTTCGGAAACTTTTCGAAGAATTCGCAAGGCTTTTTCGTCTCCAATTCCTGAAAAACTGTCAATTCTGGAGCGATTGGCTTTCTTGAAAGAACCTTTAAAAACGAAAGGGATTTCTAATTTATCAGTAATTCCAATTAGCTTTTCGGCGATTCGCATCGCCATTTCTTCGCCTTCAATGGCGCAAGGTCCGGCCAGTAGAAAGAAGTTGCCGCTATCGGTATGTTTTATTTGTGGAATATGTTGTATGTTCATAATGTAATTTTTAAAAGGGCAAAGATAGTTATGATTTACGATTTACGATTTAGGATTTAGGATTTATTTGAATAAATCCAAATATCATTGTGATGGACAAATCAGCAAGGAGCTGGCACAATGGATTATCAGAACCAGATTTTTTCTATTTTTTTGAAACATTAAGAAATTAAGAATGAGAAGGCATTGGCTTTTTCTTAATGAAACTTTACACATAATGGTTAAACTTTTGTTTTTCACATTCTCTTTTCTTGCTTTTAGAGAAAGCACTTCTCCCGATAGATTCTGTGTTGATT
>DHXP01000071.1 GCA_002413745.1 Flavobacterium sp. UBA5153 | reverse complement strand
GCAAAATTTATGCTAGAAAACGATAACAATACCGGTAGTTATTTCAAATTAGTCCAATAAAAAGGGAACTAAATGAAATATACAGCGGCATTACACCAGAACGATTGGACTAAAACATATTAACCAATGGTATTAAAACTTAAAAAAACAATCCCAACCTTGAACCGGTTGGGATTGTTTGGCTTTATTTCAAAACCGTAAATTCGATTTCAGAATCATTATAAACATGATGGGTTTGTTTTTTGAAATCTTCGGGTTTAGCATAAAAAATATTATCAACAAAAGTCTGTGGATTTAAATCTATCAAAGGGAACCAAGTACTTTGAATCTGTATTTGGATTTTATGTCCTTTTTTGAAAGTATGGAAAACATCTTGCAATTTGATATTGACAGCCGTTTTCTCATTAGGGATAAATGGTTCCGGTTTTGAAAAACTGTTACGAAAACGCCCGCGCATTACCTCGCTCCTTACCATCATGTGATAATTGCTCATTTTTAAATAAGGCTGAACTTCTTTGGTTTCAGGTTCATCATTAGGAAAAACATCGACTACTTTTACAATCCAATCAGCATCAGTTCCCGTAGTTGAAACTTGCAGTTTGGCCATAATTTCTCCTGCCAAAGTAACATTGTCATTCAACACTTCAGTTTCAAAAACCAATACGTCAGGACGTCTTGCGGCAAAACGCTGGTCATCTGTCATGTATTTTCTTGGCGTAAGCCCCTGTTGCTTTATATCCTCTGAATACGGAACGGGTTTTTTGGGATCGCTAATAAATTCTTCAAATCCGGAATCAATCTTATTTTTTGACAAATTCTCGTTTCCCTGCAAATAAAAAACTTGACTTTCAACATTCTTTGGGGGCCAAGAATCATACGTTTTCCATTCTTTATTTCCGGTATCAAAAACATAAGCTTCGGGAAGCTTATTCTCCCCTTTTCCGTTTTCTTTCAAGAAATGACGAAAAAAATTAGCTTCTATATTTTTTTGAAAAAAGTTGGAAATGCTATCGCCAAAATTAATATTTCCTATCACTTGTTTTTCTGAATTTCTTGCCCAATCGCCATGACTCCATGGTCCCATAACGATAGTGTTATAGTTTTTGCTGCTTTTTTCGATAGCTGCATAAGTATTCAAAGGTCCGTACAAATCTTCGGCGTCAAACCATCCTCCAACAAACATTACCGCTGGTTTTATGTTCTTCATATACTGCAGAATACCACGATTTTGCCAAAATTCATCATAGCTGGAATGGTCTTTTAGCTGTTGCCAAAATTCATTGCTCTTGTCATAATATTTATCCAGATTTACCAATGGCCCAGCGTCTAAAAAGAATTGGTAATCATCATTCGTTCCTATATTGGGAAATTGAAACCAAGGCTCTGTAGTTGGCTTACTTTTTTGAGGGCCAAATAAAGGCGTCACTTTCCAATAACTCAGCAAATACGCACCATTGTGATGAAAATCATCAAAAAAGAAATCACTGATACACGCTTGTGGCGAAACCGCCTTCAAAGCAGGATGATTACTCAACAAAGAATAAGATGCGTAAAATCCTGGATAGGAAATCCCCCAAGTCCCTACATTTCCGTTAGTATTTGCTACATTTTTAACCAGCCAATCAATGGTGTCATACGTATCCGAAGCTTCATCAACTTCCTTTTTGCTTTTTTTGTTTGGGATAAAAGCACGCATATTATCATACAAACCATCGCTCATATACCGACCACGAACATCCTGATAAACCACAATATAACCTTCCTTCATCATAGTTTCACTTGGACCGATGCTTTTTTTAAATTGATTCTCTCCATAAGGCGCACAATTATAAGGCGTTCTTTGCATTATAATGGGATACTTTTTGGAGGTGTCTTTAGGCGAATAGATGGAGGTAAACAACTCTGCACCGTCACGCATTTTTATGCGAACTTCTTTTTTGGTGTAATTTTCAGAGACATAGTTTGTTTTCTTTTCTTGGGCAAACACAACTGCTCCGATAAAGAAAAATGTTAAAAAAAGTATTTTTTTCATAAAAATTTGGTTGAGATTAGTTTGTAAATTTAAGGAAATTCCAACCTTTTGAAGATTGGAATTTTTTTATTTTTTGAAATTGGAAATACCCGCTTTTAACCAACTTTCATATTCGTCAACTCCCACATAGCTTATTGTTGGTGTAACTTCATTAAGACTATTCCCGTTTAAATCTGTCAAAACATATAATGGTTGTGTATTGGTTTTGTACTTCGAAATCATAAAATCGGCCCATTTATCTCCCACTGTTTCAATTGTAGAACCTGTAGTTTTTGAAATAAATTGCTCGTTAACAGGCAAATCACGTTTGTCGTCCACATACAAGGAAATGAGCACTACCTCGTTACTTAGAATCGGCAATATCTTTTTGTCAGACCAAACGTTATTTTCCATTTTTCTACAATTTACGCAAGAAAATCCAGTAAAATCAAGCATAATGGGTTTGTTTACGGCGTTGGCATAGGCCAAACCTTTATCATAATCATCAAAAACCACTATTTGATGAGGCCCAAGTTTAGCTCCATCTGGTAAAACCGCAGTCGGAGTATTACTTCCAGAACTACCAAATCCAAGTGGACTTTCGCTATATTCCATTGGTGGCGGAAAAGCATTGATTAATTTTAATGGTGCTCCCCAAAGTCCAGGAATTAAATAAACCGTAAAAGTCAAAACCAATAATCCCAATAATAATCTTCCTACTGAAATATGTGTCATTGGACTGTCGTGTGGCAAAGTAATTTTTCCAAATAAATAAAGTGCCAAAGTTCCGAAAACAGCAATCCAAATTGCCAAGAAAACTTCTCTTTCGAGAAAATGCAATTGTAATACTAAATCCGCATTCGACAAAAACTTGAAAGCCAAAGCCAGTTCCAGAAATCCTAAAACTACTTTTACGGTGTTGAGCCATCCGCCTGATTTTGGCAAGGAATGCAACCAACCCGGAAACATGGCGAAAAGCATAAATGGCAAGGCTAAAGCCGATGAAAATCCCAACATTCCTATTATTGGAGCTATTCCTCCCTTGGAAGCCGCTTGAACTAAAAGTGTTCCTACGATTGGTCCTGTACAAGAAAACGAAACGATTGCCAATGCCAATGCCATAAATAATATTCCAATAATTCCCCCTCTATCCGCTTGGCTATCGACTTTATTTGCCCACGAATTAGGCAACATAATTTCGAAAGCCCCCAGAAATGAAGCCGCAAAAACAATCAATATGATAAAGAAAATAATATTAAACCAGACATTGGTAGACAAGGCATTCAATGCGTCGGCACCAAAAATCCATGTTACCAAAAGTCCTAAAACGACATATATTAAAATAATGGAAATTCCGTAAATTATTGCATTTCGTATTCCTTTTGCTTTGGTTTTACTTTGTTTGGTAAAAAAACTTACCGTCATTGGAATCATCGGGAAAACGCAAGGGGTAAGCAAAGCCGCAAATCCTGATAAAAAGGCAATGAAGAAAATTGACCATAACCCTTTTTGTGTTGCTGATTTGGAAGGAATAACTTCAGCTTTTAATAATGGAGCATTTATTTTCTTGTTAGCCTCTGGTTTTGAAATTACCGTTTTAGCAGCAATAGTATCGATTTTGGTGGCTTTTTCTTCAATCTTTGAAATTGGAATAGAAGGAATTGTAAATGTAAATTTCTTTTCTAAATTGATGCAGGCGTCTTTGCAAACCTGGTAATTTAAAGCGACTTCAATGTTTGAAATCTTTGGATTTGTCAAAGTAATTTCTTGTTGAATTTGAGCCTTTATTGCAAAAAAAGTTTCATTTACCCCGAAAACATCATTAAATTCAGTGATAGTTTTTCCTTCTTTGGCTTTGCCAACTAAATTGAAATTTCCTTTTTGATTTTTAAAAATAACCTCCATTGGCAATGGTCCTCCATCAGGAGTAAATTGCGAATACATATGCCAATCCTTATCTATTATTCCGTTGAAAATCAGTATATAATTAGTATCTGATTTCTTTTCTATTTTGGTGGTCCATTTTACAGGATCAAGAATTTGCGAATTTCCTTTGGCAAAAGCCAATAAAGTCAATAGTATAAAAAATATTTTCCTCATTATTCCAATTGTATTTTAAGTATGTTTTTTGTCGTGTTTTCTATTTTGAAACGCTCGTCTTGTCGAATGCCGACAATCCAGATAATTTGATTCCCGGAACATAAAAGCCACGTGTTTTCTTTTTCAATCAATGATAATTTTTCGTCTTTAAATAATTTACTGACTTTCTTTGATTTTCCTTCCATCCCGAAAGGTTGGAAATAATCTCCTTCTTTCCAATGGCGCAAAACTAAAGGAAACTGCAGTTTATCTTCATCAACAAATATAGCTGCATTTAAAACATTTGAAATGGCTTTTACCCTACTAAATGTAAGATTTAAGGGAACTTTAACTTCTTTTTGGTCTTTCTTGATAAAATATTCTTCCTTTTTATTTATTGGATTTATTGGAGTCAGGATTAGAAAATCCCTGTTCTTTAACAGTCGAAATTCTTTTGAAAAAATCTGTTTCCCCGATTGACTCTCGACTAAATCGTAAATATCTTCCCAAGCCGAAAATCCAAATTCGTTCAACCATTGATATAAATAGGATTTATAGTTGGGCAGTTTTTTCAATTGCTTTAAATCAAAATAAATATCCTCTTCTTTTTCCTTTGCCACTTGCTGATAAACCATAATCGATGCGTCTTCAACCATTGTTTGTGATTCTTGCAAATAGGCTTGTGTTTTTTGAAAAGAGGAAAGAAAATCGGGATTTAATTCCTTCAAAATAGGAACCAAATTATGTCTGATTTTATTTCTCAGGTATTTATCCGAAGCATTGCTGCTGTCTTCTCGCCAACCGATATTGTTTTGTTTGGCGTAATATTCGATTTCCTGTCGGGAAAAAATCAAAAGCGGACGAATAATTTTGTCATTCTGTACTGGAATTCCAGTCAAACCATCTAATCCAGTTCCTCGAATAATATTAATTATAAATGTTTCGAGATTATCATCAGCGTGATGTGCACTAAGAATATAGTCATAGTTTTTAGTTTCCAATAATTCATAAAACCAATTGTAGCGGAGTTCACGGGCGGCAACCTGTGTAGAAAGTTTATAATCTTTGGCGAAAGCTTCAGTGTCAAATTGGGTTACAAAAATGGGAATGTTATTGACCTCAGCATAATCTTGGACAAAATTTTGATCTCCAAAACTTTCCACACCGCGTAGTTGAAAATTACAATGGGCAATCGCAATTTCAAAAGAGAGATTTTTAAATAAATCTACCATTACCATACTATCCAAACCACCACTTGTTGCCAAAAGAAGTTTTTTTCCATTTAAAAAATGAAAATTTTGATCGATATGGCTTTGGAATTTTTGTAGCATTTTCAAATTTAGTAAATTCATTTGAATTTAACTCAAAACTTCACGCATCGCTTTTGCTTTGAGTAAACATTCTTCGTATTCGTTTTCCGGTATGGACTGTGAAGTTATCGCGCTTCCCACAGAAAATGAGACATATCGATTTTCTTGATTATATAAAACACTTCTGATCACAACATTAAAATCAAAGTCTCCATTTGGCGTGAAATAACCAACTGCTCCACTATATAAACCTCTTTTTGTTTCTTCCAGTTCCTCGATGATTTTCATTGCCGAAATCTTTGGGGTTCCAGTCATGCTTCCCATTGGAAAAGTAGTTTTAATCACATCAATAACCGAATATTGACTGTCTAATTTTGAAGTAACTGTAGAAATCATTTGGTGCACTTGTTCGAAAGAGTAAATACCACATAATTCTTCCACTTTTACAGATCCTTTTTGGGCCGTTCGTGACAAATCATTACGGACTAAATCGGCAATCATAATATTTTCGGCACGTTCTTTTAAATCTAAAACCAATTTGCTTTTTGATATTTCGTCGTCGATTGGGTCAATAAATCGTTTGGCTGTTCCTTTTATGGGCTGGGAAATGATTTGTTCTCCCACTTTTTTTAAATAGCGTTCCGGCGAAGCTGAAAGCAGAAACTGCTTGTTGTTTTTAAGAAAAACAGCAAGTGGTGATTTTGAAATTTCATTTAATTTCTGAAACTTTTCGAGTGGATTGATTGTTGCATTTTCGACAAAAAACTCCATACAAAAATTGGCTTCGTAAATATCACCATGATGAATATGTTCAAGGATTTTTGATACTTTTTCAAGATAATTTTCTTTCGGGATTCGTTGTTTAATTTCCATTTTTGGGTTCTGAACACTGGGCACGGAGACCTGAGCAATTATTTCCTCAAAATCTTCTTCAACCTCATCATCACACATATTGAGATATTGAATTTCGAGTTCATTCCCTTTCAATAAGAATATTTTTTTGGGCTGAAAAAAAAACAAATCCGGAAAATTCAATCCATCAAAATTATTGGAATGTAAAACTTCAATATCATTTTTTAGATCATACGATAAATAGCCAAAAAGCCAGTCTTTGGTAATTTGCTGATATTGTTTTAAATCCTCGAAAGCATTGTGATAATCCGTTTTTAAAGATACAAATGCATCTATGGCCAGAATACAATCATAACTGGAATAGTGTTGTGGATAATCGTTGCTATCCATAAAAACGACTTCTCGAAATTGCTGTGCCCAGATCAAAAGTTGCCGCTTGAATTGGGTTGGATTTTCGATATTTTTTACAATTGATGTTCTCAAAGAAATTAAATTAATTAAAAGTTCAAAATTACAATAAATTTTATTTATAATTTTTTACATTTATACTATAATTAACCCTCTAATACTGTAAATTATGAAAACCACAACTATCATTATCCGAATTTTAATTGGACTTTTACTTCTTTTTGTTTCCATTGGTTACTTTTTAAAACTAATGCCGGAACCTACCGCCAATGGAAACTTCAAGGCCTTTGATGTAGGGTTGGTTTCCGCTGTTTATTTAATGCCTTTGGCAAAATTTGTTGAACTGCTTTGTGGATTGTCATTTATTTCTGATCGCTATGTAACCTTGACCAGTATCCTAATTTTACCTATCATACTCAACATCGTATTTCTAGACTATTTCTTGACTCCACAAGCTATGCCTATTTCTATATTCTTGTTTTCAGGAAACTTCTTTCTAATTTACAAACATTGGGACAATTATAAAAGTTTGTTTTCCCTTAAATAATTTGAACTGATAACAACAACAAAACCCGCTCGAAAGAACGGGTTTTGTTGTTTTGTTATATTAAATTTTCTAATTAGGGTCTGCTGAAAA
>DHXP01000070.1 GCA_002413745.1 Flavobacterium sp. UBA5153 | reverse complement strand
GATTTGTCCCCTACTAAAACAAGGGAATAATTTCTGTAAAATTCGTTTTCCGTGAAAACTTCCAGTAATGTGTGATGGTTTTTTCTTGGTTCCCAACGACTGATATATATCCAATAATCTTGAAAATTGTATTTCGATTTAACCTCGACCTGTACCTTTTCTTTTTCATAAGGCTCAAAAAAAATACGGTCAACTGCGTTTGGAGTTATTGTACTATTTTTAATTCCAAAGTGTTTCTGTATCTGTTTTTTCGAATATTCTGAAACAGTTAAAACTATATCAGAATGTTTTGCGCTCCATTTAAAAAGAAATCTGTTTTTTATTCTGTAGCTCAAAGGGAAGTATTCTGGATAATCTAAAAAAAGTACGTCATGAATTGTATTAACATATTTACAATACTTCAAAGGCGGCACGATGTACTGAAAATGGGCATAATCAATTTTATTTTTTTTTATTAATCTGGGAATGTCAAATAATAGCCTGTAGACTTTGTTCTGGGAAGAATATTTTAGATAATGGACGTTTCCGGCTGTTCCGAAAATTTCTTGAATAACAGAAATATCATTGGCACCAAAAAAAAATTGCTTGTTTTTGTCTTTGATCAATTCCTGATACAATCCTCGAATGTATGTTGTAGTGCCTTGATGGCTTCCATCAAATACGTGGCAGTCAACAAATATTTTGAGGTTGTTTGTCATTTATTATTCATTTGATACTTTCCACTGTGTAAAAGTGCAATTAATCCTCCTAAAATAAAAATTACCACATCTCTAGGGTTGTAAATACCGGTGATTGTTAAAGTGGTGAAAAAATAAAAAACTGATATTGAAGAAATAAAAACTGACACAAAAGAATGTCTCCGGTAGGTTTGAAGATATAATTTAATCAAAAAATAGAACAATAAAATCAATCCGATTATACCAGTTTTATAAAAAACATAAATATAACCATTGTGGGTCTCCGAGATATATTTCATTCCTTTTTCATTTAAGGGGGCTTTGAACTTAAGATTTATCAAAGATCCAAAACCGGTACCTATAACATAGCTGGACGGATTATCCCGCATCAAGGCCAGAGCTCTTTTTGCCTCGTAACCTCTCCAATGATCCCAAAGGTCTTTGTGGTTTTCCCTGTCTATATTTGCCTTAAACAACTCTGATGGAGCAATCTTTATTTTGTATAAAAAAGATTCCAGACCAGGTTTGTTTCTATCAATTTTTACCGTAAAAAGGTAAATATAGATTAATCCAATTGTTGTGATTATAAATAAAAACGTCTTAATGTTTTTTTTATTAATTTTTGTAAAACCGTATATGGAGAGCAATACGAATAGAAATCCGACAATCATGGTTCTGGAAAAATAGAGAACATTTGAAATTAAGAGGATAAATATAATAATCGGGTTGATAAATGATTTTTTGAAAATTTGCTGCTTTTGGAATTTACCGTAAAAAAGAGCAAATAAAAGAGCAAATAACTCCAAAAAATCGTCTTTCCCAAAGTCATTTCTGATGTCGTTAATATTGCCAAAAAAAAGCTTGCCGGAAATTAAAACCAAAAAAAGATGAACTATTGCAGATAGAAACCCTGAAACGATAATTATTTTTACAAAATCTTTAAGTTCCACCTTTTTGAAGAGAAAATAACCCAATAAAATACCCAAAACAGGTTTTAAAAAATGGGCTATGTCTTTTATAAAATTGATGATTTTATATTCATAAAACACCATTGGCAATAATCCCAAACAAAAAATAAGGAACAATGGTTGTATTTTATTGACTATCCCATTTGTCAATGATTTACTGTCCAACAAAAAAAATAAAATTAAAACAACTAATTGCAAAAAAATATTAAAACGGAATGAAGGGAGGTATAATTGGCAAAAAACAATTAACAAAAAAGGGGGTATATATATGTCTTTCGTTTTTATATGCATTTTAAATCTTGTTTTTTAGTATTTTGATATTTTTATTAATTGACAGCATCGTTTTTGCAACGATTCTGGGGAGACCATTAAAATGTTTTTCAGCATAGATTCCGTAGCCATTTATCAATAAATTTTCCCTTGTTTTATTAAACCCAACCAAATGAATATAACTTATTGATGGGATAAAAACACAAGTTTTACCATTGTTTGCCATTCTTTTGCACAAATCAACATCTTCAACATACATAAAATAATCATCGTCAAAACCGCCTGTTTTTTCAAAATCATCTTTATTGATTAGCATAAATGCACCCGTCACCCAATCTACATAAAATGTTTTATCCAAATCAAAATTCCCTGTTACAAATTCAGACCTATCCTCATCCAAAAAAGAAAATTTAAGCAATCGCAATGGAGAAGGAAATTTTCCAACTGAAGGGATATACTTTTTATTCCCACCAAGCATTTTTACGGTCACAATTCCAACGTTTTCATCGTTTGTGAGGATTTCTATTGCCGGCTCAATTGAATCTAATAAAACGGTATCATTATTCAACAACAGGATTGTTTTTCCCTTGGCGTTTTTTACGCCTAAATTATTTCCTTTTCCAAAACCAAGATTTTCTTTGGATTCTATTAAAACAATGTTTGGATAATTTTGTTTTATAAAATTACAACTTTCATCACAGGAATTATTGTCAATAATAATAATTTCGAACAAACAGTTTTTAAGCTTGTCATATAACGAATCCAAACAATCCTTTAAATATTTTAATCCGTTATAATTAACTATTATTACTGATAGTTCTATTTCCATACGTTGTATATTTTTAGACAAAGGTATAAAACCCCAGCTTCCTTTTGATATACAGAAGACATACGGCATTAAAGAAAACATTTGTAATCAAACTGGCAATTGCAGCGCCATTTATCCCATATTTTGGGATAAGAAAAGTATTTAATGCTACATTCGCAACAAAACCAAAAATGGTTATGTTCCTTAATATCTTTTGATTGTTAGTCATATTTAATATTTGATCCACATTGCCCGTCATTACATTCAGCAACATACCAATAGCGATAATAAATAATGCCGTTTTTCCTTCAATAAAATTGGCCCCAAACATCCCTAAAATAATTTCACCGAAAACGATTAGGAATAATACGATTGGGATTGTTATTAGAAAAACAATTCTTGTGGCGTTTTTTATGGTTTTATGCAATTCTGCCAACTTATTTGACCGGTATAGTTCTGAAATTTTTGGTGCCAAAACCACATTCATGGATATGATGACTAACATAGTCAAGGAAGCTAGTTTGTAGGCCAGGTTATAAATCCCTACATCTCTTGTCGAAGTCAAGAACCCCAGCATAAAAACATCCGTCCAGTTTAATAAAAACAACATTAGGCTACTTAACATCATCGAGGAAGAAAACTGAATGATCTGCTTTGTGGATAATTTTTCAAAAATGGCCGTTTCAGATTTTTTAAAAGCAAAAAAACATTCAACAATTAGCGTTATTGAAATGGAGATAGAATAAAAAGCAAATGTTATCGATTCATTTTCTTTTGAAATGGAGATGATTACCAATAAAAGTAAAAAAATGAAGTTGGGTACCAGAAACATAAAGATGTTAAACTTCAAGAAATTTTTTGTGGCAATAAAAAAATTTAAGATGAGTTCGTGAATTATGGCAAAAGGCAAGGTAAAAACGATGATTTTCAGGTAAGGAATCAACTCTATGTTCCCAAAAATATCCAATGCAATAAATTCCCTGAAAAAAAAATAAAAACCACAAGGAATGATGGTTGCTATCAAGACTATTTTTAAGCCTTTTTTTAAAATAAATTGGGAAAAATGATCTTCTATTTTGTGCAAACCCAAATAACTAATTATGGCATTCGGAAGTCCTAAAGCAAATAGCATGGTACTTGCCTGAAGCATGGTGAAAATAAGGGAATAATTTCCATAAACACCTTCACCGTAATTTTTGGTGATGAAAAAAGTAATAAAGAAATTGAGAAACAATCCCAAAATTCTATACAAAAAAGTCAACCTTCCTGATGAAAGAAGTTGTTTGAACGAAATAGATTGGGTTGTTATGTTATTAATTTTTCTCAATGGTGCCAAAAATAAATTCAAGTTATTTAACAAATTTTAACCATTACATTTTATATGCCATAAACTAGCCTATTTCTGTAGCTTTCAAATTTAATTTTTTAATAATTATATCCAGCTCTCTATTAAAAACCATTTATTTTTTGTGATTTAATTTTTTTCTTTTAAACTTTCCTCCCATGTTCTAATTTCAATATTAAAAGTGCCTTTTATTTTGCTTTTATCTAAAACGCTGTATTTCGGTCTTTCTGCAGGCGTTGGATAACTTGTTGTTGGAATTGGTTGTAAATCGATATTTACATTATTTACTTCAAGTATTTTCTTGGCAAAATCATACCAGCTACATTGACCTTCATTGCTGAAATTGTAAATGCCAAAAGGGACTTGTGATTTTGGATTTGTGATTTTGGATTTGATTATTGTTAAAATCACCTCGGCTAAATCCACTGCATTTGTTGGAGTGCCAATTTGGTCATTGACAATGCTTAACGAAGTTCTTTCTTTGGCCAACCGCAATATGGTCTTCATAAAATTATTGCCAAACTGGGAATAAACCCAGGAAGTTCTTATGATAAAATAATCGTCAAATACTTCTTGGATTGCCTTTTCCCCTGCTAATTTGGTTTTTCCATATATGCTTTGAGGATTCGTAATATCCTCTTCGGTATAAGGCGTTGTTTTGTTTCCGTCGAAAACAAAATCGGTCGAAACATGAATTAATGTCGTACCAAAATCTTTGCAAACTTCGGCTAAATTTCTAGCTCCAATTACATTGATAAAATTCGCTTTTTCGGGTTCGCTTTCAGCTTTATCAACAGCGGTATAAGCGGCTGTATTAATACAAAAATCCGGTTCTATTTTAGAAAAAACCGCTTGGCAGTCTTCTTTTTTTGTAATGTCTAGATCTGATGATGAACAAAAAATAAACTGTATCTCAGGATATTTTTTTGCAATATATTGCAACGAATTCCCTAATTGTCCCGAAGCTCCCGTAACTAAAACTACCATGCCGCTTTTGCGTTTTCAATTGTTGGCAATAGTTGGTCTTTTTCGGAAATCAGCAATTCTTTTTCTGGAAAGTGCCAATCGATATTTATTTTTGGGTCGTTAAAAATAATTCCTCCTTCGGACTCTTTGTTATAAAAATTATCGCATTTATAAAAGAAAGTTGCCGTTTCGCTCAACACTAAAAAACCATGTGCAAACCCTCTTGGAACAAAAAATTGCAACTGATTTTCACCCGAAAGTACAACTGAAACATATTGTCCATAGGTTGGCGAATCGGGTCTTATATCTACTGCAACATCCAAAACTTCTCCTTCAAGAACACGAACCAATTTTGCTTGAGCGTGAACTCCTGTTTGATAGTGCAACCCTCGAAGCACTCCTTTTGTAGAAAAAGACTGGTTGTCTTGAACAAAATGAATTGGCTGTCCAATTCCTTTTTGAAAGGTATTTTCATTGAAACTTTCCATAAAATAACCTCTTTCATCTCTGATGACTTTAGGTTCTATAATGTAACAACCTGTTAGATTGGTGGTGATAAAATTCATTTTAATAGTTTTAAAACACAAACAATGGTGTTTTTTTATTGTTAATTTGGGCAAGATTGCCTTTTTAATTATCTCTTATATAAAAAAGGGTTTGGCAACCCGCTTTCAATAACAGTTCTGCCGTATTTTTATTTATTCAACAAGAATATGGTTTTTTGGTTTTTATAAAATCTTCCGAAGAATCCGACAAAGATAAATCCAAAAATCAAAACGAAAGGTAAAATAAATTTCAATTTTCCATTGATTGATTTAATGTTTTTAATATTTATTATTGCACTGTCGTCCTTTATGATTTTATCAAAACCTACCAACTCAACTCTATGAATTCCCTGTTCTTTAATTAAAGCGTCTTTGGTTTTAATGACATCGTTAAGCTGTGTGTTTTCGTTATAATAAACCAGTTTGTCGCTTTTTTTGGAGCCATTTATCGTGTTGGAAAATTCGTTTAAGACTCCATTAATTTGTGAAATAATGGTGTCATTTTGGCTCATCTTAACTTGAATATTGTTTAAAACTTCTTTTTGTATCTTCTTGTAATAATCCGTATCGTTTAAAAAACTTAACAGTGGTTGGACTGTTCCTTTATCGCTGATTGATTCATTGGTTATAAAAGATATAGTATGAAATCTATAATTTTTACTGGTTAAATTGTCTTTAATTATTTTTTGAATATCACCGTCTTCTGCCATCAACTTGATTAATTCAAAGTTTTCTGCTTTATTTTCAATAAATTTGTAAACGTCAATTATAGGCTTTATTTCGATTTTTAGGATTTCTTTAGGATTTTTTATACCTACAACCTCTTTTAAAAAAACGGTGTCTCCCTCTTTAATTTTAGACTCAATTAAATCAATTTTTGAATATAAATAATCCGTGCTTTCAAAATTCGGCTCCACTATGATTTGATTATTATAGGTTTTTTGTGTTATGTCTAAATAAAATCCCGCGCCAAATCCCACTATAAATAAAATTGAAATTATAATCCTATTTATAATAAAAAACCGGATACACCTGAATAAAAACATATTAATTTCTTGAAAAAAAAATCCTATTTTTTTGGAAATTTGGGACAAATCAATTTGCTGGTCTTCTTGACTGTTGTGTGTATTTGTACTCATGCCCTGATTTTTATTTTACATTAAAAATTTGTTCCAATATCTTGATTGTAATCAAATAAGTAGGTTTTACACCCGTTGTTCCCAAGCCTCCAGAAGCCAATGTTCTTCCTGTTTCCAAGGGATTATCTGATGCATAATAAGCATATCGAACTTTCACGTCAAGAGGAATGCTTTTTCTGATTTTCGAGGCCGACTGAATGGCTTTTTGATAATAAGAGCCTTCCATTTCCAATCCAATAACTCCCCAAGTAGATTCATGAAAGAACCTTAGCAAATCTTTATTTTGCAAGGATGTGCCAAGTACGGTAACCATTGACCCGGCAAAAACAGAAATGTCATTGCCTTCAAACATTTCAGCCGCTAATTCATTATGGAAAAAATAATTGTCCGCCGTTCCTTCATTTATATGTGCCGTAGGAATCATAATATCGCCTTTTCTGCCTTCCAGAATACCTGCTTTTCCCATTATGGATACAGATTCCACGTTTAACAAGGTGTTGTCTTTCTTGTATGGCTTCAATAATTCATCGATGGTTTCATAAGCCTGTTCTCCAAAAGCATAATCCATCACAATAATTACTGGTTTTATATCTCCAATATTTGCTGTTGGAAAGGATGATTTTGCCCAATCCATTTTTGCCGTGTCAAAAATTTGAACGTCAATATTGGTTCCAGAAGTGTCAGGAATCGAAATCATTCCGTGCAATTTTGCAAATTCCTCCACTTTGTCTCTAACCTCATAAGCCCCTGATTTGCTCAATTCTTCATAAATAAAGAAATCAGATTTATCTTTAAACTTGGTTTTCAACGCTGTCGTGGCAAAGATGGAGTTCATCACGCTGTGCATATTGGCACTTATAACATGAATTGGCCGGTCTAAAAGTTGGTTTTCGTTCAAAACTTCCTTGACATTGGTTGCCCAAATTTCGCCGTGAATATGGTGTCCTAATCGTTCTCTTAAAATGGGACTAAACGTTATCGTTCTTTTGTTGTCGTCTACAACTTCTTCAATTGCTAATTTTCCCAACCAAAAGATAACGTGCAAAAAACGATCTGGAGATAATTCCGATCCAAAGGCGTCGTATATGTCCAATACTTCTATAAATGTTCTTCCAAGAATGTTTGCGGCGTGCGAAACGGCTTTCTCTTTTTCTATTTGCGAAAGTTTTTTCTTTTGAGAAACGGCCTGCTCCAGTTTTTGCCAATCGCGAGATACTTCGCCGGCATCGTCAAGCAAAACCCTGTTTTTTATCTTGTGCGATTCGATGAAAATAAACGTCAAATGCGTCAAAATATCATAAATATCCGAACGCCCACGGGTAATTTCAACATTCATTTGTTCCTCGTCAATGCGATAACAATTTCTTTTTCTTTTGGGAGGTACAATTGCCTGGAAATGGGATCCGGAATAGCCCTCGTCTGAAGTTAAATTAATAAATCGACATTCTTCAATTCCAGTGGGAAGACGCTCAATAACATATAAAAGTCCGCTTAATTCCACTTTTTCTTCGGCAATATTTCCATAAATTTCAGGCCGCAAAGAAAGTAATGCTTCTCGTAGCGTTTCGCCCGAAACACCCATAGGTTTATAAAATCCTCTGTTAAACAAATGGCGCATTGTGATGTACATTTTTTCAATTGCCGCCGAGGATTCTTGTGACCTAGATCTTGAGGTGTTCTTTATATCCTTCATTAATTGTATATTCTAAGCATACGAATGTATGGTTTTTATTGTTTGCTAAGTAAATCCACTATTTTTCTGTCATTGCTCAGCCTTGGAATTTTATTTTGCCCGCCCAGTTTTCCTATGGATTTCATATAGTCTTGAAAACCGTTTTTTACCACTTTTGTAATAACTACTTTTCTCAATACGCTGCCCACTATTAAATCATCGTAATACATATTTTGTTTCCGCATGGCATTGTCTAAAGCTTCCGAAAAAGTGTCGAAGTTTTCAGGTTCGTTTTCAAATTCTATGAACCACTCGTGATACGGCAAACCTTCGGTTGAATTAATCTGCGGCGCAACGGTAAATTCGTTGATGCGAATAGTTGTGCCAATTATTGCTTCTTGCAAAGCACTTTCGACTTCTTTGCCAATTACGTGTTCGCCAAATGCAGAAATATAATGTTTGATTCTTCCTGAAACAATTATTCTATAAGGTTTTAATGATGTAAACTGAACGGTGTCGCCAATATTATATCCCCAAAGTCCTGCATTGGTAGAAATTATCAATACATAATTTACTCCCATTTCTACCTCGCCAATGGTAAATCTCCTTGGATTTTCGAAATAAAACTCATCGCTTTTTACAAATTCATAAAAAATTCCGGAGTTCAACAACAACAACATTCCTTTTTCTTTCTGGGAATCTTGGTAGGCAAAAAATCCTTCAGAGGCTGGAAATAATTCGATGCTGTCTACTTTTCGTCCTATGAGATTTTCGAACTTGGCGCGATACGGCTCATAATTGACGCCACCATAAATGAATAAATTGAAGTTTTTGAAAATTTCACCAATAGGCTTCCCTCCTTTTTGATGTAATTTCTCGAAATACATTTGTACCCAAGACGGAATTCCTGAAATCACCGTCATATTTTGGTCGAAAGTTTCTTCGACAATTGCATTTACCTTGGTTTCCCAATCTTCAATACAATTGGTTTCCCAAGAAGGCATTCGGTTTTTTTGCAAATATTTCGGTACAAAATGTGCCGCAATTCCCGACAATCTTCCTAGTTTTATACCGTTTTTTTCTTCCAGAATTGGACTTCCTTGAAGGAAAATCATTTTCCCGTCGACAAAATCGGCTTTTCCTGTTTCGTGAATGTAATGCAGGATCGCGTTTCGTGCCGCTTCAATATGATATGGCATAGATTCCTTGGTAAGCGGAATGTATTTTGCTCCCGAAGTAGTTCCGGAAGTCTTTGCAAAATAAAGCGGTTTGCCTTTCCAGAGAATATTCTCCTCGCCTTTTACAACTTGATCAATGTAAGGTTTTAACTCTTCATAATCACGAATCGGAACATTATTCGCAAAATCTACGCTTGTTTTTATTTGATTGAAGTGATGGTCAATTCCAAACTTGGTGTGTTGTGCCTCTTTTATTAATTTTTGTAAAACTTCATTTTGAATTTCAACAGGGCGATTGACCCACAATTGGGTTTTAGTATAAATTTTTTGTGCAAATAGTTTTGCTGCAAACGATTTTATTGACATTTTTTGTGTTTACTCTTTTGAAAAAATAGTTCAAGACTCTATTTTGATTTAGCTTTTGGGGAAATTGGTTTTTTTTCTTCTTTGTCCACTTGTTTCCTTAATTCCAATTCTTCTTTTGATGGTGATAAATCAACCTGGGGCGGTGCTTCATTACTTGAGGCAAGTATGGAATCTTTGTTGAATTTTGCATATTCTAAATCGCCAGTCAATACTTTTTGAATCGATTTTATATAGGCTTCATTTTTCTTTAATGCATCAGACAATGAGTCTGATTTTAAGGCAAGTTCAGTTGCATCTCTTTTTAGTTTTGAAGAAGAGTATCCCGGAATAAACTCACGTAAGGGCGTAAAAGCTATGATATAAGTGGTAAATGAAATTAACAAAATAGCGCCAATAGTAGCCGTCACAAAAACATTCATCAGATTCAATTTGAACGAGAATATTTCTTCAAATGTATCCTCGTTCAAAATAACCAATCGGTTTTTTAAGAATAATTTGTTATGGAGTCTTTTTCTTTTAAGTCTCTTTTCAGACATATTTTATGTTTATTTTACAAATATAACAATTAATGTTATGATATCATTAGCCTATTTTCTTAATGAAATTTATGACAACTAACCTATTTTACGAAAGATTTAACGCTTTTGAAACTAAATAATTAACCTAAAATGAATTTAGGTAAAATATTTCTATATACCTTTGTCACAAGATTTATTACAAATTTGCTTCGGCAATAAATTATTCAATTATGGGAAGATTAGGTGTCACTGAAATCCTTGTTATATTAGCAGTTGTTTTATTACTTTTTGGAGGTAAAAAAATTCCAGAATTAATGAAAGGGTTGGGTAGCGGAATTAAAGAATTCAAAAACGCAGCCAAAGACGATCAGCCAGCTGATAAAAAAGAAGAAGAAACAAAATAAAAATATCCCGATGATTTCGGGATATTTTTTTTATCTTAAATTATCATACTCAACTGAATACGTTTTCTTTCCTCATCCACTTCGGTCACTTTCACTTGAACGTGTTGGTGTAATTTTACCACTTCATTTACATCACTCACAAAACCAGCTTTGAGTTGCGAAATGTGAACCAAGCCACTTTCCTTGATTCCAAGATCTACAAAACAACCAAAATTGGTGATATTGTTGACAATTCCAGGTAAAATCATCCCGGTTTTCAAATCTTTTATCGTTTTTACATTGGGGTCAAATTCAAAAACTTTTGCCGATTTTCTAGGATCCAATCCTGGTTTTTCGAGTTCTTTTATAATGTCTTTCAATCCCAATAATCCTATTTCAGGCGTGACATAATTTTCTGGTTTTATCAGGGCGGTTTTTTCCTTGTTGGCAATCAAATCATTCACGGAAACTTTCAAATCCTTTGCCATTTTTTCGACAATTCCATACGCTTCGGGGTGAACGGCTGAATTATCTAATGGATTTCTTGCATTCGAAATTCGGATAAATGCAGCCCCTTGCTGGTAGGCTTTTTCGCCTAATCTTGGCACTTTTTTCAATTGTTTTCGGTCTTCAAAAGGACCGTTTTCAGAGCGATATTGCACAATATTTTCGGCCAGCTTCTCTCCTATTCCACTCACATAACTCAACAAATGTTTGCTCGCCGTATTGATGTTAATTCCAACGGAATTCACGCAACGAATCACCGTATTATCCAATTCTTCTTTAAGTTTGGTTTGATCCACGTCATGCTGATATTGGCCTACGCCAATGGCTTTCGGGTCGATTTTTACCAATTCGGCCAAAGGATCCGAAAGTCGTCTGCCTATGGAAACTGAACCACGAACCGTCACGTCGTAATTTGGAAATTCCTCTCGTGCAATTTTTGATGCCGAATAAACTGATGCTCCAGCTTCAGAAACTATAAAAACCTGAACTGGTTTGTCAAAGGCAATTTTCTTGATAAAGAACTCGGTTTCTCTCGAAGCCGTTCCGTTCCCAATGGAAATGGCATCAATTTGATACGCATTCACCATCGAACGAATTTTTTTCATCGCCATTGCCGTTTCATTTTGTGGCGCATGAGGATAAATGTTTTCGTTGTACAACAAATCCCCTTTTTCGTCGAGACAAACTACTTTGCAACCAGAACGAAATCCTGGATCAATCGCCAAAATTCTTTTTTCGCCCAAAGGCGGAGCAAGTAACAACTGCCCTAAATTATTGGCAAAAACCTGAATAGAATTGGCGTCTGCCTTGGCTTTAGCTTCTTGCAAAGCTTCGTTTGAAATTGCCGGATTCAGCAACCTTTTGAAACTGTCTTCGATGGCAAGTTGTAAATGCGGAGTTGTATTGTTTTTCTTTTTGATAATTAGTTCATCAATTATATCTAAAGCTTCCTCGTTTTCAACTTCAATTTTCATTTTGACAAAACCTTCGTTCTCGGCGCGAAGCATAGCTAATAATCTGTGCGATGGTGTTTTACTTAAACTTTCGGACCAATCGAAATATTGGTCGAATTTTTGGGCTTTTTCGTCGTCTCTTTTTGCTTTTACGACTTTGGTTGTGATGGTTGCTTTGCGCTGAAAAAGTCTGCGCAATTGCTTGCGAACATAAATATTTTCGTTAATCCATTCGGCGATAATATCTCTTGCGCCTTGCAAAGCTTCGTCTTCATTTTGAACTTTATCGTTCAAATATTTGGTGGAAATAAAATCGACATCATCATTATTTTGTGCCATAATGATTTTTGCCAGTGGCTCCAATCCGTTTTCCCGAGCGACGTCGGCACGGGTTTTTTTCTTCTTTTTGTAGGGCAAATAAAAATCTTCCAACTCCTGTAAATCGAAACTTTGTTGGATTTTTTTATCTAATTCCGGTGTAAGTGCATTTTGTTCTTCGATAGATTTTAAAATGGCTTCTTTCCGTTTTACGATGACTTCGTACTCCTTTTGAAGTTTAGCAATTTGTTCTATTTGAACCTCGTCAAGATTGCCGGTTTTGTCTTTTCGATAACGGGAAATAAACGGAATTGTGCAATCTTCTTGTAATAATTGAACCGTGTTTTGAATGTTTATTGGTAAAGTAGCAACGGTTTTGGATATGAATTGTATGTTGGTCATTATTTTATTTTGACGTTAATCTTGGACAATAAAATCCATTGGATCCTCTTTATTGTATTCAGGTTGAATATTAACGTGATTAATTTGGAATTTATCTAATAAAACATATTCCACCTTGTGTAGCATTTCATTGAATTCAGACATTTTTATATCTTCAAGACAGTCTAAATGCGCTTCGAGATGTAATTCTTCTTCGTTGAGATACCAAACGTGAATATGGTGTAATTTACCTATGCCTGGAATTTTATGTACTTCTCTAACAATTTCTTTTATTTCAATATGGCTAGGTGTAAAAAGCATCAGCATTTGTGTAGATTTTATAAGTAAATCAACACCTACAACTATCAAATAAATGGCAATAATCAACGTCATTACACTATCAACCCAATACCATTGAAAATATTTCATTAACAATCCGCCAATTAAAACCGCGACCGAAGCCAACATATCTGTAAACAAATGCAAATAAGCGGATTTCATGTTCAGGTTTTTGTCTGCGTCACTTTTTAAAATTAAAACAGACAAACCATTTACTATGATTCCTAAAAGTGAAAGCCAAATTACTAATTCAGATGCAATTTTATGTGGATTGAAAAAACGTTCGGTAGCTCCATAAATTAAAAATAAAGCAACAATTATTAACGTCATGGCATTTACAAAAGCGGCAATAAGTTCCGCTCGTTTGTACCCAAAAGTTTGATTGACAGATGCTTTTTTCTTGGATAATTTATGAGCGATATAGCTAAAAACCAAAGAAAGTACATCTGAAAAATTATGTAAAGCATCGGAAATTAAAGCCAAACTTCCCGAAAGAATTCCGCCAATAACTTGGGCAATAGTGATTACAATATTTAAAAAAATTGAAAATAACAGGTTTTTACCTTGTACTTCGTGTTTGTGACTGTGGCTATGATTGTTTCCCAAAATATATTAACAACTAATTTTATTAACCCTGTTTTGATGTCTTCCTCCTTCAAATTCAGTAGTAAGGAAAGTTTCCACCATTTCTACAGCTTGTGGAATCGAAGTATAGCGCGCTGGAATACTAATTATGTTGGCATCATTATGTTGGCGAGCCAAGGTGGCAATTTCTTTTATCCAACATAAAGCCGCACGCACTTTTGGGTGTTTATTCACCGTCATTGCTATTCCGTTTCCACTTCCGCAAATTACAATTCCAAAACTAACTTTTCCTTCCGAAACATCTTTAGCAACAGCATGACCAAAATCAGGATAATCAACACTATCTATTGTGTCAGTACCGTAATTAATTACTTCGTGTCCTTTTGATTGAAGCATCGCTACAATTGCTTTTTTATAATCTGGTCCTGCATGATCGTTTCCTATGGAGATTTTCATTATATTTTTATTAAATTATGTACTGCAAATTTACTGAAAGAATTGTGGATTTTTAATTTTTTTAAATTAAATATATAACTGCTAGATTATCAATAATTTTTATAAAAATATTTAAATTAATGGCTCTATTGTAACTAAATTATTAATATAATGTAATGTTAATAGCCTTTTATAAATACTTGATAATCAGGTAACTTTAAATTAACATTAAATGTTTATAACTTTAGATAGAAAATTAGAAGTATTTCTCGTTTGTATTAAATAAAAACGTAATCCAAAATGGGAATGAAATAAACAAATTTAGTTTGGTGAATTTATGGAATAGTTATAGGTAAAAAAAGTGATGTTGTTAACAAAAATTTAATAGTAAACTTATTTACAAAACCAATGTTTTTATAATTATTAACAACTGTTCATTATTTTTTAAAATTACTTTAAAATAAACCTTTTAACCTAAAATAACTATGTTAACAAATCAATATAAAAACATCTAACTTTAAAATAACTGTTTTAAAAATAAAGTTATTGTAACTATTAACACGCTATAATAACCATTAAAAATTAATTTAAATTTCCTTTTTCTTTTTGTTGTTTTTAATAGATGTTGACAACTTTAGAATTTTTAAACAATTTTTAAATTATTATTTAATTCATCTAATATGTTTTGAACCCTCTCGAAATCATTGGGATGAATTTTCATTTTAATTCCACCCAATGCATTGGAATAAAATGGAGCAATCGAAGACATCATTTCATTTTCGAAAAAGTATTGAATTTCTTCTTGTTCCAATAGATGTTTTAGAATCACGATTTCATGCATGTAATTGAATATGGCTATGGTTTTAAATTCTTCCATTTTTTTTATTTTTATAAAGATACAAAAGTTATATTTTTAATAAATCTGAAATTCTAAATACTAAATTTGAAATCTTATTCGTAATTTTAGACTTTTAAGAAAAGATTTATGAGTAAAAAACTGAGAAAACCCGAAAAAAAAGAGAAAGATTTCTCTGATAAAATTATAAAAATATTAGCTAAAAATGCCAATAAAGCGTTTAATTATAAGCAAATAGCAGCTATTTTAGATTTAGATGACACTAAAAGTAGAAATGAAATTATTAGAGATTTAAAAATTCTCGCTTCCAATAAAAAGGTTGTAGAAACCGAACCTGGAAAATATCTTGTAAAAGCAATCAGTCAAGATTACTACGAAGGAACTATTGATATGACTGGTCGAAAAACCGCTTATTTTGTTTGTCCTGAATTAGATGAAGACGTATTTATTCCAACCAATAATTTAAACCGTGCTTTAGACAAAGACACGGTAAAAGTTTATGTTTACAATAGAAGAAAAGGAAGAAGACCTGAAGGTGAAGTTATTGAAGTTGTTGAAAGGAAAAAGACAGATTTTGTTGGAGTAATTGATATTCAAAAGAATTTTGCTTTTGTTTCGACTGCCAACCCAAAAATGTACACCGATATTTTTATTCCAAAAGATAAATTAGGCGAGGCTGAACAAGGAGACGTTGTATTAGTTCATATAGAAGATTGGCCTAAAAAAGCCGATAGTCCTTTTGGAGCTGTAATTAAAGTATTAGGAAAACCTGGTGAACACGATACTGAAATTCACGCTATCTTGGCAGAATATGGTTTACCTGCAGAATTTCCGGTAGAAGTAGAAGTTTATGCGCAAAAAATTGACACAACAATAAACGAAAGCGAGATTAAAAATCGTCGTGATATGCGTGATACTTTGACTTTCACGATTGATCCAAAAGATGCTAAAGATTTTGATGATGCCTTGTCTTTCAAAAAATTAGAAAATGGAAATTACGAAATTGGAGTCCATATTGCCGATGTTTCTTATTATCTCGAAGAAGGAACAATTCTGGATGATGAAGCTTATCAACGAGCAACTTCGGTATATTTAGTGGATAGAGTCGTGCCAATGTTACCGGAAGTTTTGTCAAATTATGCTTGTTCATTAAGACCGCATGAAGAAAAATATACTTTTTCGGCAATATTTGAAATCAACGAAAAAACTCAAGTAGTGAATCAATGGTTCGGTAGAACGGTAATTTTTTCAGATCAACGATTTTCATACGAAGAAACCCAACATATTATAGAAACCAAAGGAGATACAATTCCTGAGGAAATTTCCATCATAGGAAGTTCTTATCAAGTTCCTTCAGAAATTGTCGCTGCGACCTTAAAATTAGATCAATTAGCCAAGATTTTAAGAAGAGACAGGATGAATAATGGTGCCATTTCATTTGATAAAGTAGAAGTAAAATTCAATTTAGACAAGGAAGGCGAACCAGAGGGAGTTTATTTTAAAATATCAAAAGATGCTAATCATTTGATTGAAGAATTTATGCTTTTGGCCAATAAAAAAGTGGCGGAATACATTGGAAAACAAAAGAAAACTTTTATTTATCGTATTCACGATGAACCTAATGAAGATAAATTAATTGCGATGCAAACTGTGATTGCAAAATTTGGTTACAAAATAGATTTCAGAAATAAAGGAGATATTTCAAAATCCTTGAATGCTTTATTGAGTGATGTTGTTGGAAAAAAAGAGCAAAATTTAATAGATACTCTTGCAATTAGAACAATGAGTAAAGCCAAATATTCCACTGATAATATTGGACATTATGGATTAGCATTTGATTATTATAGTCATTTTACTTCTCCAATTCGTCGTTATCCAGACGTAATGGTGCATCGATTATTGCAATTTTATCTCGACGGAGGAAAATCTGTTGATGAAGAAAAGTATGAAGTTAAATGTTTACATTCCTCCACTATGGAAGGCTTGGCAACCAATGCCGAACGTGATTCCATCAAATATATGCAGGTAAAATACATGCAGAATCACAATGATCAGGAATTTTTAGGTGTAATTTCCGGAGTAACCGAATGGGGAATTTTTGTGGAAATTATCGAAAATAAATGCGAAGGAATGATTCGAATTAGGGAAATTAAAGACGATTATTATACTTTTGACGAAAAACAATATGCATTGGTTGGAGCAACAACTAAAGCTTTATTACAATTAGGCGACGAAATTTACGTTAAAGTAAAAAATGCCGATTTAGTGAAGAAACAATTGGATTTTAATTTTATCAGAAGAAACGAATAAATAAAAAAAATGAAAAACGTATTAGTTATAGCGATCGTACTATTGGCCCAAGTTACATTCGCCCAAGTCACAAGAGATCTTGGTGATTTTGATTCCGTTAAAGTATTTGACAAACTCAACGTGAAATTAATTTCATCCTCAGAAAATAAAATAATTATCACGGGAAACAGAGAAAATGAAGTTGAAGTTGTGAATAAAAATGGAGAATTAAAATTAAGAATGCCTTTTCCAAAATTATTGTCTGGCGACGATATTGTCATTAAATTATATTTCAAAAAAATAGAAACTATTGAAGCCAATGAAGGAAGTTATGTTTCAAGTGACAAAACTTTTAAGCAAACATCGATTGATTTAGATGCCAGTGAAGGATCAGAAATAAATGTAGTTTTAGATGTCGAGAAAGCAAATGTAAGAGCAGTTTCCGGCGGAATAATTGAATTATCGGGTAATGCGACCAATCAGAACTGTATTGTTTCTTCAGGCGGGGTTTTTAAAGGGAAAGAATTACATACTTCACAAACATCGATAACCGTTTCAGCCGGAGGGCAAGCAGAAGTTTATGCCACTTTATTGGTGGATGCAAAAGTGAAAGCCGGTGGTTCCATAGATATTTATGGAAAACCAAAACAGATCAACCAGAAAACAATTTTAGGGGGAACAATTAGGGAAAAACAATAGTATTTGATTGTATTTCTATTTTTAATAAATTTTATTTTCAATGATAAACGATATTTTATCAGGAATTCCGTGGGGAATTTTTTTAAGTTTCATGATAGGTCCTGTTTTTTTTATATTACTGGAAACAAGTATTATAAAAGGATTTAGAGCGGCTTTAGTATTCGATTTAGGTGTTATATTAGGTGATATTGTTTTTATTACCATTGCTTATTTAGGAAGTTATAGATTAATAAAAAGTTTAAAAGACAACTCGGCCCTTTTTATGTTTGGTGGAATATTGATGTTGGCTTATGGAGTAATTTCTTTTATCAGCTTAAGCAAGGAAAATAAAATCAACACCAAAGTTATAGACCAGGAAATTATCAGGAAAAACTATGCAAGTCTTTTTGTTAAAGGATTTTTTTTAAATATAATCAATATAGGAGTTCTTGGGTTTTGGTTGGCAATTATTATTTCCATCGGTCCAAAACTAGAAATGCAAACCTCTAGAATGATGACCTTTTTTACAACCGTGATTCTTTCCTATTTATTTGTTGATTGTATCAAAATAATATTAGCCAAGCAATTAAAAACTAAAATGACACCGACAAACATTTTTAAAATAAAGAAAGGAATAAGTATTGTTTTAATGGTTTTTGGGGTTGTTTTAATTACTCAAGGTTGGTTTCCAAAGGAAAAAGAGAAGTTGAAACACGTTTTGGAAAAAATAGATAAATAGTTATAAGAATAATAACTATAAACTTGTGTGTATTTTGATTTGTAGGTAATAAAAATGAAGAATAATAAAATTAATATCGAACTAGATTTCACTTTTGATGAATGGAAACAACTTCCGTTTGAATCAAAAAGAGAGATTTGGAATCATTATTGGAACCCTTATGATCCTAAAATAGGAAAGAAAACAAAACAGGCAATTGTCAATCAATTTGCAGATAAGTTAAATATTGCGTTTGAACAAATTGGAATTGGTTCTTTTGGTTGGTCAGTATATATGCTATTTGTTATAGTAAAAGAATCAAAAACTAGAATACCAAAACACTTTTCTGATTTATCTGTAAACAAAGAAGTTATTTTGGAATATCTTGAAGACAAAAAAGTTAAGGTTAAATTTGGATATGGTGGGCTTACAGAAGTTGTATTAGATGAAAGGATAATAATTAAATAAACTACCTACACCGTATAAATATTGCTAAAATTATGTTATAACGGAAAATTCCACTACTATTAAAAAACAAAAAAGCTATTAAATTTTATATTCTAAATTTAGAAATGGTTCATAAACAAAAAATCACCTTTTTTTTTAAATTAAACTAAAATAACCTCCAAGTTTCCTTGAAGGTTTCATCCGCATCTCCCGAAAGCTTTCGGGACGGATTCGAACCATAACTTTACCTAATTTTTTAGATTCTTCCTACGTCAGAATGACAAATATAAAAAAACCCTCAAGTTTCCTTGAAGGTTTTAGAGGCATCTTCCGAAAGCTTTCGGGACGGATTCGAACCATAACTTTAATTCATTTTTTTAAAAAATGATATAAAAAAAAGAGACACATTTCTGTATCTCTTCTTGAGGCATCGTCCGGATTCGAACCGGAGTAGGAGCTTTTGCAGAGCCCAGCCTAGCCACTCGGCCACGACGCCATTATTGAATGGACGGCAAAAGTAATAAATAATTTTGAATTTTGAATTCTAAATTTTGAAAAATTCACTTCTTTTCAAAGGCGATCTCTATTTCCCCTTTGGGGGTTAAGGGGCTTAATTTCTCGATTGTTCCATTTCAATGGAAACCGCTTCAACATCACCATCAATAGGAGGATTCAGTTTTGAAACCGCGGTTTTTATCCACCAAATGGATGGTATTTCTTTTAAAGATCTTGTAATAATTCTTTGAACAACGTGTTCCAATAAATGGGATCGAATAGCCATTTCTTCAACAACAATACGATTCAAAAGCACATAATCTACGGTGTCTTTTAAATCATCTGAGATGGATGATTGTTGCAAATCGGTTTTAACTTCCAAATCAACCGAATAATCGGATCCAATTTTTCCTTCTTCCAATAAACAGCCGTGATAGGAGTAGGTTCGAATATTTTTTAGTTTTATAGTTCCCATGGTAGAGGTTATAAGTTTAAAAGGTTATGGGTTTAGCTCAGAGATATAGGATTGTTTGAAATAACTAAACTTCTAAACACCTAAACTTCTAAACTCTTTTTTTATCTTTGCTAAAATTAAACAAAATTATGTCAACCGAAGAGAAATCACTTCATTTTATAGAACAAATTATCGAAGACAATTTAGCAAGCGGTTTTCCCCAAGATAAATTACGCTTTCGTTTTCCGCCAGAACCTAATGGCTATTTACACATTGGCCACGCCAAATCCATTTGCTTAAATTTTGGTTTGGGGTTGCGATACAATGCCCCTGTAAATCTGCGGTTTGACGATACCAATCCAGCCAAAGAAGAACAGGAATATGTTGATGCCATCAAAGAAGATTTGCGTTGGTTGGGTTTTCAATGGGCAGAAGAACGTTATGCTTCCGATTATTTCCAACAGTTATACGATTGGGCGGTTTTAATGATTAAAAACGGAAAAGCTTATGTTGACAGTCAGTCTTCTGAAGATATGGCCGCCCAAAAAGGGACGCCAACACAACCAGGAATTGATGGACCATTTAGAAACCGTTCTGTTGAAGAAAATTTGATTTTATTTGAAGCAATGAAAAAGGGTGATTTTCCCGAGGGAAGTCACGTTTTGAGAGCCAAAATAGATATGACATCGACGAATATGTTGATGCGTGATCCGTTGATGTACAGGGTATTGCATCGTCATCACCATAGAACGGGAAATGATTGGAAAATCTATCCAATGTATGATTTTGCGCATGGCGAAAGTGATTATATCGAGCAAATTTCACATTCCATTTGCACGCTTGAATTTGTGATGCACCGTGAATTATACAATTGGTTTTTAGACCAAATTTGTGACGAAAACAAAGTAAGACCTAGCCAATATGAATTTGCGCGTTTGAACTTGAATTACACTGTAATGAGCAAACGAAAACTGTTGCAATTGGTTCAGGAAAATATTGTAAATGGTTGGGATGATCCAAGAATGCCAACGATTTCGGGATTAAGAAGAAGAGGTTATACGGCGAATTCCATTCGGAAATTTTGTGATATCATTGGCGTTGCCAAACGTGAAAACGTGATTGAAGTTTCATTGTTGGAGTTTTGTTTGCGTGAAGATTTAAACAAAACCGCACCAAGAGTTATGGCGGTTTTAGATCCAATAAAAGTGGTTATTACTAATTATCCAGAAGGAAAAGAAGAATGGCTTGAAGCCGAAAACAATCAGGAAGACGAAAGTGCCGGTTTCAGAAAAGTGCCTTTTTCAAGAGAAATTTTCATTGAACGTGATGACTTTTTAGAAGAAGCTCCGGCCAAGTTTTTCCGATTGTCCATTGGAAAAGAAGTGCGATTAAAAAACGCTTATATCATTAAAGGAGAAAGTGTTGTAAAAGATTCGGAAGGAAATATTACCGAAATACACGCCGTTTATGACGAAGATTCTCGTAGCGGAAGTGGGAGTGAAGCAAGCCAAAGAAAAGTTGCCGGAACCTTGCATTGGGTTTCCATTCAACACGCCATTGAAGCCGAAGTTCGTTTGTATGACCGATTGTTTATAGATGAAGCACCAGACAGTCACAAAGAGAAAAACTTCCTTGATTTTATGAATCCAAATTCTTTGCAAATTGCGAAAGGATTCGTGGAACCAAGCTTATCAGAAGTTAAACCAGGAGAAAAATTCCAGTTTCAACGTTTGGGGTATTTCAATGTTGATAAGGATTCAGACAAAAAGAAATTAGTTTTCAACAAAACCGTTGGACTCAAAGATGCTTGGGAAGAAAAAGGTAAAAAAGAAGAAAATTTATTGATGAATACCCAGAAAGAAATCAATAAATATGTCAAAGAAAAAGACGAGAATGCTGCTGATGTTATTCTGAAATCAATTATTGACAACATAAAAAGCATTGATAATTTCAGTTTGATAAATAATACAATTGTAAAGAATATTAAAAATGATAACAATTCTTTATTGTTCTCGAATTTGATTTTAAATTATTCTGATCAAGTTCAAGCAAAAGACATCGAACAAGAACCATTGACAAAATTATATTCGATGTCGTTAAAAAGTCAATTGCCAATGGCGAGATTTTTTGCCATTCAAAATTTAAAAAACGACCCGAATCATCTTAACGATTTTAAAACACAACTTTCAGAATTAAAAAATACTGAGAAGAACGAAAAAGTTTTTGATTTATTAAATAATTTGAAATTTTAAAAATTTAACTATAGTTTTTGATAATGAAAAACGCCTTTTTAGGGCGTTTTTCTTATTATCGTAAATCCTTATAAAATTTCCATTTATAATAGAATTTTCCAATCAAAAACGGCTTTCATAAATCAATTTTAAGACGTTTTTTTTAGTTCGACAGTTCCTATTATGCTTATTGATTATTTGTGAATTTATAGTTGTTCAAATTGTGTTTTGAAAAAATATTGGCCACTTTAACGGCTTATTAACATTGCGGTGTTAATAAATGTTGTAACTTTAATAAATTATTAATTTAAATAGTAAAAATCATGTCAAACAACGCAGGAAATACATTATTGGCAGTTTTGTCAGGAGCAGTAATTGGAGTGGGTGTTGGAATTTTATTTGCACCAGATAAAGGAACTAAAACAAGAGAAAAAATCAAAGATGGTTTTGATGATGCAAAAAGTGATTTAAAACATAAATTTAAAGACGCCTCGGAAGAATTGAAAAGTAAATTTTCAAACGCCAAAAATGATTTAGAAGAAACTTATGAAAATATGATTTCTAATATGAGTCATAAAACTGAAGATGTGATATCTCTTTTGGAAATAAAATTAGCTGAATTAAAAGAACAAAATGCCAAACTTCAAAAGGATAAAGCTTCAACACAAAAAACGAATTCCTAAATAACTCAATTATGGCTTTTGAAGAACTAAAAGAAAACACAGAAAATATTCAAGATGAGGCTCAAGCCTATATCGAAAGTAATATTGCCTACTACAAATTAAAAAGTTTCAAAGTAGCAATGAAACTTACCACGTTGATTTTTAAATTTGCTTTTGTTTTTTTGTTTTTTTTAATAGTTTTGATGTTTTTTTCGGTTGCAGGGGCTTTAGCAATTGGTAAAACACTTGACAATTATGTATTTGGATTTTTAATAATTGGCGGAGTTTATCTAGTTATTTCAATAATTGTATTTTTGTTTAAAGACAAAATAATTGAAGAGCCAATTTTAGAGAAATTTTCAGAAATCTTTTTCAACGACTAAATTATGGATACAAAAAAATATTCTTCCTTTGCAGAAATAGAATCGGAATTAAAGATTTTGAAACTTGAAAAAGAACTCAGTTTTCAAAAAGTGATTTGGAATTTCCAAAAAATAAAAGAAAGTTTTGAGCCTAAAAATTTGATTGGTAATTTATTAGAGGCTTCTAAATCATTGCTTTCTAATTCGTATTCAATGCTTCTTAGCGCTGCAATTCCATTAGCCATCAAATGGTTATCCAAAATAAAAAGAGGCGATTAAGCCTCTTTTTTTATTAAAAGTATTTGTATTATACTTGTTCTTCTGGAGCTTTTGGAACCGGATTACTTGGATGAGAATCCTCGGTTTTTGCTTTTAATTTTCTGTTTTTTTTCTTCATCATTTCACCCACTTGGTTTGAGGCAGAAAACGAAGCCACCATATTGTTGAGCATATCGCTTCCGGCTTGCGGAGAATTTGGCAATAAAATTAAATTTGAATTTGCGTCTGCGCCAATGGCTTGCAAAGTGTCATAATGTTGAGTTACCACTATCAACGCAGATGCTTCCTGAGAATTAATTCCCACGCTGTTTAAAACTTCAACACTTTCTACTAAACCGCGAGCAATTTCGCGTCTTTGGTCAGCAATTCCTTGTCCTTGTAAACGTTTGCTTTCCGCTTCCGCTTTGGCTTTAGCCACAATTCTAATTCTTGTGCTTTCACCTTCAAATTCTGCCACCGTTTTTTCCCTGTCGGCAGCATTGATACGGTTCATTGCATTTTTTACCTGAATATCTGGATCAATATCCGTTACTAATGTATTGATGATATCATAACCATAAGTAGTCATAGCTTCATTCAATTCACGTTTTACAGCTATTGCAATATCGTCCTTTCTTTCGAAAACATCATCCAATTTGAGTTTTGGAACCTCGGCGCGAACGACGTCAAAAACGTATGCCGTAATTTGATCGTGAGGATATTCCAATTTATAAAAAGCATCATAAACCTTGTCCTGAATTACTTTAAACTGAACAGAAACTTTCATTTTCACAAACACGTTGTCTTTAGTTTTGGTTTCAATGATAACGTCCAATTGTTGAATTTTCAGGTTTACACGGCCTGCAACTCTATCAATTAAAGGCAATTTCAGTTGGAGTCCAGAATTTCTGACACTCAAAAATTTTCCAAAACGTTCGATAATAAATGAGGACTGCTGTTTTACCGTAAAAAAAGAGGAAAGAAAAATAAATAATCCGAAAACAAGAAGTACGACTAATGGAATGTTCATAGTTTGTATAATTTAGTTAAAAAATTACTGTTAAATTACAAAAAAACTTTAGGTTTGCCGTTGTTTAAATTAATTTTTATGAAAAAGATATGTTTCACATTCGCCTTTGTCTTGATTTCAATGGCTGTTTTTGCGCAATATGATTACAGGGATTCTAATAGAATTGGCATTTCTTTTGGTGTAAACCAATTTACCTTGAACACCAATAATTTCCAGACAAAACCAGGAACAGGTTGGAATGCTGGACTTTCAATGCGAGGAAATTTTTATGATGATTGGGATATGGTTTATGCGATGCAGTTTAGCGAAAACAATTTCAGTGTTGCCACAAACAGTGGATTTTTATCAAATAAAGATGTAAATTATAAATTATCGTCAGCTCAAATTTCGTTAATGGGAAGTTTTAGAATAATCGAAAACCATTTAACAGTTGAATTTGGACCAATAGTTCAAGTCAATGGTAAACTAAAAACGGATTATTCAAATGAAAACAATGTGATTTCTGGAACGACATTACTCGCCAAAGATATTGAGGACATTTCTAAATTCAATTTTTATCCAACGGTTGGAATCACGGCAGGAGCAAAGCATTTCCGAGCAAATATTTCATACCAATATGGAATTAATAATATGCTTGGTAATTTGAATAACAAAAACTTAGGAGTCCATTTTAAAGGAAATGCGGGAATTTTGAACGGTAATATTATTTTGTATTTGTAAAAAAATAAAAGCTTCCAGCTTTCAAAAGGCTGGAAGCTTTTTATATTATAGAGAATCTATCGCCTTCTCAATTCTTTTAATTGTTTCTTCTTTTCCAATGAGTTCCACAATATCAAATAAATGCGGCCCTTTTAATGCACCAACCAAACTTAAACGAAACGGTTGCATTACTTTTCCCATTCCAATTTCGTTTTTCGTCATCCAATCTTTCACGATGGTTTCGATATTCAATGAAGTAAAATCGGTTATTTCTCCAAGAACCGAAATCAATTTCTGCATTAAAGCTGGTGTTTCTTCTTTCCAATTTTTCGAAGCTTTCTCGTCATAAGAAGTTGGAGCCACAAAAAAGAAATCACTTAAATCCCAGAATTCCGAAATGAAATGGGCTCTTTCTTTTATTAAGGAAACTATTTTTGTTAATGTGTTTTCAGAAACAGAGAAACCTTTTTCGGCAACAATAGGAGCGAAGCTTTTCGCCAAATCCGCATCATTCTTTTTTACCAAATATTGATGATTGAACCATTTATTTTTTTCTGGGTCGAACTTGGCTCCTGATTTATGAACTCTGTTCAAATCAAAACTTTCTACTAATTCTTCTAAAGAATATAATTCTTTTTCTGTTCCGTCATTCCAGCCCAATAAGGCCAAAAAGTTGATTACCGTTTCCGGAAAAAATCCTTTTTCTCTGTAACCAGATGATGTTTCCCCTGATTTTGGATCCGTCCAATCTAATGGAAACACTGGAAAACCTAATTTATCACCGTCACGTTTTGATAATTTTCCGTTTCCAATGGGTTTTAGAATCAAAGGTAAATGCGCAAATTCGGGTACCTCCCAACCAAATGCCCGGTACAACAAAACGTGTAACGGCATTGACGGCAACCATTCTTCACCTCGAATCACGTGCGAAGTTTCCATTAAATGATCATCAACGATATTCGCCAAATGATAGGTTGGCATTCCGTCGCTTTTAAATAAAACCTTATCGTCCAATAAATTGGTTTCAAACTTAACCTCGCCGCGAATAATATCTTGCAAATGCAAAGTTTCGTCAACGGGTGTTTTGAAACGAATGACATAATCTTCGCCATTGGCAATTCTTTTCTCGGTTTCTTCAGCAGAAATCACCAAAGAAGTATCCAGTTTTTCCCGATTATGATGGTTATAAATAAATGTTTTTCCTTGTTCTTCGTGTTGTTTTCTATGGGCATCCAAAGCTTCGGCAGTGTCAAAAGCATAATAGGCATTTCCTGAATTAATCAACAAATCGGCATATTCTTTGTACAAGTGCTTTCTTTCGCTTTGACGATAAGGACCAAATTTTTCGTTTTTTCCAATGGTTTCATTAGGTGCAATTCCTAACCATTCCAAAGCTTCCATTATATACTCTTCGGCTCCAGGAACAAAACGATTTTGATCGGTGTCTTCTATTCGAAGAAAGAAAACACCGCCATTTTTTTTGGCAAACAAATAATTGAATAGGGCAGTACGTACGCCGCCAATATGTAAAGGTCCAGTTGGACTTGGTGCAAAACGCACCCGAACTTGCTTTGACATTTTTTTAGATTTTGCTGCAAATATACAATTTCAATTAGTCAATTTAGGAACTTGAAAACGAGAATAATTTAAGGCTTCCATATAGAAATTCGATTAATATATTTTTAACATTGATGGAATTTAAAAATGGTTACTTTTATCCGTTATAAAAACAAGGTATAAATTTTGGAATCGTCAAATTTTATTTATCAAAAGTTAGAGCTTTTCATCAAGAAGTTTTACACGAATGAGCTGATTCGAGGAATGATTTTCTTCATCGGTTTAGGATTGTTGTATTTCTTGTTCACACTTTTTGTGGAATATTTTCTTTGGCTCAAGCCAACGGGACGAACCGCCTTGTTTTGGGTTTTTGTTGGAGTTGAAGTTTTTTTGTTGTTTCGTTTTATTTTGTTTCCAATATTCCAATTGTTCCAACTTAAAAAAGGAATTGATTATAATGAGGCATCAAAAATCATTGGCAATCATTTTCTGGAAGTAAGTGATAAACTCACAAATTTCATTCAATTGTCGAATGACAAAAACCAATCCGAATTGTTATTGGCTTCCATTGAACAAAAAGCGAATGCCTTGCAGCCAATTCCTTTCGGGAATGCGATTAACTTTAGTAAAAATAGAAAGTATTTACCGCTAGCAATCATTCCAATTCTTTTTTTCTTGTTCTTTTATTTGTCGGGAAACAGCATAATACTTTCCCAGAGTTTGAATAGAGTGGTGCATTTTCAAGACCAATTTTCTCCTCCAGCTCCATTTCAATTTGTGGTATTGAATGATAATTTGCAAACCGAACAAAACAAGGATTTTATCATTCGAATAAAAACGAAAGGTAAAATAACTCCAGAAAACGTGATGATTTTCATTGGTGACGAAAGTTATTTTATGGAATCAACCAAAGCCGGAGAATTTCAATATAAAATCGAAAAACCAATTTTAAATGTTTCGTTTCACGTGGAAGCCAATGCGGTTTCCTCACCTGATTATGAATTAAATGTGGTCACCGTTCCTTCGATTGCTAATTTTGAAATGCAGTTGAATTTTCCTTTTTATTTGAATAAAAAACCGGAACTTATTAAAGGAACAGGCAACGCCATTGTACCGGAAGGAACGCGAGTTACTTGGAAAATAAACGCACTAGCCACCCAAAACATTAATTGGAAGGATTTAACGTCTAATTTTCCCTTTTCGAAATCAGAAAACAGTTTTATTTTTTCTAAATATATATTGCAAAATACGGGATATCAAATTATTACATCGAATGAGAAGGTAAGTAATTACGAAAAACTCAATTATCAACTTTCCGTAATTAAAGACCAGTTTCCTATAATTAATGTGAATAACGCTCCGGATAGTTTAAAAGTTGACAAAAGCTTTGTTTTAGGACAACTTTCAGATGATTATGGACTCTCTAAACTGCAAGTTGTTTATTATCCCAAAAACAAACCAGAAGCTATTAAACGTGGAGCAATTGCCATTAAGAAAGCAGTTTTTGACCAATTTATTTTTGCTTTCCCCGCCAATTTACCTGTTGAACAAGGCGTTTCTTATGAATATTATTTCGAGGTTTTCGACAATGATGCAATCCATAATTTCAAAAGTACGAAATCATCCGTTTTCTCCAATCGGATTGCTACTGATGACGAAAAAGAAGATCTGGACTTGCAACAGCAAAACAACAATGTTAATAGTTTAGAGAAATCATTGAAAAACCAAGACAAACAAATTTCTGATTTAGAAAAACTTCAAAACGCCAACAAAGAAAAAGAAAATCTCGAATTCAAAGACCGTCAAAAGATCGATGATTTCTTGAAACGTCAAAAACAGCAAGATCAATTGATGAAAGATTTTGCAGAGAAAATGAAAGATAATCTTGACAAATTCAAAATGGATAAAAAGGACGAATTTAAAGAAGATTTGCAAAAACGCCTGGATAATGTAGACAAGGATTTGGAAAAAAATCAAAAACTATTGGATGAATTAAAAGAACTGAATGACAAAATCAAGCAGGAGGACTTGATGGATAAAATGGACAAGTTCAAACAAAACGCAAAAAACCAAACTAGGAGTTTAGAACAATTAGTTGAACTGACCAAAAAATATTACGTACAGAAAAAAGCAGAACAGTTAAAAGAAAAACTTGATAAACTTTCCACAAAGCAAGAAGATTTGTCGAATAAAGACAAAGAAAACAATACTAAAAACCAAGAAGAAATCAGCAACGAATTCGATAAAATTCAACAGGATTTAAATGAATTGGACAAAGAAAACAATGAACTTAAAAAACCATTGGATATTTCAGTTGACAAGGAACAACAAAAAAGTATTGATGAAGACTTAAAAAAAGCATTTGAAGAATTGCAAAAAGACAAAAAAGCAAATGCTAAACCAAAACAAAAAAGCGCTTCCAGAAAAATGAAACAAATGTCCCAGAAAATGGAGCAAAGTATGGAAAGTGGAGAAATGGAACAACTTGAAGAAGACATCGCAATGTTGCGCCAAATTCTCGATAATTTGCTTACTTTTTCGTTTTCACAAGAAGATTTAATGGCCAAATTCAAAAGTTTTCAAATGGGTTCACCGGCTTTTAATAAAAATTTAAAGCTCCAACAAGATTTAAAACTACAGTTCAAACATATTGATGATAGCTTGTTTGCTATGTCTTTGCGAAATCCAAAACTCGGTGAAGACATTACAAAAGAGATTGGAAACACACAATATAATTTAGACAAGTCTTTGGAGACTTTGTCTGATGCCCAAATCCCTAAAGGAGTTTCGCATCAACAATACACAGTCTCTTCAGCCAATAAACTAGCTAATATATTATCCGATATTTTAAACAATATGCAAATGTCTATGTCAAGTAGGGGTGCTGGTAAACCAAAACCCGGACAAGGAGAAGGAATGCAATTGCCGGACATTATTAAAAAACAGGACGGGTTGGTCAAGAAAATGCAGGACGGTTTAAAAAAAGGACAAAAACCAGGTGAAGGCAAAGAAGGGGAAAAGGGGAAAGAGGGTCAAAAAAAAGGCAATGAAGGTCAAAATGGAGAAGAAGGAGAAGGAGATGCAAAGGCAATTATGGAAATATATAAAGAGCAAAAGCAATTAAGGGAATCTTTACAGAATGAATTAGACAAGCAAGGAATTGGTGGGAGCGGTCAAAATGCTTTAGAACAAATGAAGCAAATTGAAAAACAATTATTGAACAAAGGTTTTAAGAACGAAACACTTCAAAACATTCTCAGAGTGAAACAAGAACTTTTAAAACTTAATACTGCTTTACAGCAACAAGGTCAAGAAAACAAACGTCAATCAGAGGCCAATAAGAAGGAGTTCAATAATCAATCTAAAGCACTGCCAGAATCATTATTGGATTATTTAAATAGCATTGAAATATTAAATAGACAATCCTTACCTTTGCGCTCGAATTTTAACCAAAAAGTTCAAGTATATTTTAACAAAAATGATAGATTTTAATTACGAAACCGATTTTAACTTAGAGAACGAAGAAACATTAGCTAAGTGGCTATCTAGTGTAATTGCGTCAGAAAACAAGAAAGAAGGCGAAATAAATTACATATTTTGCGATGATGATTATTTGCATAAAATCAACCTTGAGCATCTTGATCACGACACATTGACGGATATTATTAGCTTTGATTACAGTATTGGAAATGAAATAAATGGTGATGTTTTTATTTCCATTGAAAGAGTAAAAGACAACGCTGTCGATTTTGATGTTTTATTTGATGAAGAATTAAAAAGAGTTCTAGTGCATGGCATTTTACATTATTGTGGATACAAAGATAAAACCGATAATGACGCGTTAATAATGAGAAATAAAGAAGATGAAAAATTGGCTATGTTTCACGTGGAACAATAGTATTAAAAATCAAAATTTTTAGATTTGAAAAGTTTTATTTTTAAATTTAAAATATGCAATGTTTCACGTGGAACAACAAATATAGATTTATGATGCGGCATGAACAATCCTGAATCCTAAATCCTAAATCCTAAATTAAAGATGTTTCAAGAAGAATATGATGTAATCGTCGTTGGTGCTGGCCACGCAGGTTCCGAAGCTGCTGCTGCTGCTGCTAATTTGGGATCGAAAACCTTGTTGGTCACAATGAGCCTGCAAAACATTGCTCAAATGTCTTGCAATCCTGCAATGGGCGGTATTGCCAAAGGGCAGATTGTTCGTGAGATTGATGCGCTTGGTGGTTATTCCGGAATCGTTTCTGACAATACCGCCATTCAATTCAAGATGTTGAACAAGTCAAAAGGTCCGGCAATGTGGTCACCTAGGGTTCAAAGTGACCGTATGCGTTTTGCGGAAGAATGGAGATTGATGTTGGAACGAACTCCAAACCTTGATTTTTATCAAGAAATGGTAAAAGGATTGATTATCGAAAATGGCAAAATCAAAGGTATTCGAACTTCGCTTGGAATAGAAATTAAGGCAAAATCGGTAGTGTTGACTAATGGAACTTTTTTAAATGGTTTAATTCATATTGGTGAAAAGCAATTCGGAGGAGGAAGAGCTGGAGAAAGCGCTGCCTACGGAATTACCGAAGATTTAGTGGGAGTAGGTTTTCAAGCAGGAAGAATGAAAACTGGGACACCGCCTAGGGTTGATGGACGCTCATTGGATTATTCCAAAATGAATGAGGAAAAGGGAGATACCAAACCAGATAAATTTTCATATTCTGATATTACCAAGCCTTTGATTCATCAGAAATCCTGTCACATGACTTACACTTCTCTTGAAGTTCATAATATTTTAAGGGAAGGTTTTGATCGTTCTCCGATGTTCAATGGGCGAATAAAAAGTATTGGTCCGAGATATTGCCCCTCCATTGAGGACAAAATCAATCGGTTTGCCGACAAGGAAAGACATCAGTTATTTGTGGAGCCTGAAGGTTGGAATACCGTCGAAGTATATGTGAATGGCTTTTCGACTTCTCTTCCTGAAGACATTCAGTTTAAAGCATTGCGTTCCGTTGTTGGTTTCGAAAAAGTTAAATTTTTCCGTCCGGGATATGCCATTGAATACGATTATTTCCCGCCAACACAATTGAAGCATACGCTGGAAACCAAGTTAATTGAAGGATTGTATTTTGCTGGACAAATAAACGGGACCACAGGATATGAAGAAGCGGCTTCGCAGGGATTGATGGCCGGAATTAATGCGGCATTAAAAGTTCAGGAAAAAGCTCCGCTAATTTTGAAAAGGGATGAAGCCTATATTGGGGTTTTAATTGATGATTTAATTACAAAAGGAACCGAAGAACCGTACAGAATGTTTACATCTCGTGCCGAGTTTAGAACATTATTACGTCAAGATAATGCGGACTTTAGATTGACGCCGATGTCTTACGAAATAGGACTGGCTTCTGAAAAACGCTTGCGCAGAATGGAACACAAATTGAAGGAATCCGAAAAAATGGTTGCTTTCTTTAAAGAAACCAGTGTTTCGGTTGCTGAAGCAAATCCTATTTTGGAATCAAAAGACACGGCTTTGATTACTCAAGGCGACAAATTATTTAAAGTTTTTTCTCGCCCACAAATTGATTTGGAAGACATCATTAAATTCGAAAAAGTGGCGGCTTATGTTGCGGAAAACGATTTGGATCAAGAAATATTGGAACAAGCCGAAATACAAGTGAAATATTCTGGATATATCGAAAAGGAAAGGAATAATGCCAATAAAACAACTCGATTGGAAGATGTAAAAATCCCTGAAAATTTTGATTACAACAAAATAAAATCGATGTCAATTGAAGCAAAACAAAAATTAAGCAAGATTCGTCCAGTAACAATTTCACAAGCTTCGAGAATTAGTGGAGTTTCGCCAAGCGATGTTTCTGTATTATTGATTTATATGGGAAGATAGAATTGATGGAGAATTAATATTGTTCCACGTGAAACTACCTTGTAGATGCTTGGTATTATTGAGACTTTTTAAAAGAATAAAATTTAAAAATGAATATTTCAAACAAAAAACATTTTCTTACGGTAAAAGATTATTCGGTTTCCAAAGAAACTTTCGACTTGTATCACGATGAAGTTTTGGATATGTTAATCACTTTTCCGCAACCAAGTTTAGACAATCTAGGCAAATATTACGAAAGTGAAGATTACATTTCCCATACGGACAATAAACGATCTCTATTTGAAAAAGCGTACCATTTCGTAAAAAGCATAGCTTTAAAAAACAAGCTCAATTTAATAAATTTGCTTCAACCCAATAAGGGAAAGATTCTAGACATTGGAGCCGGAACAGGAGATTTTTTAGCGGTTGCAAAAAAGGATGGTTGGCAAATAATAGGAGTAGAGCCAAGTGAAAAAGCAAAGACGATTGCTAAAAACAAAGGAGTTTCGTTTGTAAAACTTACAAGCGAATTAGAAAACAACTCTTTTGACGTGATTTCGATGTGGCACGTTTTGGAACACGTTCCTGATTTGGACAAACAAATTAAAGAATTGAAACGATTGTTAAAACCAACCGGAACATTAATAATTGCCGTTCCAAATTTTAAATCGTTTGACGCAAAACATTACGGAAATTTTTGGGCAGCTTATGATGTGCCAATCCATTTTTGGCATTTTTCTAAAACAGCGATAAAGTTGCTTTTTGAAAAAGAAGAAATGCAATTGGAAAAAGTCTTACCAATGAAGTTTGATTCATTTTATGTGAGCTTGCTTTCCGAAAAATACAAATCAGGAAAAATGAATTTTATAAAAGCCTTTTTTATCGGATTGCAATCCAATTGGTACGCTAGGAAGAATTTTGAATATTCCTCGCACATTTACATCATAAAAAACAGCTAAAATTGATTTTAAGCGCATTTAAAAAATAGTTTTTGAGGCTTTGCTGCTTGATATTAGTTTTTTAAATAAAACCGCTTATTTGAGCGCTGTTAAGCTCGACTTTAATAATTATAAATTATAAATATTTTAATTTCAATAACAAAAACTTATATCACAAATATTTTGCATTTTTAAAACTTTATCCGAATGCTACTTATTTTTTTATATTTTTGTAACAATACTTAAAAATTAGAAAAACTTAAAAATGAAAAAAGCATTATTAATTATCGCACTTTCGGTTTCAATTGTTTCATGTAATAAAACAGCAGAAGTTAAGGAAGTAAAAACAGCTTACGTGGATACTTCAGTCTTAATGAAAGAATATACTGAAGCGAAAGACCTTCAAGCTAAATACAAAGCAAAATCTGACGAAAAAGGAAGAGAGCTTGATGCTGAAATTGCGAGATTCAAACAAGAAGCTTCCAGCTTTCAGAGTCAAGCACAAGCAAATGGTCAAGCTTGGGCACAACAAAAAGGAGCTGAGTTGCAAAAAAGAGAACAACAATTAAACTATGCTCAACAAGCCCTTTCTCAACAATTACAACAAGAAAGCAGTGTAGAAATGGACACATTGGTTAGCGGAGTTAAAAAATTCATCAAAGCATACGGCAAAGAAAAAGGTTATGCTTACATCTACGGAACGGGTGATGCAGCCAGTATTTTATATGCTGAAGATAAATATGATATAACGAAAGACATCATCAAATTATTAAACGAGAAATATAAAGCACCCGCTAAAAAAGAGGAAGTTAAAAAATAATTTTATTGAAATTAGTTTATCAAATGTCACGCAATTGCGTGACATTTTTTGTTTTATCTAGTCAAAAAGCTATATTTTTAGCCTTTAATTTATACGCCAAATGCAAACTATTTCCGAAGCCGCCGTTTACACCCTGAGATTTATCAATCAAACCCATCGCTCTGTTTTCCTTACGGGAAAAGCTGGAACTGGAAAAACGACGCTTCTTCGAGAAATTATTCAAACCACGCACAAGAATACGGTTGTGGTAGCACCAACGGGAATTGCGGCATTAAATGCTGGCGGAGTAACAATTCACTCAATGTTTCAGTTGCCTTTCGGCGGATTTATTCCGGATAATTCGGCTCCCCATTTTTCTGAAAACACGAAGTTTGAAACGAAGGCTACCTTACGCAGACACTTTAAAATGAGCGGTTTAAAGAAGTCGGTTATTCGAAATATGGAATTGCTTATCATTGATGAAGTGAGTATGCTCCGTGCCGATTTGCTGGACGCAATGGATTTTATGATGCAAACCGTTCGCAAAAAAAGCAGTCCTTTTGGCGGAGTTCAAGTATTGTATATTGGCGATTTATTGCAACTGCCTCCCGTAATTCGGGACGAGGAATGGCGAACATTACGAACCTATTACAAAGGAAAATTCTTTTTTCATTCACACGTTGTGCAGCAAAATCCGCCTTTATATATCGAATTATCCAAGATTTTTCGTCAAACTGACGATGCCTTTATTTCGATTTTGAACAATTTGAGAAACAATCAAATTTCTTCGGCAGACATTCAAGCTTTGAATCAATATGTGAAACCTGATTTCGATTTGAAAGCCAACAAAGGGTATATTACTTTAACAACTCACAATGCCAAAGCGGATGCAATGAATGCGCAAGCGTTGGAAGACCTGGAAGGAAAATTAGTAACCTACAAACCGGAAATCGTTGACGATTTCCCGGATAAAATATTTCCTGTCGAAGAAAATTTAAGGCTCAAAGTAGGCGCGCAAGTTATGTTTGTGAAAAACGACTTGTCTTTCGATAAAAAGTATTTCAACGGAAAAATGGGATTTATAAAATCGCTTTCGAGCCAGGAAATTCTTGTTCATTTTCCCGAAGAAAATAAAACCATAGAAGTCGAAAAATATGAATGGCAAAACATTCGCTATAAGGTGGATGAAAACACCAAGGAAATTGAGGAAGAAGTCTTGGGAACTTTTGTTCATTATCCAATAAAACTCGCTTGGGCAATCACGGTTCATAAAAGTCAAGGATTGACTTTCGACAAAGCTGCGCTCGATGTTTCACAGGTTTTTCTTCCCGGACAAGCGTATGTGGCTTTATCGCGTTTACGCTCGTTAAACGGCTTAATTTTACTTTCTCCGTTGCGAATGAATGGTATTTCGAACGATCAAGACGTGATGGATTATTCGCTTAACAAAGCATCGGATTCGTTTTTAGCAAATGCACTGCATTTTGAAACAAAAAATTTCATCCATAATTACCTGATTAACACTTTCGATTGGGATGATTTGGCTCAGGAATGGCGCAATCATAAATTTAGTTACAATGAAAAAGGGGAAAGTTCGGAGAAATCAAAACACGCCGTTTGGGCACGAAAACAAACGGAAGCCATCGAATCGCTTTTGGATCCATCCAAAAAATTCATAACACAATTGAATAAACTTTTCAGTCAGGAAACCGCAGATTTAAATCATATTTCCGAAAGAATACAAGCGGCATTCGACTATTTTTTATTACCAATGGACAACTTGGTTCACGAAATTCTTTGGAAGATTGAAGAAGTAAAACGCATTAAAAAGGTAAAGGCGTTTTATGAGGAATTGGTTGTACTCGAAGAATTGCAAATCAAGGCCGTTTTGCGATTAATGAAAGCTAAATTATTGATAGAAACGGTCGTAAATGGCGAAACAATTTCGAAAGAAAAACTTTCTTCAGATGAAATTAAATATTACAAAATCAATAAGTTAAAAACTATTCAAGAAGATTTCAAATCGGTAAACGTAACTTTAATCGAAGACGAAATTGACCTGGAAAGATACACTTCAAAGAAGAAAGTTACTAAAGAGCCCAAAAAATCGACCGTTCAGGAAACGTATGAATTGTGGCTCGAAAAGAACACCATCAAAGAGATTGCGGCCATTAGAAAATTCACTGAGGAAACCATTCTAGGACATTTAACAAAATTAATTCAGTCGCAAACCATAAGCATAAAAGATGTTTTACCCGAGGATAAAATTCTGGAATTGACCGAGGCTTTCTATGGCTATAAGGAAGAATCGATTTCACCTCTTAAAGAAAAATATGGCGATAAATTTAGTTGGGAAGAACTGAGAATGTTTAAAGCGAGTTTGAATCTAAAATATTGAAATGAATTGTCGTGTATAAAAAAACCCATTCGATTTAAGGAATGGGTTTCGTTTTTATAGTGATTCTATCAGAATCCAAGCATCAGGATTTACTGTTTTTTGGATTTCCTGTTTTGCTTTTTCAGCTTCGGTAAAAGTGGCATAACTTCCGTAAAGAACTGGAAACAATCCGTATTTATTTTGTGGAATTCTTCTTGCTTTATAACCTTGATTAGAAAGCTTTTCAAATGTTCTTTGGGCATTTTTTTCTTCTCTAAACGCACCCGCCATAATATGGTAGGACATTTTCTCCTCTTTTACGGTAAGCGTTACGGCTGGAATTGGATTTTTAATAAAAAAAGTGGCTTCTTGAATTTTGTTCTGAACTTGTTTTTGAACGGCTGTTTCAACAAGAATCGTTTCTGATGCAATATGTTCTTGATAAATAGGATATCCAATACCCGCTGTCATACCTAATCCCAAGACGAAAATAGCGGCATATTTCAAATAGGCGCTCGTTCTTCTTCTTTCTGGATTGAAAACAATTACTTCATTTTCCTCAAGAGCTTCGATTTTTTGTTCAAAAATTTCTCTTTTCACCATTGGCGAAACAAAGGCGCCTAAACCAAAGGAATTGGTCAAATAATTGGTTTGGTCATAAGGAGTGAAAATCAAGTTTTTATCGGCGTTAAGCGAAAAATTCCCCACGTTTTTTATAGAGAATAATCCGTTTTCCTGAAGTGCTTTTTTCCAGTTAAAAACTTCATATTGAATCGCGCTAATAGCATATTCATAGGATGTTTTTTCTGCTTGGGCAATATGATTGGCCAATAATCCATCGTTATTTTTTAGATAAGCATTGAACGAAATCATTTTTTTTGGTGGAAAAAACGAATTGGAACTTTCAATTAATTGTGCCGACTGTATTTCAGTCAAAAAAGCCCCGAAACCCGGAACGGTTACACATTGGTAACGGTATAAAAGCTGCGCGATGTATGGTTCGATGTTCATAGACACAAAGTTATACATTGAAAATAGTTATCAAAATTTTATTCACAATTTTTATTAACAATCCGCATAAATTTTTATACATTTCAACCTCAAACGATTAGTATGACAGACCAAGATTTATTTCATTTATTGGCATTGCAACAAGTGGAGGGTGTTGGCGATATTATGGCCAAAAAACTGATAAACCATTGCGGCAGTGCTGAAGCGGTTTTCAATACTAAAACTTCCCAAATCGCTGCCATTGACGGTATTGGTTCCACGTTGCTACGAAATTTAAAAAGTAAATCTGTTTTCGAAAAGGCGGAACAGGAACTAAATTTTATAAAATCAAACGAAATCAACGTCGCTTATTTTCAGGATGAAAATTACCCGGATCGTTTGAAACATTGCATCGATGGACCGGTTTTGTTGTTTACTTCTGGCAATATCGATTTAAAAAATAAAAAAATCATCAGCATTGTGGGAACGCGACAAATCACTTCTTATGGAATGGAATTTTGCCGAAAATTGATAGAAGATTTAGCTCCTCTTGACCCTGTAATCGTGAGTGGTTTTGCATATGGCGTCGATATTTTTGCCCATCAATTGGCGATGGACAACAACCTGCAAACTATTGGCGTTGTGGCGCACGGTTTAAACCAAATTTACCCTAAACCCCACAAGAAATACGTTGCCAAAGTAGAGCAAAACGGCGGATTTATGACTGAATTTTGGAGTTCGTCCAATCCGGACAAAGAAAATTTTGTTCGTAGAAACCGTATTGTGGCGGGAATCTCCGAAGCTACGATTGTCATCGAGTCTGCCGAAAGAGGCGGTTCTTTGATTACCGCAAATATGGCCAATGATTACAACCGCGATGTTTTTGCCGTGCCGGGAAGAACAACCGATAAATACAGTCAAGGATGCAACAACTTGATTAAAACCCAAAAAGCAAACCTGCTTACCAGTGCTGCCGACTTGGTTTATATCCTGAATTGGGACATTGAAAGCAAGACAAAACCCGTGCAAAAGCAACTCTTTGTCACACTCGATGATGACGAACAAAAAGTGTATGATTACCTCCTTAAAAATGGAAAGGAATTGCTCGACATTATTGCTCTACGGTGTGATTTTCCCATTTACAAAATATCGGGAATGCTCCTGAATATGGAATTGAAAGGCGTGATTCGACCTTTGCCCGGGAAATTGTTTGAGGCGATATAAACGAATGAAAAAAACAGAAAATTGAGACGCTTCCAGCGTGACAAATCGAGACGCCTCCAGCGTGACAAAATAAGTTGAAAATAGTATGAGCAACCAAAACGCTCTACTCCGTTTGTCACGCTGGAAGCGTCTCTATTTGAGAGGGCTTAACAATTGACTTTAAGAGAATCATTATGATAGAATACACAGAAGGCATATACAATTTTTATGTTTACATCCTGACTAACAAAAATAAAACAGTACTATATACAGGTGTCACAAATAACCTAAAAAAACGTTTACAGGAGCATAAAGAAAAAATAAATCCAAAAAGTTTTACTGCACGATATAATGTTGAATTTTTGCTTTATTATGAACATTTTACTTGGATACAGCTTGCTATTGCTCGTGAGAAAGAAATTAAAGATTTGAAACGGGATAAAAAAGAAATATTAATTAACACAATTAATCCAGATTGGAATTTTTTAAACGATTCATTTTAATTGTTATAGTTTGAAAAAGACTCTCGAAAATTTTTGAAAGTCTTTTCGAATACATAATTGGTATTAAACTACCTCAAACCCCAATTTCTCCCTCACTCTTCCCAAAACGCCATTGGCAACAACAGCCGCTTTTTCGGCGCCAGTTTTTAATAAGGCGTCTACTTCGGCGAGGTTGTTGATGTAGTAATTGTATTTTTCCCTTTCGGTTTTGAATTTTTCTATGATTAATTCAAATAAGGCTTGTTTGGCGTGACCATAACCGTAATTTCCGCCTAGATAATTGGCAGTCATTGTTTGTATTTCGCTTTCATTCGCCAATAATTTATAAAGGGCAAAAGCATTGCAAGTCTCCGGATTTTTTGAGTCTTCAAGCGGAGTGCTATCCGTTTCAATTCCCATTATTTGCTTGCGTAAGGCTTTGTCGTCCAAGAAAATATTGATGAAATTATTGGCTGATTTGCTCATTTTTCCGCCATTAGTGCCGGGAACATACATCGTGTCTTTCTGGATTTTGGCTTCAGGAATCACGAACGTTTCTCCCATTTGGTGATTGAAACGGGAAGCCACATCACGAGTAATTTCAACGTGCTGCAACTGGTCTTTTCCCACGGGAACAAATTGGGCATCATACAATAAAATGTCGGCAGCCATAAGCATCGGATACGAAAATAATCCGGCATTTACGTCTTCTAATCTGTCGGCTTTGTCTTTGAAGGAATGGGCCAATGTCAATCTTTGGAAAGGAAAAAAACAACTCAAATACCAAGATAATTCCGCTGTTTGTGGCACATCGGACTGACGGTAAAAAACCACTTTATCCACATTCAAACCACAGGCAAGCCAAGCTGCAGCTGTGCTGTAGGTGTTTGCTCTTAATGTTTTGCCGTCTTTTATTTGGGTGATCGAATGCAAATCGGCGATGAAAAGAAACGATTCGTTTTCGGGATTATTCGATAATTCGATTGCGGGAATGATTGCGCCAAGTAAGTTTCCTAAATGCGGGGTTCCTGTACTTTGAACGCCGGTGAGTATTTTTGCCATTGTAAAAGATTGCTATTTTTGACAAAGTTAATTCTTTTACTAAAAGTTACACACTTTTCCTTACTTTTGACGCTATGAGAGGAATAAAAATTATTTTTTGGGTGGTTTGGCGCATTTGGTTTTATGTCTTAATGACCATTCCCATTATTATTATGTTTCCTTTTCTGGTGGCTTCCATTTTGACCGAAAGCGGTTATCCGTATTTTTTTAAGATGGCCAGAATTTGGTCAAAATTCATTCTTTTTGGGATGGGATTTTATTATAAAATTGATAAAGATCAAACACTCGAATCCGACAAAAGCTATATGTTTGTTGCCAATCACACTTCGATGGTCGACATTATGTTGATGCTTGTCACGATACGAAAACCATTCGTTTTTGTGGGAAAACAAGAGTTGTCAAAAATCCCCTTGTTTGGATTTTTCTATAAACGAACCTGCATTTTGGTCGACAGAAATAGTTCCAGAAGTAAACACGGCGTTTTCGAAAGGGCCCAAAAAAGAATAAATCAAGGACTTAGCATTTGTATTTTTCCCGAGGGCGGCGTTCCCGATGACGAATCAATACTTTTGGACACCTTTAAAGACGGCGCTTTCCGACTGGCAATTAATCATCAATTACCGATTGTTCCCATTACTTTTGCGGATAATAAAAAACGTTTTTCCTATACGATTTTTAGCGGAAGTCCTGGAGTTTTGAGGGTACGAATTCTTCCTTTTGTTGAAACTAAAGGAAAAACAATGGCCGACAAGAATAGTCTTAAAGACCAGTCCTGGAAAACAATTCATAAACAATTAGAAGAGTTTCAGAAGAAAAAGTAGTTTTTAGTCCTAAATAATTAGTTCTATTTGTCACGCTGGAAGCGTCTCAACATACTAGAGCAACATAATTAAGACGCTTCCAGCGTGACAAATAGAGTAGAATATGTCTGTCGCAAAAAAAAAGAGTCCCGCATTGCGGGACTCTTTTCTAATTTTAAGCATTTTTTTCTTTTATCAAAGCCTTGATTTTGGCTTCTAATTCATCCGCTAATTCAGGATTGTCTTTTATCAAAGATTTTACCGCATCACGGCCTTGTCCTAATTTGGTTTCGCCATAACTGAACCAAGAACCCGCTTTTTTGATGATTTCAAATTCAACGGCTAAATCCAAGATTTCGCCTGTTTTTGAAATCCCTTCTCCGTACATAATATCAAATTCGGCCACTTTAAATGGTGGAGCCACTTTGTTTTTCACGACTTTAACTTTGGTTCTGTTTCCAAGTACGTTATCGCCATCTTTTATTTGCGTGGAACGACGAATATCCAAACGAACCGAAGCATAAAACTTCAACGCATTTCCACCCGTAGTCGTTTCTGGATTTCCGAACATTACGCCAATTTTCTCTCTCAACTGGTTGATGAAGAAAACCGTACAATTGGTTTTACTGATGGTTCCAGTCAGTTTTCTCAAGGCTTGAGACATCAAACGAGCGTGTAAACCCATTTTAGAATCACCCATTTCGCCTTCGATTTCACTTTTTGGAGTCAAAGCCGCAACCGAGTCAATCACGACAATATCAATCGCTCCAGAACGAATTAAATTCTCGGCAATTTCTAATGCTTGTTCCCCGTTGTCAGGTTGCGATATGATTAAATTTTCGATGTCAACACCCAATTTTTCGGCATAATTTCTGTCGAAAGCGTGTTCTGCATCAATAAAAGCAGCGATTCCTCCGGCTTTTTGGGCTTCGGCAATGGCGTGCAAAGTCAAGGTTGTTTTTCCCGAAGATTCCGGGCCGTATATTTCGATAACTCTTCCTCTTGGATAACCGCCAACTCCCAAGGCCAAATCGAGACCCAAAGATCCGGATGAAATAGTTTCCACTTCTTCGACGGCTTTGTCTCCCATTTTCATAACCGTACCTTTTCCGTAGGTTTTATCCAGTTTGTCAAGCGTAAGTTGTAGCGCTTTTAATTTGGCTTCTTTTTCTGAACTCGTCTTTTCCTTCATCTTTTCTTTCATATGTTTTTGTGCTTTTCGTTTGTAAAAATACTTCTTTTTTTGGAAGTTGCAATAGGAATGTTTTGGGTTAATAAGGCTCTTAAAAAAATCTCTTTTTAGAGGTATTTATTTATGGAACAACATCATATTTTGTGTTCTCAGTATTCCCAAATATTATGTTTTCAATCGTTTTTCCAATTTCACTTGTTTTAGTCAGCTTTGAGTTTATCTCTATTCTAATTACGGGAGCTTTTTTTTCGTTACTATATTGTGGCTTATTTCCATAAGTTGTCATTTTAAACATAAAGCCGCTTGAATTGGCAAATTGCTTAAGTTTTTGAATAAAAGGAATTTGTTCTTGAGCCATAGCTTCAAATTCAATTTGAAAGTTGTTTCCGTCCTTTACAAAGTAAATACAATCAACTCCGTTGGATGTTATTCCAATAAAATCAAATTCAGTTTTTCCATCTTTGAGTTTTTGTAATTCTTCGGACAATTGATTAATCGTAATTTGCTTTGCAAATTGCATTAAAGAGCTGTTTGAATTTTTATTTTCTTGATTATCTTTTTTGCAACCAACTAAACCCAGTATTATACTTAAAACACCCATTATTATTATCTTATTTTTCATTTCTAAGTTTTGTTTTTACTAATTGCAACTATCTTTTAAATTGATTTAACAAAATCAAGTTCTTACACAAACAACGCCTTCAATTCCGTAGCTTCGTGAGGATTCAATTTTCCAGCCAAGACTAGACTCAATTGTTTTCTTCTCAAAGCCGCATCAAAACGCTGAATTTCGAGTTCCGTTTCGGGAATTATGTGCGGCACTTCAACAGGTCTTCCGCTGTCATCTACCGCCACAAAAGTGTAAATGGCTTCGTTGGCCTTGGTTCTGTTTCCTGACTGTCGATCTTCGACCCAAACGTCGATGTAAATTTCCATTGAAGTCTTGAACGCTCTCGACACTTTTGCTTCAATAATAACGACGCTTCCCAGAGGAATGGCTTTGTTGAAAGCCACGTGATTTACGGAGGCCGTAACGGAAATTCTGCGGGAATGTCTTCCGGCGGCAATGCTGGCGGCACGATCCATTCGAGCCAACAATTCGCCACCAAAAAGATTGTTCAAGGGATTGGTTTCGCTTGGCAAAACCAAATCAGTTAATACGGTCAAAGATTCAGAAGGATGTTTTGAAGTCATTTTTATTTAATTTTTTTGTATTCAAAAAACACTATTTTTTTTTCAATTTTAAACCATTAAGATATTAAGTTGATTAAGATTTATAATATTCCCTTAATGAAACTTAATATCTTAATGGTTTAAAAAACAGAATGTTTGTAACAGTTTTACTTGAGTCATATTTTCTAATTTAACCAATAAACCGCCATAACCGCCGGAATAAAATAAATGACAATTGTTCTGGCTCCATCATAATCTTTGGCCAATCGTTGTCCAAAAAGCAACATTAATAAAGTGATGCAAGAAAAAACCGCACCATATAATCCGAATGTTCTTCCATTATTTACAAACAATTCGACGCATCCAACGACACACAAAACCCCCGAAATTAATTCTAAAACCAGAATATTCAGCAGGGCTAAATGGACAAGGTTTTTCAATTGGGTTTTGGCAAAATGCTCTTTTAACCAATCGAGATTGTCTTTCCAATAAAACAGTTTGTCATAGCCGGATTGTATAAAAGTGACGGCCAAAAAAACCAAAAGTAAAATAGAGGCGGCATTATTCATAAGCTTATTTTTTGTGGATTAAACGGGTCAGTTTTATAGATAAATCGGTTAAAATAATTTTCGCATTTCCGTTGCGTTCGATATGATAAATGGCGTCGGACAATTCCTGTAATATTTCGTTGATGTTGTTGCCGTTGACAAAAGGCGCAAATTTTGCTATTGTAAAATTTTCGACCGTAGGTTCCAAATAAACCAAACTCGGAGTTTCGTAATTATATAGCAACGCCTGACGGAAAATATCGATGCAAAACTGCAGGAATTTCTTTTGGGTTTCTCTTCCCAAAACTGCAATTTGTTCGCTCCAAAGAATCAGGTCGGCAATCACGGCAGGATTTCCTTTGGCTTTAAAAGCCGCACGAACCCAAACCACGAACCATTGTTCGAAGGGGAATTCGTCGTTGTCATCCTTGAGTAAATACAAGGCTTTATTGTAATTTCCTTGTGCCTGATGGGCGATTTTTGCGGCCAGTTTTGATTCTATATTTTCACGCGAAACCAAAGCTTCGGCAATGACGTGTTCGCTCAATCCGTTGAAATGCAAGACTTGGCAACGGGAACGAATGGTTTGAATAATGTCTTCTTCGTTTTCCGAAATCAGGATGAAAACTGTTTTTTCCGGCGGTTCTTCCAATAATTTTAGCAATTTATTGGAAGCAGAAATATTCATTTTATCGGCCATCCAAACAATCATAATTTTATAACCGCCTTCGTATGATTTTAAGGATAATGACTTTAAAACTTCTTGGGCATCATCGACCCGAATTTCGCCCTGTTTGTTCTGGACGCCCAAAATGGAATACCAATCGAACAAACCACCGTAAGGATTTTGTGCAATAAACAATCTCCAATCGGTAATGAAGTCGAGGCTTTTTGGATTTTTTTTCACGTCTTCGGTGCTTACCGTTGGATAAACAAAATGCAAATCAGGATGCGAAATTTTTTGGAATTTAAGATTACAGGCTTCGTTGGAACCTGAATTTTCGCCGTTTTGATTGCCGCATAAAATGTATTGCGCATAGGCAATCGCCATTGGCAAAGTACCGCTTCCTTCCGGTCCCACAAATAATTGTGCGTGAGGAATTCTGCCCAAATCGGCACTTCGTGTCAAATGATTCTTGATGTAATCCTGCCCTAAAATTTCTGAAAACTGCATAAGGCAAATATAGAAGAAAATGGACGATTCTCTAAATTTCGGTCGTAAAGTTTCATAAAAAGAGGATTCCAATTTTTTTGAAATTATTGCCGTCATTTTGATAAATGAATCGTCTTCCCACTTAATAAATAAGCTTAAAATATAAATTATTTATTAAATTATATCGATTTCGTTGCTAAAAAGTACCTTGTTTTGCCATTTTTGGATTTATCCGTAGCCTAAAAGTTCTATCTTTGCTATTCTTCTAAAAAAACTAAATATAAGGATCTTATGAAAACTGTAAACGATTTCGATTTCAAAAACAAAAAAGCCATAATTCGCGTTGATTTTAACGTGCCTTTAGACGAAAATTTTAATGTTACGGATGCCACTCGTATCGAAGCGGCAAAACCTACAATCGATAAAATTCTTGCCGATGGCGGAAGCGTAATTTTAATGTCGCATTTGGGCAGACCAAAAGGGGTTGAAGCAAAATATTCATTGAAACACATTTTAAAAACAGCATCGGAAATTCTTGGGGTACCAGTGCAGTTTGCTTCAAATTGTATTGGAGACGAGGCCAAAAAGGCTTCCCAAAACCTACAACCGGGACAAGTTTTATTGTTGGAAAATTTACGTTTTCACGCTGAAGAGGAAGCAGGAGACGTTGCTTTTGCAAAAGAGTTGGCTTCACTTGGCGATATTTATGTGAATGACGCTTTTGGTACCGCACACAGAGCACACGCTTCGACAACCATAATTGCACAATTTTTCCCGAATGAAAAATGTTTTGGATTATTATTGGCAAAAGAAATCGAAAGTTTGAACAAGGTTTTGAAAGATTCTAAAAAACCAGTTACTGCAGTTCTTGGAGGATCAAAAGTATCTTCTAAAATTACGGTTATCGAAAATATTCTGGACAAAGTGGATCATATGATTATTGGTGGCGGAATGACTTTTACTTTCGTGAAGGCTTTGGGAGGGAAAATAGGCGAATCTATTTGTGAAGATGACAAACAAGAATTAGCACTAGAAATATTAAGATTGGCCAAAGAAAAAGGAGTTCAAATTCATATTCCGGTTGATGTTGTTGCTGCTGATGATTTTTCGAATACGGCCAATACTAAAATTGTCGATGTAAGGGAAATTCCTGATGGATGGCAAGGATTGGATGCCGGACCAAAATCATTGGAAAACTTCAAAAAAGTGATTTTAGAATCAAAAACGATACTTTGGAACGGTCCTTTAGGCGTTTTCGAAATGGAAAAATTCGCAAATGGAACGATACAATTAGGTAACTTTATTGCCGAGGCAACTGCAAACGGAGCATTCTCGCTTGTTGGCGGAGGCGATTCAGTAGCAGCGGTAAAACAATTCGGTTTTGAAGATAAAGTGAGTTATGTTTCTACAGGCGGAGGCGCAATGCTCGAAATGCTTGAAGGCAGAATATTACCTGGTATTGCAGCCATTTTGGAATAAAAACGGTATTTTTAACAATATTTACTGAGAGTTTTAGTTGTAAGTTATTATGTTTGCAAAAAAACGGTTGTATAATCGTTTGGAATATAGCCTATTGATTAAAAATTATGATTATAAAAAAAGCCGCCTTATCATTTTTTCTGTTGTTGTCAATTCAGTTGTTTTCGCAGGAAATTGCAAAAGTTGAAACCAAATTATCTTATTTAGATTCTATTAAAAAAACTTTCGTAAAGGACGATATGGCTTCTTGCGTTGACAGTTTGTGGGCAAAGCAATTGACAGATTTAGATTTGTACAACAACTTAAACGAAGATATAAAAACGATTAATATCGACGAAAAAGTGGATTATGAATTGCCGACAGATTTGCTGAAAGCAAGACTGAAAGCAATGGATGAAAAATCGCCATTCAACATTGAATACAATGAAGGTCTGGAAAACATCATCAAGTCATTTCTAAAAAACAGAAAAAAATCTTTTTCAAGGCTGTTGGCTCTTTCTGACTTTTATTTTCCAATATTTGAAGAGGCTTTGGCCAAAGAAAATGTGCCGCTGGAGATAAAATATCTAGCTGTTATAGAATCAGCATTGAATCCAAAAGCAGTTTCGAGAGTGGGCGCAACGGGACTTTGGCAGTTTATGTATCAAACCGGAAAGCAATACAATCTAAATATTGATTCCTATGTTGATGAACGCAGCGACCCGTTAAAATCAAGTGAAGCCGCGGCAACTTATATGACAAAAATGTATGCCATTTTTGGAGATTGGGATTTGGTATTGGCATCCTATAACTCTGGTCCCGGCAATGTTGCCAAAGCGATTCGTCGCTCTGGCGGACAGCAAAATTATTGGAATATCAGAAAAAATCTTCCAAAAGAAACCCAAGCTTACGTTCCGGCATTTTTGGCTACCATGTACATTTTCGAATACCATAATGAACACGGAATACGGCCTGACAAGTCGATTATAAAGCATTTTTCGACCGACACAATAATGATTAAAAAGCAAATGTCGTTCAAACAAATCTCTGATTTGCTCGATGTTTCCGTGGAACAATTGCAATTGCTCAATCCTTCCTATAAGCTGAATGTGGTTCCGTTTTATGAAAATCAAAATCATTTTTTGAGATTGCCAAAAGAAAAAATTGCCGTTTTTACTTCAAATGAAAACCGAATTTATGCCTACGTTCAACACGAAATGGATCTTCGGGAAAAACCATTTCAGCTTACTAATGCAATTGCTCTGAACGACATAGTTAATTATACCACACAAAGTATTACACTTCCCAAAACAAAATATTACAAGGTAAAACGCGGAGACAATCTGGGTGAAATCGCCGATAAATATAGTGTCACTATTGCTGATTTGAAAAAATGGAACGGATTAAAAAAGAATACTGTTTCTTATGGGAAAAGCTTAAAAATCATCACGAACGAAAGTATTGTTAGAACCGTAAGGAAAGAACCTAAGACTAATAAAATTCCTTTGGAAATTGTTACAAATAACCAAAAAATTGCCGCTTCAGATGTCAAAAACAATACTATAACTAAAGCGGATACGGTATCACAGGGTAAATCTTCTTATTATGTAGTTCAAAAAGGAGATAATTTGGGTAATATCGCCAAAAACCATAATGTTACCGTTGAAGAAATTAAATTATGGAATCATCTTTCGAACGTAAATATCCAGCTTGGTGCATCATTACAAATTGCCAATAAAGAGGCTGATATTAAGCAAGAAACTGCTCCGACTCCTAAGTTAGAAAATATTGAATACGTAGTTTTAAAAGGGGATAATTTAGGAAAGATAGCCAAAAAATTCGGAACATCCTTGGACGATTTGAAACAATGGAACAATTTGCAAGACCATAATGTCGCCTTGGGAAGCACCTTAATTGTTGCCAAAAATGAAGTGGCAATTATGAATAGAGCCTCTGCCAATACTTTCAAGAAAAAAGAAAATTTGGCGTCCGTGTCTAAAAATACTTCTACTGATTATTATGTAAAAAAAGGGGATTCCTTATATAGTATTGCCAAAAAATATCCAGGCGTGACCATTTCGGATATAAAAAAATGGAATGATATTCGTGGGGGAGAACTTAAACCCGGAATGAAGCTAAAAATTAACGGATAAATCAATTTGGATAGATTTTATCTTAGCTAATTTTCCTTTCATTTTAGGCTCTATAAAAAAGAGTATTGTTCTTAATTTAAATAAAAGATTACAATGTTTAAAAAAATAACTTTTGCTTTTGCTTTTCTTTTATTCTTAAATTCATGTGCTGTTAAACAAAAAAGATTGTCAATGAATGATTGGTATGCTTTTACTAAAAACAGTACTGAAAGATTAGCCCCTTCAAAAGTATATGAATTTACTGATGGCACGGTAAGAATGTATGGAGATAACATAGGGTATCTAATGACAAAAAGTGTCTATAAAAATTTTGAGCTAAGTTTAGAGTTCAGGTGGAATGTAGAAGAAAAGTTTTATAGAGGGGATGGAAAAAAAAATAGTGGCGTGATGTATAATGTGCCTTCAAATTCACCCGATCACATTTGGCCTAAAGGAATACAATTTCAAATAAAAGAGGATAGTACCGGTGATTTTATTTTTTTGGATAATGTAACAGCAACAGTAAATGGAAAGCTGGTTGAGGCTGGCGCAAGTGTGGTTTCTCCCAAATTTAGTGGCAATGAGAATCCTTTTGGACAATGGAATAAAATCCTCATCAGATCATTCAATGGAAAATGTACTCAATATTTGAACGGAAAGTTAGTAAATGAATGTGTTGAAGTAACTTCTAAAGAGGGAAAGATTTCTTTAAATTATGAAGGTTCACCAATTGATTTTAGGAATATTCAACTAATTTACCTCCATAAAGAGTAAAATTAATTCCCATTAAACATTCTTTTTTTCTGTAAAAGTTGGTGTTTTTCTCTCTTCATTTGGTAATTAACATTTTTATAGAATACCGGATCTATGAATAAAAATCTTTTTTTATTTCTTCTAATTCCCTTCTTGTTTTTTTCCTGTAAAAAACAAGGTGAAGATATAGATATGCCAAGAAAAGCTACTGGCAAAATCAATACCATTTCGGTTATTATTGACGACCAGTTATGGAATGGCGAGATTGGCGACAGCATTCGAAACAAATTTGCATCGCCAGTGATTGGATTACCACAAGAGGAACCTCTTTTTACCATAAATCAATATCCCATCAAACTTATGGAGGGATTTATGACTGATAGCAGAACGATTATAATTGTAAAAAAAGAAGAAAAAAATAAATTTGAAATAAAGAAAAATCAATACGCATTACCTCAAAATGTGTTTCATATTTCTGGTAAAACAAATGATGATATTTTGGAAAACATTGAAAAAAATGCGCCAAAAATAATTCAAATCATAAAGGAAACCGAAATCACCGAAAACCAAAGGATAATTGATCAGGCATTACTTAACACGAAAATAATCACCAATAAATTCCATATTTCTTTAAAAGTGCTTTCGGGTTATTCGTACGTTATTCAAAAGAGTAATTTTATTTGGCTGAAAAAAGAAATCATCAGCGGCAATAACAGTTTGTTAATTTACCAAGTTCCAATAAGTTCCATAAAAAAAGATTCAAATCTGATTTCCAATATTATCAAAATGCGTGATTCCATTGGGAATTTATATATTCACGGAACTGAACCTGATTCCCGAATGATTACTGAAGAAGGATATGCGCCCTATTTTTCCAAAATAAAATTAGACGGAAAGGAAACGTATGAAACCAAAGGAACCTGGGAATTAAAAAACAATTTTATGGCAGGGCCTTTCATTAATTACGCTATTGTGGACAAGGAACATGACAGAATTCTGGTTTTGGAGGGATTTTGCTATTCACCGTCGAGAAAAAAACGAGATCTTATGCACGAATTAGAGTCTATTATCAAATCTATTATTATCTTAAAATAAAATAAAACAATATATATCATGGAATTACAATGGCAAATAAAGTCTTTTGAGGATCTTTCGACTCACGAATTATATGACATACTCAGATTAAGAAGTGCCATTTTTGTGGTGGAACAAAACTGTGTTTATCTCGATCTTGATGGGAAAGACAAATTGGCATTGCATCTTTTTGGCACATTCGACGGCAAAATTGTAGCTTATTCCAGGCTTTTCAAAGCCGGTATTTCCTTTGACAATTCATCAATTGGCAGAGTCACCGTCGATGCAAACTATCGTGACAGAAAATGGGGTCACGACCTGATGCGAGAAGCAATTGCCGGAATTAAAAGTCATTTTGGCGAAAGCAAAATCACCATTGGCGCACAATTGTATCTAAAAAAATTCTACGAAAGCCACGGATTTATCCAAACCAGCGAGATGTATCTGGAAGATGATATTCCGCATATTGAGATGAAAAAAGAGCAGTTATAATTTTATTGCAATTTTCATCACATTTTCAAAATAGATTTATATTCTGGACTGTTGTTCAAAACGTTCACGGCTTTTTTGATTTCGGAATTATTTCGTAGGTAATATTGATACAACCCTTCTTGATATTGGTAGCGTTTTATGATTTCGTCAACAATTAAATTTTTGATTTCTATTTTATTTTTATCCAATAAATTGTCTTCACTTTTTTGAAGAGCGGTCAGCAATTGTTGGTATTCCGGGTTAATGCTTTCGTCTATTTTTTCTTTTTTGGCCACAGCCAAAGTGTTTTTCAAAGCGAGTTCCGTTTCGGTGTTGAAAGAGAATTTCTGGGCTTTTAAAAACTGTTTGAAATCGAGGAAATCGGCATCTGAAAATGTTGGAATTTGGTCGCCTAAATTTGGATTTTTGTAATAATAATTGGTAACGTAATTAAAGATTCCGTCGTTTTTCACCAAAGCCTCCGTTATTGGGTTCGACTTGGTTTCCTCGAGTTCTATGTCTGGCTGAATGCCTCCGCCATCATAAACGGTTCTTCCTTTTCGGGTTTTGAAAGCGTTATAATTTTTAGCTTCGGTTTTCGTGGCAATTCCGTTTTTGTCTTTGTGGGTATAATCCAAAGCTTGAATACATCTTCCGGAAGGTGTGTAATAGCGAGAAATGGTAACTTTTAACTGAGTTCCATAAGTTAAATCTACCGGTCTTTGTACCAATCCTTTTCCAAAACTTCGGCTGCCAATTATCACGGCACGATCTAAATCCTGCAAGGCTCCAGAAACAATTTCCGATGCCGAAGCGCTTCTTCCATTGACAAGAATAACCAGAGGAATATCGGTATCTACGGGATTTTTGGATGTTTTATAGGTGTTGTTGTGTTCCTCTATTTTTGATTTTGTGGTTACGATTGTTTCATTTTTTGGAACGAATAAATTGCAAATATTAACCGCTTCGTTCAAAAGACCTCCTGGATTTCCTCTTAAATCCAGAATAATTCTATCGGCACCTTCTCTTTTTAGTTGTTCCAATGCTTCCTTGGTTTCAAGCGACGCTTTGTTGTTGAAACGCGACAAAACGATATAGCCGGTTTTAGCGTCTATTTTTCCAAAAAACGGAACCGATTTGATTTCGACTTCGTCAAGAACGATTTGGGTAGCCATTGTTTTGCCCTGACGAATGTATTTAATGTCAACTTTGGTGTTCTTGGCTCCTCTCAAGAGTTGTGAAGCATCATCTTTGAAATCCGATATTCTCACGTCGCCTATTTGAATAATCTCGTCACCGGCTTTAAGTCCGGCTTTGTCAGCTGGAAAATTTTTATACGGTTCCCGAATGATTAATTTATCCTCTTTTCGAGTAATTAAGGCGCCAATTCCGGTGTATTCACCCGTGTTGTTAATTTTGAATTTTATTACATCTTGTTCGTTGAAATAAACCGTGTAGGGGTCAAGACTGGCCAGCATTCCCTTAATGGCTTTGTCCATTAACTCGCCTGGATTTGTCTCGTCGACATAGTTCATGTTCAGCTCCTTGAAAAGCGTAGTGAATATTTCTATTTGCTTGGCGATTTCAAAAAAATTGTCTTTGAAACTAACGCCTACAAACAAAAATGCCGAAGCGACAACTGGGATTATATATTTTTTTTTAAAAAAGGGAGTCATTTTTAAATCGTTTTTTTCTTAAATCGTTTTCTAATAAAATAGGCCGATGCCACCAACATAATTAGGAAAGGCCAAATGCTTAATAACCCTATGAAAAAACTTGAAAATCCATTAAATCCAGATGTTATTGCATTCCAAATTTTTGTTCCATAAGAGACTCTAACTCCGCTTTTTTCGGCGACGGTTTTATAAAATTCAATTGTAATTGTGCTCATTGAAACTCGACTTTGCATATATCGTAATTGCCCTTCTTTTGCATCAATTTCTTCGCGAATAACAGAAATTTGCTTTTCGATTTCCAACATTTCGGTAACTTTGTTTGCCTTCTTCAAAAGTTCAAGGTAACGAGATTCGAGCACTTTTTTTGCTTTTAATCGAGCATCAATATCAATGTATTCTTCGGTTACATCTTGTGACGAAATTTCTTTGTTGTCGAAATAGGCAACACCTTTTGAAATATCGCTTAAAAACAGATCGAAGTTTTTGCTAGGAATGCGGACAATTAGTCTTCTAAAAACCGATTCATCATCTTTTCCTTCGGTGTCGTTTTGAACTATAGCTTTGTGGTTTTTTACAGCCGTTATGATTTGCTTGTAAGTAGAATCTAAATTATTGGTTTCAAACTTTATGTCACCGGTTTTAATGATTTTTTGTTCGATTATTGAATTTTTGGAATCAGCCTCTAGGGTAACTTCCTCTGCTTTTGCAACAACAGGTTTAACAAATTTTACTTGGTCAACAATTGTATCGGCCGCAACAGCTTCTTCAGCTTTTTTACAACTTGAAAAGGATAAAAGTAACATCAAAAACAAGAATACGGTTTTCATAAGTGTTTGAATTTAGAGTTAAAACTACAAAAAAGAATTTAGATTATCATCTATCAAAATTGAAGTCTTTTTTTTAAAATAAAGAGATTAGAGAAAAATAAGAAGTCGCTATTCTTCTTTTTTTATTTGAAGCAGGAATTTTTCAAATAATTGAATCGTTTTGGTATTGATTTCTTCGTAAGACAAACGCTCTTTCGTTTGATAAAAAAACATAAAAGCATACGGTGTGTCAAGATTGTCAATGAGCAAATACTTGTTCAATCGATAAGTTTCGCGAAGGACACGCTTGAAATAATTTCGGTCCACGGCATTCTTGAAATATTTTTTGGATACCGAAACGCCCATTTTTAATTTTTGTACTGAACCTTCCGGAATGCCATAATCACTTTCCACATAAACCAGTCTCAAAGGATATTTTGACACGGATTTACCTTTGGAAAAAAGCAAATCGATCGTGATTTTACTTTTTAGCTTTTCGTTTTTTGGATAAGTGAAGTTCATTTTAGTATAAAAAATAACAAAGATTTTCGAAGGCAAAGGTACAATTAAACCCTAAATGGCATTATTGTTTGGGATTAAAATCCCGCTAAAAATATATTTCATATTTTTGTAGCTTAAAATTTTCAAGATGCAAAAACTAATTTCGTATCCTATATCCATTATTTATTATTTGTGCTTCGGACTTGTTTTGGTTATTTTTCATCCAATTCAGTGGGTTTGTTTGAACGTTTTTGGGTATCAAGCCCATAAAGTAAGCGTTGATTATATGAACTTTTTTTTATTGCGATGCACGAATCTATTGGGAACCACTTATACTTTTGAAAACAGGGAATTAATTCCAGAAAATGTTCCTTTGATTTTTGTGTCCAATCATCAAAGTTTGTATGATATTGTTACCATGATTTGGTATTTGCGACGATTTCATCCAAAATTTGTAAGTAAAATAGAACTTGGCAAAGGAATTCCTAGCGTGTCCTATAATTTACGTCACGGGGGCTCGGTTCTTATCGATAGAAAAGACCCCAAACAAGCCATTCCTGCAATCAGGGGATTGGCTGAATATATCGAAAAACACACCCGCTCGGCAGTAATTTTTCCGGAAGGGACACGAAGTAAAACGGGCCACCCAAAAGAATTTGCAAAAAGTGGGCTGAAAATCTTATGTAAATATGCACCATCGGCCCATGTTGTACCGATAAGTATCAATAATTCATGGAAAATGGTTAGATTTGGTTTTTTTCCACTTGGTTTGGGAAATCATCTTACCTTTACCGTTCATAAATCACTTGCAGTAAGTGAATATAGTTTTGCCGAAATAATGGAAAAAACAGAAAAAGTAGTAGTTCAGGGAATAAAAAATTAAAATCGATTTTAAGTATTTGAGAGAAATCCTAAATCCTAAATCCTAAATCCTAAATTAATAATGTCTATAAAAAATATTCGATTAGAAGTAATGCAACTTTTAGAAAAAAATGTTAACGGTTATGTTGACCAATATCTAATTCCGGTTGAAAAAATTTGGCAACCATCTGATTTTTTGCCCAATTCGGAAAGCGATACTTTTTTTGAAGAAGTTAAAGAATTGCGTGAAATAGCTAAAGATTTGCCTTATGATTTTTGGGTTGCCATGGTGGGCGACACCATTACCGAAGAAGCTTTACCCACTTATGAATCTTGGTTAATAGAAGTCGAAGGCGTAGATAATCTCGAAAGAAATGGATGGGCAAAGTGGGTTCGCCAATGGACTGGAGAAGAAAACCGACACGGTGATTTGCTCAATAAATATCTTTATTTATCTGGGCGTGTAAATATGCGCGAAATCGAAATGACGACTCAGCACCTTATCAATGATGGATTTGACATAGGAACCGGCAGAGACCCATATAAAAACTTTGTGTACACCAGTTTCCAGGAATTAGCGACTTATGTTTCCCATAATAGGGTTTCCCAATTGGCCAAAAGCTATGGGGACAATAAACTGTCAAAAATGTGCAAAATGATTGCTGGCGATGAAATGCGCCATCACCATGCTTACAGCGAGTTTGTAAATCAGATTTTCAAATTAGATCCAAGCGAAATGATGTTGGCATTTCAATATATGATGAAACAAAAAATCGTCATGCCGGCACATTTCTTGAGAGAATCTGGCCAAAAAATAAGTTCCGCTTTCGAACATTTTTCAGATTCAGCACAGCGAATTGGGGTGTATACCGCAAGTGATTATGTTGACATCATGCAAAAACTAATCGAAAAATGGCAAATCGACAAGATTACCGGTTTGACAGATGAAGCAGAAAGAGCCAGGGATTATTTAATGAAATTACCAGCAAGAATGGCGAGAATTTCAGAGAGAATGGTGATTCCAGAAGAATCATTTGTTTTTAAATGGGTCGAACCTGCTAGATTGTAGATTTTAGAATGCAGATTTCAGATTGGTTGGAATAGTCGATTTGAGATTAACTTTTTTTGAAATTGATTTAAAATATTGAATTGCTGATTTTTGAATTTAATCTTTAAAAATCAGCATTTTTTTTCATATCATTGAATTATGAGCAACGAAAATATAATCAACAAAACGATTCTTTTTGTAAAACAAAAACTAGAAAATGCCGAAGGCGGACACGACTGGTTTCACATAGAAAGAGTTTTTAAAAACGCGGTGTCAATTGCCGATAACGAAGTTTGTGATGTTACCGTCGTGAAATTAGGCGCTTTGCTTCACGATATCGCCGACAGTAAATTTCACAGTGGAGACGAAACAGTTGGCCCTAAAATAGCCCGTGAATTTCTTGAAAGTGAAAATATTGATGAAGCCACAATTCAGCACGTAATTAATATTATTGAAAACATTTCATTCAAGGGCGGAAATATTCCAAAGCAATTTTCGTCAAAAGAGTTAGATATTGTTCAGGATGCCGATCGATTGGATGCCATGGGTGCCATTGGAATCGCACGAACATTCAATTATGGAGGTTTCAAAAACAGGCCTTTGTACAACCCGAAAATTGCTCCAAATCTACGAATGGGCAAGGAAGAATATAAAAACAGCGAAGCACCAACCATCAACCATTTCTACGAAAAACTATTGCTTTTAAAGGACAAAATGAATACCGAAACCGGGAAACAAATTGCCCAAGAAAGACATCAATTTATGATGACTTTCCTTTCTCAATTTTATGCCGAATGGGACGGGGAATTGTAGTAGAGACGCACTGCAGTGCGTCTCTACCTATGTGCGTCTCCCTATGTGCGTCACTACAAAAATTAGATTTATAATCCTTTCTCCTTCATTTCTATAATTACATCCGAAGCATTTTTGAAAGTGGGAGCTTGTTCTATGATGCTTCCCACCCGTTTTTTATTGAGTTTGAAGGTGATATCATTCTCGGTGGTAAACAAAAGTGCCGTTAAAAAGGGGTTATTCATATAGGGAGCCAACACAAAAAAAGCCTCGTCCAAAGTATGGAAACTCTCGATCTCTTCTGTTTTATAGCGCGCCGTCAGAGAAAGCTTAAAACCCTCTTCTGACAAAACGGGACGCACATATATATTCTTCAGTTCGGTGTCGCCAATGGTTTTAGCCAAAGTCAATTTGGCGTAGGTTTTATTTTCGATGCTTTCTTTTACTTTTTCCCAAAATTGGGCAAATACAGGTTGGAAGGACATAAGTTAAAAATTTTGATGGATTATTTTCCGAAATGAGTTTCCAAAAATACAATTTTTTAGTCTGCAAACTGCCAATGAACACTGCCAACATTCTTATTTCCCTTCAAACGCTGCTTTCCTCTTTTCTAAAAAAGCCGTCGTTCCTTCCTTGAAATCTTCGGTGGCAAAGCATTCGCCAAAAGCGTTGATTTCCACATCAAATCCATTTACGCCAGACACAAAATTAGCATTTACGGCTTCGATGGCTTTGGCAATGGCGACGAGAGAATTTTTCATAATTCTGACGGCAATCGTCATATAAGTTGAATATAAATCGGCTTGTGGCACCACGTGATTGACTAATCCGTAAGTTTTTGCAGTTTCGGCATCAATCATTCCCGCGGTCATGATCATTTCCATTGCACGTCCTTTGCCAATAAGTTGCGGCAAGCGTTGTGTTCCTCCGTAACCGGGAATGATGCCAAGTGAAGTTTCCGGCAAGCCCATTTTGGCATTGTCAGAAGCGATTCTAAAATGACAAGCCATAGCCAATTCCAGTCCACCACCAAGGGCAAAACCATTAATGGCCGCTATTACCGGCTTTTTTAAATTTTCAATAAAATCGAATAAAATGAGTTGTCCTTGTGCAGCTAATTGTGAACCTTCCTCAGCCGAGAAATGGGCAAATTCCGAAATATCGGCGCCGGCCACAAAAGCTTTTTTTCCACTTCCGGTTATAATAATCACTCGCACATCGGGGTTTTCGTCCACCAATTTTAAAGTTTCGTGCAACTCTTGAATCGTGGCTCGGTTTAAAGCATTTAATTTTTCTGGGCGATTGATAAAAATGGTAGCAATCCCTTTTTCGTGTTCCAGTATTATATTTTCCAATGCCATAATTTTTTAGATTTATTTGTTTATAATTGGTAAAGAAACCATAAAAGTCGTTCCTTTTCCCTTTTGTGATTCAAATGTAATTGTTCCGTTGTAATTTTCGATTATGTTTTTGATGATGCCAAGACCTAATCCCATTCCGCTGGTTTTTGTGGTAAATTTGGGCTCAAAAATCCGATTGGAATCTTCACTTGCTATTCCAATTCCGTTGTCTGCAACAGTGATTAAAACTTTGTTGAATTTCTTTTTTATTGTAACAAATATTGCTTTGTTTTCCTGTTGCTCCGGAATGGATTGAATGGCGTTTTTGACCAAATTTGTAATGATTCTGATGAGTTGCGTTCTGTCAATTTTCGAAATAATCTCGTCTTCTTCCGCTTCAAAATGGATGTATTCTTCATTGAAAATATCCAAAGTCAACTCCACAACATCAACGACATTAAGGGTTTCATTTTGTTGGGCCGGCATCGATGCAAAATTTGAAAATGCCGAAGCAACTGAATTCATCGTGTCGATTTGCTGTATCAAGGTTTCGGAATAATCATTGATTTTTTGTTTCAGGTTGGGGTCGTTAGGGTCGAATTTTCTCTGAAAACTTTGCACAGTCAGTCGCATTGGTGTCAGCGGATTTTTGATTTCGTGTGCCACTTGTTTTGCCATTTCCCGCCAGGCTTCTTCGCGCTCGCTTTGGGCCAATTTCAGGGCGCTTTCTTCCAATTCATCGACCATTGCGTTATATGCTTTTATCAAAAGATTGATTTCTTTGCTACTGGCTTCGAGAACAATTTTCTCGTTTTTCTGGTTCAAACTTGTTTCGCTCAATTTGTCGGAAATCGTCTTCAATGATTTTGTGATATAGGACGATAGAAAATAAGCAACGGCAAAAGCCACCAAGAGCATAAAAGTGTAAACCTGCGCCAATCGAACCAAGAAATTTTGCAATTCCGTTTGATAATAACTGTCGTCTTCCACATAGGGCAAATTCAAGATTCCCAGCGGCTTGAACTTGTCGTCTTTTATCAAACTGTACGAAGAACGATTCTTTTTTCCGTCGATGGTTTTAATGTCAACGTATCGTTTTTCGATGGATGATTGAACGAGTTTTATGATGTATTTTGGAATTGGCGGAGCAACGGCATCAATGGAAAATTTGGATTTCGAAGATTTCAAAAGCTTTCCATCCAAGCTATAAATATTGATTTCAAGATTGTGAATATCCGATAATTCGTGAATTTTATCTTTAAAAATCAACGAAAGATTATTTGGAGTAAGCGGATAGGTGGTGTTCGAAAGCACATAATTGATGTTCTCCTTTATGGCGTCTTCCTTGCGTTCCAGTCGTTCTTGATGGTATTCCTTGGCCTCATTTTTGAATTGAATAACAGAAATTGTGGCCATTAATACCGAGGCCACAATAATCAACACGATCATCGAAAGGAAAATCCTGATTTGTAAGGAAAGCATCGATATCTTGAAGCCTTTTAGCATTTACGATTGATTTTTTTCTCGAATTCTTTTATAAAACTTGAAACCCAGCATAATCAAAACCGAAAACAACATAATGCCAACAACGCCATACATCCAGTTGACGGCATTTTTCAGAATGACCAAAAACACTACGGCAAACAATATGATTGTGGCACCTTCGTTCCACAACCGCATATAATTTGTCGAGTATTTTACTTCGTCGTTTTGCAATTCCTTGAATATTCGATGGCATTTATAATGGTACAAATACAGCGCAAAAACAAAGCCAAGTTTTACGTGCATCCAAGGCATTTGCAACCAAGCATTTCCCACGGCTGTAAAAAACAACATCCAAAAAGCAAAAATACTCGCCAAAACTGCCGACGGCCAAGTGATAATATACCACAAACGATAGGTCATTATTTTGTATTGTTTTTGCAGAATTTCCTTTTCGGGCGAAGGTTTGTCGTTGGCTTCAATTTGGTAAACAAACAAGCGAACAATATAAAAAAGTCCGGCAAACCAAGTGATGACAAAGATGAGGTGAAGGGATTTCAGGTAGTTGTAGTAGTCCATAGAATTATTGTTTTGCCCATTCCGTAATCCAATTTCCCACAACCCCACACCATTCGTCATCATCATTCATACAAGGAATCGCCAAGAAATTCTCGCCGCCGTGTTCCTTGAATTGATGATTGGCTTCCATTGCGATTTCTTCCAATGTTTCTAAGCAATCAGCCACAAAAGCAGGCGTCACGACCGCCAAGTTCCGTATTCCTTTTTCGGGCATTTTATTCACTTCGACATCCGTGTAAGGTTCCAGCCACTTGTCGCCTGCCAAACGCGATTGAAAAGTCTGGCTGTATTTTCCTTCGGGGATTCCAAGTAGTTTTACAACTTGTTTCGTAGTTTCATAACATTGATGACGGTAACAAAATTCGTGTGCCGGCGAAGGCGTGTTGCAACAAGAACCGTCGATTTTACAGTGCGATTTAGTCACGTCGGTTTTGCGAATATGACGTTCTGGGAGTCCGTGATAAGAAAACAAAAGATGGTCATAATCGTAACCTTCCAGATGTTTTTTGATGGAATTTGCCAATGCTTTGATGTAATCTGGCTTGTTATAAAATGCAGGAACAAGCGTGAACTTCATTTCGGGGAAATACTTTTTTCTCAATTCTTCGGCCAATTCTATAACCGTAGTTGTTGACGACATCGCGTGATGCGGATATAACGGAAACAACAAAACTTCAGTCACGCCTTGGTCTGCCAATTCCTGTAATCCGGATAAAATGGAAGGATTTCCATAACGCATCGCTAATGAAACGGGAATGTTAACCAGTTTTCGTACCTTTTCGTGCATTTTTTTTGATAATACCACAAGCGGCGAACCTTCTTCCCACCATATTTTTTTGTAGGCTCCAGCTGATTTTTCTGGCCTTTTTCTTAAAATGATACCGCGAACTAACAATGCCCGTAATAGAAACGGAACGTCTATTACGTATTTATCCATCAAAAATTCGTCTAAATAGGTTTTAACATCTTTTGGTGTTGGACTTTCCGGCGAACCTAAATTTACTAATAATACTCCTTTCATACTTTATTTTTTTGTCATTCTGAAGAATCTCTAAATTTCATTTGGGTTAAAAGTAACTAAACTTTTTTTTACATATTTGGATTAATGGCCATCAAATATTTCTTCGGAGTTGTTCCAAATTTCTTTTTGAAAGCAGCAATAAAGTGGCTTCCCGTGCTGTAGCCAATTTTCAAACCCACTTCATTCACGTTATACGAACCGCTGTCCAATAATTTTCGGGCAGAATCCATTTTGTAATCAAACAGGAAACCATAAACGGTGTCGCCGTAAATTTGTTTGAAACCCATTTTTAGTTTCTTTAAAGTAAGTCCAATTTCATCGGCCAATTCTTGTAAACTTGGTGGTTCAGCCATATTGGCAATGATGATTTCTTTGGCTTTTTTTATTTTTAAAACATTTTCTTCGTCAATCAAAAACGGACATTGTTCCGCATTTGGATCTTCGGTGCGATTGAAATACAAGCTTAACAATTCGTATCCTTTTCCTTTGTAATACAAATTTTTTATCGACGGATGCAAGTTGTAATGAAACAATTGGCTCAAAACAATCGCCATCGATGGGCTAATATCTCCTTCTTTATAATATTTTTTATCCTTGTTGTCGTCACTCAAAAAAGTGATGTAATTGGCCTCGGAAGAAAATAAATTATGGAATTTTTTTATAGAAATAATGACCGAAATAACCCAAGAATTCGGCTCTATTTCTAGGTTTAACGGCAGTTCTTTTTGTGGATTGTAAAGCAACAACGACTTCTCCTCTTTTAGATCCAAGGCGTAATTTCCTTGGTTAAAAATAAATTTTGCTTTTCCTTTTAATCCAAAGTGAAATTGGATCAACCCGCTTTTAACTTCACGCTGGGTATAATACACTTCATCACTGTCGTTTTCGAAACGAAGTAGGGTAAAGTCATCTTCAATTGTTATAATATCTCGAGAACTCATTGCGACATTTTTTATTAGTAGGTATGATAATTATCAGGTTTTTGTTTATAAGAAATTAATACTTTTGTTTTTGAAAAGCCTAATTTCATTACAAAAATAGTATTTTTTACAAGAAAAATTATATTTATCAACAAAAAATCATTCAGCGATACAAAAAGTACTTTTAGCGTTACTTTAATAGAAACCTTAGTTATAAATTTGTCAAGCATATCAGAAAAAGATTATATATGGAAAATCTGAATTTATCAAAACACAAAACTTTCTACTCCATTGGTTTGAGTTACAAGAAAGCGGATGCCGAAGTTAGAGGAAAATTCAGTTTGGATGCCAAAGCAAAAACAACTGCATTGCTTCAAGCCAAAGAAAGTGGATTAGAAAGTTTAATCATAACCTCTACCTGCAACCGCACCGAAATATATGGATATGCAGAACATCCTTTCCAGTTAATCAAATTGATTTGCGAAAACAGTAATGGTACCGTTGAAGAATTCCAGAAAGTGGGATTTGTTTATAAAAACCAAGAAGCCATCAATCATTTGTTTCGTGTAGGAACAGGTTTAGACAGTCAAATTCTTGGCGATTTCGAAATTATTGGCCAAATAAAAACCAGTTTCGAAGAGTCGAGATCATTAGGTTTAATCAATGCTTTTTTAGATAGATTGATCAATACCGTTATTCAAACCAGCAAAAGAATAAAAAATGAAACCGAAATTAGCTCTGGAGCAACTTCTGTTTCTTTTGCCGCGGTTCAATACATAATGAAAAGTGTTGAGGACATTGGCAACAAAAACATCCTGCTTTTTGGAACAGGGGAAATAGGTCGAAACACCTGTGAAAACCTGGTAAAACACACCAAAAACGAAAAAATTACCTTAATAAACCGAACTAAAAGTACCGCCGAAATATTGGCTGGAAAACTCGACTTGGTTGTAAAAGATTATTCTGATTTGCATCAGGAATTACAAAAGGCCGACGTTTTGGTCGTGGCAACTGGAGCGCATAACCCAACAATCGACAAAGCCATCCTGAACCTGAAAAAACCAATCTTGATTTTGGATTTGTCCATTCCAAAAAATGTGCACGAAAATGTCAAAGATTTAAAAGAGGTAACTTTAATCCACATGGATCATTTGTCACAAATGACCGATGACACGCTTGAAAGAAGAAAACAACATATTCCCGCCGCCGAAGCCATTATTGAGGATATGAAATTAGAATTGAATATCTGGATGAATGGCAGAAAATTTGCGCCTACAATTCACGCATTGAAAGCAAAATTGACCGATATTGCGGCCGGCGAATTGACTTTCCAACGTAAAAAATTATCCAATTTCGACGAAGAACAAGCCGAACTAATCAGCTCCAGAATCATCCAAAAAATCACCAATCATTTCGCCAATCACTTAAAAGACGAAAATACTTCGGTTGATGAAAGCATCGATTTTATTGAAAAAGTATTCCAAATCGGCCTTTCAACTCCAAAAAAAGAAATCTCAATCGTCGAAGAAAAATACAAAATTACCCTATCATAGTAAAAATCTAAACAAACCTTATCCCGATAGCTATCGGGACTTTACGGTTTATAAAAAAGAAAAGGTTTAATGGATTCAAAAAAAACAATTCGAATTGGGACTCGCGACAGCGAATTAGCACTTTGGCAAGCCCACACAGTCCAAAAAAAATTAAACGATTTAGGCTATAAAACTGAAATTATTGCCGTAAAATCACAAGGTGATATCCTACTTGATAAACCACTTTACGAACTCGGAATCACAGGAATTTTTACTAAAACGCTCGATATCGCAATGATAAACGGTCAAGTTGACATTGCGGTGCATTCGATGAAAGATGTGCCAACGGCTTTGCCAATTGGGATTATTCAGGCTGCGGTCCTCGAAAGAGCCAATACTTTGGATATTTTGGTTCACAAAGGAAACCTCGATTTTCTACAAGGAAACGGAACCATCGCCACCGGAAGTTTGCGTCGTCAAGCGCAATGGTTGCACAAATACCCCAATCATAAAGTAGTCGATTTACGCGGAAACGTGAATACGCGAATGCAAAAGCTGAACGAAAGCGATTGGAGTGGAGCTGTTTTTGCCGCTGCCGGACTCGAACGAATCAACTTAAAACCCACGGATTTTATCGATTTAGATTGGATGATTCCCGCACCAGCTCAAGGCGCGATGGTAATTGTCGCTATGGCAAATGATGAATTTTGTAAAGAAGCAGTTGCCCAACTTAATGACCTTGAAACCGATATTTGCACCTATATAGAAAGACAATTTCTAAAAACTTTAGAAGGCGGTTGTACGGCACCAATTGGTGCACTTGCAAGATTTAACGAAGATTTAATCGAATTTAAAGGAGTGCTTTTTTCAATAGACGGAAAACAAAAATTCGAAGTCGAAAAGTCAGTTTCAATTGGGGAATGGAAGAAATTAGGATATACCTTGGCCAAAGAAATTTTGGATAATGGCGGTGCCGAATTGATGAAAGTAATTAAGGAAACTTTGAAAAAATAATGCAAAATTCCATTAATATTCTATCCACAAAAATACTTTTGAGCAATCAGAAGCAAGCCTTATAAGAGGTTAATTTATTTGAGACTAAATAATAGTTATGACCCAGTTGAACAAAGACATTTTACCAGAAGCTTACAACGAATTTCTTTCGGATGTGGCTACTGCTGTCCAACAACATCGGGTACAAGCCATTCAATCGGTGCAAACTATTTCGAACCAACTCTATTGGAACATAGGAGAATTGATTATAAAAAAGCAATTGGAATTTGGTTGGGGAAAATCGGTTATTTTATTATTGAGCAGAGATTTGCCACAGTTAATTGGAGAAGGAGTGAGTTGGTCTCCCCGAAATCTTCAGTTTATGAAGCAATTGGTTGCCGAGTATTCAAATGTGAACCAAGTTGGTTCATATTTAGAAAACACAAATGTGAAACAGCCTGTTTCACATTTGGAATACGTGAAAAAATTGGTTTTAAATACACCTTGGAGGCATAATATTTTAATACTTCAAAAGGTAAAAGAGCCTAAGGCCAGGGTTTTTTATTTAGAACAAACTATCAAAAATAAATACAGTAGTTCTGTACTTTTGCATCAAATTAAGGCAAATGCTTACGAACATTTTACAACAAAACCATCACAGCATAATTTTGCAAAAGCATTGCCCAAACATTTTCAGGAGCAGGCAAGAGAAAGCATAAAAAGTGTTTATAGTCTTGATTTTCTAGATATCAATAAACCTGTTGCTGAAAGAGATTTAGAAAATACAATGGTCGAAAACGTAAAGCGACTGATGCTGGAATTGGGTTACGGTTTTTGTTTTATTGGCAACCAATACCGACTTTCATTAGGAGATAAAGATTATTATATCGATTTGCTTTTTTATCATAGAATTTTAAAATGTTTGGTGGCTGTCGAATTGAAAGTAGTTGAATTTGAGCCTGAATTTGTTGGAAAACTTGATTTTTATTTGCAATTAATGGACGAACAATTGAAACAGTTGGACGACCAACCCAGTATTGGAATTTTATTGGTTCCAGATAAAAATCATTTAGAAGTAGAATATACCTTGCGAAATGCCAATAAACCAATAGGAGTAGCCGAATATATTTTGAGTAAACAATTGCCAAAAGAGTTAATCGGGAAATTACCAACATCAGAACAATTTCAAAGCATCTTGATTACTGAAACAAAACCAAAGAATAAAAAATGAGTACAATCAGCATTTTATCCACAAAAATACTTTTGAGTCATCAAAAGCAAGCCTTATTAAATGCTGGTTTTTCAGTTACCGAAGCCAATTTCATCAAAACCGAAAACTCGGATTTTGACTTAAAAGGAATCAACGAAAATTTAATTTTCACCAGTCAAAATGCTGCTCAAAGCGTATTGCTACATCCAAAATGGGAAGAATTAAAAACGAAAAATGTTTTTTGTGTTGGTTTGAAAACAAAAGCATTGTTGGAAGAAAACGGTTTTAACGTTGTTGTCTATGTTGATTACGCTTCTGACTTGGCAGAAATCATCACTTTGATTTATGCTAGTGAAAGTTATACCTTTTTCAGCGGTAATTTGCGAAAAGAGACTTTGCCAAAAGCCTTGAAAACAGCCAAAGTCAATTTTAATGAAATTCAAGTATATGAAACGACTTTAACGCCACAAAAGATAAAAACCGCAGCGGATGGAATTCTGTTTTTTAGTCCGTCAGCCGTGGAAAGTTTTTTGAAGGAAAACAAAATAAAAAACGAAATTTGCTTTTGCATTGGCAACACAACCGCCGAAGCTTTGGAAAATAATAAAGTAAAAAATGTAATAATCGCTCAACAGCCTTCGGTTGAAGAGGTGATTGAAGATGTAATCGAAGAATATAAATAAAAAACTTTGCGCCTTTGTGGCAAAAAAACAAGAAATTATGATAAAGAACGACCTATTTTTAAAAGCATTAAGAGGAGAAACAGTAGAACGTCCACCCGTTTGGATGATGCGTCAAGCCGGAAGATTTTTGCCTGAATTCCGTGCAATGCGTGATAAATATGATTTTTTTACCCGTTGTGAAACCCCAGAATTAGCTGCCGAAATCACCGTGATGCCAATTCGCAGTATTGGACCGGATGTTGCCATTTTGTTTTCGGATATTTTGGTTGTTCCAAGAGCGATGGGAATTCACGTGGAATTGAAAGACAATTTGGGGCCCATTATCCCAAATCCAATTCGTACGATGGAACAAGTAAATCAGGTTTATGTTCCTAACATTCAAGAAACGTTGGGCTATGTGATGGATGCCATAAAATTGACCAAAGAAATGCTGAACGATGCCGTGCCGTTAATTGGTTTTGCCGGTTCACCTTGGACTATTTTCTGTTATGCAGTGGAAGGAAAAGGGTCGAAAAGTTTTGACACCGCCAAAGGATTTTGTTTCTCAAACCCGGTTGCTGCGCACACATTATTGCAAAAAATCACTGATACGACCATTTTATATTTAAAAGAAAAAGTAAAAGCAGGTTGTGATGCCATTCAGATTTTCGACTCTTGGGGCGGAATGCTTTCGCCAGTGGATTATCAGGAATTCTCTTGGAAATACATCAACCAAATCGTAGAAGCTTTGGCCGACGAAACCCAAGTGATTGTTTTCGGAAAAGGATGTTGGTTTGCACTTGGCGAAATGGGAAAAAGTAGAGCTTCAGCATTGGGAGTAGATTGGACTTGTACGCCAAGAAATGCACGATATTTGTCAGGTGGAAACATCACTTTGCAAGGAAATTTCGATCCGTCAAGATTGCTTTCGCCAATTCCTGTCATCAAGAAAATGGTTCACGAAATGATTGACGAATTCGGAAAAGACAAATATATCGCCAATTTAGGTCACGGAATTTTACCAAATATTCCTGTAGATCACGCCAAAGCATTTATTGATGCAGTGAAAGAGTATAGGCAAAAGTAGGTAGTTTTCAGGCAACTGGACTAAATTCAGCTTTACAAAATGTACCGAGCCGATGGCTCTCATGCGTTCGTAAAAGTTCCGTAGGAACGGCGTATATTGTAGCAACGGATTTTAATCCGTTGGCGTAGGAACGGCGTATATTGTAGCAACGGATTTTAATCCGTTGGCGTAGGAACGATATGTTTTGTGTCAACGTATTCAATCCATTGGATAATAAATAATTAAATAATGTTAAACAAAGGATTACGCGATCAGGAAAGTATCCGAATAGATAATATTCTGAGAATGTTACATTCTTTGGTTTTGCCTAAATTTTGGGATGTTGAAGACACAAGTCTTCTTGAAAACATTTTGAAAGATCTAGGTTTAAACATTCAAAGTCTGGTTGATATTTCTGAAAAAGATTTGATTACTCATCTTTTGCGATGCCATTTAGATTGGAATCAGTTAGAGCAATTTGCCGATTTTTTGATAAAAAGTTCGAGAGATAATCCGTTTGATTTTTCCCAAAAAGCCATTTCCATTTACGATTATATTCAAAAGGAAAGCAAGACTTTTTCGTTTGAAATATTTAATAAAATAGCTGCTGCAAAAGCAAATTTATAATGAAGAATAAATTTTACCAATACATACAAAACCTCCAAGACCAAATCTGCAAAGGAATAGAAGATGCAGATGGCACAACAAAATTCCGTGAGGATATTTGGGAACGCCCGGAAGGCGGAGGCGGACGAACACGCGTGATAGAAAACGGGGCAGTTTTCGAAAAAGGCGGTGTTAATATTTCGGCAGTTCACGGGAAATTACCGGACAGTATGCAGAAATTATTCAACGTGGGCGAAGCCGATTTTTTTGCCTGCGGATTGAGTTTGGTTTTGCATCCAAAAAGCCCAATGGTACCAACGGTTCACGCTAATTGGCGCTATTTTGAAATGTATGACCCTTCGACTTCGCTCAGGACAGGCTCACGGAAAGTGATTCAGCAATGGTTTGGTGGCGGGCAAGATCTAACGCCTTATTATTTGTTTGAGGAAGATGCAAAACATTTTCATCAAACTTGTAAAACCGCTTGCGACAAACACAATCCAGATTTTTATCCAAAATATAAAAAACAATGTGATGCTTATTTTTGGAACGCACATCGCAATGAAGCACGAGGAATTGGCGGTTTGTTTTTCGATTATTGCAAAGCAAATGACGATATGTCAATGGAAAACTGGTTTAACTTTGTAACCGAAGTAGGCAACAGTTTCCTCGAAGCTTACGTTCCAATTGTGGAGAAAAGAAAAAATTTGCTATATTCGGAAGCTAATAAAACTTGGCAGGAAATCCGTCGTGGTCGTTATGTCGAATTCAATTTGGTGCACGACAAAGGCACCTTGTTTGGCTTAAAAACCAATGGCAGAATTGAAAGCATTTTGATGAGTTTGCCGCCACACGTTCAGTGGGTTTATGACCATCATCCTGAAAAAGGAAGCGAAGAAGAAAAATTAGTAGAAGTATTAGAGAATCCAAGAAATTGGATAGCCCCCTAACCCCCGAAGGGGGAACAGAAAGTGAAATAAATAAAGTATAACTATAAAAAAACCGTCTCCACAAATTCCCCCTTTGGGGGTTAGGGGGCCAATTATTATGTTCCCATTAAACCGAAATCGCCGTTTAAGAACCAACGAATCCATTCGTTCCCTAGTTCGTGAAACCTCATTAAGCCCAACCGATTTTATGCTCCCGATGTTTGTTGCTGAAGGAAAGGACGTGAAAATCCCCATTGCATCGATGCCAGGAATTTACCGTCATTCCTTGGATAACACCATTAAGGAAGTCAAAGAAGCTTGGGATTTGGGGATAAAAGCTGTCAATATTTACGTAAAAGTGAGCGAAAGCCTGAAAGACAATGCAGGTGTCGAGGCTTGGAACAAAAACGGATTGATGCAGCAAACCATTCGCGCTATCAAAGACGCCGTTCCTGAAATGATTGTGATGCCCGACGTAGCCTTGGATCCATATTCTATTTATGGTCACGACGGAATTATTAAAAACCTGCCTGCCGGCAGGCAAGGCGGACAAGTAGTCAACGATGCCACAATCGAGGCTTTAACGTTGATGAGTTTGAGTCACGCCGAAGCCGGTGCCGATTTTGTCGCGCCAAGCGATATGATGGACGGTCGCGTGCTTGCCATTCGCAAAGCTTTGGAAGAAAACGGTCATCACAATGTGGGAATTATGAGTTACAGCGCCAAATATGCTTCGGCATTTTACGGCCCATTTCGGGATGCTTTAGATTCTGCTCCAGTAGATTTAAACAATGTTCCTAAAGACAAAAAAACCTACCAAATGGATTATGCCAATCGCATCGAAGCCATTCGCGAAACATTGGATGATGTTGCCGAAGGAGCCGATATTGTGATGGTAAAACCAGGAATGGCATACCTTGACATCGTTCGCGAAGTGAAAAATGCCGTTCACGTTCCAGTGGCGGTGTACCAAGTTTCCGGCGAATACGCGATGGTAAAAGCCGCTGCCGAAAGAGGCTGGTTGGATCACGACCAAATTATGATTGAACAATTATTTTGCATCAAAAGAGCCGGAGCCAATATTATTTCTACCTATTTTGCCAAGGAAGCTGCAAGACTTTTGAATAAATAAATATGAAAAAAGTTATATTTTTATTCTCCGTTTTAGTTCTAATTTGCTTCGCCAGTTCGCTAACGCTTGTGTCCTGTAAAAAAGAGAACCAAGAATCCTTTGGCAAACCCGAAGCCACAACTGAAGTTCAAAAACCCGAAGATTTAGGAAAGGAAATTTTTCTAGGAAAAGGAGCTTGCATCGCTTGTCACAAGCCAGATGTAAAACTCGTGGGGCCAAGTTTGCAAGACATTGCCAAAATCTACAAAGACAAAAACGGCGATATGGTTACCTTCTTTAAAGGCGAAGGCGAGCCACTTGTTGACCCAACACAATTCGAAATTATGAAACCTAATTTTGCCGTAACTAAAACTTTTTCTGATGAAGAATTAAAAGCCTTGGAAGCTTATGTATATTCGAATTTAAAGTAAATTTTATACTGAGATTATCAAAGTCGGGAACTTCTTCCCGCTGTACGTTATATCTTTTATGCCGAACACCGGCATAAAAGGTAATTGTGAAAACAATACGATCATCAGGGCTAAAAAAGAAAAACCATTTCAATCGAGATGGTTTTTTGTTTTTATTAAATCAGTATATTTGAATTTCAAATAAAACCGGAATAAAATGATGAAATTCAAAACAACCAGCTTTTTTATTTTTTTAATGAGCTTATCTCTGCAAGCACAGCACTCCATTATCCCCGCTCCCGTGAGCTACGTTATACAAAAAGGGAGTTTTGTTTTAAACCAAAACACAAAAGTCTATTTGGTAAACAGCAATCCTGAATTACGTCAAATTACCAATTTGCATTTCAGTTCTTTTTTGAAAAAAGGTTTGGCAATATCTCAAAAAAAACCAGACAGCAACACAAAATATATAACCATTGAATTAAACAAAACGCTCGATGAAACTCTTGGAAAAGAAGGGTACACTTTAGATGTGAGCGAAAAAGCAGTTGTGTTAAAAGCCAATACCGTGTCAGGATTATTTTATGCCCTACAAACTTTCGACCAATTACTGCCTTTAGAAGCACTATCCAGCAGAAATATTGCAATTCCTGCTTGTAAAATCAAAGATTACCCACGTTTCGGTTGGCGAGGTTTAATGCTCGACGTGAGTAGACATTTTTTCACAACAAACGAAGTAAAAGAATACATTGATTGGATGTCTAAATACAAATTCAATGTCCTGCATTGGCATCTCACAGACGACAACGGCTGGAGAATCGAAATTAAAGCCTTGCCAAAACTTACCGAAATAGGAGCTTGGCGAGTGGAAAGATTTGGCTCGTTTGGCGAAAGAGAAGCTCCTAATCAAGAAGAGAAAACACCATATGGAGGATTTTATACCCAAGACGAGATCAAGGATATTATAAAATATGCTGCGGAGAGACAAATTTCGATTTTACCCGAAATTGATGTGCCAGGACACAGTATGGCATTGCTGGCGGCCTATCCTGAATTGTCTACCAAAAAAGAGCCCAAAATGGTTAACCCAGGTTCTAATTTTTCCGAATGGCATGGTGACGGAACTTTTACCATGAAGATTGAAAATTCTTTAAATCCATCAGACGAAAAAGTCTATGCAATACTCGACACCATATTTGGCGAAATAGCTTCTTTATTTCCAGGACAATACATTCACGTAGGCGGAGACGAATGCTACCATGGTTATTGGGAGAAAGATGCCAATTGCCAAGCATTGATGAAAAGAGAAAATTTAAAGGATTCCAAAGAACTGCAAAGTTATTTCATAAAAAAAATAGAGAAAATTATCACCTCCAAAGGAAAAAAAATGATTGGCTGGGACGAGATTTTAGACGGTGGTTTGGCAGATGGAGTTGCAGTAATGAGTTGGAGAGGAATAGAAGGCGGGATAAAGGCTGCTAAAATGGGACACGAAGTGGTTATGTCGCCAAATACGTATACTTATCTTGATTACATCCAAGGAGATAATTCAGTTGAGGTGCCTGTTTATGCAAGTTTGACATTGAAAAAAACGTACGAGTTTGAGCCAGCGCCCGATGGTATTGATCCAAAATATGTTTTGGGAGGCCAAGCGAACCTATGGACAGAGAAAGTGCCTACGATACAACATGCGTTCTATATGACTTATCCAAGAGCTTTTGCCACCATAGAATCTGTTTGGAGCCCATCGAAAAACAAAAATTGGGACAATTTTTCGTCCAGAGTAGAAAAACATTTCAAGAGATTCGACACCCTTGAAAAACCCATCTGCAAGGCAGTTTATGATCCAATTGTCAAGACGAAAATGGATGGTGAAAAAATGATATGTACCCTATCGAACGAATTGTCCAATGTCGACATATATTACACTATAGACGGTTCTTTCCCTGCAAAATATTCGCCAAAATACACCAGTCCTTTTGAAATTCCAAAAGGGGAAATCACATTTCGTGTGGTGGCCTATCGAAATGGCGTGCAAATAGGAAGAATGCTGACACTTAGTCGAGAAATGCTCAAAAATAGAGCAGGAAAATAATTTTTGAAAATGGAAACCGCTTACTTCAAAACGCCTTTAGGAATCGCTAAAATAATGGGCGATGAAAACGGCATTTCGGTAATTTCAGTTTTAGATGAAGGAACCATTTCTCCAATAATTCCAGCTATTTTACAAGAATCCGTTTCCCAACTTGACGACTATTTCGAAGGAAAAAGAAATGATTTTACCTTCAAATTAAATCCTGTCGGAACCGAATTCCAGCAAAAAGTTTGGAAAGGATTACTCGAAATTCCTTTCGGGAAAACTGTTAGTTATATGGAATTGTCCAAGAAATTGGGTGATGTCAAAGCGATTCGCGCCGTGGCTTCGGCCAATGGAAAAAACCCCGCTTTGGATTGTGGTTCCTTGTCACAGAGTCATTGGAACCGATGGTTCGCTTACCGGTTATGCCGGAGGATTGTGGCGCAAAAAATGGTTGTTGGAACACGAAAACCCGTCTGATCAGCAAAGTTTGTTTTAAAAGGGTTGCCACGAATTACACGAATTATCACGAATTTTTTTATATTCGTATACAATTACTTTCAATTTACACAGACCAACATTGAATTTGTGAAAATTTGTGTAATTCGCGGCAAAAAAATAATTTATTATGATAGAAAAAATCAACCTCAATAATATTCTTTTTCTAGACATTGAAACCGTTCCGGAAGTAGCCGATTTCAACACATTGGACGATGAAACGAAAGACCTTTGGGAACACAAAACCCAATACCAGCGCAAAGATGAATATACCCCGGAGGACTTTTATGACCGAGCCGGAATTTGGGCTGAGTTCGGCAAAATTGTCTGTATTTCCGTGGGCTATTTTACCATCAAAGGTGACATTCGGAATTTTAGGGTAACATCCTTTTTTGGAGACGAAAAGAAAATCTTGCACGATTTCATCAATCTTTTAAACAACCATTTCAATCAACCGCAGCACGTTTTGTGTGGTCATAACGCCAAGGAATTCGACATTCCGTTTATTGCCCGCAGAATGATAATCAACCAAATTGCCATTCCCAACAAACTCAATTTGTTTGGTAAAAAACCTTGGGAAATCCCACATTTAGACACTTTGGAATTATGGAAATTTGGTGATTATAAGCACTACACTTCCTTGAAATTAATGTGTAAAGTTCTCGGGATTCCATCACCAAAAGGAGATATCGACGGTAGCCAAGTAGGTCACGTTTTCTATGTCGAAAAAGACATCGACCGCATTGTGACTTATTGTGAAAAAGACACCATTGCCGTGGCGCAAATTTTCTTGCGTTTACGAAGAGAAGATTTGTTGATAGAAGAGGAGATTATTCACGTTTAAGATTTCAATTATTGTCATTGCAATTGATAATTGCAATTGCCATTGATTTATTACATTTACAGAAATTATAGATTATGGTATTGAGTAGATTTTGGTTGGCCATCTTCATTTCGTCGATTGCTTTTATTGTAGTGAGTTTATTTATTGGGAACAGTTATACCATCGATTTTGTATTGAATGGTAAGAAAGATGATCCTATTTTAATATCCGAAAAATACATACACCAATTGCCTGCTTTTATAAAAGACAGCATTGCCAATGCGCCAGATAAAACGATGGTAATCAACAATGTCACTACAAATCCAGATACGACTTATGTGTATTCCGCTAAAACAGTCAAAATCTATAGTGGTGTTCAGAAATCGGATGGACTTTTACCAACTTGCAAGAACACCGTTTTGGATTTAATTATTCCGTTAATTGCTTATTTGGCTTTCTTTTGCGGATTGATGGAGCTGCTAATTATTTCTGGTGCAGCCGAAAAATTAGCCAAAGCACTCAGTCCCGTTTTTGTAAAAGTGTTTCCAAGTGTTCCCAAAAACCACGAATCAATTTCCTATATGACCTTGAATTTTGCAGCCAACTTTTTAGGATTGGATTCAGCTGCAACTCCATTTGGATTAAAAGCGATGGAAAGCTTGCAAACCCTTAATCCCGATAAAGACAAGGCGAGCGATGCTCAAATTATGTTTCTGTGTTTGCACGCAGCTGGTTTAACTTTAATTCCAACTTCTATCATTGGTTATCGTGCTGCCGAAAATGCCGCGAATCCAGCCGATGTGATGTTGCCTTGTATCATCACTTCGTTTATTGGTACAATTGCAGCCTTTTTGATTGTTGGAATCAGACAAAAAGTAAATTTCAAAAGTGCGACTTTAGTGGTTGGTTTGATGACTGTTATTGCTGCGATTGTAGGATTGTTAATGTATGTGAATCAGTTGGATTTAATAGGTAAAAACTTTTTTACGGCCAACCTTTCCGGGTTGATGTTAGTCGCTATTATTGGGTTTACATTGGTGTTTTCGTTTATTCACGAGAAAAAATTCGTCAACCAAGAAACGACTATTTTTGACACTTTTGTAACTGGAGCCAACAATGGATTGAAAACAGGAATTACCATTTTTCCTTATGTTTTAGCAATGTTGGTAGCTATTTCACTATTTAGAAATAGTGGTTTATTTGAAATTATCAGCAATTGGCTGTCTTTTGTTTTCTCTCATTTGGGTGTAAATAAAGAAATTACCGATGCCTTACCTGTGGCGATGCTTAGACCTTTTAGTTCAGGTGGTTCTCGAGGATTTATGATTGATTCGATGCGTACTTTTGGTGTTGATTCTTTTACCGGAAGGCTAAGTTCTATTTTTCAATGTAGTGCCGAGACTACGTTTTATGTTATCGCCGTCTATTTTGGATCTGTTAAAATTAAAAGCACTCGTTACACTTTGAGTACCATGCTTTTGGTAGATTTAGTTTGCGTGATTACGGCTATTTTTGTGGCGAGCTGGTTTTTTTAAATCAACTCGTAATGAAAAAATGTTTTGTGTACAACGGATTAAAATCCGTTACTACAAAATGCTCCGAGCCGATGGCTCTGTGTAATGGATGAAATGTGAAAGTTCCGTAGGAACGACAAATATTGTAGCAACGGATTTTAAACCGTTGGCATAGGCATAGTAACAAATCATAAAACAACAACAAATATGGCAAATACCTATCATCAAGTTTACATTCAGGTTGTTTTTGCGGTAAAATACCGAGAAGCAGTTATTGCAAATGAATGGAAATCAATATTGTTTGGTGTAATTGGTAATTTGATAAATGAAACGGGATGTAAAACTATTATTGTAAATGGAGTTGAAGATCATGTTCATTGTTTCTTAGGTCTTAAACCAGTAGTTTCAATCTCGGAACTAATGAAAACCGTTAAAGCAAAATCTTCAAAATATATTAATGACAATCATTTGACAAAGTCAAGGTTTGAATGGCAGGAAGGTTATGGTGTTTTTTCTTATGGACATTCACAAATTAATGGGGTCTATAAATACATCGCCAATCAAGAAGAACATCATAAGAAAAAAACTTTTAAGGACGAGTATTTGGAGTTTTTAGATAAGTTCGAAGTCCCGTTTGATGAAAGATATGTTTTTGAAGAGTTGATATGAACCGAGCCTATGGCTCTTTGTTGTTTATGGCAGGCTGGATAAACTGGACTAAAGTCCAGCCTTACAAAATGTGCCGAGCCTCTGGCTCTTATCTGTGCGAAAAGTCCCGTAGGGACGGTGCATTTTGTAGCAACGGATTTCAATCCGTTGGCATAGGAGGGACGGTGCATTTTGTAGCAACGGATTTCAATCCGTTGGCATAGGAGGGATGGTGCATTTTGTAGCAACGGATTTTAATCCATTGGCATAGGAGGGATGGTGCATTTTGTAGCAACGGATTTTAATCCGTTGGCGTAGGAACGATGATGTATTTTGTAATGGATTTTAATCTTTGTAATTTTAATCCGTTGAGGAATTTTTTGGTCATTTTTTACCAATTCACACCTTTTAATTTATAACAATTCTAAAGCATAAGTTGATATAAATCGCAAAGAATTCTTTCTACAATTCTTATATTTGGGGTTCTAAAAAAACCTCATATTATGGACTTTATATACCAGGATCCTTATCCCATTTTAAAAGACGATACCCAATACCGCAAAATCACTTCCGATTTTGTAAAAACAGAAAATCTAGGAGACAGAGAAATCTTGACGGTTGACCCAAAAGGGTTGGAATTATTAGCTCAAGAAGCCTTGAAAGACGTTTCGTTTATGTTGCGAACGGCACATTTAGAAAAGCTAAAAGCCATTCTTGACGATCCAGAAGCAACAGATAATGACCGTTTCGTGGCTTACAATTTATTACAAAATGCAGTGGTGGCAATTGAGGGAGAATTACCTTCTTGTCAAGACACCGGAACAGCGATTGTAATGGCCAAAAAAGGCGAAAATGTATATACGGGAGTGGATGATGCCGTATGGCTTTCAAAAGGGATTTTTAATACGTATCAAGAAAGAAATCTTCGTTATTCCCAAATTGTACCTATCAGTATGTTTGAAGAAAAAAACTCAGGTTCTAATCTTCCGGCACAGATTGATATTTATGCCAAAAAAGGAGCTTCTTATGAATTTTTGTTTTTAGCAAAAGGGGGGGGGTCTGCCAACAAAACGTATTTATACCAACAAACGAAATCTTTATTGAATGAAAAATCAATGGATGCTTTCATTCGTGCCAAAATAATGGACTTGGGAACTTCGGCTTGTCCACCGTATCACTTGGCTTTTGTAGTGGGAGGAACTTCTGCCGAAGCGAATTTAGCTGCGGTTAAGAAAGCATCAGCAGGTTATTTTGACAATCTTCCTACTTCAGGAAATATGGCTGGTCAGGCTTTCCGCGATTTAGAATGGGAAAAACGAGTGCAAATTATATGTCAAGAAAGTCATATTGGAGCCCAGTTTGGCGGTAAATATTTCACGCACGATGTTCGAGTAATTCGTTTGCCACGTCACGCTGCCTCTTGTCCGGTTGGATTGGGAGTTTCCTGTTCTGCCGATAGAAATATCAAAGGAAAAATTACCAAAGACGGTATTTATGTAGAACAATTGGAAGTGAATCCAAAACGTTTTTTGCCAGAAACTGCACCACATTTAGAACCAGCTGTCGAAATAGATTTGAACCAACCAATGGCTGACATTCTTAAAAAATTATCTCAATATCCAATCAAAACCCGTTTGAAACTAAACGGAACTTTGATTGTGGCTCGTGATATTGCCCACGCCAAAATCAAAGAATTATTGGATGCCGGTAAACCAATGCCTGAATACTTTAAAAATCACCCAATCTATTATGCAGGACCTGCGAAAACACCGGAAGGAATGGCTTCAGGAAGTTTTGGGCCAACAACTGCGGGTAGAATGGACGTTTATGTAGATGAATTCCAAAAAAATGGAGGAAGTATGGTAATGCTTGCCAAAGGAAACAGAACGAAAGAAGTGAAAGATGCTTGTCAAAAATATGGTGGATTCTATTTGGGTTCTATTGGAGGCCCAGCGGCTATTTTGGCAAAAGAAAATATACTTTCTGTTGAAATAGTTGATTTTGAAGAATTAGGAATGGAAGCTGTTCGTAAAATCACGATTAAAGACTTCCCAGCTTTCATTATCACTGATGATAAAGGGAATGATTTCTTTGAGAATTTGTAAAGTTTAACCGCTAAGGCGCAAAAGTTTTTACTTCGTCCGTTCGACTTTCAGTCTCGGGTCGCAAGGTTCACAAAGAATATTTTTACCGCAAATTCGCAAATTATTTCAAAGTTTTTGAGATTTAAAATTTGCGAATTTGCGGTTTCTTTTTTTTAATTTATTACCATTTCAGGAATTTCTCCTTCGATAATCAAAGTGGCTTCGGTGGAAGCGATGATGTGTTCTACGGAAACACCCGGCGCACATTCCAAGAGTTTAAAACCTTTTGGGGTTACTTCTAAAACGGCTAATTCGGTGACCACTTTTTTTACGCAACCAACGCCTGTTAATGGCAAAGTACATTTTTTTAGAATTTTTGATTCTCCGGCTTTGTTGACGTGCATCATTGCCACGATAATATTCTCGGCCGAAGCCACTAAATCCATCGCGCCTCCCATTCCTTTGACCATTTTTCCCGGGATTTTCCAGTTGGCAATATCACCGTTTTCGGCAACTTCCATTGCGCCAAGAATCGTCAAATCGACGTGTTGCCCGCGAATCATTCCGAAACTCATAGCCGAGTCAAAAAAACTGGCGCCTTTCAAAGTCGTAATGGTTTGTTTTCCGGCGTTAATTAAATCAGCGTCTTCCTCGCCTTCAAATGGGAAAGGTCCCATTCCCAGAACGCCGTTTTCGCTTTGAAACTCCACGTCGATTCCTTTTGGGATATAGTTGGCCACCAGAGTGGGAATGCCGATTCCGAGGTTTACAAAATAATTATTTTGAACTTCTTGGGCGATGCGTTTGGCGATGTCTTCTTTTGTTAAAGCCATAATTTTATGTTTTGAACCATTAAGAAATTAAGAATCTTTAAGTTTTTGAATTGTATAAGAAATAAAGGAATTGGGTCGATATTTTTTATTCTAAAATCAGTTTGCAATTGCTACAAATATTATATTTTTTCGAAATATTCTCCTTTAAACTTATATGTTATTTTATTTTTTGTGATTTTTCCATCTTCATTTATTAAAGGAATTTTAATTGTTTTATTCATCTTGTCATAAATCAAATCAATATAATCTCTACTTTCAACACCATCCTTTCTATCTCTATTTGATAAACTAGAGAGGTCGACTTCATAACCTAAAGTGTTTTTTATACCACTTTTTGTCTTTATGAGTTTAGCATTTTCATTTAATTTTCCATTTTCAATTGAAAATATTTTTGCTTCATAAAGATAAACTGCGCTACTTCCCACACTAACGCTATTGGTAATATAATAATGCTTGTTTTTCACTTCTACTTCATTGATTTCATAAAAGCTACAACCATTATCCTCTTCATCTTTTTTATTTAATTTTGAATATACTTTTCCATCAATATTGTATTGAAAAACATTTCTGTAAAATTGCATAGAGCCTCCTCCAAAAGTATTCCAGGTATAGATTCTAAAAAGATCATCTGGAGAAGAAATTACATTAAGACCTACTTTAATTTTATTAAAATTATGAGTTAATGTTTTGGGGTTTTTTGAAGTGAAGTTTAAAATTAATTTTTCAAATTCTTTGTTATATTTGGCTAATGAATCATAAGAATTTTCATTTTGGCTGTCACTCCAAAATATTCTTTTTTCAATCAAATTATTTAATTTTTTTTCAAGTGAATTGAAATCTTGACTAAAAAGAGTGCCTTTAAAGAGGATAAAGAATATTAAAATAAATTTTCTCATTAATGTTTAGCTTTTAATTATTTTTATTATTTGTTTTTTTTTCGAACTGAACACCGCGACTGAACACTGAACACTATTTTTTCCTCACAGTTCTCTGCTCAATCCTCTTTTCGTATTGCTCCCCTTGAAAAATGCGTTGCACGAAGATTCCGGGAATGTGAATTTGGTTGGGATCTAATGTTCCGGCTTCGACTAGTTCCTCGACTTCGGCAATGGTGGTTTTTGCTGCACCAGCCATACAGGGATTGAAATTTCGGGCAGTTCCTTTGAAGATGAGGTTTCCTGCGGTGTCGCCTTTCCAAGCTTTTACAATGGCAAAGTCAGCTTTGAAAGCGAGTTCCATTACGTGCATTTTTCCGTTGAATTCTCGGGATTCTTTGCCAATGGCAACTTCGGTTCCGAAACCTGCCGGCGTGAAAAAAGCGGGAATTCCGGCTTGCGCCGCGCGACATCTTTCTGCCAAAGTTCCTTGCGGAATTAATTCCACATCGAGTTCGCCAGAAAGCATTTGGCGTTCGAATTCGGCATTTTCTCCCACGTAGGAAGAAATCATTTTTTTGATTTGTTTCTTTTGCAACAATAATCCAAGACCAAAATCATCGACACCGGCATTGTTGGAAATGCAGGTTAGATTGTTGGTTTCCTGTTTGACGAGTTCTGCAATGGAGTTTTCGGGAATGCCGCACAGACCGAAACCGCCGAGCATAATGGTCATTCCGTTTTCGATTCCTTGGAGTGCTTCTTGAACGTTGTCTACTTTTTTGTTGATCATAATAATTAGCCGTTAATTGATCCTTCTGAATTTAATGGGTTCAAATTATTTTTAACCATTAAGATATTAAGGTTATTAAGTTTGATGTAAATTATTTCTAAAAACAAATGCCTTAGCCCAGATGGCAGCGATATCCTTTTTATCCTGATTTTTTGCGGGATAAAAAGATTTAGCGAACAGCTGGAAATAGCTCCTTACTTAAAAATTCTCAACAACAGCTTTGCCTCATTCTTCGCAAATACTGCTACAATCCAAATTCATCGGTATTTTGTTCAACATCGGTGCTGTCTTTTACTTTTGGGGCAGTATAACAATCCACTTTTATGGAAAGATTTGGAGGTCTGTCGAAATCTGATTTGGAAACTTTTAGATTTTCATCGGCATAGCAAAGTTTCATAAAATATCCCCAAACGGGTAATGCAGCCGTGGCACCTTGGCCATAAGTCATGCTTTTGAATCGTGCCGAACGGTCTTCGCATCCTACCCAAACTCCGGTTACAAGATTTGGAACCATTCCCATAAACCAACCATCAGACTGGTTTTGTGTGGTACCGGTTTTTCCCGCGATTGGGTTTGTAAATAGATAAGGATAACCTGTCCATCGATTGTCGCCGCTTCCGCCACCTTGTGTTCGCAATCTTGTTCCTGAACCTCCCTCGGTAACGCCTTCAAGCAATTTGATGACCGCAAATGCGACATCTTTATTTAAAACATCATGTGATTCAGGTATTGGTTCGTAGATTACCACGCCGCTTTTGTCCTCTATTCGGCTAATGAATTGGGGCTTGATGTAAACTCCTTGGTTAGCAAAAGTACTGTAAGCGGCCACCATATCTTCGACGGTGACGTCAACCGCACCAAGCGCTATGGAAGGTTGTGCAGGAATATCGGATTTTATTCCCAATTTGTGCGCCAATTCGACCACGGCTTCAGGACCTACTTTGTCTATTAATTTTGCGGAAATGATGTTGATGGAATTTGCCAATCCCTGTTTCAGGGTTACCATTCCACGGTATTTATTGTCGGAATTTCTTGGTTCCCAATCTTCGGTTACGTGATGACGCCCTTTGCGAATGATAAATGGACCATCGATAATGGTGTCGCAAGGTGACATGCCTAATTGTTCAATGGCAGTGGCATAAACAAATGGCTTGAAAGTGGAGCCCACTTGTCTGGCTCCTTGTCCCACGTGATCGTACTGAAAATATTTGTAGTTGATGCCGCCAACCCAAGCCTTGATACCGCCAGTTTGAGGATCCATTGCCATTAAACCTGATTGCAAGAAATGTTTGTAATATCGAATGGAATCCAATGGCGTCATAATGGTGTCTCTCTCGCCTTTCCATGTGAAGACCGTCATTTTAGTTTTTATGCTAAAAGTTTTTATTATTTCCTCATCACTTTTTTCTTGTTCTTTTAAAATGGCCCATCTGCTCGATGATTTCATTGCCTGATTTAGAATGCGTTGGGTTTCTGCCTCAGAGATGTTTACAAAAGGGGCGTTTTTGTTTTTTTTCGATTGAAGAAAAAATTCTTCCTGAAGGTTTGCCATGTGGGCTTCTACAGCTTCTTCGGCGTGCAATTGCATTCTTGAATCTATGGTGGTATAAATTTTCAAGCCATCTTTATAGATGTTATAATCGGAACCGTCAGGTTTTTTATTTTCTTCCACCCATTTCTTCATGTAGTCACGTAAATATTCTCTGAAATAAGTGGCTGTTCCTTCTCGGTGACTTTCCAATTTAAAATGCAAAACGATGGGTTCGCTTTGTAATTTTTCTTTTTGGGATTGTGTAATAATGTGATTTTTTGCCATTTGTGCAAGCACCACATTTCTGCGGTTTTTTACGCCTTGTGGATTTCTGACAGGGTTGTACAAACCGGAATTTTTAAACATTCCTACCAGCATTGCCGATTCGTCTATGGTCAAATCCTTGGGTTCTTTCGAAAAATAGGTTTTTGCGGCTGAACTAACCCCCACTGAGTAATTTCCAAAATCATATACATTGCAATACATGGCGATTATTTCGCTTTTGGTGTATTGTCTTTCCAGACGGATGGCAATGATCCATTCCTTGATTTTTTGTACAATTCTGAAAGGCAAAAATTTGGAACCTTCGCCGTGAAATAATTGTTTGGCCAACTGCTGCGTCAGGGTGCTGGCACCACCGCTTGTTCCCAAGCTGGCAATTGCTCTTAAAGTTCCTCTGCCGTCTATTCCTGAATGTTCGTAAAAACGTTCGTCTTCGGTAGCTACAAGGGCTTGCACAAAATTTTTAGGCAAGTCGGAATACTTTAATTGAGACCTGTTTTGCTCAAAATATTTACCTAGAATCACTCCATCTGACGAGATAATCTCGGTGGCCAAATTAGAATCTGGATTTTCTAAATCTTCAAAGGAAGGCATTGAACCAAAAAGTCCCCAAGAGGCAAATAAGAAAAACACTAATATGGTTCCCAAACCATAAAAGAAAATTTTCCAAAATTTCTTTTTATAATAGTTTATGTCTTTTTCGGTATTTTTTGCCTGATGTTTGTTTTTTTGAGTTGCCATAATAATGTCCTAATCTATTTTTTCTATTCTAAAACCCACTTCCGTAATTCCTTCCAAAGTCGTAACCCCAGGGATTTTTCCGTTCTCCCTGACCGCTTGTTTTATGTGAACTTTATATTTTCCGTTCAATTTTATATTTTCTTTGTAAAACAACTTGCTTTCCTTTATATCCGAAAACCCATCACCCAGCAAGGTTCCGTCTGGATTTGCCATTTGGTATTCGAGGGTATCGACTTTTGTAAATCCGTTTGGTTTTTCCATTGCCACAATTAAAAAGAGATTGTTGTATTTATAGTTGTTGTTATCTCTCAAATTTACAAATAAATTATACCGTTTTGTCGAATCTAATTCAGGTAAATTGAAAGTTACAATACTGTCTTTATGCCACGCGTTTCCGACGGATTGGTACTCGTCAAAAACTCTTTTTTTATCACATGAAAAAAAGAGTATCATAACCAAAAGCAGTAATGCACTATTCTTTATTCTCATTTTTAGTGATAATTATGGGTTTTCTTGCCACTGCCGGTTTTTCATTTGTAACCTTTGGTTTCGCGTTATTGTTTGGCTTATTATTGTTATTGCTGCTCTGTTTATTATTATTTGCAACAATAAGATTCTCCCCTACTGGTTTGCGTTTTTTATTTGGTTTTTTCTTTTTCTTTGGTTGGTCAAAACGGGTTAAACTTTCCTGACCCATCGCATTATTAAAGTGTTTTTCCGGTTCTTGAATAAGTTCAATGGCAAAATCTTCAAGAGAAGCCACTTTGTTTTTGAGCTTGTTTTCGGCAACGATCTCTTTGACTTGTTCAATTTTCAGCATGTGCCAATTAGCAAAATCATTGGTGTAGGCAAACCACATCATTCCTTTGAAAATGTCCTGTTTTTGACAAATAGCTTCCCCTTTTTCCGTTATTAACTTGGTGTCAAAGTCAGGAAATCCTTTTAAGGCATCCATATAAGTGTCGAGCTCATAATTCAGGCAGCATTTTAATTTTCCGCATTGTCCAGCCAGTTTTTGTGGATTCAAGGACAGTTGTTGGTAACGCGCCGCCGAAGTGTTGACACTTCGAAAATCGGTTAGCCAAGTGGAACAACACAATTCCCTGCCGCAAGATCCAATTCCGCCCAAACGAGCCGCTTCTTGTCGAAGACCTACTTGTTTCATTTCGACTCTGGTGCTGAATTCTTTCGCAAAGTCTTTGATTAAAAGTCTAAAATCGACTCTGTCATTGGCAGTATAATAGAAAGTGGCTTTCGACCCATCTCCTTGAAATTCAATGTCGGAAATTTTCATTTCCAATTTTTGGGCAATCGCCAATTCACGAGCACGAACTTTCATTGGCTCTTCTTTAGCTCGGGCAACAGACCAAATATCAATATCTTTTTGAGAGGCTTTTCTGTATATTTTAGGAATGTCATTACTGGTATGATTAACTCCTTTTTTCTTCATCTGGATTCTTACTAATTCACCTGTAAGAGTCACAATTCCTATATCATGTCCAGGGGCAGCTTCGGTAGCCACAATGTCTCCCATACTTAGGGTCAGTTTTTCGGAATTGCGATAAAATTCTTTTCTGCCATTTTTGAAACGTATTTCGACACAGTCAAAAGGGGCTTCTCCATTGGGTAAACTCATATTGGAAAGCCAGTCGAAAACCGTTAATTTGTTGCAGCTATCGGTGCCGCAAGTCCCATTATTTTTACAACCCTTCGGTGCGCCACCGTCAGAAGTTGAACAACTTGTACATGCCATAATTATATATGTAGTGTTGTGACGGGCACAACTTAAGTTCTTAAAACGTTTAGATGGTAAAGATAGTATTTTTTCGGGTTAACTTACAAAGGTTGAAAACAGCAAAGGTTTAGCGTTTTTATAATAAAAAACCCATTAGATTTAAAAACGTAATGGGTTAAATTTAAGTATATTGGGATGGATTAATTTAAAATTAGGATGATTTTTTAGATTTCTTTCACCGTAATTATCTTTACCGGGCAGGCTTTTGCGGCCAAATCACAACTCTCGACAATAGTATGGTCGTAGGATTTTAAAGTAAAAAAACCTTTGGCATTTTGGGAATGAATCAAAACCGATTTTCCGTCTTTCTTGGACATTTGGAATTGTACTGGCGCCATTTCAACGCAATAATTGCAGCCAATACATTTTGCTCTTTGTAGTGTTACAATGACCATTAGGCTTCCACTATTTTATATAATTTGTCCGACATTCGAATTCGGAACGGCAATTTGAAAGTACAATCGTCTCCTTTTGTGGCTTTTTCTGCCGCGGCATCATTCACGTACATTTCCTCGATGATCATTTCTTGGGCACCAGTGCTTGGGCCTGTAACAAGGATTTTGTCTCCAATTTTGATGTCGTAGGCTTCAATTTTGAATTCTCCAATATTGGCTTTTGGAAAATAATGGGTTCCTTTCCCCACATAGACTTTCTTCTGCGTTGCCATTGATCCGGAAACATCGCTCCATTCTCCCAATTCCTGTCCGAGATAATAACCCGCCCAAAAACCGCGATTATAAACGGTATTTAACGCTTCCATCCAAACCGTGACTTTTTCTTTAGAAAATGTTCCTGCATAATAACTGTCAATCGCATCGCGATACGTTTTTATAACGGTTGCCACATATTCCGGAGCACGACCGCGACCTTCAATTTTCAAGACTTGAATACCCGAATCAATCACTTGGTCCAAAAAATCTATCGTGCATAAATCCTTTGGCGACATTAAATATTCGTTGTCAACTTCAATTTCAAAACCTGTTTCCTGATCGATAACGGTGTATTTCTTGCGGCAATTTTGTTTGCAAGCACCGCGATTTGCCGATGAATTATCAGAATGCAAACTCAAATAACATTTCCCGGAAACCGCCATACACAAAGCACCGTGGCCAAAAATCTCGATTTCGACTAAATTACCGCTTGGTCCCTTGATTTGTTCTTTTTCGATTTGTTCCGTGATTTTTTTCACTTGTCGCAGACTCAATTCCCGAGACAAAACCATAGTATCCGCAAATAAACTGTAGAATTTTATGGTCTCGATATTGGTAATATTCAACTGGGTCGAAATATGAACTTCCATCCCTATGTCTCTCGCCATGGCAATTACGGCTTGATCCGAAGCAATCACTGCGGTTATATTGGCCTCTTTGGCTTTCGCCAATAATGTTTTCACGACCGACAAATCGTGATCGTAAATTATGGTGTTTAATGTCAAATAGGTTCTGATTTTTTTGGCTTCGCAACGATTGGCAATTTCCTGTAAATCATCCATTGTGAAATTTACCGTGGCTCTGGCACGCATATTCAATTGTTCTACTCCAAAGTAAACGGAATCAGCACCGTTATCAATTGCCGCTTGAAGCGATTCGAAGTTTCCGGCGGGAGCCATTAGCTCTATGTTATTGGTTGCAGTCATTTTTGATTTTTCTTATATTGTATCCAACGGTTGAAACCGTTGGTTATGGTATTGTGTTTTTTATAATCGTTTTTCAACTATCGCCCACGGTTTCAACCGTGGGAAACGTATTGCATAAAACTCATTGATTTTTCAATCATTAGAATTGTTCAATTCGTGTAATTTTATAAATTCATCAAATTCATCTTGGCTATTTTTCTTAAGATGATGTTGTTTCTGATTTTTTATATAATTATAAACAACTTTTAGCTGGGATTCACTCACTGAATAAGCGGCATAACCTGTTTGCCAAGCAAATTTTTTAAGGATTAGATTTTCTCCATTTATTGAATGAGAAGAACTTCCTTTTATTTGTTTTATCACATCTGCAATTGATTTTTGTGGGTTTAACAAAAACAAAGCGTGAATATGATCCGGCATACCGTTAATGATTCTAACTGGACATCCAACTTCTATTAATTCCTCGCGGATATAATTATAAACTTGTTTCTCTATCGAAAAATCTATTAATTCCTGACGATTTTTGGTTGCCCAAATGGCGTGAATCCATAATTTATTAAAAGAATGTGGCATAATACGTTTTTATTATCTCCTCCAACGGTTGAAACCGTTGGCTATTGTTTTGCGTTACTTTTACTATAGCTCACGGTTTCAACCGTGGGAAATTATTCGATGATTTTATACAATTTATCAGACAATCGAATCCTAAAAGGCAATTTAAAAGTACAGGTATCGCCAGGAATTGCTTTTGCCGAAGCAATTTCATTGACAAACATTTCTGAAAGTATCATTTGTTGTTCGCCAGTTGTGGAACCTTTGATTAGGATTTTATCGCCAACTTTGATTTCGTTTTCTTCAATTAAAAACTGACCGATATTGGCTTTTGGATAAAAATGAATCCCTTTCCCAATATAGATTTTCTTGACCCGAGCGTTAGCGAACTGGCGAAGCATTTTAGGTTCTTTTTTAACTGTGGTTTTAGGTTCTTCAGCCACGAAAACACTGTGACTTTCCAGATTATTTTTGTAAGTCAAAACGTCAGATTTTCCTTTTTTGAAAATTTTGTTTCCATTTTTAATCCCCCTGCGAATGGCTTTTTGTTCCTCTTCCGGCAAGTGAATTACCTCCACACATTCCGAAGAACAACAACCTTCCATAGCCGTTTTGCATTCCTCACATTGGATAAAAAGCAAATGACAACCTTCGTTCACGCAATTCGTATGCACATCGCAAGGTTTTCCGCATTGGTGGCATTGCGACACAATATCGTCAGTAATTCTTTCTCCCAAGCGGTGGTCAAACACGAAGTTTTTCCCGATGAATTTACTTTTCAATCCTTCGGCTTTTACTTGTCGCGTGTATTCTATGATTCCACCTTCTAATTGGTACACATTTTCAAAACCTTTGTGTTTGAAATAGGCGCTGGCTTTTTCGCATCGAATGCCGCCTGTGCAATACATCAAAAGGTTTTTGTCTTGCTTGTGTTCAGACAATTGCTCCTCGATAATGGGTAAACTTTCTCTAAAGGTATCCACATCGGGTTTGATGGCGTCGGTAAAATGTCCTATTTCGCTCTCGTAGTGATTTCGCATATCGACCACAATCGTATTTGGATTTTTAAGTAATTCATTGAATTCCTTGGCTTTCAGATGAATTCCAATATTGGTTACATCGAAAGTTTCGTCCACTAAACCATCGGCAACGATTTTGTCACGGACTTTTATGGTGAGTTTCAGAAAGGAATGATCATCGTGTTCAACGGCAATATTCAACCGAATGTCTTTCATAAAATCGTATTTTTCAATAGAATCTTTAAAGGCATAAAAATTATCTGCCGGAAGCGATAACTGGGCATTTATTCCTTCATTGGCAACGTAAATTCGCCCTAAAACATCGAGTGGATTCCAAGCCAGAAATAATTCGTTCCTGAATTCGGTTGGATTTGGTAATTGCGCATAAGCATAGAAAGACAACGTGAGTCGCTGTTTTCCGGCATCATCAATCATAATGGCTCGCTCTTCTGCGCTTAAAGTGTTGTACAGTTGCATGCTATAAACAGTTAAGTTGAGAAAATTATTTTTGCAAAAGTAAAGAAAGTTTGCCGCAAAGCAGCAAAGATTCAATCAAAAAACCCTTTCAGGATTCAAAACGCTGAAAGGGTTGAAAATATAAAAACCACGAGTAATCGTGGTTTTTATTGCAATTTTTAATGAATTAACAATACTCGTCGAAAGCGTCTTTCAGGTTTTCGGCAATTAATTCAGCTGGTCGACCTTCGATGTGGTGACGCTCTAACATATGAACTAATTCGCCATCTTTGAACAAAGCAATACTTGGCGAAGACGGAGGGAAAGGGAACATAAATTCTCTTGCAGATGCCACGGCTTCTTTATCAACTCCTGCAAAAACAGTCACTAAATGATCTGGTTTTTTAGCATTGTCTAAACTCATTTTTGCTCCCGGACGTGCATTTCTGGCAGCACAACCACAAACGGAGTTGACAACCACAAGAGTTGTTCCTTTTGCTTTCATTGCTTTTTCAACGGCCTCGGCTGTATGTAATTCTTGAAAACCTGCAGTCGTTAATTCAGCTTGCATTGGTTTTACCATTTCTTCTGGATACATATTTTTTAATTTAAAGTTTATTGTTTTTTTGTTTGCCCCGATGTTTCGGGATTGCAAAGTTACAAAGTTTTCGTCTTTTGAAATATGCAAAAGAGATAAAGATTTGTTATAGTTATATAATCATAAATAACTTTTGGGAGCTAATGATTTAGTTTCGTCTAAAAATTTTATTTGATTGATAAAAATAATTATATTTGTTTCCAAATTAATGTGTTATGAACAAATCATTGGGGGAAGTAAACCAATCGGTGGCAACCCAAAATATGAAAACAGGATTCAGAAAAATATTGGCTTTTTTTGGGCCGGCATATTTGATTAGTGTTGGTTATATGGATCCGGGAAATTGGGCAACCGATATTGCCGGCGGAAGCCAGTTTGGTTATGCCTTGCTTTGGGTTTTGTTGATGAGCAACTTGATGGCCTTGCTTTTGCAAAGTTTGAGTGCGCGACTAGGAATTGTAACCCAACGCGATTTGGCGCAAGCTTCAAGAGAAACCTATTCGAAATTCATTAATTACATTCTCTATATCCTTGCCGAAATTGCCATCGCTGCCTGCGATCTTGCCGAAGTGTTGGGAATGGCAATCGGGATTAATTTATTGTTTGGAATTCCGTTGATTCAAGCGGTGATGATTACTATTTTGGATACTTTTTTATTGTTGTTTCTCATCAATAAAGGCATCCGAAAAATGGAAGCTTTCATCATTGCTTTGGTTTTGATAATTGGAATTTCGTTTATTTTCGAACTGTTTTTTGCCCAGCCAGAAATGGGAAAAGTAATTTACGGTCTGATTCCCTCGATGCCAAATTCGGCAGCGCTTTACATAGCCATCGGGATTATAGGAGCCACGGTTATGCCGCATAATTTATACCTTCATTCGTCATTGGTACAAACCCGAAAATTCGACCGAACCGCCGCAGGAATCAAGCAAGCCTTAAAATATAATTTGATTGACAGTACGATTGCCTTGAACCTTGCCTTTTTTGTAAACGCCGCAATTTTGATTTTGGCGGCAGCCACATTCTACAAAAACGGAATGTTTAATGTTGCCGAAATTCAGGATGCCTACCAATTTATGCAGCCAATGCTGGGAACAAAATGGGCGCCAATATTGTTTTCGGTTGCCTTGATTGCGGCAGGTCAAAGTTCCACAATTACGGGAACATTAGCGGGACAAATCGTTATGGAAGGCTATCTTAATTTAAGAATTCAGCCTTGGGTGCGAAGGATAATCACCCGATTAATTGCCATTGTTCCGGCATTAATTGTTATTACGATTTTTGGCGAAGGCATAACAGGAAAACTCTTGATTTTGAGCCAAGTCATTTTGAGTTTGCAATTGGGTTTTGCCATTATTCCGCTCATTCATTTTGTGAGCGATAAAACCAAAATGAGAGGTTTTCATATTAGCAAAACTACCCAAATTGTTTCTTGGACCGTTGCTTCGATCATCATTTTACTTAACGTCAAACTAGTTTTTGACGAAATTAAGGACTGGCTTGAAATATCCGAAAACCCTGTTGTATTATGGTTGACGGTTGTTCCGCTGGCGATGGGATTTCTGATTTTGTTAATTTATATTATTTTGAAACCGTTTATTACCAAGGCAAAACAGGATATTCAAAACCATTCGCCACACAATTTAAAATTGCAATTTTCTAAAATGGGAACGTATAACAAAAAGAATATTGCCGTTTCAGTCGATTTCTCTTCCGCCGATGCCGTTGCCATAAACAACGCTTTTGAGTTGGGCGGAATGGAAGCAAAATACACCTTGATTCACGTCGTGGAAACCGTGGGGGCTATGGTTTACGGCAAAAACATTGAGGACCATGAAACCTTGATTGACGCAAAATTATTGGCCGAATACAAGGAAATGCTTTCGGAAAAAGGATTTAAAGTAAAAACTAAATTAGGATTTGGCAAACCAAACAAAGTAATTCCGGAAATTATCAATAACGGAAAATTCGATGTTTTGGTGATGGGAACCCACGGTCATACCGGCATCAAGGATTTAATTTTCGGAACAACCGTTGACAAATTGCGACACAAGATTTCGATTCCGTTGTTTATCGTAAAAATATAATGTTTAACCGCAAAGAACACAAAGAAGGCACAAAGGGCACAAAGTTTTATCGAAAATTTAAGACAAATATTTTCAAAATAAAGATGTTTTTAACTTTGTGAACTTAAATTTACAAACAAAAGTAAAGAACTTTGCGACTTTGCGGTAAAAATTTCATTATAAACACTTGCCAAAATCAAAAATCTTATGACTTTTTCAGAAGAAAATTATCTTAAAACCATCTATCACCTGACCGCCATTTCAGATGCCGAAGTGAGCACGAACGCCATTGCCGAAAAGATGGAAACCAAGGCTTCATCAGTGACGGATATGCTTAGGAAACTGGCCGAAAAAAACTTGGTAAACTATAAAAAATATCAAGGAGTTTCCTTGACCGAAAAAGGGAAACTGACCGCCAAAATGATTGTCAGAAAGCATCGTCTTTGGGAAGTTTTCTTGGTTGAAAAACTAGACTTTTCCTGGGACGAAGTGCACGATGTCGCCGAACAGTTAGAACACATAAAATCCGAACAACTCATTAATAAACTCGATGATTTTCTGGGCAATCCCACCGAAGATCCTCACGGCGACCCAATTCCGGATGCAAAGGGAAGAATTGTTAAAACGGAAAAACAGTTACTTTCGGATTTAGCTGTAAACCAAATGGGGATTTGTGTTGGAGTGAAAGATTCTTCGTCCCAATTCTTGAAATATTTGGACAAACAGGAAATCGCTTTGGGTTCAAAAATCGAAATCATCTCCAAAGAAACTTTCGATTCTTCCACGAAAATAAAAGTGAATGCTAAAGAATTGACGATTTCGCATAAAATAGCGACGAATCTTTTTGTGAAGGTCGTTTAACCGCAGTTGCAGTCGTCACCGCAGTTTTTGTCGGTTTTTTTCTTTTTGAAAAAGAATTTCCTGACCAAAAAAGCAACTGCAATTCCAAGGGTTAGATAAGCTAAAATTTCTTGTACCATTACGATTTATTTTAAAATTTGGTAAGCGATCAATGCTACAATATAGGCAAAACTGCTCATAAAAACGAGTTGGCCCAACGGCCATTTCCAACTGTTGGTTTCCTTTTTCGTGATTGCCAATGTACTTGCACATTGCATTGCAAAAGCATAAAACAACAGCAACGAAATCCCGGAAGCAAAATTGAATATTTTCTCCCCGGTTTCGGGATTAATTTCGGCCTTCATCTTGTTCTTTATGGTGTCGTCATTATCGCTTCCGCCGACGCTGTAAATGGTTGCCAAGGTTCCCACAAAAACTTCCCTTGCCGCAAACGAGCTGATGATGGCAACGCCAATTTTCCAATCGTAACCCAAAGGCGAAATAGCGGGTTCGATGGTTTTTCCCATTATTCCAATATAGGAATGTTCTAATTTATAGGAAGCGACCTTGTTTTTTAGTTCCAATTTTGACAAGTTCTGATTCTCGATTTTTGACATAAGAATCGCTTCGGCATCATTGAATTTTTTGGTTGGACTATTGGATGCCAAAAACCATAAAACTACTGATATTGCCAAGATAATTTTTCCGGCTCCAAAAACAAAAGCCTTGGTTTTTTCGACCACATTTATCGCCACGTTTTTGAACATCGGCAATTTGTAGTTGGGCATTTCGACTACAAAGAAGGTTTTGCAATTCAATTTCAGGACTTTATTTAGAACATAAGCCGAAAGAATCGCCATTCCAAAACCAATAAGGTACAACAACATCAAGGTCAATCCCTGCAAATTTAGAAAGCCAAAAATAAATTTGTCGGGAATTACCAACCCAATAATAATGGCGTAAACCGGCAATCTCGCCGAACAAGTGGTAAACGGGGTCACTAAAATCGTGATCAATCTTTCTTTCCAGTTTTCTATGTTTCGCGTTGCCATAATCGCCGGAATGGCACAAGCAGTTCCAGAAATAAGAGGCACGACACTTTTGCCAGAAAGTCCAAATCTGCGCATAATTTTGTCCATCAAAAAGACCACACGACTCATATAACCGCTTTCTTCGAGAACGGAAATGAATAAAAACAGAAAGGTAATTTGAGGAATAAATATCAAAATTCCGCCAATTCCAGGAATAATTCCTTGCGAAATTAAATTGGTGAATGCTCCGGGCGGCAAGTTTTCGTTTGCCAAAGTGCTTAGTGTTGCAAAAGTTCGGTCAATGAAATCCATTGGGATTTTTGACCATTCAAAAATCGACTGGAAAATTCCGAATAATATGAAAAAGAAAATCAGGTAACCCCAAACTTTATGTGTGAGCACTCGGTCGAGCTTGCTTCTGAAATCCGTGGCCAATGCGGAGTCAATTTTTTGACCAATTTTTAAAGTTTCATTTATGAATTGATACCTTTTAACGGTTTCCTTTTGTTGCAATCTTTTCAGCTCGGAATTGGTTTTTGTAAACGAATTGTTTTCGAGCGATTTTCGGTTCAAATCCACAAAATTTACGTCTTGTGTAATGACGAGCCAAAGCTTGTATAAAGACTGGTTCGGGAATGTTTTTCGAAGAGTATTGAAGTAAACTTCGTCTATCGATGAAGCATTTAAACACGGTTCGGTGGGAAGCGTTTCGTATGCGGTAATCATTTTTTTCAGTTCTTCAAAACCCAAACCTTTTCGGGAACTTACCAGTGCTATCTTGGTTTTTAACTGCGTTTCTAAATAGGGAATGTCTAATGAAATTCCTTTTTTATCCATTCTGTCAATCATGTTGATGACTAAAATGGTCGGAATTTCCAAGTCTTTTATTTGGGTAAAAAGCAATAAGTTTCGCTTCAAATTTTCTACTTCGGCAACCAATAAGACGACGTCGGGATAAAGAGAATGTTTCTTGTTGAGCAAAAGTTCGATTACCACATTTTCATCGACAGAGCTGGCGTTCAAACTATACGTTCCGGGAAAATCAAGCACATTTGCCTTGACATTGTCGGGCAATTTGCAAAAACCCAATTTTTTTTCGACAGTGATTCCAGGATAATTTCCCACTTGCTGGTTCAATCCGGTAAGCTGGTTAAAAACCGAAGTTTTCCCCACGTTTGGATTCCCGATTAAAGCGACATTGATGGTTTGCTTGCTCATTTCAACTTATTTTGCAATAATTTCAACTTCAATTTCACGAGCAGTTTCGATACGAATGGCAAGATGAGAACCATTTATATCTAAAAACAGAGGATCACCAAAGGGCGCGATTTGGAGCAGTTCGACCTGATTTCCAGGCAAACATCCCATTTCCAATAGTTTTAACGGAATGGCTTCTACATCAAAATCCTTGATGATGGCTTTGTCTCCTTTTTTTAGGTTGGCTATTGTAGTTCGCAATTCTTATTTAGATTGAATTTAGATTACAAAAGTACAGATAAAAAAAGAATATTAAGTGACAATTATCAGGTTTGCTATTTTTTTTCGTCTTCCAAAAGCCAATTTATATCCTCGATTAGTCTTTGAATTTCTTCCTTTTTTGTCCCGTCATAAAAGCCGCGAACGCGTCTTTTTGAATCGACAAGGACAAAATTTCCTGTGTGAACCATATCATAGAGTTGATCTGGTTTTCCTTGTTTTACCGCCAAATAGGATTTACGTGCCATTGTGTAAATCTCTTTTTTGTCTCCGGTAACTAGGTTCCACTTGTTGTCATCTACGCCGTATATTTTGGCATATTCTTTCAAAACTGAAACACTGTCAATTTCTGGAAAAACGGTGTGCGATAGCAACATCACCTTTGGATTATGAAGAAAAGCTTTTTGCACATCTATCAAGTTGGTTGTCATTTTTGGACAAATGGAACCGCAAGTCGTGAAGAAAAAATCGGCAACATAAATTTTGCCTTCATAGTCTTTTTGGGTGATGGTTTTTCCGTTTTGATTGGTAAATGAAAAATCAGCAATCGTGTGGTATTTGCTTATATATTGAACAGTAGTGTCGACCAATTCCGGGTTTACATCTGCCGGATTGTATATAGGCAGGGTTTTCGCCGGCTTCAAAGCCATATAAAAAAAATAAAGCGTAACAGCGGAAAAAACTAAAAACCCAACTATGAATTTTCGGTATCTATAAAGAATTGATTTCATATGTAGATTTTTATTTGTTTTTTTAATGGTCATATGTAATTCGCATTTAACTTTTTTAAGATTTTATCGAATTTACGGAATGCTCATTTCATAAAAATGATTTGGTGCAAAATTACGAAAAGGACATTTGTTTCAAATTAAATTAACACAATGTTTTTTTAAAGGAATTAATCTTTTATTTGAAATATTATGAATAGTTTTGTGATAATAACTAAACCATTAAAATAGATGAAAATACACTTTAAAAAACAGCTTTTTTTTGTAATTCCTGTAATCATTGGATTTACAACAGCCAATGCACAAAATGCTCCGGCAAAGAAAGAACCGGGCATTAATGTTTCTTATATGGATACGAACGTAAAGCCAAATGACAATTTTTTTAGGTTCGTAAACGGAAATTGGCTAGACAAAACCGAAATTCCCAGTGACAAAACTTCTTGGGGAAGCTTCAATGAATTGCGTCAAAAAACGGATAAAGATGCCTTGGATATTTTGAAAGAAGCCGCAACGAATCCAAAATACAAATCAAATACAGATCAAGGAAAATCAGTAAATCTGTATAAAACCATTATGGATACCGTTGCCAGAAATAAACAAGGGTTATCTCCACTAAAACCGTATTTGGCAAAAATTAATGCAGTAAAAAACGTCAAGGATTTACAAGCATTATTAATAGAGATGGAACCTATTGGCGGTATAGGGTTTTTTGGTGTTGGTATTGGTTCAGATGCTAAGAACAGCAACAGAAATGTGATAACTGTTGGCCCAGGAAGCCTTGGTTTGCCAGACAGGGATTATTATGTTTCTGACGATAAGGATTCTAAAGAAAAAAGAGATAAATATGTTTTGCACGTGGCTAGAATGTTGCAATTTTTAGGCGAAAAACCACTAAAAGCAAAATCAGATGCTACTACAATTTTGGCATTGGAAACTGAGATGTCAAAACCAAGATTTGATAGAGTTGAGCGAAGAGACCGAAGAAAATCATACAATCCAATGACGGTTAAAGATTTGGGAAAACTTACGCCTTCCATTGATTGGAATGTATATTTAAACAATATTGGTTTAAAAAATGTAGATTCTTTGGTTGTTTCACAACCAAAATACATGACTGCTTTAGAGACTATTTTCAAAGAAAATAAGGTTGAAGGTTGGAAATCGTATTTGCGTTGGACTTTATTAAACAAATCGGCTGGAAGTTTGTCAACAGCTATAGAAACAGCAAACTGGGAATTTTACGGTAAAACATTAACTGGTGCCATCAAACAAAGACCTCGTGACGAAAGAGCTTTGCAAGTCATTAATGGAACAGTTGGGGAAGCACTTGGAAAATTATATGTGGAGAAAATGTTCCCTGAAGAAGCCAAGGTTAAAGCCAAAAAAATGATTAAAAATATCATTGCGGCTTACCAAAACAGAATCAATAATTTAACATGGATGTCGCCAGAAACAAAGTTAAGCGCCATTGAAAAACTACATAAAGCAACGATAAAAATTGGTTATCCGGACAAATGGAAAGACTATTCCGCCTTGACTTTAAACAGCCCGGAAGAAGGAGGAACGTATTTTGATAATTCAAAAAATATTTCTCGTTGGAACTTTCAAGAAGATTTAAATAAACTTAATAAACCCGTTGATAAAACAGAATGGCACATGTCACCACAAACGGTAAATGCCTATTACAATCCATCGTATAATGAAATTGTATTTCCAGCGGCTATTTTGCAACCCCCGTTTTACAATTATCAAGCTGATGAAGCGGTAAATTATGGAGGAATTGGAGCCGTAATTGGTCACGAGATTTCTCATGGATTTGATGATTCCGGATCACGTTATAATGCCGACGGAAACCTCGTTGACTGGTGGACAGCAGGCGATTTGAAACAATTTACGGCTTTAACAGGCGCACTTGCAGATCAATACGGTGCTTTGGAACCACTGCCGGGAGTTCATGTTGACGGGAAATTTACGTTGGGAGAAAACATAGGCGATTTAGGAGGGACAAATGCCGCTTATGATGGATTGCAGCTTTATTTAAAAGAGAATGGAAACCCGGGATTAATCGACGGTTACACACCGGAACAGCGTTTCTTCATTTCTTGGGCAACAGTTTGGCGTACTAAAACGCGGGACGAAGCCATAAAAAACAGTATAAAAACGGATCCACATTCACCAGGAATGTACCGCGCTTATGTGCCGTTGCAAAATCTGGATACTTTTTATGAAGCTTTCAACCTCAAGCCAGGCGACGGGATGTATATTGCTCCCGAGAAAAGAGTGAAAATCTGGTAATAAAAATTTGTTATAATAGAAATTCCCAAGTGTGAGCTTGGGAATTTTTTTGTTTTTGGAGGATTACAATTCATTACATCCTCGCTTTCCGTATCGAATAATTGACCATATACAATCCGCCCAAAGTCACTGCGCCACCTATGGCAATAGCCATTGTGAGAGGTTCTCCAAAAATTATTGCCCCCAAAAGAACGGCTACAATAGGATTGACGTAAGCATAAATACTGTTTATTTCCGGAGGGAGTCTTTGTAGCATATAGATATAAGCAATAAAGGATAAAACGGAACCAAATACCACTAAATAGGCAATCGCCCACCAGGAATTTGCCGGAATTGAACTTATGGGAACACTTGTTCCAGTTGCGCCTGTAATGGTAAAAAGTACGGTACTTGAAATCAGCATTTGTAATCCAAGACTAAAATAAGGATTGAAAGTGGCCGCTTTTTTCTTGGTATATAAACTACCAAAAGCCCAACTTATCGTTGATAGTATCGAAAGTAAAATACCAAATCTAAAATCGGGATTTATGAAGTCGTTTAGATGATCATAAAAAATAACACAAACCCCACCGAAGCTAACAATTAGACCAAACACGGCCAATCGCACCAGTTTTTCGCCTCTAAAAACGGTGATTATCACGATCCATAATGGGAACACTGCATTGATAATGGCGCCCAAACCGCTACTGATGTATTTCACCCCCCAGGTGCTCAGTCCATTACTTAATGCAAAATTAAGGATGCTTAAAATGATGATTGTTTTCCATTGTTTTCCTTTCGGCCAAGGCGCTTTTTTATACAAGAAGTAGCCAACATAAAGGGATCCGCCAATAAATTGTCGGATGCCGGCAAGTTGCAAAGCGGGCATATTTCTCACGCCTTCTTTCGAGGCAATCCAGGTAGTCCCCCAGAAAAAGCACACCCAGCACAAGGCGATTATTGGTAAACCAATAGCGTTTACTTTAGATGATACGGCATTTTGTATTTTGGCTTTCACTTTATAAATTTGGTTTGGCAAAAGTATAATTTAAAATGGTCTTTATTTTACCATTCAAAATTGTTTTTCCAACAGAAAGGTTTTCGTGATTAAATTTTGGCAAAGCCAAGTTCAAATCGACGGCTTTTTGGGTGTAATATTCTTCTCGACTTGGATGAAAAGGGGCTACAGCGTTGAAGGTTTCGTTCCACACTTCGACAGGCTCAGTGTGACAAACAATTTTTAGAATGATGCCAATGCAGTCAACCTGATGAATGAGATTTATGGGTGCTTCAGGATTTTCAAGATTTTCACGACCCGCCAAAAATTTCATGGGATGTCGGTCTTCACCAATCAACCCTCCAAAGCGAAGAATGGTGGTTTTAAAGTTGGAATTGCTTTGCAAAAGTTGCTCTGTTTGTAGTAATTGTTTGCCACTTTCGGTGTTTAGATTTGTCCCGATAGCTATCGGGATTGTTTCTTCTGTCACACTGAGCGCATCCCGATTGCTATCGGGAGAAGTGTCGTCGCCATAAACCGAAATCGAACTGATAAAAAGCACGTTTTCAATTGAGGATTTTTCAATAAATGGAATCAAGGTTTCGATTTTCCCAACGAAATCTTCTTTCGAATTTCCTCTTAATTTGGGTGGAATATCTATAATCAAGATTTTAGAATTTTCTAAAAAACCTTCAATATTTCCTGAAACATTTTTGCTTTCAAGCGAAATTAGAAATGGTTGAATTTTCAGGTTTTCTAAAACCGAAAGTTTCATCGGAGAAGTCGTTGAACCTTTTACTGAAAATCCTTTTTCCAGCAAGGCTTTCGCCAAAGGCAAACCCAACCAACCACAACCGAGAATGCTAATTTGCGTCATTGTAAAAAAAATAGAGTCCTCAAAAGTAGTTTAAATAATAAAGTAAATAGCGTAGCTATTTACTTTATTATTTAAAGTTTTTACGGTTTTTAAATGGGGGAATATGCTTTATTCTGGAGTGTTTGTAACATACCCAAACCTCTAACCATTTGCAAGTTTTGAAAACGAGTATTTTCGGCTAAACGAAAATACGATTAAAAATGATCATTCCTATTTACGTTTAGCCGATGAATTTGCAAATGGCTAGAGACGTGTTGGGCTTAGTTATTTAAATATTTTATTAGAAATTTTATCAGGATAATTTTTATCAATATTTTTAAATATAGTATCCTCATTTCGTATCACTATTGTGGCAGAAGTCCATTCATTATTGACAAACCTCATACGTAGTAATTGGGTAAAAAAACCATTATTTGCTGAATAGAAGATATTTAAGTTAACACCTTTTTGCTTATCTAAATGGTATTTAGTTGGTACTTGAACGCTTCCATCAGTTTCTATGCTTTGAAAATTAATCAAATTTTTAAAAAGATCATCTGGAGTTGGTGGATTTTCTTTGTCGTATGTATTAAGATCAAAAATTCTTGCTTGTACATTTTTTAAAGGATTCTTGTTATTGTCCCCAAGCTTGAAAACTAAGTTCCCTGTATCTTTTGATTTATAATAAGTTGATATAAGAAAAAAACAATAACAGTAGCTATCTCCACCAGTTAAATTGTTATAAATATTGAGAGAGGAACTTGCTAACTTTGAGTAAAGATCTATGTTTTCTTTTCTCAAAGCATCAATTGTACTTATCTGTATATCATTCTTTTTGTTAAGTTCGACAGATTGAGCTATTAAGTCTTGATTTTCGTTTCTTAATTTTAGTACTTCTTTATTTGTAGTTTCTCCAATTGAAACTCCTTTATTAACACCAGTTTCAATTCGTGTAGATTTTTCTGAAGAATTCTTATTTTGCTTCCACGTACCGATTGCTCCAGTAACTCCTCCTAGGATAGCAATTAATGCTCCGATTAAAATTAAAGTCATTGGTTTCATTTTTTTATTTTCTTAAAATTTCACTGTTAGTTTATTGAGTGAATTCTCCGTTGATTTGCGCAATTACTCCTAATTTGCATATCCCAGCCCTAAAACGCCTCCATTCCACCTATTTTAGCCAACTTTGTGTCCTAAAAGGCTTTGTTTTTTTAGCTAATATAGCTATTAATTTGCTATTGAAATTGTTTCATTTGTAATTGGGGTTGTATTATTTTTTGTAACCAATTTGTTTACGCTCTTTTTGAACCGTTTCCTTTTCATCTTTTTTGATGAGGTAATTCAACGCTTCATAAATATCACTAAATTTTTTATCGTATTTGGTTTCTATTTCCAATAACTTTTCATTGAATTCTTTGTGTTCCAAAGCATATTTTCTAATGATGACAAACGTTCGCATTATGGCGATATTCACGTTTATCGCCACATCCGAATTTAAAATTCCGCTCAACATAGCAACGCCCTGTTCGGTAAAAGCAAAAGGCAAATATTTGCTGTATTTTCCACGACCAACATTCTCTAAGGTCACAATTTGTGACCTTAGAGAATTATATTCATCATCTGATAACTGAAACATAAAATCGACAGGAAATCTCTTGATGTTTCTTTTGACGGCTTGATTTAGAACTTTAGTTTCCACTTCATAAAGCATTGCCAAATCAAAGTCTAGTATGACTTTTTGACCTCGAATGTCATATATTTTAGATTGTAATGTAGTTACTTGCATAGAGATTATGGATTATTTTATATCATCACAATTTGTGATGATATATTTTGATTATGGTTTTTTCAAACTATCTTTAACAATCGTCAGACTATCTTTTTTGACAGCATAACGAATTCTGGAATTCAAAGGCTTTTGTTCAACTATTTTAGCACTTGGTTTTATTTTTTCTTTAATCACCACGGCATCATTCAATACATAAGGTGTTGGCATCATCCAATTGGCTCTTTTTGTCATCGAAAACAAGGGATTCTCCATCAAATCAAATGAACTTTCCATCAAATCCATGTCCAAAATACTTGAAGCAGGAATGCTAAATTCGATTTCTAACGGAAGTTGATCCACCACATAATAACTCAACAATTTCTTGCCATTTCGTTCGTATTTGGAGCCTTTTTGACCTAAAACCGACAAGCCGTTGGCTTTGAAATTTTGAAAAACCAAATCCTCATTGGCAAAAATATCGTATCGATTGACTTTTCTGTTGGGCGTAATTCGGATTTTTAAATAGCGATTATTTCCAACGACGCTGTCTTTCAGAAATTCGACCGTCGGTTTGGCGATGTCTTTCATTGGCGCATCCGCCATAAAGGTGAAACCTGAATTGTATTTGCTTGTCAGAGGAAGTGAATTTAATTTTTGGGCATTTTTTGGATTTTGTCCCAAATATTCTTTTGTCCATTCGTCAAGATTGGCGTCATAGGTTGCCCAAAAGGATTTGTTTTTATTGGCGTCAAGAACATACAACAAACTGTTTGATTTGGCTTTGCCCAACTCATAACCTGAGTAATAATGCGCTTTTGCAAAAAAACCGATCGCAACTAAAAGCAGTATTAATGACGAAAGTCCTTTTCGTCTAAACGAACCAAAAACGGGTAATAATAATCCAAAAGCCAATGCAGTAAGAAGGGCACTTCCGAAAAGTACTTTTAATCCCAAACCTATTGGAAACATTTGAATAAATGGCGCAATAATTAACAATGTTGGAATGCTTAAGAAGAGGTTTAGTTTCCAATTCGATTTTTGGGTAAGGATAAATGAAGCCAGCATAATTAATCCCGCAAAAACAGGGATTATCAAAAATCCAGCGCCTTTTAGCTTTAAAGCGATTGCCAAATTGATGATGATCCAAATAAATAACGGAGCTATATAATGGTTCATCGTCACTTTTTTGGCAGAGAAAATTTGGTAAAAAGCAAAACAAATAGCCAAACTCAGCAGCACGAAAGCCGCAATGTAATCGTGGCCGTTATACGTAAAACCGTTGAGCAAATCATTATATTGTGGATATATTATGAGCAAACCTTTCCATCCAAAAAAGGTAATTAATCCAGAAATAATTATGGAGCCGAATAGGGGAATAAATCCCTTTGCAATTTCCTTGAAAGATAAAATTCGTTTCGCGATCCCGACGAATATTAAAATAATAAAGAGTCCAAATGCAATAATCACCATTGGTAAAACCCAGTCAAATGGATAGCTTACTAAAGTATACGGAATCGTAAAATAAACATCGTCATTTTTGGTTTCCGTAGTTTTCAAATCGGCATTCGAAAAATAATCCAGCAACGGCATCAAATAAGTTCCTTGGTGCGCCAACGTGTTTGTACTCAAATGGTTGATGTCGTCTTGAGCCGTGTGATAATTATAATGCCCATCTATAAAGGCAAAATTGTAGCCTTGAACGTTGCCATTTTTTCTAAAAACCGTTAAGTCAGTGTCATTGGGAAGCATCTTATAAATGCTGTACATCAGGGAATTGGTCACGGGATATTTTGGATTTGCTGCCACGAAATCTTTTATTAATGCTGCATTTCCACCATTGGTTTCCATTAACATATAACTTGGACCCGAAGAACCGCGGGCTTCGAAATTCAGCACCAAACCCACTTCTTTTGCCCAATGATGTTCTGTCACAAAAAGAGCGGCACCGTTTAAACCTAATTCTTCCCCGTCAGAAAATAGAATAATGATGTCGTTTTTGTGCGGTTTTTTATTGTACACGAAAGCACGGACACTTTCGAGAATTGTTGCCACGCCGGAACCCGCATCACTCGCGCCATGAGAAGCCGAATGTGGCGCGCTGTCATAATGAGAAAGTAACAGCAAGGCTTTTTCGCTGTCAGTCCCTTTTATTCGAGCCAAGATATTCTTGCATTTTGTCAAGGTTCCCCAATCCGAAAAAGAAAAACCTTCCTGAACGGAAGTTTCCAAGCCCATTTTTTGCAATTCTTTCACCAAATAATTGGCAACATATTCGTGATTTCCGGAACCAACGAAATGCGGCTCTTTAGAAATATTTTTGACTTGTTCCAAAGCTCTTTGGGTCGAAAATTCAGAAAGCGGAACTTGACTGTTGGTTGTCCATTGCGGCATCATTGTGGCAAACAATAACACAAGGACTCCGAGGATAAATGCTATCGAGATAACGGAGGAATAATTCTTTTTCATCATAGTAGGTTTCTAGGTTTGGGGTCTATATTTCTTTTTTGACAAGCATATAATAATCATCTTCTAAAACGCGATATCCTTGGTCGTAAACAAAATAGTAGGTGTTTCCTGTTTTAGTTTCTAGGATATTGGTAAAAAACTCAAAATCGAAACCCTTGCTTAATAGTTTTGATTTGGTAGTTTTTCCTTTTCCATCGACATTCAAGGCTGAAAGAATGCGATAATTTTTGCGCAATTTGTTATTTACGTTGCGCATAAAATTAGTGCTGTCTTTGTTTATTTTGTTATTGTAGGCATTGCGACAGCCGTCACTGCAAAACTTTTTGTCTTCGCGACCTACAATTTTGTCTCCACATTCAAGGCAGGTTTTGTCCATGGTTTTGTGTTTTTTGTGAACGGTTGTCTCAAATAATTTATCAGTAAATTTCTATAAATCAACCAAATGTAATAATTAATTTCCATTTACAAACGGTTACAAATAACTACAACCGAAAGTAAGTAGTTATCAACCGAATAACTGTTTCGAGTCATCGCATCTTTGCCCTGTTGATTTAAACGAATAATTCAGCAAAACATACACTAACAATTTAAATTTTACACGCCATGAATGCAATGAAAAACAAAGTACAGTTAATTGGAAACGTAGGGAACGATCCCGAAATCAAAAATCTTGACGGAGGAAAAAAAGTAGCCAATCTGACCATCGCCACAAATGAAAGCTACAAAAACGACAAAGGAGAAAAAGTGGAACAAACGGAATGGCACAAAGTCGTTGCCTGGGGAAAAACTGCCGAAATCATCGAAAAATATGTGACTAAAGGTCTTCAAATTGCCATTGAAGGGAAATTGACACACCGAAGTTACGACGATAAAAATGGAGAAAAACGATACATTACCGAGGTGGTCGTGAATGATGTGCTGCTTTTAGGAAAGTAAAGCCGCCTTGCCTCCAAAGGGGAATTAGTAATCTGTTTATGGTCGCAGTTTGCAGCGCTATTTTGCCTGTAAATTGCGGCTTTTTATTTTTATCTGCCAAAACTGGACACTGTGACTGCACCCTTTTTACCCGTTCATCAATCATCATTTTTCCAAAAGAACTTTTCGGACAATTTTCAATATCTAAAAGGGTTTTCACTGTTTTATGAAATTTACTTTTTCAAAAGTACAGCAATATATTTAATTTTTGTTCACCTCCTTTTTAACTTTGTGGTCAACTTTTTCAGAACAGGACAAAATAAAAAAAGCCCTAAAGGAAATTTCCTTTAGGGCTTTTAAGAGAATATAAAATAGTTTATTTTACACTAAAAGTAACTTTTCTAACTAATTTTCTTGCTACTTCTGATTTTTTATCAACTGAATTGTCTTCACCGGCAGCGATAACATTTAATCTTGACGGATCAATATTAGCTTTCACTAAAATATTTTTCACGTTAGTAGCTCTCGCATCAGATAATTTGTCGTTATAAGCAGAGCTTCCCAATTCATCTGCATGACCCACAATGTCAACTGAGGCAGTAGGATTCTTTCTTAGGTAAGTTAAGATAAAATCAATACTTTCTGTAGAAACACTGGTAGGTTGAGATTTGTTGAAATCAAAATAAGCACAAACATAACCACTGTTGATCAAGTTTTTAATCAATTCGTCATTGGTCAAAATAGGGGATTTATCCGTTTTACTTCCGTAATTTGTCAATAAATAACTTTCCATTTCGTCAGGAACATGGTTGTTGTTAAGATCGATTGATTTCCCTTTAGTGTCAACCATTGCACCTGCAACAGTATTTGGTTCTTGATCTAAATAATCAGCTACACCATCTTTGTCAGTGTCAAGCATCTTAGTTTCGATAGCTGAAAGTCTATTGTTTATATCAACGAATTTGTCTTCATTATCAAGTACCCAGTCAGCGTGTTTAACATTTTTACCCAAGTAAACCGTTAAACCTACAGTGCCATTAAAAAGAATTCCACTGAAACCTCTAGCATTTGATGAACTAGCGCCATCAAAAGCAGCGTTTTGTTTAGCATCAAGGATAGTTGTGAAATCGCCTGTTAAAGCAATTCTGTCAGTCAATTTGATTTGACCAGTTACACCGGCCATGAAGTTACCCATTCTGTCTTTTAGATAAGAAGGATCTTTTCTTTCCAACATTGATAACCCAAAACCAGCATGGCCCAATAAACCAATTGTATGAGTCCAAGTTTCAAAACTCATGATTCTACCTAAGTTGGCAACAGCCTGTAAATCTACTCTATAGTACTTGGTGTCAAAATTAAGAGAATTGGTTTTTCCTGTAAAACTGTTGAAACCAAAGTCAGCTTTTAAACCGAATTTATTGTTAAACATGTAACGAGCTCCTAAATCAACAACATAAGGACTTATTAAGGAAGTTGAATAACCCGCAGTCATTGGTCTTTGTGGTTTATTAAAACCACCGGCCAATTCAAAAGACCATTGGTTAAAGCCAGTTCCCGTGGTTTTAACCGTTTCTGTTTGTGCGCTTAAAGTTGTCAAAGCCAAAACAAAAACTAAAGAAAGTATTACTTTTTTCATAATTTTATTATTTAAATTTATTGCAAAAATACATCACAATTTTTGATAAGAAAATTTAAACTGTTAATTATATAAGTATTAACATTAATTCTATAAGAGTAAAAATGATTTGAAAATTTATGAATTTGAAAATCAATGTGTTGAAAAAAAAATAGGAAAATATTTATTTTAAAATAATTAATAGAAAATATAAAAACACGCACTTTTGTATTAGTTATATTACTTCTTTAATGAATTATGGGAGTAGTTTGGATTTAAAAATGAGAATATAGAGCCTTAGTCATCCTAATTTTTTGACTGTTTAATTCTAAATTTGGTTTGGTCATTCGTTTCTGAAAGGGTTTTACTATTGTAGTTTTTTTAAAACATCAGTCAGTTTTTCAAAAGCACTAAAGTTTTCGTGTTCTACTTTAAAGTCAATTTTTTCGTGTGCCCAAGTGGTGTGAAACGGAATATGGACGGCGTAACCGCCAATGGCCAAAACCGGCAAAACATCCGATTTCAACGAATTTCCGATCATAAAGAATTCCTTGGGTTTTATTTCCAGACGTTTTATCAAATCGGAATAATCTTTTTCCTGTTTGTCAGACATCACCTCGATATGGTGAAAATAATGTCCCAAACCCGAATCATGCAGTTTCCTGCGTTGGTCCAACAAATCGCCTTTGGTGGCGACCACGAGTTTGTATTTTCCGTGCAAAGCTTCCAAAGTTTCTTCGACTCCGTCCAATAAAACAATTGGTTTTTCGAGTAATTCTTTCCCGTATTCGATGATTTTCTCGATGATTTCTACAGGAATGGTATTGTTCGAAATGTTCATCGCCGCCTCAATCATCGAAAGAATGTAGGCTTTGATGCCGTAACCGTAGATTTTCAAATTATTGATTTCGACCTTGAAAAGTTCCTGCGAAATTCCTTGGTGCGACAAATAATCTTCCATCAAACCACAGAATTTTTGTTCCGTTTCCTGAAAATAAGGTTCGTTGATAAACAAGGTGTCGTCCGCATCGAAGGCGATTACTTTTAGGTTTTTCATACTGTTTTTTGTGTCGCTAAAGAGGAACCCTCTTTCGCTTTATTAAATCTATTTTTGATTAAAAATGTTTTTGCATAAAAAGTAATTCGGATTCCTAAAAGTAAAATAAGACCCCCAATAATCATATTTAATTTAATTTTTTCATCTAAAAATAACCAAGCCAGGAGAGAAGTTAACACCGCTTGGCCTAGTAAACTTAATGAAACCCTAGTGGCTCGCATATGCTGAATCGCAAAACTAATAGATAGCCAAGCCATAAGTTGACAAACCACTGCTTGTATGAATAACACTAGCCAGCCCATATTCGTAAAACCAGAAAAGGGTTCTTTTACTATTATACAAACAATAGCCAGATATACAGCTGATGACAATAAACTGATGGTCATAAAAGAGAGCACATCCATTTGCGAGAGTACTTTTTTGCTAATCAATAAATAGATGGAATATAAAATTCCTGACAGTACCGCTAATAAAAAAGCCCTATCAAAATTTAATTCAAGAAAAAATTTGAAACCGACGAACATTGCCATTCCAAACAAAGCGATTGAGGTACCAATCCAAAAATTGGTTGCTGGTTTTGATTTTAAAAAAACGTACGAAATAATTCCAACCCATAAAGGAGACAAATTAGTAAGTAATGAGGCTTGGGTAGCGCTCGATTCCTGTATGGCGATATTCCAAACACCAACATCTGAAGCAAATAAAATCCCGCAAAGAACCGCTAAAAGCAGAATGTTTGTTTTTGGCAATTTAAATTTCTTTGTGATAAGAACATAGGGTAAAAGCAAGGCTATTGCAATTGCCATCCTATAAAATGCAGAGATTAACCCAGGAGTTAGTTTGAGTTTAACCAATATCGGAAAAATCGAAATACAAAGAATCCCGGTAACTAAAGCTAATCTAGGTTTTGCATTTGCCATTTGTTTATGCTGTATTCAAAAGAAGATTTTCACTAATTGTTTTAAATAAAATAGTGAAAATCATTCCCTTTTTATTAATTTATCGTTTCCCCATTCGCAACACCATCTGCATCTGGATTTACGAAAACCAATTTTCCTTCGGCGTTATTGGTCATCAAAATCATTCCTTGACTTTCCACGCCACGAAGGTTTCTAGGAGCCAAATTAACCAAAACGGTCACTCGTTTTCCGATGATTTCTTCTGGCGAAAAACTCTCGGCAATTCCTGAAACAATCGTGCGAACGTCAATTCCGGTGTCGATTTTCAAAATCAAAAGCTTGTTGGCTTTCGGCATTTTTTCGGCTTCCAGAATCGTGCCGACGCGCAAATCCATTTTGGCAAAATCCTCAAATTGAATGGTTTCTTTCTGAGGTTCAACCACTTTATTTTCGGCTAAATTAGCGGTTTTTGTTGCTTCCAATTTGTCGATTTGTTTTTGTATTTCCTCGTCTTCAATTTTGGCAAAAAGCAACTCTGCTTCGCCAATTTGGTGCCCGGCAGCAATTAAATCGGATGTTTCTGAAACTAATTTCCAGGTAAGATGAGATTCCTCCTTCGTCGGAATGACAAGAATACGAGATAATTTTGCAGCGGTAAACGGCAAAAACGGTTCACACAAAATTCGCAATGCAGCGGCAATTTGTAAAGCCACATACATTTGCGTTTGCACACGTTCCGGATCTGTTTTTATCACTTTCCAAGGCTCTTCGTCGGCCAGATATTTATTTCCCAAACGGGCAGCATTCATCAATTCGCCCAAAGCTTCCCTAAATCTGTATCGTTCCAAAGAACTCGAAATCACGGCTGGATACGCTTTCAATTCGGTCAAAGTCGCTTCGTCCACTTCCGAAAGTTCGTTCGGACTTGGAACAATTCCCGTGTAATATTTATTGGTTAAAACCACGACACGGTTAATGAAATTTCCAAAAATCGCCACTAATTCATTGTTATTTCTCGCCTGAAAGTCTTTCCAGGTAAAATCATTATCCTTGGTTTCCGGCGCATTCGAGGTCAAGGCATAACGCAACACGTCCTGCTGGTTTGGGAAATCTTCCAAATATTCGTGCAACCAAACCGCCCAGTTTTTAGACGTGGAAAGTTTGTTTCCTTCCAAATTCAAAAACTCGTTTGCAGGCACATTGTCAGGTAAAATATAACTTCCTTCGGCTTTCAACATCACAGGAAAAATAATGCAATGAAAAACAATATTGTCTTTCCCGATGAAATGAACCAGTTTTGTGTCTTGATCTTTCCAGTACGGTTCCCAATCTTTTCCTTCGCGCAAAGCCCATTCTTTGGTAGATGAAATATAGCCAATCGGCGCATCAAACCAAACGTATAATTTTTTCCCTTCGGCACCTTCAACCGGAACGTCAATTCCCCAATCTAGGTCACGAGTAACGGCGCGAGGTTCTAATCCGCCGTCAATCCAAGATTTTACTTGCCCGTAAACATTCGGTTTCCAGTCATTTTTATGTCCAACAAGAATCCATTCCTTCAAGAAATCTTCATAACGATCCAAAGGTAAAAACCAGTGTTTCGTCTTTTTCATAATCGGGGTTTCACCCGTAATAGTCGATTTTGGATTAATCAAATCTGTAGCGTTTAAAGTAGAACCACATTTTTCGCATTGATCGCCATACGCTTCTTCGTTGCCACATTTTGGGCAAGTTCCCACCACAAAACGGTCTGCCAAGAATTGATCCGCTTTCGCATCATACAATTGCTCGGTCACTTCCTCGATAAAATCGCCCTTGTCGTACAGCGTTCTAAAAAATTCCGAAGCCGTATCGTGATGAATTTTTGCCGAAGTTCGAGAATAATTATCAAACGAAATTCCAAAATCCGAGAATGATTTCCGGATAATACCGTCATATTTATCAATAATTTCCTGAGGCGTAACGCCTTCTTTTTTGGCTTTCATCGAAATCGCCACGCCGTGTTCGTCACTTCCGCAAACGAATAAAACGTCTCTTCCCTGCAATCTTAAATAGCGAGAATAAATATCCGAAGGCACGTAAACCCCCGCCAAATGCCCAATATGAATGGGTCCGTTTGTATAAGGCAATGCCGCCGTAATGGTATATCTTTTAGGATTCTGTAACATAATTCAGTTTAATTTCCTGCAAAAATAAGCAATAGAATTTTTATTTGAAGCTATTTCCCGCTATTCGTTTCAATCCACGCCCAAAAGCGTGGGATTTTCACTTCTATCGGGGCTAGGGATTTGGCATTTTCAAGACGTTTTTGTAATTGTTTAATATGTGGTTTTGTGTCGTTTTTGCCAACGGATTAAAATCCGTTGCTACAAAACAAAATCGTTCCTACGGAACTTTCACGCACCTAAAAGAGCTGTAGGCTCGGCACATATTGTAGTGTCCATCATTTTTAATTCGGCTTTAATTATATTTGTAACCATAATTATATAAGATTATAAATTATGGCAAAAGGACCCGAAAAAAACACTAAAAACAAGGCTTTGCATACCAAATTGCTAAAACGAAAAAACACTAAACTTCAAGAAGATAAAAAGGCAAAAGCATTACGGTTGAAAGCTTTAGTTGCAAAAATGAATGAGAAAAAGAGCAGTGACGAATTCATTCACAAAGATTTCCAGATTGGTTAGTGTGGGCTTTAAAAAATAAAAAAGCACCTCAATAGGATGAAGTCAGAATATATTTTGCAATCTTTGACCTTAAAAACTAAAAACAATATGAGCAAGACCAAACTAATAATTAATAAAAACGGATCGATAAAAATTGAAGGCGATTTTGAAATAATGGACCAAGATGGTACCGTTTTTGGACTACAGGGGAGAACAGCATTGGGTCTTTGTCGATGTGGATTATCATCCAACAAACCTTTTTGCGATGGATCACATCGTAATAATTTTGAAAGTGATTCAAAAGCATTTGATTTGCCACCAATGAAAACGAAATAAAAAAACGCTTTCTTACATCATCTAAAAAGCTGCATTTTTATCGATGTAGCTTTTTCTCTTTTTTCTAGTTCCTCCCCAATAATTTAATATGTATCGTTCCTACGGAACTTTATTCTTTGTTTTTTATATCTGCCAACGGATTAAAATCCGTTGCTATAATATGAATCGTTCCTACGGAACTTTTACGCATCTATAAGAGCCGTAGGCTTGGCATATATTGTAGGGATGGATTTTAATCCGTCCACATTTTGGCCGTCAAGACAATTAGAACGCCAAATAAAAAGTATGTAAATTTGCCAAGTATTTAAACATAAAACCTATGGAATTCGGTAGAATAATAGTTTCTGAAACGGCGATGAACAGTGAAAATCTTCAAGATATAATTCACTCTAATATTTCGGTAATCAACCTAATGCGTGAGGAAGGCGTGAACGATGATTTGATTCACGAAGATGCTTTAATGAGTTATTATTTAGATTATTATGTGTCGCAATATACCGAAGGGAATTTTGCCCAATTTGTTTATAATTCGAGTTGGGACAAGGAATTAAACGAGTTGATAGAAGAAGGTTTGGCGTTGCTTGGAGCCGAAAAACATTTGGAATTATTTCAACAACAATCCAAAAAAGTGAAATTAATGAGCAGCGTGAAGCTCAATAAATTCCTCAAAGGAAAACTAGAAGGTGTAAACCCAACAAGAGATTTGCTCAACAACGATACTTTTTTCGAAATAGATGAAAACCTGATTATGTTGAATGCAAATTTTCTTAAAACCCACCCCGATTTCGAAGTGCTTTCGGTAGACGATATGTTTGCCATTTTAGAAGAATTTGTGGGTCACGAGATTAAAAGAGAATAAGTTTTTTAAACGCATAGAAACATAGTTGTTGTTGTTGTTGTTGTTTTATAAAGGCATTTCATTTTTTTTTAGAATGCATAGCTATGTGA
>DHXP01000018.1:175026-185919 GCA_002413745.1 Flavobacterium sp. UBA5153 | reverse complement strand
TGAAATAACTAGCGGTATTAAAAAGTGTCAGGATTTCTTTGGATTTTTGGACTTCAATACAATCTCTGCTTGGATTTTGGCAATGCATTCCTCCAGATTTTTTTCTATTTCCCCACTCCAAAAACGGAGCACTTTCCAGTTTTGTGATGCCAAGTAGTTGTTGACCTCAACATCTCTTTGAATGTTTCGTTCGATTTTCTTTTGCCAAAACTCCGTATTGGTTTTGACGCGGTCTTTTTGGGTTTCCCAGTCTTTGCCGTGGAAGAATTCGCTGTCGACGAAAATGGCAATTTTGAGTTTTTTGCCAAAATATTTTTTATTTATTTACGAATAAAATATAAATTATGATGCGTTATTATTGAGGATTTCAGGATAGACAGTATCGAAGTAGCGTTTAAAAGCATTACAAAGTAGTCCTTTGTCAAGTTCAAATAATTCCTTTCTAATATCCCAATCTTTTATGTATTCTTCATCCTTTTCGCAGATTTTTTCACCGGCAAGCTTTCTGGTTAAGATGTCGCTTAGTAAAACACTGTCGCAAGAATAATATTTTGGATAGTATTTTTCGATGAATGCCCAATAATCAAATTTGTTTTCGTCTTCTTTTTCTTTATTGATTTTTTCTTCGAATTCTCTAATCACTTCAAATTCTAATCGTCCCATAGCTTCCCCAATCCCTTTATAAAAGGCAATTCTCTCTGCTTTAGTTTCAAAAATATATTCCTTTACGTTTATGATTATTTCATAATCGGTAAAAGATTCATTTTTATGAAACTTTTTTACTTGGTCTTTTCCAAAGATTATTTTAGCGTGAAAACTCATTGTTTAAAAATATTTATCAAATATAAAGAAAACCGGACTATACTCCGTTGCATTATAGGCCACATTTTGTAATATTTGTTAACATGAATATTAAGCAAAAACTCGGTCTAAAAATAAAAGAGCTCCGAAAAATTAAAGGACTTTCTCAAGAAAAGCTTGCAAATCTTGCTGAGATTGACAGAACTTACTTGCCAACAATAGAAAAAGGTGAAAGAAATGTTTCTATTGAAGTAATTGAAAAATTAGCAAACGCTCTTGATATAAAAATTAAAGACTTATTTGATGAATAGAGCTTACTATTCCAATTTCATTATAAATCTAGGTTACAATAACACAATACTTAAAGCAGAAAAATGATTATAGATAACATTAGACAATTTATAAAGGAAAAAGCAGAGCAATTTGGTGCCAAAGCTGAAAATGAATTCAACAAACCATACATAGAGCGCAATAATACTAAACAAGAAGCATTGAAAGATAACGGTGCATATTTTGGTTTTATTCATCCTGACGAAGATACTTCTGGTCCATTTCATGATTTTTCATTGACTATCTTTCCGAATGAGGTAAATAAACCATGGTTAGTTTGTTTAGGTATTGGTTCAAGTGGGTTTAAAAACGATTATGAATTAGCAACTTATCCAGGACTGCGAAGGTTATTTTTTAAATTAACTAATGAACGAGGTTATTGTAAATCTGATTTTTCTGATATTGAAACCAGTTTGCCAAAAACAATTACTGGAAATAATGATTTACAGCACATCAAAAACACTATTAAAACCTATACCAAAGTATTGCCGGTTTGCCAAATAGTAGATAATCCGGAAAGTAAAGAAGGGAAAGAAATAATTGCTGCTTTTGTTGCTGGCTATGCAAAACTAAGAGAATGGCCATCAAACAAAGAGCATAGAAAAGCAATAACAGAAGCTCTTGAACCTTTTTTGAAAACAGAGGAAATCGATGAAGCTGAAGAAATCGAAAGCTTGCTAAATGAAAGAAGATTTATTGTTTTACAAGGTCCTCCTGGTACAGGCAAGACAAGAACCTCCAAATTAGTAGCAGTAAAAATAAAAGCTAAAACATTTTTTACACAATTTCACGCTGAGACTAGTTTTTCTGATTTTATCTATGGAATTAGACCAGATGTTAGGAGTAAAGAATTAAGTTATATTGAGAATCTAGGAAGTTTTACCGAAGCTTTAAAATATGCCATAGAGCATAAAACTGAGAAAACGGTTTTAATAATCGACGAAATAAACAGAGCAAATTTATCTAACGTTTTGGGTCCAATATTTTATCTATTTGAACACAAAATGGAAGATTCAGATGTTGACATAGAAATTTACCCTGGCTTTAAGATTAATCAACTTCCAAAGAATTTTAATGTAATTGCAACAATGAACACTGCAGACAGAAGTTTAGCAGTTGTGGACTTTGCTTTAAGAAGAAGATTTGCATGGTACACTTTAAAGCCAAAACCAATTAATTCGAAACAATTTTATAAAGAAGATTTTAGCAGAATACAAGAAATATTTGATTGGTATGCAACAAGTAATGAACTTTCATTACAACCAGGACAAGGTTATTTCATCTCTTCATCGAATGAAGAAATGAATAATAGAATTAAGTATGAGATATTTCCATTAATCAAGGAATACTTACAAGAAGGATTAGTTAGAAATGCTAAAGAAGAGTTCAATAATTATTTCACAACTAGAATTAATCAATCACTTTTTGAATGAGTAAGCCTTTAGATGTTTTTTGTGAAATACCTTGCTTGACAGAAAAATCCGTTATGTTAAGTGGCGTTGCTTTGCAAAAAAAATGGTTTAAATCTGCTGATAAAAGAATTATAGGGCAGTATTTGCAAAAGTTTATCAACTACAATTCTGATAATTTTAGTTTTTTAGGTGTTCAGCCATACATTATTGGCACAGACCAAAACACTTCTTTGGCTTTTCGCACTTCAGAATTTATTGGAACCATTCCTTTAAGAGCTTCAGATACAGGCAAGCAGATTGGCGACTTTGTTGTAATGCCCAGATTTACTGGACGGGATAGATTTGAAGATTACATAGAAATTCTTAATCTTTTAGGAACCGAAATTAGTCCTCAAGTAATCGATAGTTTGCCATTAGCTTCTGGGAAGAATTTTCGGCCACCATTGTACTTGGAAGCTGTAAAATTCATTGACTCTCTTGAAATATTAATTAAAACCCCTTGGAGAAAATTTGATAATGTTGAAAAGATAACTTCTCAACCAACAGGACAAGTAAATTGGAATAAATATATAAATGAAGAATATAAAATTGAAAATCGGTTAAAATTTCCAACACGAAAAAATATTCTAAGTGAGTTTCATAAAGAGTATTCTGAAATTCGCTATGTCTTTGACTTATGTAAATTGGAACTTTTGTCTTCAAATACTCCACAAAGAATAAAAAGTTCGATTAGAGCTAGATTGGCATTTATTGACGAAAAACTTTATTTGCACAAACCTATTTCAACCAATAATATCGTTGTAAAATCTGCTGACAATCTGAAAGTTAAAAATTGTAAAGATCAGGCTAATAGAATATTAAATTTCAATTTCGTAGATAGCACGGCTTGGCGAGTGGACTTCTCTGATGTTTTCGAAAAGTTTATTCAATATATTTTTAAAGAAATTTCAAAGGAAACGGGAGGGCATTTATTTTCAAATTATAAATTTCATTCAAAAACCTCTAATCGATATTCTTGGGAATTAAAACATATTGAGCCAGATGCAATCTACCAAAAAGAAAATCTTATTGTATTTATTGATGCTAAATATAAATCAAACCTTTACAACAAATTTGACAAAAGCGAGAATTTGAAAGATGTTCATAGACATGACTTACACCAAATTATGGCTTATTCATCATTTAGCAAAACTGACACTAAATATGGATTTTTATGTTATCCTTCAGATAAAGTTGAAATAAAAAAAATTAGTTATAAGAATAATATAAATCAATCAACAAACAATATTTTTATATGCGGTATTCCTCTTAAGAAAGAGTTTATTCCTGATGTAAAAAAAGCATTAATGACCGAACTAAATAAAATTGAAATGAGTAATATTTCTAACAATTAATTATTAGTTTTTAACACCGTTTCTTGTTAATTGATTTCACAATTAATTTCGAAATACAAATTCTGAAGTTCCGCTTCAAGTTCTTTTAAAGAATATTTATGGTTTTCATCAAAAATTATTTTTTCATTAATATCAAAGTAATAATAATAATTTTCCCTTTTATAAATTAACCATGTACTAGTTAATATTCCTCTTCTTTTAGTAATTTGAAATCCACAAGAAGTTTTTTTATCCAACTGCAGAACAATTTCTTTAATAGTCATAATTAAATTATTTAAGTAAACCATAATTATCTATATTTTGACAATTACACAACGGTTTATGAGCCATCTGAAGTTAAAATCTGATACGCCAAAATTATAGTTATTCTAACAATTGACCTGCTTACAATTGTCATCATTATGAAATAATCCTAATTGCTAAAAACAAAATAACGCCAATCTCCCAATCAGCGTTTTTAAAAACCTCAACCAAAAAAATCAAACCCTCCAAAAGTTCCAATTCCCTTCGTTTTTTTGTATATTTATGGTTACAAAACCTCTTCTTGTCATGAAACGTATCCTTGTCGGTTTGGTCTTCTTTTTTGGCTGCTTTTTGTTGCTGGCACTTTCATGTCAACTTAAGTCCAAAGAGCCGGAAACAGCAACCAATGTCCAGACTCCTATTCGAGTGCACATTCAGGAATTTATTCCCGCAACTTTTGACAGTACCTTGATTGCTCCTTTTTTTTTAAAATATTCTAAGCTTAATTATCTAAAAAACGAAGTGGTACAACTTTACAGGGAACGCCATTACCAATATTTGTGGTATGACAGAAAGGGACTGAACGAATTTGCCAATTTGTTGTACGACAAAGTCAATAATCTGGACCAGGAGGGCTTGCAAATTCAGCTGCCTTATCAAGAAAAAATAACTGCTCTTCTACAAAATTCGGATACTATTGGGAAACCAAAAGTAGAGGCTGAACTGTTTCTGTCTTCGCTCTATTTTTTTTATGCCGATAAGGTATACAAAGGATTAGATGCTAAAAAAACGGCAGAATTGGACTGGTTTTTACCCCGAAAAAAACAATCTTATGCCAATGGATTAGACTCTCTGCTCCTGAATCCAAGCCTGATTAATAAACCCGAAAAAGACGTTTTAGGGCAATATTATTTATTGAAAGAAGCCTTGCAAAAATACCGCACCATCGAAAAAAATGGTGGTTGGGACTCCATTGTAATACCCAAAAAAATGAAATCCCTGAAACCGGGAGACACCTCCCAAGTAATCCTGCAAATACGAAAACGCCTCCTGATAACCGGAGAATTACACGCCGATTCTAAAGAAAACAAATACGACAAAGAACTCTTGGCGGGAATATTGAAATACAAAGAACACAATGGGTTCACTCCAGATTCCTTGCTGTTGCCCAAACATATCATGAATATGAATATTCCGGTAACTGAACGCATCAAGACCATTATGGTCAATATGGAACGCTGCCGATGGGTTTCGCCCAGTTTGACAAAATCTAAACAGTTTATCGTGGTGAATATCCCTTCCTTTAAACTTACTTTTTTTAAAGACGGGAAACCGGAGTTAATTTCTAAAGTGGTAGTGGGTAAGTCCATGAACAAAACAGCCGTTTTTAGCGGCGAAATGAATCAAATCATATTTTGTCCTTACTGGAACGTACCTCCCAGTATTTTGAGAAAAGAGATTTTACCGGCTATTGCCAAAAACAGCAACTATCTGGAAAAAAATGAAATGGAATGGTACGACGGCAGGGTACGACAAAGACCCGGACCAAAAAATTCATTGGGTTTGGTGAAATTTGTTTTTCCGAATTCACACACGATTTTTATGCATGACACCCCATCAAAAAGCTTGTTTAATGAAGACACCCGAAGCTTCAGCCACGGTTGCATTCGTGTGGCACGCCCCAGGGATTTGGCTTTACTGGTTTTGAAAGACGATGAAAATTGGCCTGTCGAAAAAATAGATGATGCCATGCAAGCCGGCGTAGAAAGAGCCTACAACCTGAAAACCAGAATCCCGGTTTACATAGGCTATTTTACCGCTTGGGTAAATCGTGGGGGTGAAATTCATTTTTATAACGATGTGTACAGCAGGGATGATCGATTAGCTGAATTGTTGCTTTCGAATTGATTTCCTTTTTCTTTTGGAATTATTTCTTGCCCAAAGTATTTATAATTATCTATCCAATTCTCATTTGCTTTTTTTCAAGGCATCAAGCAATTCAACCATATCCACCGTGCCATACGTAGATGAATAGTCTGATACGGCAAAGGGCAATATAAGGGTGTTGTTATGGATAATCGAACCGCAAGAATACACTACATTAGGCACATAACCTTCTCGTTCATCTTCACGAGGGGAAAGCAAGGGCTCGTCAAGTCTTCCAATTTCCTTCGAAGGATCATCAAGGTCAAATAACGAAGCACCCAGACAATATCGCCTCATGGGACCCACGCCGTGAGTTATAACCAACCAACCTTCTTCTGTCCATAGTGGAGATCCGCCGTTTCCAATTTGTGTAAATTCCCATGGATAGCGTGGCTTCTGGATGCAAATGGGGTTATTCCATTCTGTAGGTCGATCAGAATACATCAGGTAATTGTTGACGCCATCAATTCTGGAAAGCATGGCATACTTGCCCTTGATTTTTCTGGGGAACATTGCCAGGTTTTTATTGTGTGCGCCTTCACCACGTAACGGCATTACATGGAATGAATAAAAATCTTCTGTTGAAATAAGTTTTGGAAGTATGACATGTCCGTTATAGGCAGTATAGGTCGCAAATACTTTTTCTGATTTATCATCATCAACGAAGCGCACAAAACGCGCATCTTCAATACCGCGGCTTTCAGAATCCGATATTGGAAATATGACCCGTTCGGTGATATCGGAGTCATGTTTGAATTGTAAATCATAAAATGAATCTGCCAACCAGATTACTTCTTCAAGTGCGCTTCTCTTCTGCTGGCTGATCGATGGATCGTCCAAGACTTTACTTATCTTATTTTTTAATAAATGATATTCAAATTCTTCGGGTAGGTCTTGCAGGATCTTGGCGGAGTATTTATCCGGAGTATGCATTTCCTCCAATTTCCTGACAAATCTATTTTTGTTAAATAATGATTTGTGCACAATCTCTGCCTTATCAATGTTAGCGCCCATTTTCATCACCTGGAGATCGTTGTTCTTATCGAGGATTCCCCTTCTAAAAACGATTGACGAGATATGACCTTCTCCCGTGGCTCGGAAAGAAAGGATGATACGCTTTTCCCCTTTTTCCAAATATAATTGGTCGAAATCTTCAATAATGGAAGGGTTAAAAAAAGCAGCAGATTCAATGGCATACTCCATAGTACAATAGGAACCAATTAGCATTTTTCGTTCATCCGACAGACCGTCATAGTTGATCTGCATTCCTTCAATTATCCCCCGAATGTTTTCGCAATGCCTATAAAATATGCGTGAAATATTTCGATGCCGTCTGGCAAACTCACGAAGCGTATGCTCCAGTGTATGAATAACTTGAAATTCATCTAACGTCATTATACGGCTCACAATTTCTTGGGTTCGTTGATCGCCATTCATAAAATACCGGGCAACAACTCTGCTGGAATCAGGGGTAAATATTACATTTTTTCGGGTAACGGCAACTCTCATAGATATATTTTTAAATTATAATAAAATAAGTGAGGCTTTTAAATATAATGATAAAAAGTCTTTTAAATACAATATGTTCTCCGTTCTGATTCTGGATAAACTCTAAAGGGAGTAATGCGATTGAAACGAATTGCCAATCATTTTTTCATCCTATTACAGATGAGAAACCTCAATTCATAACCAATATTAAAGGTACTAAAAAAGTTTAAAATATGCACCAATTCCCTAATTTCTTAAAACGGACAAAACACAAAGATTATTGCCGCTATTTATAAATGAATTTTCTAATTTCTTTACCGTTTTTAGATGTATGTGATAAAGATTCGAAGGGTTCTGGAATCAGGAAAATAAGTTTGCATGTAGCTCAACAAAAAATAAAGTAAACCAATAATACATTAATCATACAAATAATAAAAAACGAAAAAACCATAACTACTAAAAACAGTAATTATGGTTTTTATTTGTGGAGAATACCGGATTCTAATCGGCTATCTTCCTGATTATCATCGGTATAACTCCAGATTTCTTAATTCCTCTCAATGACAGAATTACTGTTTCGGCAAGGCTTTGAATCCCATATTGTATAAAGTAAACGCCTGTATATCAACATTTTCCTGAATGGTTGCGGCCACAGATTTTCCGGCGCCATGACCCGCTTTTACATCGATACGTATTAAGGTTGGATTGATTCCGGTTTGTTTTTCCTGCAACTCGGCCGCAAATTTAAAACTGTGTGCCGGCACTACTCTATCGTCATGATCTCCAGTTGTGACCATAGTGGCCGGATAATGTGTGCCTTTTTTTACGTTGTGCACCGGCGAATAGCCTTTGATATACCCAAACATTTCTTTGCTGTCTTGGGAAGTTCCATAATCATAAGCCCAGCCTGCACCTGAAGTAAAGGTGTGGTAACGCAACATGTCCATTACGCCTACGGCCGGCAGTGCGACTTTCATCAAATCAGGACGTTGGGTCATGGTTGCTCCTACCAATAATCCCCCGTTTGAACCACCTCGAATGGCAAGAAAATCAGAAGAGGTATATTTTTTGGCAATCAGGTACTCGGCTGCCGCAATAAAATCGTCAAACACATTTTGTTTTTGCATTTTGGTTCCCGCATCATGCCATTTTTTTCCGTATTCGCCACCACCACGCAAGTTAGGCACGGCATAAATACCGCCGTTTTCCATCCAAACGGCATTGGCAATACTGAAACTTGGCGTCAGACTGATGTTGAATCCGCCATAACCATAGAGTATCGTTGGGTTTTTACCGTTGAGTTTCAATCCTTTTTTGTAGGTAATCATCATTGGGATTTTGGTTCCGTCCTTGGAAGTGTAAAAAACTTGTTTGGAAACATAGTTCTCGCTTATGAAATCCACTTTTGGTTTTTGGTACACCGCCGATTTTCCGGATTTGGGTTCCAATGCGTAAATGGTTCCCGGCGTAATATAATTGGTGAACGAATAATATACGGTTTTGTCTTTTTTCTTTCCGCTAAAACCCCCTGCCGTTCCCAGTCCCGGCAATTGGATATCGCGAACCAGTTTTCCTGAATAATCATATTGTTTGATTGCCGAAACGGCATCTTTCATATAATTGGCAAAGATAAAACCACTGCAAGTGGACGGCGACAAAACATTTTCGGTTTCGGGAATAAAATCTTTCCAGTTTTCGGGTTTTGGATTGTTTGCGTCAACCGTAACGACACGTTTGTTGGGCGCATTCAAGTCGGTTTCAATATACAATTGACTTCCTTCATTGTCAATGACATTGTTATCGCTGTTAAAATTATCCACAATGGTAACAATGGGACTGTTTGGTTTGGTTAAATCTTTGATGTACAATTCGTTTCCATAAGTGGAAGTGGATGCCGTGATGACCAGATAATGGTCGTCTTCGGTAACAGTACCTCCTACATATCTTCGTTTTTGGTCTGCGCCAAAGATGACTTGGTCTTCTTTTTGGGAAGTTCTCAGTTTATGGAAATACAATTTGTGTTGGTCGGTCTTTGCCGATAATTCACTGCCTTTTGGTTTGTCATAACTGGAATAATAAAATCCTTCATTTCCCTGCCAAGACAGTCCGCTGAATTTGACATCGACCAAAGTGTCTTCCACTATTTTTTGGGAAAGGGCATTCATGACGATTACTTTTCTCCAATCGCTGCCGCCTTCTGAAATGGAATACGCCATTTTGGAACCATCTTTCGAGAAATCCATTTCGCCCAAAGAGGTGGTGCCGTCTTTAGAAAAAGTATTCGGGTCCAGAAAAACTGTGTCTTTACCGGAAGCGTCTTTTCGATACAACACCGATTGGTTTTGCAATCCGTTGTTTTTGAAAAAATAAGCGAAGTCTCCTTCGGTAAAAGGAGCGCTTATTTTTTCATAATTCCACAGTTTTTCTAATCGGTCTTTCAATTCTTTTCTAAAGGGAATCTTCGACAAATAATCATAGGTCACTTTGTTTTCCGCTTTTACCCAAGCCGCAGTTTCGGCAGATTTATCGTCTTCCAGCCAACGGTATGGATCGGCAATTTTGGTATCGAAATACTGGTCGACTGTTTCTCCTTTTTTAGTTTGCGGGTATTTCACGTTATTGAGTTTTTGTCCAAATGAAGCTATTGTGGTTGTTACAACCAGTATTAGAATTATTTTTTTCATCAGAATCTATTTATAGTTACTACAAAAATAAACAAATTTGTGGGCTAAAAATAGGAAAACCCTTAAAAGTAAAAACCCCGTAAATCATGAGATTCAAGGGGTTTTCAGGTATTTTGTGTTTAAAAAAGTGGAGGGAATGTGATCAAATCCATAACTTTCCTGATTGTCATCGGGATGCTTTAGCTCTTACTTTCTATCAAACTTTCAATATATTTTCTGCTTTTCATTTTTTTGATTTGCATTTCTCTTCGATAACTTCACTTCTGGAAACGTAAGTTTCAGCATATTTTAATTCCCAATCTTTAGCAATTTTAGTGTATTTACTTCTACTATTTAAATGACCTTTAAGTCGTTCTTGAATGTTTTGACAAGAACCAACATAATATTTATCAATAGTTTTTGAATAAATGATATAAGTATAAAACATAGAATGGAAAAAATGTTTGAAATTCGATTGTAAAAGTTCTTCAAAACAGCAAACCAAAGTACAAATAAAATACAAACAAAAAACCCACTGAAATCAGTGGGTTTTTATTGTGGAGAATATCGGATTCGAACCGACCACCTCTTGCCTGCCAGGCAAGCGCTCTAGCCAAATGAGCTAATCCCCCAATA
>DHXP01000018.1:81230-174820 GCA_002413745.1 Flavobacterium sp. UBA5153 | reverse complement strand
CAAACCTTCCCGATTCTATCGGGGCGCTCTAGCCTCCCGATGGCTATCGGGATGAGCTAATCCCCCAAACTAGGGCGCAAATATAACATTTTAAAATAGTATAATGCAAATTTCGAAAAACAATTCTATCCTATTTGAAAAAAAAGTCTAAGCTTCCCTTAATATTTTTAACTTTACATCAAAATTGGTGAAATGACAACTCAAAACCCAAACGGCGTACTCATCACGACAATCGAAAATAAAATCGCAACCCTCGAATTTGGGCATCCTGCGAGCAATTCTTTTCCGAGTGATTTGCTTGACCGCTTGACAAACGAACTCAATAATTTAAGCCGTAACCCGGTTGTTTCGATAATTATTTTGAAAAGCAGCGGAACGGGAGCATTTTGTGCCGGTGCTTCTTTTGATGAACTCAAAGCTGTTTCGAATCTGGAAGAAGCCACAAAATTCTTTTCGGGATTTGCCAATGTGTTGAATGCAATGCGCAATTGTTCGAAAATAATCGTGGGTAGAATTCACGGAAAAGCCGTTGGTGGCGGAGTTGGCATCGCTGCCGCCTGCGATTACGCCTTGGCAACAAGTGAAAGTGACATCAAATTATCCGAATTGGCAATAGGAATCGGGCCATTTGTAATAGAACCCGCCCTGACCCGAAAAATAGGAAAAAGCGCCATGTCTAAAATGACTTTGGAAGCATCCGCATGGAAAACTGCTTTTTGGGCAAACCAAAAAGGACTTTACGCCAAAGTGTTGGAAACTACAACCGAATTAGACCTTGAAATCACGACTTTCGCCAATACGCTAGCCAATTATAATCCGGAAGCTTTGACCGAAATGAAAAAAGTGTTTTGGGAAGGAACCGAAAATTGGAACACTTTGCTTTATGAAAGAGCCGAGATTTCGGGGAAATTGTTGCTTTCTGATTTTTCCAGAAACGCATTGAATCAATTTAAAAAATAAGCAATGATCCACCTCATCTTGCCCCTGCTACAAGTAAATGTTGCAGAAAAATTAAAGGAAGCACCAGACAGTAATTATCAAACTGGAGTAATCATTGGCTCGTTTCTCCCCTTTGTCTTATTGATTGGGGTTGCCTATTGGATGTATTATTGGGCGAAAAAAGCAGACGAAAAGAAGTAGATGTGTTAAATTTGCACTCAAAATAAAACAGAATGAGCAAAATCAGAATTACAAAAAAGTTTAGTTTCGAAACCGGTCACGCCTTGTATGGCTATGACGGGAAGTGTAAAAACGTGCATGGACATAGTTATAAATTGTCGGTAACCGTAATAGGGACGCCAATTGTAGACAGGAGCGATGTGAAATTTGGAATGGTTATCGATTTTACGGATTTGAAAAAAATAGTGATAGAGGAAATCGTAGACCAATTTGATCACGCCACGGTTTTCAACGAAACGACACCCCATATCGAATTGGCAAACGAACTAAAAAACCGTGGACATCACGTAATTTTAGTGGATTACCAACCCACGAGCGAAAATATGGTGGTCGATTTTTCAAAAAGAATAATCAGCCGATTGCCCGAAAATATTGGTCTTTTTTCCCTAAAATTGCAAGAAACAGAATCTTCCTTCGCCGAATGGTTTGCAAGTGATAATTTGTAATTCAAAATCCCTACTTTAGCTTTATGCAAATCACTCCCAACAAAAAAATATATTTCGCCTCCGATCAGCATTTTGGCGCGCCAACTCCTGAATTGAGTTTTCCAAGAGAACAAAAATTTGTGGCTTGGCTCGACGAAGTTAAGGGAGATGCCGAAGCTATTTTTCTTCTGGGCGATTTATTTGATTTTTGGTTCGAATACAAAACAGTGGTTCCCAAAGGTTTTGTGCGAATTCTTGGAAAACTCGCTGAGATTCGCGACAGCGGAATTCCTATTTATTTCTTCGTGGGTAATCACGATTTGTGGATGGATGATTATTTCCAGAAAGAACTGAATATTCCCATTTATCGCGACAATCAGGAATATACTTTCAACGAAAAAACCTTCCTGATTGGTCACGGTGACGGAAAAGGCCCTGGCGATATGGGTTACAAACGAATGAAAAAAGTCTTCACGAATCCTTTTTCAAAATGGCTGTTTCGATGGCTTCATCCCGACATTGGCGTGCGACTGGGACATTATCTTTCGGTACAAAACAAGCTGATATCTGGCGATGAGGACGTAAAATTCCTCGGCGAAGAAAACGAATGGCTCATCCTTTATGCCAAAAGAAAACTGGAAACCAAGCATTATAATTACCTCGTTTTTGGTCATCGCCACTTACCCTTAAAAGTCCCTGTTGGCGAAAACTCCGAATATGTAAATCTAGGCGACTGGATTAATTATTTTACATATGGCGTTTTTGATGGAAAGACTTTTGAGTTGAAGAAGTTTGAATGAATCTTGTGGATTAATAGCACTATAACAACTATGAGAGCAATTATCATTACTATAGCATTTCTACTTTTATCGTGCGGAAATAAAAACTACGAGCATTCAAATATTGAAAAAAAACCAAAAAAAGATAACCATTTGGTTTTGGAGGATATGGTAACATCAAATGGTAATGTCATTAAATTCAAGAAAATTGGCGAACAGAGTTTCTTACAATGGAATCGCAAAAATAAACTTGAAACTCTTGACTACCCTTTTGACTTAAATGGTGCAGATGCTTGGCTTCCAAGATTTGTAGCAGAAAACGACAATTATTTGCTTTTCCGCGCTGGTTGTGGCAGTTCGTGTTGGACTGGATTTATTTTACCGCTAAATAAAAATGGAAACGTAACAACCATAAGCGAATATTTGGCTTATGATTTGAATCAAAATTATGTTGCTTATCTTAATTATGACACAGATAATCTGGAAGTTTTAAATATTGCTTCTGGGGAAAAACAATCTTTTACAACTGAAAGTTGTGATGCTGCATTTAAAGGATATTGTATTGATACCATATATTTCAAGCAAAAAAAGATTTGTTACAAATGGACAACAAATGCTAATCAAGATTCAAAAAGAAACTCTTTAATTGAGTTAGTTCTGAAAATATAACTTACTCCTTACAACTGTCAAACTTCCATAATAAAACACCAATGTCTCCAAACGAAAAAAAATTAGACAATCCAGTTTGGCATTCCTTGTCCGAAACCTATAAAACTTCAATTTATAGGTTTTTTGATGGAACAACTTTCGAATTGAAAAAACTAATCACTCCTGATTTTCGTGTTCTTCCAAATCTTTTTGCAAATCCAGATTTCTGAATGAAGGCAATTTTGCACCGGTGAAAAGCACTATTATAAGGGTCATAGTTCCACCAAAAACTACTGCCGAAACCGTTCCCATCAGTTTTGCGGTCAATCCGCTTTCGAAAGCTCCCAATTCATTGGACGAACCCACAAATATCGAATTTACTGCCGCCACCCGACCTCGCATTTGGTCTGGCGTCTTGAGTTGCAAAATAGTTTGACGAATCACCACCGAAATTCCATCGGCAACGCCGCTCAAAAATAAAGCGAGTACCGACAACCAAAAAATAGTGGAAATCCCGAAAACTATAATACAAACCCCGAAGGCGAAAATAGCCATCAAAAGCTTTTTCCCCGCATTTTTATACAAAGGAACATAAGCCGAAATAAACATCGTCAACAAGGCGCCAACTGCCGGAGCTGCCCTTAAAACCCCAAATCCTTCGGGTCCGACTTTTAGAATATCCTGGGCAAAAATAGGCAAAAGCGCCACCGCTCCACCAAAAAGAACCGCCACCATATCGAGCGTTAAAGCTCCGAAAATAGTTTTATTGGTGAAAACGAATTTCACGCCTTCCTTCAAACTTTCCATTATGGGTTCCCCAATTTTTGGGTTTAAAATAGGCTTGGTTTCAATTTGCGTCAATAATATCAATGCCAAAAGGGAACACCCGAAAACAAAGCACATTGACCAATGAACTCCTAACCAAGTGATGGAAAATCCCGCCACTGAAGGCCCTGCAACTGCGCCGATTTGCCAAACCGAACTGCTCCAAGTGGCCGCATTGGGATACACTTTTTTGGGAACGATTAATGCCAAGAGCGAAAAGATTGTTGGTCCAAGAAAAGCCCGAACCAAGCCGCCCAAGAAAACCAAAAAATAAATGCCATATAAAATTGTTTTTGTTTCAAAACCGCCCACCATTCTTGGCCACGTCAATAAAAACAGGCCGAAACTTATTACCGAAAAAGCCAAAATACATTTCAATAGCAAGCCTTTCTTCTCCTTTTGATCGACAATATGTCCCGCAAACAACGCCATCGAAATTGCCGGAATTACTTCCATTAATCCAATAATCCCCAAAGAAAGTGGATTTTTGGTCAAACTGTACACTTGCCATTCTATGATAATAAATTGCATTGACCAGGCAAAAACTATGGCAAAACGCATCAACAAAAACGTATTGAATTCTTTATAACGCAAGGCTGCGTAAGGATCTTTTTTCTTCATTTAATGGCAAATAATTATTTTATGTCTTTCAATCTCAGTTGGATGGAAACTTTCCCGTTCCATTCATTTTCATCAATGCAATACACGGCTTCGAAAGGTTTTTTATTCGTTGTCAACTCCATTTTATTCCCCAATCCAAAACCAATGGCGGGAATTCCTTCGGAATTGTTATGCTTTACAAACAGTTTCAAATGTTCGTCATCGGCTCCTAGTTTCTTTGGATAACCTGTGTCTTTCACGTTTTTGGTCAAAAAAATTGGCGTCATATTTTGCGGACCAAAAGGTTCGAATTGTTTCAAAATGCGAATTAATTTTGGCGTGATATCTTCGAAATTTATCTCGGCATCAATCGAAATTTCGGGAGTTAACGAATCGGGATGAATGGTTTGTTCGACTACTTTTTCGAAAGCGTCTTTGAATAGTTGATAGTTTTCCTCCAATAAAGTCATTCCAGCGGCATACATATGTCCTCCAAATTGCTCCAAATGTTTTGAACAACTTTCCAATGCATTATATACGTCAAACCCCTTGACAGAACGAGCTGAAGCTGCATATTTATCGCCACTTTTCGTAAAAACCAATGTCGGTCGATAATAGGTTTCAATCAATCTTGAAGCCACAATTCCTATCACACCTTTGTGCCAATCCTCCTGAAAAACCACCGTCGTGAAACGTTCTTTTTCATCGTTCTCCACAATTTGACCAAGCGCTTCTTTGGTAATTTGTTTGTCCAAATCTTTCCTTTCGGAATTATATTTTTCAATTTCAGATGCAAATTGTTGTGCTTGTTCAAAATCAAATTCCGACAGTAATGCCACGGCGTGATTGCCGTGTTTTATACGTCCCGCAGCGTTGATTCTCGGCGCAATGACGAAAACCACGTCGGTAATATCTAAAGTTTGTTTTTTTATTTGGTTACCCGAGACCGAAGGTCGAACTGACGAAGTAATTAATGCTTTGATTCCCGGTCTTGGTTCGGAGTTAATGACTTGCAAACCAAAATAGGCCAACACCCGATTTTCACCAGTCATCGGAACAATATCAGCGGCAACAGCTGTCGCAACCAGATCCAGATATGGGAATAACTCTTCTATGGTTTGGCTTCGGTTTTCGCCTAAAGCCTGAATCAATTTAAAACCTATTCCACAACCACATAATTCATCATAAGGATAACTGCAATCGTCTCTTTTTGGATCTAAAACCGCAACCGCGTCGGGTAAAAATTCTCCCGGTCTGTGGTGGTCACAAATAATGAAATCGATATTTCTTTCTTTGGCGTAAGCCACATGATTGATGGATTTTATTCCACAATCCAAAGCAATAATCAATGAAAAACCGTTGTCCTCGGCAAAATCAATTCCTTTGAAAGAAATGCCATAGCCTTCATCATAACGATCCGGAATATAAGTCGCCACGTTTGGATAATAGGTTTTCAAATAGGAGGAAACGAGCGAAACCGCCGTTGTACCATCGACATCATAATCCCCAAAAACGAGAATGTTTTCCTGATCCGAAATGGCTTTTTCAATTCGTTCAACCGCTTTATCCATATCTTTCATCAGATAAGGATTATGTAAATCGTCCAGACTTGGCCGAAAAAATTTTCTGGCTTCCTCATACGTTTCAATTCCACGCTGTACCAATAGGATTGCCACAAATTCTTCGACATTCAGAGCTTGCGCAAGATGTTTTACTTTTTCAGGTTCAGGTTTGGTTTTAATCGTCCAGCGCATTTTGAGTTGGGATTTAGGATTTTAGATTTAGGATTTTTTAGCACAATTCTAAAAACACTAATATCTAAAACAATATTAGTCAATTTTATTTTTAAAAATAGAAAAACCACTAAGATATTAAGTTCCTTTAAGTATTAAACCTTAATGAAACTTAATATCTTAATGGTTCAAAAAAATAAAATTAATTTTTAAATATTTGAAGAAGCCTTAAAAATAAATTCAAAATGGTAGTACTTTTGACTATTATTTCTTTCTTAAAAATAAATTCAATGCAAATTCAAGGACAAATTGTTGACATAATGAACCAACGCATTTACGCTGGCGAAATCACTGTCGAAAATGGGAAAATCATTTCTATAATAGAGAAAAATCACGATGTAAAAAACTATATTCTTCCCGGATTTATAGACTCTCACATTCATATTGAAAGTTCCATGCTCGTTCCTTCCGAATTTGCAAAAATTGCCGTACTTCACGGAACGGTTGCCACGATTTCCGACCCACATGAAATTGCCAATGTTTTGGGAAAAGATGGGGTTTATTTTATGATTGAAAATAGCAAAAAAGTGCCGTTGAAATTTCATTTTGGCGCTCCATCCTGTGTTCCTGCCACTTTATTCGAAAGTGCCGGTGCAATTATAGATTCAGAAGGAATTAAGGAATTATTGGCTTCGCCAGACATTTATTATTTGGCGGAAATGATGAATTATCCCGGCGTTTTATTTGATGACGAAGAAGTGATGAAGAAAATCCATTGGGCAAAACATTTCGACAAACCGGTTGACGGACATGCGCCAGGATTGCGAGGTGAACCGATACAAAAATACATTTCCGCAGGCATCACAACCGATCATGAATGTTTTACACATGAAGAAGCTTTGGAAAAAATATCCTTGGGAATGAAAGTCCTTATTCGAGAAGGAAGTGCTGCCAAAAACTTTGAAGCACTGGTAGATTTGCTGCCGGAACATCATGAAAATATGATGTTTTGTTCCGATGATAAACATCCGGATGATTTGATTTCGGGTCATATTAATTTGCTTTGTGCTCGTGCTGTGGCAAAAGGCATTGATGTTTTTAAAGTGCTGCAAGTCGCTTGTATCAATCCCATAAATCATTACAAAATCAATGTAGGATTGTTGAAAAAAAATGATGCCGCCGATTTTATCGTGGTCGAAGATTTGGTTGATTTTAAAGTGCAACAAACCTATATCAACGGCGAATTAGTTGCCGAAAACGGCAAATCATTTATTGAACATGTTCCGTTCAAAACACCAAATAATTTTAATATCACTTCAAAAAAAGTGAGCGATTTTGAAATTTCTGGTTCCGGTTCAAAAATTCGTGTAATTGAAGCCTTGGAAGGACAATTAATCACCAATGAAATTCATCACAAATCGAAAATAGAAAACGGGAAAATCATTTCGGATACGGAAAATGACATTCTGAAAATGGCTGTGGTCAATCGCTATCAAAATACGAAGCCAGCAATTGCTTTCATCAAGAATTTTGGCTTGAAAAAAGGCGCCATCGCCAGTTCTGTGGCGCACGATTGTCATAATATTGTTGTTGTGGGAACTTCTGACGAGGAAATTTGCAATGCCGTCAATCTTATTATTAAAAATACTGGAGGAATTTGCGCCGTGAATGGCTCCGAAAACAAAATGTTGGCTTTGCCCGTTGCCGGAATTATGAGCGATAAAAACGGTTGGGAAACCGGGAAATTATATCAGGAAATCGACGCAATGGCGAAGGAATTGGGCAGTAATTTGAAAGCACCTTTTATGACGCTTTCATTTATGGCACTGTTGGTAATTCCCGACTTGAAATTGTCGGACAAAGGATTGTTTAGCGGGAATACCTTTTCGTTCGTGGACTTGGAAGTGGAATAAGGATTTAAGAAAAGCTATGAGGACAGAGTAAATCATCCGGAAAAAGAAATATTTTTTTAAGAGGATTGTTAGAGAAAACTCCGAAATAAAAACCCTTATAAATTTATTTTACTAAATTTGAGGGGGAATAAACATTTTGGATTTACAAACCCAAAAAAATATTCATAATTCAAGATGAAGATATTACATCTCAGTTAGAAAAATTATTAAAAAAAGAAAAAAAAACAGTCGGATAGCTGAAGTCTATAATTTTGTTCAAAAACTTGCAATCTCTCCACGAAAACTGTAATACCTAGCGATTTAGATTATAAAAAATCGATTGCAAATAACTTGTCAAAAAACATAAGTAAATAAAACAAACTATTGACACTCACTATCCAAAATATTATCCGAGTCCTTCAGGCCAAATGGTTTGGAGACAACCCTGACGCCACAATAGAAAACATTTCCATTGATAGCCGTTCTTTGCAAAACGGTTCTCAAACGCTTTTCTTTGCATTGGTAGGACCCAACAATGATGCCCATAATTACATTTCGTCATTGATCGAAAAAGGGGTGCGAAATTTTGTGGTTACCCATATTCCAAAAGAATGTGAAGCCAAGTCCAATTTCTTGGTTGTCGAAAACACATTGGATGCTTTACAACAATTTGCAGCTGATCATCGAAATCTTTTTAAATTTCCCGTTATCGGATTGACCGGAAGTAACGGAAAAACGATTGTCAAGGAATGGTTAAACTTTCTTTTAAGTCCTGATTTCAATATTATCCGAAGTCCAAAAAGCTACAATTCACAAGTTGGGGTTCCTCTGTCGGTAATTTCAATTAACGAAAAGCATAATCTGGGAATTTTTGAAGCGGGAATTTCGAAAATGAATGAAATGGAAAAATTGGAAGTCATCATCAAACCAACCATCGGAATTATTACGAATATTGGATCCGCGCACGATGAAGGCTTTGAAGATTTGGATAAAAAAATCAAAGAAAAACTAAAACTTTTCAAACATTCAAAACTAATAATTTATCAAAAAAATAAGGCCGTTGATGCGCTTATTATCCCAAAAATTAAAACATTTTCCTGGAGTTGCAAGGACGAAACTGCCGATGTTTTTATTGTAAAAAAAGCAATCGCTGACAAAACGATTCTACAAATTAGATATGCTAACGCTAATTTCGAAATAGAAATTCCTTTTCAGGATGAAGCTTCGGTAGAAAATGCCATTACTTGTTTGATGGTTTTATTGAGTTTTAAATACGATAAAACAACCATTCAAAACCGTATGCAATGGCTATATCCTGTTGAAATGCGGTTGAAAGTCAAAAACGGAATCAACAACACAACCCTTATTGACGATAGTTACAGTTCCGATTTTCAGTCGTTGAAAATCGCCTTGGATTTTCTGGAAAGTCAAAAACAATACAAAAACAAAACAGTAATCTTATCTGATATTTTCCAAAGTGGTTTGTCGAACGAGGAATTATATTCTAAAGTTTCACAGTTAATCACATCCAATAAAATCAATCGGGTTATTGGAATTGGAGAAACCATTTCAGCGTTTAAAGACAAGTTTACCAACTGTGTCACTTTTAAAAACACAGCCGACTTTTTTTTAAATTTTAACTATTTGAATTTTGGCAATGAAACGATTCTGATAAAAGGAGCGAGACATTTTCAATTTGAAGAAATAGTTGCCGCATTAGAGGAGAAAACGCACGAGACCGTTTTGGAAATCAATCTCAACGCCATAAGTCATAACCTAAATTTTTTCAAATCAAAACTAAAACTCACCACCAAAATGATGGTTATGGTAAAAGCTTTTGGCTATGGAAGCGGTGGATTTGAAATCGCTAAATTGCTCGAACATCATAAAGTAGATTATCTTGGTGTGGCTTTCGCCGATGAGGGAATTTTATTAAAAAATGCCGGAATTAAGTTGCCAATTATGGTTTTAAACCCAGAAAACACAAGTTTTTCGGCTATAATTCAGCATCAATTAGAACCTGAAATTTACAGTTTAAAAGGCTTAAATGCGTTTCTAAAAATTGCCGAAAAAAGAAAACTGAAACACTTTCCTATTCATATCAAACTCGACACGGGAATGCACCGTTTGGGTTTCGAAGAAGAAAATCTTGACGAATTAATTGCGACTTTAAAAGAAAATAAATTCGTGAAGGTACGAAGTGTTTTGTCGCATATGGCAACGAGCGATGCTTTAGAACACCGAGATTTTGCGCTTTCACAGATTGATTTATTCGAGAAATTATCCTCAAAATTGATGGTCGAATTGCAAATAAAACCCATTCGCCATATACTGAACACTTCGGGAATAAGTAATTTTCCGCAAGCGCAATACGATATGGTTCGGCTTGGCATTGGACTTTATGGCGTTTCCAATGATGTTGAGGAACAAAAATTTTTGGAAAACGTTGGCACGCTAAAATCTGTTATTTCACAAATCAGAAGCATTCAAGCCGGCGAAAGCGTGGGTTACGGAAGGCGGTTTATTGCCGAGAAACCGACAAAAATTGCCACGATTCCCATTGGTTATGCCGACGGAATTTCAAGACATTGGGGTAATGGTTTGGGTTTTGTAACGATAAACAACCAAAAAGTATCAATTGTTGGCAGTATTTGTATGGATATGTTAATGGTCGATATTTCAGAAATCAATTGTAAAGAAGGAGATCAAGTAATAATTTTCGGAAAAAGCCCAACGGTAACTTTTATGGCAAATCAATTACACACGATTCCTTATGAAATCCTTACAAGTATTTCACAAAGAGTTAAACGCGTGTTTTATAGAGAATAAAAAAATTTAATATATTCGTAGTTACTATTGACCAATAAAAATTTAATTATGGGATTTTTCAGTGATTTTAAGGCTTCTTTAATGAGAGGTGACGTATTAAGTTTAGCAACTGCGGTTGTTATTGGTGGTGCTTTTGGTAAAATTGTTGGATCTGCAGTTGATGATGTCATAATGCCAATTGTTGGTTTGATAACAGGAGGAATAGATTTTACACAAAAATTCATCACTCTCGACGGAAATAGTTATGATAATTTAGCCGGTGCAAAAAGTGCCGGTGCCGCTGTTATTACTTACGGAAACTTGGTGCAAGCCACTATCAATTTCGTTATTATTTCGTTATTTATTTTTATTGTTTTAAGAGCTGCCGAAAAAGCAAAAAAGAAAGAAGTGGCTGCTCCTGCCGCGCCTGCTGGACCAACTCAAGAGGAATTGCTTACCCAAATTAGAGATTTGTTAAAAAAATAATTTCCGCTACATTATATATTCTAACCAAACCAAAAGCGTGGTTTTTCTTTTTTGTTGTAAATATAACATTTTGTTATTTTTTGTGAAGCCGCTTGTTTTAAATTGAATATTACTTACTTTTGTTCTGTAAAATAAATATTCAAAATTAAAAAATATAGTATGAAAATTGCAGTTGTAGGAGCAACCGGAATGGTTGGCGAAATAATGTTAAAAGTGTTAGAAGAAAGAAATTTTCCTTACACGGAATTAATCCTGGTAGCTTCTGAAAAATCAGTTGGGAAAGTAATCGAATTCAAAGGAAAAAAACATACAGTTGTTGGATTGCAAACCGCGGTAGATATGAAACCAGAAATTGCTTTGTTTTCTGCTGGTGGTGGTACTTCGTTAGAGTGGGCTCCAAAATTTGCAGCAGTTGGAACAACCGTTATCGACAATTCATCCGCTTGGAGAATGGATCCGACAAAAAAATTAATCGTTCCAGAAATCAACGCTTCGGAATTGACCAAAGAAGATAAAATCATAGCCAATCCAAACTGTTCGACTATTCAAATGGTTTTGGCTTTAGCCCCATTGCATAAAAAATACAATATCAAACGCGTGGTTGTTTCTACTTACCAATCTATTACTGGAACTGGTGTAAAAGCAGTGCAACAATTCGAAAATGAATGTGCAGGAATTGAGGGAGATATGGTTTATAAATATAAAATCAATAGAAACTGTATTCCACAATGCGATAGTTTTGAGGATAACGGATACACTAAAGAAGAAATGAAATTGGTCAATGAAACCAAAAAAATATTAAGTGACAACAGTATCGCAGTGACGGCCACTGCTGTTCGTGTTCCCGTTGTTGGCGGCCATAGCGAAGCCGTTAATATTGAATTTACCAATGATTTTGACGTAAACGAGGTAAGAACTATTTTAAGTCAAACAGACGGGATTGTAGTTCAAGACAATTTAGACACTTTTACGTATCCTATGCCAAGATATGCCGAAGGTAAAAATGATGTTTTTGTGGGTAGAATTCGTCGTGACGAAAGCCAGCCAAACACATTGAATATGTGGATTGTTGCCGACAATTTAAGAAAGGGCGCTGCAACAAACACCATTCAAATTGCCGAATATCTTATTGCAGCAAAACTGGTGTAAAACAACACGGAATAAGCAACTAAAAACCATTTGTAATAACAATTCATTAAGTTTTGTTAAAACAAATGGTTTTTTTTTATGTTTCCTTACATTTGCATGGATGAAAAGGAAACAGTCCATAATTAATTTTTCTTTGATGATTGCGGTATTGTTTTCAATACTGTTTCAATCTTTTCATAGTTACGAGCATCTGGCAAAGCAGCTTTCCCAAGAGCTATGTCATCATAAATATAACTTACACAAACCTGAATTTACACACCAACACCACAACTTTGACAGTTGTTTTGTTTGTGAATTTACTTTAAGCAGTTTTATTCCTGCCGAAACTTTTCTATATACTTTACAATTTGCCCACACGGAAATTCCTCATTTCATCACTGTAAATGAAACCCCAAAAAGATTTTCCGGAAGTTCTTATTTGCTCCGTGGACCGCCCAATTTTATTGTTTAAACTGTCCCAATAGCTACTGGAATGTATCCGTTTCTATTTGTTTCTTCTAAAAATATTTTAGAAGAAAATTTCGTTTTTAACAATAAAAAATTCAATGAAAAAAATTATAATCATCCTAATTATAGGATTTTCGGCTATGCTCCACGCGCAAAATACAATTTCTGGAACAATAACCGATGCTAAAAATCACCCGATAATAGGCGTTTCTGTTTATGCACCGGAATTACACAAAGGAACTTCGACAAATGAAAATGGAAAATATTTCCTTACGAATCTTCCAAATGGAAAGGTGAAATTAACTTTTGTCTACGTAGGATTTGAAACCCAAAATAAAATCCTGGACAGTAAACAGAAAGAAAACGCCTTAAATATTATCCTTAAAGAAACTGCGTTTCAAATGGACGAAGTAATCATTTCAACCGCTTTCAATAAAATACAATCGCAAAATGTAATGAAAGTCGAACACGAAAGTATCAAATCATTGCAACAAAAAGGAACTTCTACCTTAATCGAAGGATTGGCCACCATTCCCGGAGTTTCCCAAGTTTCTACTGGAACTTCTATTGGCAAACCCGTCATTCGGGGTTTGAGTGGCAATCGGGTTTTGGTGTATTCACAAGGGGTTCGACTTGAAAATCAACAATTTGGCGATGAACACGGTTTAGGATTAAACGATTCCGGGATAGAAAGTGTCGAAGTCATAAAAGGCCCCGCTTCCTTGCTTTATGGCTCGGATGCATTGGGTGGTGTTTTGTATTTTAATCCAGAAAAATTTGCTGAAGCAAATACTTTCAATGCTAATTTTAGCCAAAAATTATTCTCGAATACTTTAGGGAGTAATTCTTCTTTGGGATTAAAAACATCTACAGATAACTGGAAATTCTTGGTTCGTGGAAGTTACAACACCCATTCTGATTATAAAATTGCTTCGCCAGTTCGGTCTTCGACCTCGGGTCCCGATGGAAATCGAGTGACCAATACGAGATATAACGAGAGTGATTTCAAAACCGGAATAGGATACATCAATTCTAAATTTTCAAGTGTATTTCGATATAATTTCAACAAATTGGATTTAGGAATGCCGGATTTCGGTATTGCGGAACAAACTACGACAAAGACAACAACATTCCCAAAACAGGGCGTTTATAACAACTTATTGAGTTTAAACAATATTTTCTTCTTCAAAAACTCAAAATTGGATGTCGATTTGGGTTATATTGCCAATGACCGTAGCGAGTTTACTGACAGCAATGTTGCCAGTTTACGCATGAAATTGAAAACTTTCAATTACGACGCAAAATACCATTTGCCAAAATTCGGCAAATTTGAATCTATCATTGGTATTCAAGGAATGAGCCAAACCAATGCGAATACAGGTGTAGATTATTTGATTCCGGATGCAGCGACGAATGATTTTGGAGTTTTCGGAACTGGAAATTATGAATGGAAATCGAATGTATTGCAAGCAGGAATTCGTTTTGACAACAGGAATATTACCAGCGAAAACCATGGAATTATTGGTGCGGAAGGGTCATTTGAGGCCATCAATAAAACATTCAATAGCATTAATGCATCGATGGGTTATAAAACTAATTTGGCTAACGATTTGTCGTTGCGACTGAATGTGGCTTCTGGATTTAGAGCGCCAAATTTAGCCGAATTGACTTCAAACGGAGTTCACGAAGGAACCAATCGTTATGAAGTGGGAAACAGCGACTTGAAAACGGAACAAAACGTGCAAACCGACGTGAATTTAGAATACAAAAATAGCCATCTTGAGTTTTTTGCCAATGGATTTTACAATCATATCAACAATTACATTTACACTTCGCCGGCAGGAAATCAAATTAATGGTTTTGATGTTTTTGATTATATTCAAAGCAATGCCAAATTATATGGAGGCGAAATTGGACTGCATTTTCATCCGCATCCTTTGGATTGGCTACACTTTGAAACCAGTTTTGAAACCGTTACCGGCAAAAAACAAAATGGAGATTTCTTGCCTCTAATTCCCGCAAATAACTGGAACAACACCGTCAGAACAAACTTTATCATCAAAAACTGGCTTGAAGACGGTTTTGCAACATTGAATGTTTCCAGCACCTTCAATCAAAATAAAGTGAGTGGTTTCGAAACAAAATCTAATGGTTATACTTTACTAAATCTTGGTCTTGGAGGGAAAATAAAATTGGGCAAAACGGCTTTTGATGTTAACCTGAATGGAAATAATGTATTGAATAAAACTTATATAGCGCACTTATCACGCTTGAAAACCGATGGTATTCCAAACATAGGAAGAAACATCGTTTTGGGGTTGAATTTTAATCTTTAGAAAAAGAAAAATTAGTTAAAAAGCACTAAGATAATAAGTTAAAATCACACTTAATCCCAATAGCTTAATTGAATTATTCAATTGCTAATGGGATTTAATTTTATAGTTAATTTTACCAATATGTTGCATTACCCGAACAATTTTTGCTTTTCTGTTATTAATATAAGAGGAGGAACTTGTAGCAGAAAATTTTCTTGGATTGGGCAATATGGCGGCGATTCCCGCAGCCTGCTGTGGCGTAAGATCCGAGGCGTCTTTCCTGTACCAATGTTTCGCGGCAGCTTGGGCTCCGTAAACTCCATCTCCCATTTCGATGCTATTCAAATAGACTTCCATAATTCTTTCTTTACCCCAAATTATTTCTATTAAAACGGTAAAATAAGCTTCTAATCCTTTACGTATATAACTTCTTCCTTGCCATAAAAACACGTTTTTGGCGGTTTGCTGCGAAATGGTGCTTCCCCCTTTTATTTTTCGGCCTCTTTCATTGCTTTTGTAAGCTTTTTGCATTGCCTTGAAATCAAACCCATTATGAACAAGAAAATTTCCATCCTCGCTTGCAATTACCGCTTTTTGTAAATTAACCGAAATATTTTCGATGGGTTCCCAGTCATGACTGAAATAAATTTCCTTCCCGGCTGATTTATTTTCAATGGCACGAATCACCATCAAAGGAGTGAACGGCACCGGTACAAACTTGAAAAATACCACGAAAAAAAGAGAAAGTCCAAGGAACCACAAAAATGCCTTGAATAAAAAATGGGTCAGTTCACCCATAAAGCTTCCTGAATTTTTTTTTGCCGGTTGTTTCGCTTTTTTTGATACTATTTTTGTTGCCATGTGCTTGATTGAATCTAAAAATTTTTATAAAAGTAAATAAATGCTTCCCGTTTTCAAAATTAAGTTTGAAATAACTAATGCCTATAACAATTAGAATTTGTATTTTTAAAAAAAATAAAACATTTCAAATTATGAAAAAAATATTGCTTTTAACCCTGATAATAATGAGCTTAAATACTATGGCCCAAAACGTGATGTCACCAGAATTGCTCTGGAAACTTGGAAGAGTAACCGCCTTAGGCATTTCTAAAGATGAGAAAAACATAGTTTATAAAATAAGTACGCCTTCCGTTGAAGAAAATAAATTGGAATCTAAATTTTTTACTTTACCAATAAATGGAGGAAATCCAATTGAAGTAGCAGATACCAAAAATTTATTGAAAGACAAAAACACTTCTCCTGACTCCAACTATATAGTCTACCATGAAGAGGTGAAAATAGGCAAAATACACGGGAAAGATTTTTATCCTGAATTAAAAAAATCAAATGTTCAAATATACAACGGATTGGATTATCGCCATTGGGACAAATGGAACGAAGGAAAATTCAATCATGTTTTTTTCAAGGAAAACAAAGAAGGCTCCGTTGGGATTGATATCCTAAAAGACGAAAATTTTGATAGTCCACAAAAACCTTTTGGCGGAGACGAAGATTATATTTGGTCTCCTGACAGCAAAAATATTTTATATGTGTGCAAGAAAAAAGCGGGAACAGCCTATGCCACCAGCACTAATACAAATATTTATGAATATAATCTGGAAACTGAAAAAACCATCAATCTAACCGAAGAGAACTTAGGTTACGACACTAATCCAGCTTTTTCTCCAGCGGGAGACTTGACTTGGTTGCAGATGAAACGTGAAGGCTATGAAGCTGATAAAAACGATATTGTTGTAAATTTCAAAGGAATGAACATCAATTTAACGGCCGGTTGGGACGGAACAGTTGACAGTTTTATGTGGAGCAAAGAGGGTGAAAAAATCTATTTTGTTGCACCAATTGACGGAACAAAACAATTATTTGAAGTCAATTTTCCTGGTTTAACCAAAATTGCCGCCACCGTCAAACAAATAACCAACGGCGATTTCGACGTCAATAATTTGGTTGGTTTTTCTGGTAAAAACATTATCGTTACCAGAACCGACATGAACCATGCTTCGGAGATTTTTTCCTTTGACTTAAAGAAAAATAGTTGGAAACAATTATCAAATGTAAATACCGCAACTTATAATTCCTTGACGCTAAGCAAAACGGAAAGAAAATATATTAGCACAACCGATGGCAAAAAAATGTTGGTTTGGGTTATTCTTCCTCCCAATTTTGATGCTTCAAAAAAATATCCAACACTTTTATATTGCCAAGGCGGGCCACAATCTCCCTTGACACAAAGCTATTCTTTTCGTTGGAATTTCTCTTTAATGGCGGCCCAAGGTTATATTATTGTGGCTCCAAACCGACGTGGAATGCAAGGTCATGGTGTGGAATGGAATGAACAAATAAGTAAAGATTGGGGAGGACAGGTAATGGACGATTATCTTTCGGCAATCGACGAAGTGGCTAAAGAAAGTTATGTTGACAAAACCCGTTTGGGTTGTGTTGGAGCTAGTTACGGTGGTTATTCCGTGTATTATTTAGCCGGAATTCACAACAATCGATTCAAGACTTTTATCGCTCATGATGGCGTTTTCAATACGCAAAGTATGTTTGGCACAACCGAAGAAGTTTTCTTTAACAACTGGGATTTTGGTGGTGCTTATTGGGAAAAAGACAATACGGTCGCCCAAAAAACCTATACAAAATTTAACCCTGCCAACTTTGTAGAAAAATGGAATACTCCTATATTAATTATTCAAGGAGGCATTGATTTCAGGGTTCCAATAGGACAATCACAAGAAGCCTTTCAAGCGGCTCAATTGCGGGGCATAAAAAGCAGATTCATCTATTTACCGGAAGAAAACCACTGGGTTTTAAAACCTCAAAACGCACTGGTTTGGCAAAGAGAATTTTATAAATGGTTGAAAGAAACTTTATAATATTTTCAGCATTCATTAAACATAAAATCCCGTTAGCCTAGACTAACGGGATTTTTTTATAAATATAAAATTTAGATCTTATTCTGGATCATTCATTTTAAAAGTATCCATAAAAGCCGTGGTATAATCTCCGGCAATATATCTTGGATCATCCATCAATTGTCTATGGAAAGGTATCGTTGTTTTTATTCCTTCAATCACAAATTCATCTAAAGCTCTTCTCATTTTGCCAATCGCTTCTTCACGGGACTGGGCTGTCGTGATCAATTTTGCAATCATGGAATCGTAATTTGGCGGAATAGTGTAGCCCGAATACACATGAGTGTCCAATCGAACTCCATGACCACCTGGCATATGAAGTGTGGTTATTTTTCCTGGCGAAGGCCTGAAGTCATTATAAGGATCTTCGGCATTGATACGGCATTCGATGGCGTGCAATTGTGGTAAATAATTTTTACCTGAAATTGGAATTCCGGCAGCTACCATAATTTGCTCGCGGATTAAATCATAATCAATTACTTGCTCCGTAATTGGGTGTTCCACCTGAATACGGGTATTCATCTCCATAAAATAGAAATTACGGTGTTTGTCAACTAAAAACTCCACTGTTCCCGCACCTTCATACCTGATATATTCTGCCGCTTTTACCGCTGCTTCACCCATTTTTTGACGTAGTTCGTCGGTCATGAATGGAGAAGGAGTTTCCTCTGTCAATTTTTGATGGCGGCGTTGTATCGAACAATCTCTTTCGGAAAGATGACATGCTTTCCCATAAGCATCACCAACAATTTGAATTTCGATGTGACGCGGTTCTTCGATTAATTTTTCTAGATACATTCCGTCATTTCCAAAGGCTGCCGCCGATTCTTGACGAGCACTTTCCCATGCTTTCAGTAAATCTTCTTCTTTCCAAACGGCACGCATTCCCTTTCCACCACCACCGGCAGTTGCCTTTAGCATAACGGGATAGCCCATTTTTTTGGAAAGTTCTTGTGCTTGTTCAAATGATTCTAAAAGTCCCTCAGAACCTGGAACACACGGTACTCCAGCGGCTTTCATGGTGGCTTTGGCCGAAGCTTTATCCCCCATTCTATCGATCATTTCTGGAGAAGCCCCTATAAATTTAATGCCATGTTCTTGACATATCTTTGAAAATTTTGAATTCTCGGAAAGAAATCCATATCCAGGATGTATTGCATCCGCATTGGTAATTTCAGCGGCGGCAATGATACTTGACATTTTTAAATAAGACAAGTTGCTTGGAGGTGGACCAATGCAAACGGCTTCGTCGGCAAACTTCACGTGTAAACTTTCGGCATCGGCAGTAGAATAAACAGCCACTGTTTTGATGCCCATTTCTTTACAAGTTCTAATTATGCGAAGTGCAATTTCTCCCCTATTTGCAATTAATATTTTTTTAAACATCTTTTGAAATTATAAATTATAAATTATAAATTTTAAATTATTCGAATGACAGCTAATAATTTATCATTCAAAATTCATCATTCAAAATTTATTATGACGGGTCTACTAAAAATAAAGGTTGGTCATATTCAACTGGTGACATATCGTCAACTAAAATTTTGACGATTTTACCGGAAACTTCCGATTCGATTTCGTTAAATAATTTCATCGCTTCAATAACACAAAGTACATCCCCTTTAGAAATGGTTTTTCCTACTTCAACAAACACAGGTTTGTCTGGTGATGGTTTTCTATAGAAAGTTCCAATAATTGGAGATTTTATAGTTATGTAATGAGAATTTTCTGCTGCTGGCGCTTCTGGAGTTGAGACTACTGGAGCAGTTTGCTGAGAAGTTACCGCTTGTTGAAGAACCGGTTGAGCGGGCATTTGCTGAACGTATGTTGTTTCTGATACATTTCCTTCTAAAGTTGTTCTAATGGTGATTTTCACATCATCCATCTCTAATTTAACTTCTGCAACTCCTGAATTTGCTACAAATTTGATTAGGTTTTGAATCTCTTTTAAATCCATAATTATATTTTTAGTTTAATTTATTTTTTATCGTATGCCCATTTAAGGTAAATAGAACCCCACGTAAATCCTCCGCCGAAAGCAGCTAAAATAATCGTCTCCCCTTTTTTGAATAGATGTTCAAAATCGTTAAGCACTAATGGTAAGGTTGCAGAGGTTGTGTTTCCATATTTCTCTATATTCATCAATACTTTTGACTCTTCTAAATTCATTCTATTTGCCGTGGCATCAATGATTCGTTTATTGGCCTGGTGAGGAACTAACCAATTTATATCTTCATTGGTTAAGTTATTTCTTTTCATAATTAGCTCACTTGAATCAGCCATATTGATAACAGCATATTTAAAAACGGCTTTACCGTCTTGGATAATTTTGTGTTTATTGTCATTAATTGTTTGGATGGATGTTGGAAGAAGAGATCCTCCTGCCTCAATTTTTAAAAAGTCACGACCAATACCATCACTTCGCAAATATTCATCTTGCAATCCAAGTCCTTCATAATTGGGTTCGAATAATGCCGCGCCAGCACCATCGCCAAAAATTATACATGTTGATCTATCGGTATAATCTACTATAGAGGACATTTTATCGGCACCAATCAGCAGTACTTTTTTATATCTTCCTGATTGAATGTAGGCGGCAGCAACAGACATGCCATATAAAAAACCTGAACATGCTGCTTGTAAATCGAATCCAAAAGCATTTGTTGCTCCTATTTCGGTGGCTACATATACTGCTGTGGCTGCAACAGGCATATCAGGTGTTGCAGTTGCAACTATTACTAAATCTATTTCTAAAGGATCAACATTGGCCTTAGCTAATAAATCTTGTGATGCTTTTATGGCTAGATAAGACGTTCCCTTTCCTTCTCCTTTGAGAATTCTTCTTTCTTTTATTCCTGTACGGGAGGTTATCCACTCATCATTTGTGTCAACCATTGTTTCGAGAAGCTTGTTTGTAAGCACATAGTCTGGGACATAAGCTCCAACAGCTGTAATTGCGGCTGTAATTGTATTCATTGTATTCGATTATTTCTTGCCAAATGCTGCCATTTGAAAAATTTTTAAAAGACTTGAAAAGTACAAAAAAAATTCTAAACCTTATTGTATTAGAACTTCTTATTTAATGAAAATTATAAACAACAAAAAAACTCTCACATAGTGAGAGTTTTAATATCATTTACAAAAACATATTAAGCAACAGCTACAGATTTATCTATAACAACTTGCCCTCTGTAATACATTTTTCCTTCATGCCAGTAGGCTCTGTGATACAAATGTGCTTCGCCAGTGATTGGACAAGTAGCGATTTGTGCTACAGTAGCTTTATAATGTGTTCTTCTTTTATCTCTTCTTGTTTTGGAGATTTTTCTCTTAGGATGTGCCATTTTACTATATTATTTATCCGTTAATAGTTGCTTTAATTTGTCCCAGCGCGGGTCAATATTTTCTTCTTTTTGTTCTTCTTTTTGTTCTTCTTTTTGTTCTTCTTTATGCTCTTTTAATGTCAGTTCTTTCAGTTTTGTCAAGGCTTCGGTATTTAAACTCCCATCTTTTACCCCTGGATGAACTCGCCTTAGAGGTACGGAAAGTACAATCATTTCATATATATACTGTGCAATATCTATCTGAAACTCTCCATGTGGCAAAATGAGCAACTCTTCGTTGTCGTTATTGAAAGCATCTCCAAAACGCACAATCAATTTCATATTGCCTTTTATAGGCAAATCAAATTCTTCGTTTGTCATATCACAAGGAACATTTACAGTCCCTTCATGTTTGAAAGCCAACTCCAACAGGGTGCTTTTTTTCTCTAAAACTACATTTACTTTGATGTTTGAATTATTAAATTCGTGATAATCAAAGATTTCAAAGAACGCATTATTTATTTGATATTCAAAATGATGCTTTCCTGGCTTTAATCCTATAAAAGGAATTAAAAATTCTTTTGTCTTGTTCATTTCAACAACAATTTGCCCTAAACTTCGGGAGTGCAAAGATATAAAATTATTGTAAATCTAATAATGTTATTTGCCTTTTTTTATTTAAGTCTATTTTTCTTTTGTTTTTAAGGGTTTTTGGCTGATTTCCGCATATTGATTTCTGGAATGATAGATGTCTATTGCAAGATAAACAGCTTCTTTGAAAGAGTTATAATCCGCTATACCTTTCCCGGCTATATCATAAGCAGTCCCATGATCTGGCGAAGTTCTAATTTTATTTAAACCCGCAGTATAATTCACCCCTTTACCAAAAGACAATGTTTTAAAAGGAATCAACCCCTGATCGTGATACGTTGCAATAATGGCATCATATTTTTCGTATTGATTGCTTCCAAAAAAACCATCGGCTGCAAAGGGTCCGAATACTAATGTTCCTTTATCAAATATTTTTTTCAATGCCGGCTTCAATATTGCATCGTCTTCCGTGCCTATAACACCGCCATCTCCACAATGTGGATTTAATCCCAAGACAGCTATTTTTGGTTTGTTGATGCTAAAATCCTGTATCAACGATTGTTTTACCGTTTCTATTTTTTGTCTAATCAAATCTTCCGTAAGATGCGATGCAACCTTGTTTAAAGGAATATGATCAGTCAACAATCCCACTCTTAGATTATCTTGAACCATCATCATTAATGCGTTGCCTTCTAATTCTTGGTCTAAATAATCAGTATGTCCTGGAAATTTAAAATCTTCCGACTGAATATTGTATTTATTTATTGGGGCAGTTACCAATACATCTATGAAACCTTCTTTTAAAGCCTTTGTAGCTGCAACAAATGATTTTATGGCATATTTTCCAATTTTTTCATCATTTACCCCAAAATTAACATCCACTCCTTCTTGCCAAACATTCAAAACATTTATTTTCCCTAAGACGATTTGGTCCAATCTATCAATTCCTTGGAGCATTGTTGTAGATCCGAAGCTCTTTTTTGCAAAAGAAAGCATTTTTACATTGGCAAAAATAACTGGCGTGCATAGCTCTAACATACGCGAATCCTCGAATGTTTTTAGAACAACTTCGCTTCCAATACCGTTTAAATCCCCTATTGAAATTCCGACGATTATATTTTCTGCTTTTTTTATCATAACCTCAAGATATTTATTGCTAATTTTGAAGTGCAAATTTAGTAAAATAAAATAAGAAATGTTTACAGGAATTATAGAAACACTTGGTACAATCCAAGAAATCAAAAAAGACAAAGATAATGTTCACATAACAATAGCTTCCGCTATTACTGGCGAACTTAAAATAGACCAAAGCGTCGCACATAACGGCATTTGCATGACGGTGGTTGCCATAAGCGACAATCTTTATACCGTAACGGCCATTGGCGAAACGATAAAAAAGACGAATATATCCTATTGGAAAACTGGCGATATGGTCAACCTTGAAAGAGCAATGAAATTGGGAGATCGTCTGGATGGTCATATCGTACAAGGACATGTTGACCAAATAGGAAATTGTATTGCTGTGAAAGAAACAAATGGGAGTTGGTATTACACTTTTGAATACGATGAAACACTCGAAAACATAACCATTGAAAAAGGATCTATTACTGTAAACGGAGTGAGTTTGACGGTGGTAAATTCAAGAAAAAACGAGTTTAGTGTTGCCATTATTCCCTATACTTATGAACACACCAATTTTAAAATCTTTGAAGTAGACACAAAAGTGAATCTTGAATTTGACGTTATCGGTAAATATGTCTCTAGATTGTACGCTAATAAATAAAACGAGATTTTTATAAAAAAATAAACTTAAATTGGAGTCTTATTATTTAAATGACGTCCATAAATGATGTAAATCCCATACAACAATCCTAATATAAATAATATATAAAGACCATCATCGATAGGTAATCCCGGAGGTGGTGGCGGTTTTCTTGCTCCAGGTGACGGCGGAGAGGGTTCTGCAAAAACATTTATAACACCAAAAAGGCATATGATTATAGTAAAAAAAATATTTACAATAGTTTTCATATTTGTCTAAAGAAATAAATCAATTTTTATAAAAAAACAATATGACCCTCTTGATCCATAACTCATAATCCTATAAAATAGTGACTGTAAAGTTATTTTTTTTTTGTAACAAAACAACAACTCATCCGATTAAAGTGTTCGTTTTGTCGACGAAATACTTTTTTGATTGTTTACATAAAAAAAACCCCACAAGATCAAGACCTTGAGGAGCAGTTTTTGTGGTCCCACTTGGAATCGAACCAAGCACCTACTGATTATGAGTCAGTTGCTCTAACCGAATGAGCTATAGGACCGTTTATGAGGTTGCAATATTACCACTATTTTTAATTTGATGCAACTATTTTTGAGCTAGATTTTTAGATAGTTGCATTATTATAATATTCAGGACAGGAAACAACTGATTACCAGAATCCTATTCCAACAAGATTCTACAATAAATCGAATTATCGCATTTCCTGACACAACTCTATCAAAACCCCATTTGTACTTTTTGGATGTAAAAAAGAAACTAATTTATTATCGGCTCCTTTTTTTGGAATTTCGTTCAAAATGACAAATCCTTCTTTTTTTAAACGCACTATCTCAAGTGTAATATCCTCAACTTCGAAAGCAATATGATGTATTCCCTCCCCTTTTTTGGCTATAAATTTTGCAATGGGACTTTCAGGGTTAGTGGCTTCAAGGAGTTCAATTTTGTTGGGTCCGTTCATAAAAAATGCGGTTTTAACTCCTTCGCTGGCGACTTCTTCCTGTTTGTAAGATGGAACACCGAAGAGTTTTTCGTAAATTATGACCGCAACCTCTAAGTCGTTGACTGCAATTCCTATATGTTCAATTTTTTTCATTGTTTAACTATTTTACCGCACCTGAGCGACAGCAAACTGACGAAGTAAAGGCACTGAGTCTCAAAGATTTTTTGTAAATATATACAATTAAAAAAGTTATGAAATTTCTAATTTATCAAATTTACATAATTTAAAAATTCTAATAAAATTAAACTTTGGAACTTTGAGACTTTGAGACTATAAAAAAATCGTATTTTTGCACTATGGAAACAAATAGACAGAAAAAAATAGGTGGAGTTATCCAAAAAGATTTGGTTGATATTCTACAAGGTGAAGTGAGAAAAAACGGAATTACAAATTTAATAATTTCGATATCCAAGGTTAGCGTGACTACAGATTTATCAGTGGCGACGGTACATTTAAGCATTTTTCCCCAAGAAAAAGCAAAGGAAACTTTGGCATCCATAAAAACGAATTCTAAATTAATCAAACACGATTTGTCGCAAAGAGTGCGCTTGCAATTGCGAAAAGTACCCAATTTAGTGTTCTTCATTGACGACTCATTGGACTATATTGAAAAAATTGACAATGCCCTGTCCTCCAAAGAAAATCCTATTGAAAACCGTGATCTTTTAGAAAAACGCAGACAGTCATAAATTGAATTTCCCACTTTACATAGCCAAACGTTATATTTTTAGCAGCAGTAAAAACAATGCCATTAATATAATCAATCGCATTGCCAGTATGGGAATAATTGTTGGCGCAATGGCCTTGTTCGTGGTTTTATCCGTTTTTAGCGGATTAAAGGTTTTTAGTCTTTCCTTTTCAAACGACATTGATCCTGATTTAAAAATAAGCGGCACTTTAGGAAAATCATTTTTTATTTCGCCTTCACAAGAAAACCAAATTAAGGAAATTGATGGTGTGGTTTCTTATAGCAAAATAATAGAAGAGCGTGTTTTATTTATTTTTAACGGAAAGCAAGAAGTTACTTATTTGAAAGGTGTTGACCCCGCTTTTAGCAAGGTAAATAGCATCAAAAAAAAGATTTACAATGGCGATTGGCTAAAACAGGACACGTACCAAGTGGTTGTGGGCTACGGAATTGCAGAGAAATTCTCGATGGGTTTACTTGATTTTAATAATCAGCTGGAAGTTTTGGCTCCAAAACCAGGAAAAGGCGCCATCGAAAATCCAGCGGAAGCTTTTAATAAAATGGTTGTTATCCCCGTGGGGATTTACGCCATAAGCGAAGACCTAGATTCTAAATATGTTTTTGCCGATTTGGGTTTGGCACAGGAATTATTGGAATATAAAACCAACCAAATTTCGGGAATTGAAATCAAGGAAAAAAAAGGCGCCGATGAAAATGCCATCGTCAGCAAACTGCAAACCATTTTCAACAACAAAATTACCATAAAAAACAGGGCGCAACTCAACGAATCCTTGTATAAAATGTTGAATACCGAGAATCTTGCCGTTTATTTGATATTTACTTTAGTCATTATTATTGCACTTTTTAACTTGATTGGCGCGTTAATTATGATGATTTTGGACAAGAAAGGAAACCTGAAAACATTATTAAACCTAGGAACAGAAATCAAGGATTTACGAAAAATATTCCTGCTTCAAGGTACATTATTGAGTGTTTTTGGCGGAATTATTGGATTGATTTTAGGAATTGCAATCGTTTTATTGCAACAACATTTTGAACTCGTGATGATTACGCCTACGCTGGCTTATCCCGTGGTTTTTACCATCGAAAACGTCTTGATTGTTTTGGCAACCATTGTCACGCTTGGTTTTATCGCTTCGCTGATTGCGAGTAGTCGCGTGAGTAAGAAATTGTTGGATTGAGGTTAAAACTGAAACAAATCAATCAAAGAAATATCTAAAGCTTTTGCAATTTTCAATAAGGAAATTATAGTAGGATTTCTTTTCCCCGATTCTATTGTGTTATAATTACTTTTATCAAAACCACAACGATAAGCAATTTCTGTTTGCGAAATTTTCTTTTGCATACGTATCCCTTTTATTCTTTTACCTAAAGAAATCAAGTATTCTTTCTCGCTATGTTTGTTTTCTTCATACACATTGCGATATTCCAAATTATAGAATGAAAAAAGTTATGATATATTACAACATTGTATTTTATTTGTGTAGTTTTGAAGTGTTTTACAAAATAGACATTAAAGAAGAGACAAATATATTATGCACAAAAATTCGTCTTATAAACAAGCTACTCGCCTTACAATTGGAGTAATAAAAACAAAAAAACTTCAATTTTATCATACCAAACATTAAACTAAAACTTAATAGAGGCATAAAATCATTGGATAAATAGCATAATCATACCAAATTAAACAACTATGAAAATTATAAACAAACTAAAAGACGCATTGACTTCAGCGGATTTTGAAGTAGAAAGCACAATGAAAGTTAATGATTTATGCAAACAGTTTAAAAATAAGTTTGGGCTTTCATTAAGAATTTATAAAGGAAAAAAACTTGCTGATGATGGAAGAATGACTTTGAAAACTTTAGATCAAAGAACAACTCAAACTTCTGTCAACTTCGATTCTAGCAAGTTAAAAATCAAAGCAAATCAAAAAATATTGGAAGTTGAAACATCATTTCTAGAAAATTTTGGAATTGTTGTTCAAATTGCAGACATCGAAAATAAAAAATTATTAGCTGATGATTTAACACTAGGCGATGCCAAAAGAATGAAATTATAAAAAACAACTAACTTAATAAAAATAAAATTATGGCAGATTTATCAATCTCGGGCAAAATGAAGGTTAAGACCTTAAAAGCAAATTTTAAAGAAGCATACGCTTCTACTTTACGGGTTTATGTTGGCAAAAAATTTGCTGACGACGACGCAACTTTAGCTTCAATAAGAAAAGCCGAAGCAAAAGGTGGCGAAGTAAAAGTAAACGGGAAAATGTTAGTCGGGAATTTTGAGAAAAAAATATCTGAAGAATTTGGAATTATAATTCAAGTTGCAACACCAGATGATTCAAAATTAGTGGATAATACAATGACATTAACTGCGTCAGGAAAATAAGACTTAAAAATAAAATACTATATGAAAATATTACTTACAATTTCATTGTTAATAAGCGCATTAACAATTAATGGGCAAATAAAAAATGAAAAATATTATGACAATCAAATATTTGAATTGGAGGATTTATCACAAGCATTACTAAAAAAACCAATAACAGAAGAAGAAGAAATTGTATTAAGAGATGCCGAATATTATTTATCCGATAATGAAAGAGTTGAAAAATTCATTAAATATTATGGTCAAAAAGCAATGGATTCATTAAAAAATAATTATCCAAAAATACAAGATAAATATAATAGGGGTATCGAAAATAGAGATAAATTATCAAGTAAATATCGTAAATCTATCGATTCTTTATATGATTTAAAAAGTCAATTACATAATAAAAATGTTGTTTTAGGAGTTTGGAAAAAAATACCTGGAATAAAAGAACCAGTCTATGTTAATCCAAAAACAAATAAATTTTTGAAATATGACCAATATACAGAAGTATGTAATTTAAAGGATAGAGAAGCAGATAAATTACGTGATAAATATAAATCAACCACCGATCAAAAAACAGCAGAAAATTTAAGTAAACAAATTACGGAATTGGAAAATGAAATTGATAAAATTAATTATGTGAGGGATAATTATGAGGGTGAATGGACTTGGATAACTTTATATAATGGCAAAAAAGTACATGCTCGATTATCTAATGGAACATACCATTACTAATAAGAATATTTAAAACATTATTGCAATTATCAGATGATATGATGTCATTAACATCATCAGGAAAATAAAAAAGTATGGGATTTTTCAATTCATTAAAAGGTCAAGTTGGTAGAGATACTGGTAGAAGAATTTCTAATTCCATTTTTGGAAATAAACATGCTATAAAATATCAAAGAGTAGATGCGGATAATTCCGACAATGTAAAAAGAAATTTAAAAATTCAGAGAGATAATGAACTTGAAATTCTTGAACAGGAAAGAGAAAACAAGCGATTAAAACTTGAGGATAAAAGAAAATATAAAAAGCTGGAATATGAAGATCAGAAAAACAGAAAAGACGATTTAGAACATGAGAAAAATATTACTCAAATAATCTCTACAAAAGTTCCTCAAAAAAAAGAAGATTTAATTGATGTTTTGAATGAGTTATCAATGATGATTTCAGCAAATCCTTGGAAAAGTGCTTTGGAAGATGATAATAAAATTTCAAATAGTTATTCTGATGCTGCCCTCAAAAAATATGAGCAATGTCTTTATGTATTAAAAAATAGGTTTCCAAAAGAATTTGAAATAATCTACTTTGATAAACAATTTAGCAAATTTAAAAAACAATCATTTTTCCATAAATACAAAATTGTATTTGTTGGAGTTATATTCTTCTTAATTATTGGCGTAATGTCAATTTTAGAAAAAAAGGAAAAACAAGAAACACCTATAAAAGACTTTTTCAAATCTATAACTGAAAAAATGAATTAAAATGGATAAAGAATCTGACAAAAGAAGGATTGAAATTTATCGAAGAGATATTGTTAATCTGCGTGATAAAATTATCTTCTTTCGAGGTCTTAATAAAAGAAAAATGGAAGAACTGTCTTTAGAAATTAAAAACGCAATTTCCATTTCTAGTAAGGAAAAATTCAGAAAACAAAAGAAGACAGAATTAACCAAATTCACCAAAGAATTAGGTTTCTATAAAAAAGAAATTGAATACAAAAAGAAAGAAATTGAAAATCTTCAAAGTTCTCTAGCTAACTTAAAATAGAAAAAAAGCCATAAATAAAATTCAAACAGCTATAAATAAAATTCAAACAGCTAATAAACACAGCGTTATTATGACAAAAATTTCAATTAAAGAAATTGCCGATAAACTAGCCAATGAAGTCATAAGCAATGGAAAATCAAAACAACTTAAAGTCAAAACTTTACTAGGTCATTTTAGCTATAAGAAGCGAACCGAAAACAGTGCTATAAAAATCACAGAGCTTTTAGCGGAACGTAATGTTTTGTTAAGCCCAAGTATTATGAAATTTGGAGACACTTGGAATCTTAAACTTGATGACAGAGTATATCTATTGGAAAGAGCCAAAGAAATTATTGAAGTAAAAAACAAAAATGAAGAATTTGAAGTTTATGATTATCAATCGGACTCTTGGTTTGAGGAAATCCAAACGAAACAATTTTTAACAGAAAAAGAAGTAGAAAATAAATTCATAATACCACTATTAAAACGACTGGGTTTTGACGATGACGATAGATATGATGGCATGCCTGTAAAAGCAAGTATTGGCTCAAAAAAGACAGTATTAGAAATAGATTTCGCCTTATTCAATTCTAAAAATATTACGTTGGTTAATCAATCCCTTTTGATAGTTGAAGCAAAAAAAGAAGGAAGACTTCAAAAGATAACTGAATTAGAAAATTCACAGAATCAGGTTAAAAGTTATGCGTTTTGGGCGAGCTGTTCTTTTGGGTTTTTAACAGACAGTAAAATAATCCAAGTTATTGGTGTTTCTCACTTAAACACCGGAATGGACGTAATCTTTAACTGTTATCGTGAAGAATTGAAAGATAAATTTCTAGAGCTATATAAGTTGGCAAGTAAAGATAGTTTGTCAAAATTTTATGAGAAACTAATTAAATAAATGTTGATGTTTTTAGGAAACAGCTAAACGTTATAAAGAACCACATGACTAGAAAAAACTACAACCCAAAAAAATTGTAGTTTTTTTGTTTGTGTACAAAAGCAAACTAGGCAAAAGTGCAACTATCAGCATTTAATACACACAAAAAAGAGATTGTTGCTTTGTATTAAATACTTGAAAAATTATAAAATCTGCGGAAGCTTATTAGGAATATCTTCTTTTGAATGCCAAAATGCTAAAATAAACACTTCGTTATTTTCCCAAATATAATACAACCCATAAGGGAATTTATTCAACCAAAATATTCTGATTTTAGAATAACGGCACTGGAAACTTTCAGGATTTTTGGCAATAGTTTTGAAACCTAATCATATTTCTTTCTCTATTCGTTTGGCTAGAATACTGTTTTTCGAAGCATAAAAAGGAATTATGTTTTCGATTTCGACCGCTGCATTTGTCTTTAAAATGAGTTTGTTATAACTCATATTTAGATTTTAAAGAATCTAAAAACTCAAGTGCGTCTACTCCAGATTTAGGATTTTCTTGATGTTCCAATAACCTTTTATCTAGTTCTTTTTTTTGATTTTCTGATAAAGAAACGGGTTCGATTTCGTGCAATACAAAATTCTTCACTTTCTGAATGATAGAAACGTCATTGATGTTTTGAAGTAAATCAATTAAAAAAGATTTTTCGGTTTGAACACTCATAATCAAAATTATTTATAACAAATATAATAAAATTTAGCGAAAAAATAATTGACTTTAACTTTCTTGTAAAAATCTAAACAACCTGATAATCCGAATAAGCTTCTTCAATTTCATTCAAAACAGCAAATAATTCTACAGGAGTGCTTAGAGTAACCAGTTTTTGTCTGTATTCTTTAAAAGAGTGAATTCCTTTGAAATAATTAGAATAATGAGGACGCGTTTCTACAATTCCAAGCCTTTCACCTTTCCATTCCATTGCCCAAGTGAGGTGGTTACGAACGGCTTCAACACGATTAGCTACGGTTGGTTTTGCCAAATGTTCACCTGTTTTGAAATAATGTTTAATTTCATCGAAAATCCAAGGATAACCAATGGCGGCACGACCAATCATAATTCCGTCGATACCATACTCATTTTTATAGTGTAAAGCTTTTTCGGGAGAATCAATATCGCCGTTTCCAAAAATTGGCATCGTGATTCTAGGGTTATTTTTCACGCGTGCAATATGCGACCAATCGGAATGGCCTTTGTACATTTGGGCACGAGTTCGGGCGTGAATGCTCAAAGCAGCGACACCAATATCTTGCAAACGCTCGGCTACCTCATCAATATTGATGGAATTATCGTCCCAACCCAAACGGGTTTTTACGGTAACGGGCAAGCCGGTACTATCAATAACGGCTTTAGTCAAACGAATCATCAAATCGACATCTTTTAAAACTCCCGCTCCAGCGCCTTTGCAAACCACTTTCTTAACGGGACAACCAAAATTAATATCTATTAAGTCCGGTTTTACGGTTGTAACAATCTTGGAAGAAAGTGCCATTGCCTCTTCGTCTCCACCAAAAATCTGGATACCAACTGGCCTTTCATAATCGAAAATATCCAATTTCATTCGGCTTTTGATGGCATCCCGAATTAACCCTTCGGAGGAAATAAATTCCGAATACATCAAATCAGCGCCGTAGGTTTTGCACAATCTGCGGAATGGCGGATCGCTCACGTCTTCCATAGGCGCGAGAAGTAAAGGGAAATCAGGTAATTCTATGTTGCCAATCTTGACCATTTTCTTGAATTTGTGGCAAAATTACAACTTTTAGATGAATAGATACCAGATGAATAATAACGGACTCAGTTTTATAACTTTAAAGCGTATTCTTTCTATAGTCAAAAAAACGAATTGGCTTTCTGCTCATTGGATTAAAAATCAAGGAATTTAGGTATTCTTTGGTAGTAAATTCAATTTTTGGAGTTACCCTTAACTTAGCTCTGAAATGATCTTTTATTTGTTGTAAAAAAATTTCTGATTGTTGTTTGACGGCGATTTTTATTAAAATTTCGTCAGTTCCCAACTCATTAGTGGAAATTTCAATAATGTGGCTTTCAATATTTTCAAAAATATTCAAAACATCATTCATTGCTGGTGGATATAAAGTTGTACCCTTGTATTTAATCATTTGCTGTTTTCTGCCAATAACGGGCCCAACCCGCAACGTATTTCTTCCACAATCGCAGGCTTCTGTATGCAATTGCACAATATCCCCTGTTTTGAAACGCACTAACGGCATGGCTTCTATTCCTAATGTGGTAAATGTTAACTCACCCGATTCGCCATTCTTGACCGGCTTATTATTTTCATCTAAAACCTCAACAATAATTAATTCCGGATGATGGTGACCACCAATAGATTGTTGGCATTCGGTAAAAGCGGTGCTCATTTCGGTAGAAGCATAAGTCGAAAATAGCTTAATATTCCATTTATCAGTGATTTTTTTTGACAAAACATTCATCGAAAAATCCTGGTTTCGAAGCGATTCTCCAATGCAAACAGCTCCTTTTATTCCTGAATTATTGTAGTCGATATCATGGGCTTCGGCAAATTCGATAAGTTTCAATAAAAATGACGGAACAGTCACCAAATAGGTTGGTTTATATTTCAGAATGGAATCCCATTGCAATTCCGGAATCCCGGCACCAACACGGATTATGCCAACTTTCATTTTTCGCAAACCTAAAAAATAGGCCAAACCCGCCATGAATCTTCTGTCAATTGTAGTCATCAACTGCACGATGTCACCTTCTTTTATTCCGGCACAATCAAAAGAAATAGCTTCATTATAGGCCAATCTATCCAAATCTTTATCTGTTAAACCAAAAGTTACCGGTTCTCCCAATGTTCCAGATGTTGTGGTATAATCAATGATTTTATTAATAGGAACACACCGAAAATCGTCATTGTATTTTTGCAAATCTTCTTTTGTAGTGACCGGCAAAAGCTGTAAATCTTCAATCGTTTTGATGCTGCCAATTACAATATTTTCATTGGCAAAAAGTCTTTTGTAAAATGGCGACTTTTGATTGACGTATTCTAAAAGTTCCAAAAGTTTTTGCTCCTGAAAAAGTTTAATTTCGGCTGCAGTAGCGATTTCAATTTTTGGAATCATTGTAATTTTATTTTGATTTTTTTTTAATACTTTTCAATGACCCGCTTTTCCGGAAGGTTCGTGATTTCTTTGGTTAATGCTTTTTCAAATCCAGCTCTCAAAGCCATTCCTTTTTTGAAATTTTCTGAAAGATGGATTTAACTGATTGCGGATAATTTTCAAGGATTTTGGCTGTGTCATCAGTTGATCCGTCGTTAACAACAATTATATTTGAAATGTATTTCAAAATGGAATCCAGAATCCGTTTCAACGTTTTGCAGTTATAATACGTTGGTACAATAATACAACCTTTCAGTTGATTGATGTACTCCGTTTCAGATAAAAATAGCCTCCATATCAGTTATTGCTGCTTTAACTATTTAATAGTTTGCTTTTCTGCTGCTGAAAAACTTTTGGATTGCAGCATAAAATTTTTCACATACTCTTTTAAAGCGCCAGATTGTTCTTTGTAATGAGCTAATATAAAGTCTTTGTCTTCTTTCTTATTGCTGTTGTATTTTACAATTTTGGGAACGTTCCCCTGAATACTTAACCTGATTAACCGTATTTCTATGTTATTTGGTTCACTTACCACAGCAAATTCCACAAGCTTTGCCCCTTCTTTAAAATCATCAATCTTGTCTGCTATCTTCTTTGCAAATTTTGACATCAATGCTATCGATGCGCCCTTGTAGGCTACTAATGTTTTATCGCTTTCATTGGTAACTCCAGAAAGTTTTGAAGAAAAATTTTTTGAAAGACTTTCAGAATTTGCCGCATTGAAATAGCTTTTTCTAATCTCGGAAATATCCGGATTATTGAAAAAATTAAGGAATACGAATAAGGAAAATATCAATTTCATAATTATATTCTTTTATAAACACCGCTTAATTTTAAAGCTACTGTTTCATTAAAAAAGGTGGCGTTTTTTACTTTAACCAAATCCTCATCCGTTATTGTGACATCTAATTCTAAACGCAATTCGGGAGTTTTATCAGGATTAATTAATGCCATAAACTTAACGTTCGAAAGTGTTTGCAGTATCAATGGAAATTGTGTGATTTGTTCGGTCAGCTCTTTAATAATTTGCATCATGCAAACTCCGGGCATAATTGGATTTCCCGGAAAATGTCCTTTGAAAACATCGTGCTTTTCATTAATCAAAATGATAGCCAAATACTTTTGAGTATCGGTTTTTTCTAATGAAAGTATTTTATAAAAATCTTTTAGAAGCATGTTTGTTTTATTTTAGGCCAAAAGCATAGGTAGCTCCTATTTGATAAACAAGATTAGTGTTTTGTAATTTTGAAAAATTCAATTCTTTCAGCAAAAATATTGTTTTTTGAAGTAAAACCGATGTTTATTTTTTCTTTTCTTTTAGAGAAATGCACTATTTTAAAAAGTTTTTCGTCGCCTTTTGATATAAAAAGATAGTTATACCTTGTTACCTTCTTAAGATTTATAAACTTTATTTGTAGCATCTTCAAATTGCTCTTTTATCAAATAATGGTTTCTAAAAAGCAATTTTAGATCTGTTTTAAGTGTTGTTTGAAAGCTATGATTTCAGATTCAAACATTTTGAAATTAAGGTAAAACTATGATCAATTCCTTTGTATTGATTGTATAACAGTATTTTTTTATATTCCGAATTTTCTAACGGATTTACTTTTAAAATTTTGGGAATCTGCTGTGTTTTGATAATTTTTGCGCCAACCCATAATCCAAATGCAGACGCTGTATTGTACTCACCGCTTAAATGTTTGTAATATACCTGCGGAGTATTCGCAAAAGCGTTTTCAGAAAGTGTTTTATAATAAGAATCAAATTCTACATCTCCATTGTAACCTAAAACTACGGCATCAATATCTGAAATTTGCAATGAATTCGATTTTAAAAAAGCGGTAATTTTCGCTTCCACCTCATCAGCTTTCAGTTTATTTAGGATTTCAACATCCAAAACTTCAGCATACGTAAAATCTTGTTTTTTATCTTCTACAACAAAAAAAGTAGCGCCTTCACCGTAAACGGCACCTTTTGTAGTCGAGTTTAAAACTTTATAGGGACTTTCGTTTTCTTTTTTTATAAATCCCGCCAATTTGAAAACCGACATTGTAAAATCGGCAGTTTCATCAATCCCTCCAATTAAAATTGTTGAAGCTTCGTGTTCCTCAATTTTCATTTTCGCATCCAAAAGAGCCGATTCAAATGAAACGGAACCATTTACATACGTTAAATTATAGGCTTTGCATTGCAGTCCCAAAGCAATTTGGGCTCCAACGGTATTGTGTGTCGATTGAATAAAAGAAGTTGGAGTCAGAAATTCTTCCTTATCATCAAGAATTGCTTTTAAAAATTTCTCCGAATCTTCGATGCAACCCATACCGGTTCCGGTAATAATGGCATCAACGGTTTCTACCTGCGCTTCTTTCATAGCAAGTGCCGAAGCTACAATTCCGTTTTTCACGCCTTTTGCCATTCTTCTGATGGCGACCGGTGAAATAAAATCTTTATAAACTGGAACTTTTAACGCAAGTATCGTATCGTTTTCATTTATTTCGGCTTCTTCCAAAAAAATAGCATCAAATGTTTTTTGTGCCGAAATACAGCCTACGCCATTGATATAAGTCTTTCTCATTCGCTTTTTGAAAATATAAGAGAGGAACAATTTCCGCCAAATCCAAAAGAATTGGACAATACGTGTTCAATATTTTTATGTTTTAAAGTTGTTTGCGGAATCAAATTGAATTCCTCCATTGGTGTTTTGAAATTCAGATTGGGAAAAACCACATCATTCTGAATCGCCAAAACACTATAAACAGCTTCAATAGCCGCAGCTGCTGCTAAAGTATGTCCCGTAAAAGGTTTTGTAGAACTGAAATCCGGCACGTTTTCGTCTCCAAAAATCCTAACAATAGCTCTTCCTTCTGATAAATCATTATTGGGAGTTGCCGTTCCGTGAACATTGATATAATCTATTTGTTCTGGTTTTAAATGAGCAACCTGGAATGCTTTTTCCATCGCCAAAAAAGCGCCGTCACCATTTTCTGAAGAGGCAGTTTGATGAAAAGCATCGTTTGCATTTCCATATCCGGAAACCCGCGCCAATACTTTTTTATTTTCTTTTTTTACAATAGCTTCGGATTCCAACACTAAAAAAGCGGCTGCTTCTCCTAAATTTAACCCTTTCCTGTTATTGTCAAAAGGCATATTATTGGTGTCCGATAAAATCATTAAGGTCTTAAAACCGTTAATCGTAAATTTTGTTAAAGCATCAGTTCCACCAACAATTACTCGGTCTAATTTTCCAGCTTTAATCAACCGTGCGCCAAGCATAATCGCATTGGCAGCCGAAGAACAAGCCGTACTTATTGTTGTAACCATTCCTTCTAAACCCAATTCATCCGCAATTTTTTGAGCCACATCGCCACCTTCATGACAGCTGATGTATTTTAGTAATGCTTCATTTTCAAAATAGTCGTAATAATACCTTTCGGTCATATCCATTCCGCCAACACTTGTTGCAGAAATCAATCCCGTTTTGTATTCATTAATCGAAGTAATTCCTGAATTACGAACCGCTTGTTTTGCTGCAATTACTCCAAGCAAGGCAGTTCTTGAGAAATTATTATCTGAAGAAAGTTGGAGTTCATCCACTAATTGCTGATTGGTTTTCTTGATTTCACCAACTTTAATTACTGCTGCATGAACCGTCGAAATGTTTTCGATGGTCGTAATCGCAACTTTATTATTTACTAACGAAATAAAATTCTCTTCTACTGAATTTCCAATAGCAGAGATAATTCCCATTCCAGTTATGGCAACTCCTTTCATTTTAATTTTAGATTATTTTGTTCTGTTAGCTGAAATATAAGCAGCCATTGTTTCGATAGATTGGAAGATCGTTTTCCCTTCTTTTGGGTCAACCAATTTAATTCCATAATCTTTATCTAACATTACGATAAGCTCTAAAGCATCGATAGAATCCAATCCTAAACCGTCTCCAAATAATGGGTCATTGTCGTTGATGTCTTCCAAATTGATATCTTCCAAGTTCAAAACTGCTATTATTTTTTCTTTTAATTCCTGTTTTAATGCTTCCATAATTACTTGTTATATAATGTTTCTAATGATTCTTTTTGATGTTTCGTATTCCCTTCTGATGCGACTAAATAAAGGAAAGCTTTATATTCTTCGTCAAAATATTCGACCCAGCCACAAAGTACTTTATCTGCTTTTTTTATATTTATAAGAACGTTTGCATAATTCTCCATAAATACCGGATTGAATGCCTCAAATATAAAGAAAGAATTCTCACTTTTCAATTGGTGCCGGATACTAATTTCTCCAAGACAAATATTGGGTAATGTATAAACAAAAACGGCGGGACTCGGAAAATAATTTGCTGCATCGGAAATAGACTTTTGGTATTTCACATCGGTATCTAAACTCGATGATTTATTGGCAAAAACCAAGGCTATGTTATTTTCTTTTGTGTTGTCGATTTCATTTTTCAAAAGTAGTTCGGCTCCTAAAAAAGCAAGCTTGCTCAAATTATCCATTTTGAAAAATTTGGGATAATCTATTTCGAAATTTCGAAAGGCTTTCTTTGAAAAATCAGAGAATACGGTTGGTTCTGTTTTAAAAATCGTTTCCCCGTTCAGAATAATTTCGTTATTTTGAATCGTACAAAAGGATTTTATGTAGGTTTTGTTTTCTATCATTTTTTCATTTTTTCGAATAAAACTGCCGTGTTACAGCCCCCAAAACCAGAAGCCGTTTTCAGGAAATAATTGATGGTTTTATCTTCACTTTTTTCAATGATATTAATGGGTTGACTCACGCCCAATTCATCAAAACCCAAAGAAGCAAATAATTTACTTTCGAGAACAGATTGTATTCCGATGACGGTTTCCAGCAATCCGGAAGCGCCTAATGTATGTCCGTAAAATCCTTTTAAACTATTTAATGGTACATTTCCCAATCCTGATCTGTTGAAAGCAATCGCTTCCATTTCATCATTAAAGGAGGTTGCCGTCCCGTGTGCCGAGATATAATCAATTTGATTGGGATTTATTTTGGCTTCCGCCAAAGCACTTTCGATGCTTCTAAAAAGTCCTTCTCCAGTTCTTGAAGGTCCGGAAATATGATTGGCATCGTTAATGGAACCATCACCGATGATTTTTATTTTGGCATTTTCTTTATTGGATGTTACCAAAACCGCAGCTGATGCTTCGCCTAAAGTAACTCCGTTTCTGTTTTTTGAATACGGCTTACAAGGCAAATCGCTCATGGCCTGAAAGGAATTGAATCCTGACAAAACAAACTCAGAAATTACATCACCGGCAACTACAAAAATGTTGTCATACATTCCGCTTTGCACTAATCTTTTGGCCACCGAAACGGCCAAAATTCCTGAAACACAAGCATTGGAAACCACGATAGGTTCGGTTTCAAATCCGAAGAAATGGGCAATGGTTTTTGCTAATTGATGCAACTGTGCTTTCTGGATATTTTCTTCTGATGAATTTTCTAAAGCAGTTATATTTCCTTTTGTGGTGGAAAGAATAAAACCCGTTTTCCCGTCCAAATCCAATTTTGAATTTTCAACAATGGGTTGCAGTGCCAAAATCATCATTTTTTCCAGTTTGGAATATTTTTCAGCTGGAGCAACTTTGGCGAAAGCCTTATTTAATTGGGCTGAATCAATAATAGAAGCGTAAAAAGGCGTTTTTATCAACGATTGATTTTGATGCAATTGAATGCCGGAAACCTCATTGACAATATTTTTGACATTGGTGGCTACATCAAACCCGATGGGCGTGATGCAATTGGTTTCAGATATGAAAACTTCTTTTATCATATATTTTTTATCCGTTGGTTAAAACCAACGGCAATTCAATTTTCATTATAATAACAATCCTACTTTTCTCTTCCATTCTTCGTAAAATGGCGGATTGGTCAGCATTAATTCGCCTTTGCTATCCAAAAAAACTTGAATGGTTTCACCGGTACAGGCAATTTCATTATTGGTGTCAAAAATTTTATATCTGAAAATCATTTTGGCCGCTGGCGTATCAATAATAGTAGTTTCAATTCGAACCACATCGCCATAACGCAACGATAATTTATGCTCGCAGATTGATTTGACAATTGGCGTTGTAAATCCGCTGTCGAAAACATCAAGATAGGAAATCCCGTGATATCGTCCGAATGCTTCCCGACCATCTTCAAAATACGTGATATAATGACCGTGCCAAACGATCCCGAGCGGATCGGTTTCGTTGAATCGTACCCTAATTTCTTGGGTAACGGTCAAAGCTGTGGCTTCGTTAAACTGCTCTTTTCTTTTTATCATACAACAAGGCGAAGGTTATGGTAATTAGGAAAAACAAAAATAACAAACTTATTTCCGGCAAGATATCCAAAATTGTGGCATTACGTAATAAAACATCATAAAAAGCATTCAATCCCCAATTCATTGGCGAGGATTGGGCAATGATTTGCATCACTTTGGGCATTGCAAAAACAGGAACCCAAACACCTCCGATGGCGGCTAAAATAATCGTGGCTGTTGCTCCAAAAGGGGCAGATTGTTCTTGGGTTTTGGCAATAGTTCCTAATAAAATTCCGAAACCAATGGCGGCAAATCCTGAAAATAAAGCGACGATACTCATCAGAAATAAATTTCCTTCAACATTAAGTGCCGGCAAACCTAAATGTGGAAACAGGAATATTGCAACCGCGACCATCATATAAAACTGAATCATACAAATGATTAAATACATCACCGTTTTTCCTGCTAAAACAATCCCGTTAGAAACCGGATTCGTACGTAAACGAACAAAAGTTCCCTGTGTTTTTTCTTTTACAACATTGATGGATAATGGAATAACAATAAAAAATATAGCAAAAAGTGTCCATGCCGGAACGTTATGCTGAACCGAATTCGGGATTATTTCTTTGTCGTTTACTTTCGGAACTATTTCTTTGAAAGTAATAAAACTTTTTTGCTCAAAACTAGTACTGCCTTCGCCCAACTGTTCTTGAAAAGTAGCATAAATAGAATGCGTTTCTATTTGTGAAATCATTTTGTCAATAGAACTCATTACTGCATTTTTGAAATTCATTTGCACCGCTGGATCAAAATAAAGTTTTACTTCCTTTTGATTGATTATCTTTGAATTTCCCTTTTTTGTCAAAGTATCCGTCAATCCTAAACTGCTTACCATTTTTTGGACATTCTGGTCAATTTTGGTCTGCAAATCAGAACTTAAATTTTTCGGAATAATGATCGCTAATTGATATTTTCCCTTAAAAACCGCCTCTTTCGCTAGTGCTTCAGACAGCGGTTCGTTGTCAATTTTAGTAACAACACTAAAAATATCGCTTTTTTCTAAATTATCATAAACTGTTTTTGATACTTTTCCTTTGTCATTATCAACAAAAAGAATATGAATTTTTGCATTGGTAACTGTTTTGAAAGTACTGTCTTGAATTAATGTTACAGCAATTATCAATACCAGAGGCATTACAAATAGAGTAACCACGCCCCCTAAATCTCTTTTCAGCAACAGAAATTCTTTATAAATGGACATCCATAGTTTATATATCATCTCTCATTTCTTTTCCTGTTAATGAAATAAAAACGTCTTCAAGGTTTCTGGCATTTGCCGTTGCAGCAATTAAATCAGTCGGCGTGCCTTGTGCATGAATTTTTCCTCGGTCTAAAATTGCAATATCGGTACAAAAATCCTGTGCTTCCAATAAATGATGCGAAGTGTAAATTATAGTCGTACCGTTTTTGTTTAGTTGTTTTAGATAATCAATAATGGCATTTTTAGACTGCACGTCAACACCGACTGTTGGTTCGTCCAGAAAAAGCACTTTTGGGTTGTGCAAAATTCCGGCAATCAGGTTGACTCGGCGTTTCATTCCGCCAGAAAAGGTTTCAATTCGTTTGTCGGCAAATTTTAATAATCCAAGAAAATCTAAACTTTCGATTACTTTCTCTTTTAGATTACTGCCTTTTAAACCATACATACTTCCAAAATAAAGCAAATTTTCCCTTGCGGTTAATGTTGGATACAATGCATATTCTTGTGGCACAACGCCAATAATTTTCTTTATTTCGTCTGAATTTTTCGAATATGTCATATTATCGATAGTAAAACTTCCTGAAGTAGGTTTTACCAATCCGCAAAGCATCGAAATTAATGTGGTTTTTCCGGCACCATTTGGACCTAATAATCCGAAAATTTGGCCTTCCTTAATAGTCAGCGTAAAGTCGTCCAAAGAATACATTTCGGCATCTTTGTATTTTTTTGAAAGTGCTGTTATTTGGATAATGGTTTTCAAAATAGGCATTTTAGCTAATTGCTTTTTTTAATTTTTTAAAGAACTCTTCTTCTTTATTGGCAATGTCCAAAAGTTGGTCGGCAATGGTGTTGTAAACATCAACCTGTGTACTTCTGTTTTTGTAAATTCTTGAAGCTTCTACCGCAAAATCTCTCCATAAATCACCAATTGCGGTCATTTCTCGTGACAATTCTTTTAGTTTTTCGTTTTCTAAAACAACAGAAGCTTCCTGCAAAAATGCGGCATAAATAAATCTAAAACCGCCACCTCCAGTTCCTATTTCTTCCTGCATTCTGACCATTTGAGCCAGATAATGATTCGCTTTTTTGGTTCCGTGTTTAATCGGCCATTTTCTAATTTGTCTGGCTACTAATTTTATTCCTCTAACACCAATAATTGGTATTGGAGCCAACATATCGCGACAGGTATTCTTTATTCCTTTGATTATAGCGCTTTTTAAATCGACAGTTGCAGGAATTTGAATCGGATAATACATTTGTCCTCTTGGCGCAAAAGCTCCTTTGGCAAAACGCACTTTGTTTAGTTCTTCATGTGTCAATGTCGTTACGGTTTCCATAACCGGATCACTGATTAAATAATCAGTTTCCGTTTTCCCATATACAACCAAGTTGTGTGCGTTGAAATGAAACCGGTATTCATCCGGGAAATAAGTCAAGTTGTAAACACCAACCTGCAATCCTGTTGGAATATTGTTTTTTAAATTTTCGTCTAAAGCTTTATTAGCATTCGCAATGCTAGAAAACTTTTGTCTTTTTATTTTTAATCCTAATCGTTTAGCGAGTTTATTGAAAATTTGACCTGGCATTGGTCTATAACTGATTCCTGGCGCATAATTGATTTTGATAAATGGCAAATAAACAAAGAAAAGACCTGAACCAATACCAAAAACCATCGGTTCGCTAATATTCAAACCATTGTGCTTTAATAAATTGGAGGCAACTCCGTTTTCACAGTGCGCAGATTGATGATGTGTAAAATTGGTTTCCATTAATCTGTTTTAAAATTTCTTAATTCGGCAATAGAAATAGCGAAAGTTTCAGCATACTTCTGTAAAATTTTGTCACTTAATCCTGTGAACACTTTGGGTTTAAAATGTCTTTTTACACGCCATTGCCACATTCCAACATAGCTGGATAAAATGGAAATGTCCATTTTATGCAATTCCATAAAATAGCAAATCGGACTTACTTCATTATTTTTTACTTGTTTTTTTGCAATGGCAATGCGTTCATTAATCACTTCGATGGAATTAGAAAGTGCAATGGTTTTTGGTTCCCAACCCGTACTTAGAGCCGTGGTATAATTTCCTTTTTCATCAGTGGCATAAACCAATTCCTTCATGTTCTTTTCAGAAAGATTGCCTATGTCCTGTGGTACTTCTTCTTTTTTCATCTGTCAATTATTAATAAATCAAAATCCTTTCGGATCACTCTCATTTTGGGAGTGCTGGGGCGGGGCGAATAAAAAGATTAATTTCTCCTTCTAAAAGCAATTCCTTTTTGTGAAAGGTTTGGCAACTCATGGTACACAAACTGTAATCATCTGTTACAAATTTAGAAATCAATGTCGCTTTGGTATTTATTGTACTCTTCACCTTTGGAAGTGCAAAAATTTTTAATGTTTTTATAGCACTAATAAATCCAATAACATCAACGCCTCCTTTATCCTCATTGTTTTCATGCACAAAATAGTCTTTTGCAACAATTGACGAACAGGTTTGTGCTGCGTTTTCGATTAATCCAGCTTCTAAAAAAGTGTTATTCTGAATGAAAATATTATCTTCTTTTATTTCAAAAACGGTTTCTACTTTTTCATTATTAATAGCAATACACTTATCAACCATAAGCATTGGTGCTCGATGTGGTAAATAATTTTTTATGTCTATTGAAGTATCCATTCCTTTCAAAATCATTTTGCTAAAACTGTTTTCATCTGACCTTTGGCAATTTCAACACCATTTAGTTTTGTAGCCACATCAACTAAAGTTATGCCTCCAAATTCCTGAAGTATGGTAACCGTTGTTTGAATTTCGTCATTGAGTTTTGGCAGTTTTCGTATCTCAACATCTTTAATAGAACCTATGTAACCTGTTGGCGCTGGTTCCTGTTTCAAAAAAAACTGATATCCGGTGTGTAAAGCCACGGATTGTGCCATGTGTTCTATTAATCCCGATTCAACAAAGTTTCCGTTGTGAAAAAAAATATTATCGTTTTGAATTCTCAAACCGGAAACTAAAGAGTTTTCGGTATAAGAATACATTTTATCGACCATTACAAAAGGAAATTTTTGCGGCAACAAATTTTCTACAAAATCTTTATCGAATACTGTATTAGACACACCCACAGTCTTTTAGCAAACTGTTAAATAGGCCAATGCATAAGAAAAACGTCCGCTTTCTGGAATAGCAAGTAACATTGTATCTCCTTTTTTCAAACGGCCTGAATTCATTAATTCTTCCAGCATTAAAAAAGCGGAAGCAGCACCAACATTACCAACATCTTTCAAGTTTATAAACCATTTTTCTTTTGGCATATCAATCCCTATTTCTGTTAGCCGATTTAACAATCTGTCTTCAAAATAATAGGAAGAAATATGAGGCATAAAATAAGTAACATCTTCTGGTTTAACATTATTTTTTTCTAATGCCATTTTTATACAATCAGCTCCCTTTACAATTATATTTACATCTAAAAGTTTAACATCTTGTTTTATTGAAAAAACAGATTGTTCTAACCACTCATCCGACTTATAATCACACCAAGGTTTAATATCTCCGTTTTCTAATTTATCTCCACCGGCATACATACAAGTTTCCAATTCGTGTGCAAAAGAATAAGCTTCCATCCACTCTATTTTTAATGGGGTTTCTCCTTTTGGTTCATTTTCCAATAAAAAAGCAGATGCTCCATCAGACAACATAAAACGTAAAAAATCCTTTTTGAAAGCAAGTATGGGTTGCTCTTCGAGTGCTTTTAAATTGACAACCTCATATTCGAATCTGTCTGCAATCAACATGGACGAAAATCGCTCTGAACCTGTACAAATTGCAGTTTTAGAATTTCCGGATCGTACTGACAAAAAACCAAATTTTAGAGCATTCATACCGGCATTACAAACACCTGCCGATGAATTTAATTCTACGGATTTATTTTTAAAGAATCCGTGAACCATTGCAGCATGAGAAGGCAACAAGTAATCTGGTGATGAAGTTCCGCAAGACAAAACTTCCATATCGTCTTTTGTAAAATCATCGTCAAACAAAGCCTCAATTGCTTTGAATGTCAATTCAGCATTGGTGTGTGTGGCTTTTCCATTTTTATCCAAGGCATAATAGCGAGAAGTAATCTTATTATTTCTTAGAATCAAGGTTTTTACTTTTGATACTGTATTGTTGATTAAGCCCAAATAAGATTCCATTTCATCATTAGAAATTACTTTATTGGGCAAAAATTTACTTGTCTTTGTTATGTAAACATCAAACATATTTTTTAAATTTAAATTACTATTCCTTTATAATACGATTTTTCTTTTTTTATTTTATTTAGCATCAATGGATAAAAAATAAGGTAAAATACAAACACTATTGGTGAGATTACCCATATTGCAACCAACAAATAGACTTTAAAAACTTTGAGCCATGTTTTTCTTAATTCTCCTTTTTTAACGATAAAATTGGACCACATTTTAAAAATTTTATTCCCTGTTCTATCTACTGTAATCAGAAATGGTTTAACTCTCACGGCATCAAGTTCTACTAATTTCGATTGTAAATTCTCTAAATTATTATCATTTAAACCCGAAAGAATAACTTTTCCAAATATTGATGATTCTTTAATGTCTTTATCCGAAACTCCTGGCATTGGAAAAATGCCTAAATATTTTCTTTTAATTCCTGAAAACATCCAGTCAAATATAGTAAAAACGCTAATTAAATTTCCAGCTCGGTCAACCAAAGCAATATTTCCTTTGAGTTGAGCATTGTTTTGTTTTAATAATTTTTTTATTTTTTCCTGAGCCATTATCCACATATTTCTGGACCCACTGATAGTTATTACCGGAGTATTATTTAAAAGTATTTTGGCTTCCGGACTTTTTAAAAATGAATTTATGGGGATGGAAGGAGACAAATACCAAACTTGATAATTCAATAGAATTAAATCAAATTTTGTATTTAAAATTTCAGGAGAAATTGGTTTTAAAGCTGTTGGGATTTGCAAAAAAGATTCTGGAAAAGCATCAAAAAAAGCATCATTATTCCAAGGAAAAGGAAACGGTTTTTCTAACTGAATTTCATGAAATGTAACATTAATCTCATCTGAATCCAAAAGTGGCTTCGCAATGTTTCTTGCAATAGATTCCAGTTGTCCCGACTGAGAATAATAGACAACAAGGACGTTTTTCATTTTTTGTGATTTATAAATACGAATATAATTAAAAAATATAATTTATCCTAACAACTAATTTTTATTAATATTTTAAGTAAAAAAATCGCATAAAAAAAGAAATCGTTGTATATTTAAATTATTGAATTTCAAATATTTAAACAACTATCCCTCTTATAATTAATTTTGATAAAGCTACTGATATTTTTTGTTTGTTGATGAATTTTTATGAAAATTCTGACGTAACTATAACTCTTCTATTCATTCTCTTTTAAGAATAAATCCCCCCGTTTATATTAATAATTTCACCTGTAATATAACTGGCCTTTTTAGAAACCAGAAAACTCACTAAATCAGCGACTTCTTCGGCTTCTCCAAAACGATTAACGGGAACCAATTTTATTAATTCTTTCTCGTCTAACTGGCTTGTCATATCGGTTCTGATAAAACCCGGAGCAACAGCATTTACGGTTATCTTTCGTTTTGCTACTTCTTGCGCTAATGCTTTTGTGGCGGCAACAACAGCGCCTTTGGCAGCCGAATAATTGGTTTGTCCCGGAGTTCCTTTTACACCAGAAAGGGAAACTATATTCACAATACGACCATATTTATTGCGCAACATTTTTTGAATAAAAAAATTGGTCACATTAAAAAACCCATTCAAACTGGTATTCACCACGCTTGTCCAATCCTCTGGACTCATCCACATAAACAAACCGTCTTTAGTAATTCCGGCATTATTCACAATCACCTCAACAATCGCTTCCGGATTTGCTTCCTGCCATTGTGTTAATGCTGTTTTTACTTCTTCAAAGTCCGCAACGTTAAAAGGGATAATCTCGCCCGTGGCACCTAATTTCTTTACTTCTTCAAGTGTTTGTTCCGCAGCAGTTTTATTGGACTGATAATTGATTAAAATATGATAATCCGTATCCGCCGCTAATTTTTTACAAATAGCACTGCCAATTCCTCTTGAACCACCTGTTACCAATGCACATTTCATAGACTTCGTGTTTTTATTTTGACATCAGATAATCCTTAACTTTTTGGACAAAAGGATACATTACTTGATCTTCTTTAAATTCAGGGACAATGGCTCTTACATCGTCATACATTTTTCTGGTAACTGACGAAATTTTATCTTTTTGTCCCAATGCATCTATGGCTTGAACGATAGTTATCATTTCAATACTCAATACTTCGAAAGCATTCTCTATTACTTTTGCGGTAATTACCGCAGCATTCGTTCCCATGCTCACAATATCCTGATTGTCATTGTTGTTAGGAATACTGTGGATATACATCGGATTGGACAACATTTGATTTTCGGCTGTCGTTGAAGTCGCCGTAAACTGAACGCCTTGCATTCCGAAATTAAATCCTAAAGTTCCCAGATTTACAAATGGAGGAAGAATTTCGTTGATTTTTGAATTCAGCAAATAATTCAACTGGCGTTCGGCAAGCATCGTCAATTTAGTAATCACAATCTTGAGTTTGTCCATTTCCAAAGAAATATAATCCCCATGGAAATTTCCTCCATGATACACATGTTGGTTTTTTACATCAACAATCGGATTGTCATTTGCCGAGTTAAATTCGTCTTCTAGAATAGATGCCACATTATTTATGGTTTCTAAAACTGGTCCCAAAATTTGAGGAACACAACGCAACGAATAGTATTCCTGCACTTTTTCCTTGAATATATCTTCCTTATTTTCGCCGGTATATAAATGATCTTCTCTTTTTCGGATTAAAGTACTGTCAACAAGATTTTCTCTCATTCTCGCAGCCACTTCACGCTGTCCTTTATGACGTTTGGTATTGTTTAATTCCTCCGAAAAGTGGTCGTCGTAAGCTTGAACTATTTCATTAATGGCACAAGAGCATTTTAGCGACCAATCTAATAATTTATTGGCATTATGAACATTCACAACTCCAATTCCGGTCATTACCGACGTTCCGTTAATCAAAGCTAAACCTTCTCTGATTTCAACCTGAATAGGCTTTAGATTTTCTAATTCGAAAACTTCTTGAGTCGATTTTCTTTCTCCTTTGTAAAAAACTTCGCCTTCACCAATTAGGACTAAAGCCAAATGTGCCAATTGAACCAAATCACCACTGGCACCAACACCGCCGTGTTCGAAAATTAATGGAATAATATCTCTATTGATCAATTCCTTCATCAAATGAATTACCGACGAATGAACGCCAGAATTCCCTAATAAAAGTGTATTTAACCTCGCTAAAATTGCCGCTTTCACACAAATGGCATCTAACGGTTTTCCGGTTCCGGAAGAATGGCTTCTTATTAAATTATATTGCAGTTGGATTCGGTCTTCATCTTTAATTCGATATTGAGCCATTGGTCCGAAACCGGTATTTACACCATAAATCACTTTGTTTTTAGAAAAATCCTTTAAAAAAACAAAGCTTTCATTTACCCTGTTTAAAACAACCTCACTTATAGCTATTTTATTATTTTCAAAGATTATAGATTCAAATTCTTTTAAACTTAAATATTCATTTATAGTGTTCATTCAACTTGTTTATGATTTGTTATTAAATAAATTAAAAATTAATTTTTATTTAGAATTTAATGTGGTTAATTTGATAGATGTAAATATAGCATAATATTGTTTAGAATAGAAAATCAAAACGCCTTTTTGTTCAACTACTCGCACGCTCGCAACAATTCACACCACAACCACGCGAACTGCTACTTATGCATTAAACTAATGCCAAAAACTTAAGAATGAAAGATTTCGGTTCTGACAAAAAGAGTGTTATTCAGGCGAATTTAGACGCACAAAAAATTGCTTTTGCACCAATTATGTTTCAAGCTGCAAAAACACTTAGAAATATAGGAATATTAGATTATCTGTTTAAAAAAGACAAAGCCAGCATTGAAACAATAGCTACCGAATTAAATTTATCTGTTTACGGGGTAAAAGTATTACTGGAAGCTGGTTTAAGTTTAGAAATGGTTTATTTGAAAGACAATGAATTTATTTTGACAAAAACAGGTTATTTTATTTTGAGAGACAAAATGACCAATATCAATATGGATTTTACCCAAGACGTGAATTATCTAGCCATTAATCATCTTGAAGAATCAATAACAAACGGAAAGCCTGAAGGATTAAAAGAACTCGGCGATTGGGATACCGTTTATCAAGGCTTGTCTAAATTGCCAGAAAAAATTAAAAAAAGCTGGTTTGACTTTGATCATTTCTATTCTGACTACACTTTCCCGGATGTAATGCCCATTTTATTTAAGGATGATCCAAAATCTTTCTTGGATGTAGGCGGAAACACAGGTAAGTTTTCATTGCAGTGTGCAAAATATGACCCAAACGTAAAAATCACTATTTTAGATTTGCCAGGACAAGCTAATGTTGCCCGAAAAAACATTGCCAAGGCCGGATTTGAAGACAGAATTTCAGCAACAGACATTAATTTATTAGACAATTCGATTCCTTTTCCAAAAGGTTTTGATGTTATCTGGATGAGTCAGTTTATTGACTGCTTTTCATTAGAGGAAATTTCAGGTCTTTTTAAAAGAGCTCATGAATCAATGACAGCAGATGCTAGTTTTTATATTTTGGAAACCTTTTGGGATTTACAAAAATTTCAAGCCTCAACTTACAGTTTACACGCAACATCCTTATATTTTACAGCTGTTGCCAATGGAAACAGTCAAATGTATCATTCACAAGATGTTTTGAATTTAATTGAAAAAACTGGTTTTGTGGTTGATGAACTTCATGAAATCATAGGAATGAGCCATACTTTGATTAAATGCAAGAAAAAATAATTTAAATTTAAATTATGTTACAGGAATACGTAGATGTTTTAATAATTGGTGCTGGCCCTTCCGGATGTGTTTCGGCATCATACCTTCATAATAACAATGTCAAGGTGAAAATAGTCGAAAAAACAAAATTTCCCAGGCTGGTCGTTGGCGAAAGCTTAATTCCTCGCGTTATGGATCATTTTGCCGAAGCGGAATTATTTGAATGTTTAGATGCAATGAATTTCGAAAAAAAATTGGGAGCTCGATTCATTCGAGGCGAAGAAATTTGCATTTTTGATTTTAGTAAAAAATTTGGAAAAGGTTGGGATTGGACGTGGCAAGTGCCAAGAGCCGATTTTGACAACACAATGGCACAAGAAATAATCAGAAAAGGAATTGATTTAGAATTTGAATCGGAAGTTGTGGCAGTTACTTTTGAAGGAAAGAATTCTAAAACTATCGTTAAAGATGCAGCCGGAAATCTAAAAGAAATTCACGCCAAATTCATCATAGATTCCAGCGGTTATGGCAGAGTTTTACCTCGGCTTTTAGATTTAGACACACCCTCAAAATTAGATCCGCATTCTTCTATTTTCACACATGTGGAAGACCTCAACAGACCTGAAGGCGAAGAAGGAACTATGATTTCTTTTGATATTCTGGAAACCCAAGTGTGGCTATGGGTAATTCCTTTTTCTAACGGAAATACAAGTTTAGGCATTGTTGGCCCGACCGATTTTATCAATTCGCTTTCAGAAAACAAAGACAATACCGAAGCGCTAAAAAAGGCCATTCAACTTTCTGATTATTATATCAAACGATTTAAGGGAGTTGATTTCTTGTTTGAACCGGTGAAATTGGAAAATTATTCCCGTTCGGTAAAAAAAATGTATGGTGACGGTTTTGCTTTAACCGGCAATAGTTCGGAATTTTTGGATCCCGTTTTCTCCTCAGGAGTTGCTTTTGCTGCCGAATCCGGAATACTTGCTGCTAAACTTTATTTGAAAGAATCACAGGGAATTGCAGTCGATTGGGAAGAAGAATTTACAGGATATATGAAACGAGGAATTGCCGTTTTTACCACTTATGTAAAAGAATGGTACACCGGAAATCTGCAGACATTATTTTTTCATCAACCGGAAAACCCAGATGTAAAACGTAAAATTTGTGCTGTTTTAGCTGGTTATGTTTGGGACGAAACCAATCCTTTTGTAAAAAAACACGATAATTTAATTAAAAACATGGCTTATATCATCGAAATGGATAATAAGAAAAACAAATAACACTATGGCTACTAGTGATTTTTTTATTTTGTTTTTAAAATGTTTATAAAATTGAAAGATGAATATTTTAAATTAAAATTTTAAAAACACATCATTATTCTTTTATCTTGAAACTCCTTTGACGCTGATTAACTTTGAATTATCTTTGCAGATTAATTATCGCAATAAGCGATTGCGTGAGGGATTACTTCACTATACTTTTATTTTTATAGGAGTTCAGTGAATTTCATTTGCAGAGGAAATCCTTGTTGTTGAGAGATTGCCACACAAGCTCGCAATGACAAGATTGTAACGAAAAGCCCGACCCTTGCGGTCACACCAAAAAAATTGACATAAACAAAGAATGAAAAACATACGGAATTTTTGCATTATTGCACACATTGATCACGGGAAAAGTACGCTTGCTGACCGACTTCTTGGCGCAACAAATACGGTAACTGCGCGTGAAGAAAAAGCGCAATTGCTTGACAATATGGACTTGGAGCGCGAACGTGGAATCACGATTAAAAGTCACGCGATTCAGATGGAATACACTTATAAAGGGGAAGAATACATCCTGAATTTGATTGATACTCCTGGTCACGTTGATTTTTCGTATGAAGTTTCCCGCTCGATTGCGGCTTGTGAAGGCGCACTTTTGATTGTGGATGCGGCACAAAGTATTCAGGCACAAACGATTTCAAATTTATATTTGGCGCTAGAAAATGACTTGGAAATTATTCCGATTTTGAATAAAGTAGATTTGCCAAGTGCCAATCCGGAAGAAGTAAGTGATGATATTGTTGACCTATTAGGTTGCAAATTGGAGGATATTATTCACGCTTCGGGGAAAACGGGCCTGGGTGTCGAAAATATTTTGGCAGCCATTATCGAAAGAATTCCTCCACCAAAAGGAAATATAGACGAACCGTTGCAGGCTTTAATTTTCGACTCTCATTACAATCCGTTTCGTGGAATTGAAGTTATTTTTCGTGTGAAGAATGGACAAATCCGAAAAGGCCAGAAAATAAAGTTTATGGCAACCGGAAATGAATATTTTGCGGATGAAATTGGCACATTAAAATTAAATCAAGTTCCGAAACAAGTTATTTCTGCAGGTGATGTTGGTTATTTGATTTCGGGAATTAAAGAGGCAAAAGAGGTAAAAGTGGGCGACACGTTGACGGATGCAAAAACGCCAACAACCAATATAATTCAAGGTTTTGAAGATGTGAAACCGATGGTTTTTGCGGGGATTTATCCTGTGGACACTGAAGATTATGAGGAGTTGAGAAACTCTATGGAAAAACTGCAGTTGAACGATGCTTCCTTGGTATTTTTGCCAGAAAGTTCTGCGGCATTGGGATTTGGTTTCCGCTGTGGATTCTTAGGAATGTTGCATATGGAAATTATACAAGAGCGTCTTGAACGAGAGTTTAATATGACCGTTATCACAACCGTTCCCAACGTTTCGTATTTGGCTTACACCAAAAAAGATCCGGAAAAACCATTGGTTGTAAACAATCCAACAGATTTACCCGAGCCTTCTCGTTTAGACCATGTTGAAGAGCCTTTTATAAAAGCTACCATTATTACTAAATCCGATTATGTTGGAAATGTAATGTCCTTGTGTATTGAGAAACGCGGTTTAATTACGAATCAAACTTATTTGACAACTGAACGCGTAGAATTGACTTTTGACATGCCTTTGGCAGAGATTGTATTCGACTTTTATGACCGTTTGAAGACCGTTTCTAAAGGTTACGCTTCATTTGATTATACGCCAATTGGGATGCGAACTTCAAATTTGGTAAAAGTAGATATATTGTTAAATGCTACCATTGTTGATGCTTTGTCTTCCTTAATGCATGCCGATAATGCATATCAAATAGGTAAAAAAATGTGCGAAAAATTGAAAGAATTAATTCCGCGTCAGCAATTTGATATTCCTGTTCAAGCAGCTATTGGGGTGAAAGTAATTTCTCGTGAAACGATAAAAGCCTTACGAAAAGATGTTACCGCAAAATGTTATGGTGGCGATATTTCTCGTAAACGTAAACTTTTAGAGAAACAGAAAAAAGGTAAAAAACGAATGCGTTTAGTTGGAAATGTAGAAATCCCGCAAGAAGCATTTATGGCGGTGTTGAAGTTGAATGATTAATTTTAAAAAAAAGAGAATAGACGGATCGATAATAGAGAAAACCTGATAATGAAAATTGTCAGGTTTTTTTGTTATATCGTAGAGACGCACTGCAGTGCATCTCTACCATTATGCGTCTCTACATTTGTGCATATCTACCATTGTATGCGTCTCTACGATGTTTTATTTAACTGCTCAAACAATCGCTTGACATCCTCCAATTTAAATAATTGCGTTCCTTCATTCATTGTTGCAGCAGAACCACAGGCAACTCCCCATTGCACGACTTCTTTTAAACTTTTGTTTTGGGACAATGCCCAAACCATTGCGCCAACCATACTGTCGCCTGCTCCTACGGTGCTTTTCTTGACCACATTTGGCGCAGGAACGAACTCTGTTTGAGTTGCCGTTACCAAAACTGCTCCTTGAGAACCTAATGAAACCACCACGATTTCGGCACTTCCTTTTTGGATTAATGTTCGTGCTGCTTGCTCGACTTCATCCCTTTCCAATCTTTCGACTCCAATTAATTTAGCCAATTCCCCAATATTTGGTTTCATTAAATACACCCCTGTTTCCAGAACTTTTTTCAATGCTTCCCCTGAAGTATCCACTATTATTTTTGTGCCGGATTCCTTGGCTAAATCGGCAATGTGCTGATAGAAATCTGTCGACAATCCTTCGTTTAAACTGCCGCTTGCCACTAAATATTTGGGTTTTAATTCTTGAATTGTTTGAATGATATCCTCTTTTTCGGCATTTGAAATTACAGCTCCAGGAAAACAAAAACGATATTGCGCATTGGTATTGGTGTCCAAAGCCACCAGATTTTCCCTAGTCCAATTTTGTGTTGGTATTGTTTTTATGGCAATTCCTTCTTGCCGTACCAATTCTTCCAACTTGATTCCCGGTGATCCACCCGAAGTAAATACACATAATGATTCTCCTCCTAAACGGGCAATGGCTTTAGAAACATTGATTCCGCCACCTCCTGCATCATAACGTGGTGCTCCGCAACGGATTTTTTGTTCCGCTACCAAGCCTGTAAAATGTGCACTTTTATCAAGAGATGGATTGACGGTCAAGGTTACGATATCGGATGTTTTCATTTTATAAATTTAAAGTCGCAATAAATTTAATGAATATTTGTGCAATTTGCGGCAAAAAATTCTTCGTACCTTCGCAACTTCAAAAACAAAAATAATGATCGAAGATAAATCACCTCAACGCACCAGTATTGCACAGCTTGGAGAATTTGGACTTATAGAACACCTTACAAAAAACTTTATCCCATCACAACCCTCAACCCTGAAAGGAATTGGTGATGATGCCGCAATTCTTGATTTTAAAGACAAAAAAGTAGTTGTTTCTACAGATTTGTTGATAGAAGGCGTTCATTTTGACTTGGCTTATGTGCCCTTGAGACATTTGGGCTACAAGGCTGTCGTGGTAAACGTTTCCGATATTTGTGCGATGAATGCCAAAGCCACTCAAATCCTGATTTCGATAGCGGTTTCTAATCGTTTTCCGCTGGAAGCTCTAGAAGAATTATTTGACGGAATTTCTCGTGCTGCCGATGAATATAAGGTTGATGTTATTGGTGGTGACACGACTTCTTCGCAAAAAGGATTGATTATCAGCATTACCGCTATTGGCGAAGCCGATGAAAATGAAATTGCGTATAGAAACGGAGCAAACCAAACGGATTTATTGGTGGTAACCGGTGATATTGGAGCCGCTTATATGGGATTGCAGGTTTTGGAACGGGAGAAACAAGTTTTTCAGGTAAACCCGAATTCGCAACCTGATCTGGACGCATACACGTATTTAATTGAACGCCAATTGAAACCCGAAGCCCGAAAAGATGTGCGCACCTTATTGCATGCATTGGAAATAAAACCAACATCGATGATTGATATTTCGGATGGATTGTCGTCGGAAATCATTCATATATGTAAACAATCAAAAGTAGGTTGTAACTTGTATGAAGATAAATTGCCTCTCGATCCACAACTGATTTCGACTTGTGAAGAATTTAATCTGGATTCAACTACAGTGGCAATAAATGGTGGCGAAGATTATGAATTACTTTTTACCATTGCGATGGAAGATTTTGACAAGATAAAAGGGAATCCGAATTTTACGATTATAGGTCATATGACTCAGGAAAGCGAAGGAATCCATTTGGTGACTCGCGCCAATACTCGAATTCCCTTGAAAGCCAGAGGCTGGAATTCTTTGAGTGAAGAATAGATTTTTTTCATTTTAGTTTTGAATTTACTAGCAAAAACACAACTATTTGTCATTCCGACGCAGGAGGAATCTCAACAAACCTGAGCAACTAACTGAGATTCCTCCTGCGTCGGAATGACAAAATTATAAAACTCTATTTCCGTAAACTTTAAGCAAAATGACAATAATTTGAGTTGATCCTAAAATAACAACCCTTTGTTTTTGGCCTCCCTAACTAATTCAATATCACTTCCGTCTACTAGATTCAATAATTCTTTTAAATTTTGTTTTCTTTTTTCGATTGCGCTTAAAGTGATGGGGATATATTGTGGAATATCTGTTATTTTTGTCCCTTTTGAAATATGAAACAAAATTTGTTTGTCAAATAGGTCGATTTCCATAGCTTCATGTTGATCCTGATCCATCATCTTTTGAATCGACTGACTATAATATGTTTCATTTTTTATCACTTTGTCAAAGCCAAAAAGCAACTCGTCAAATGTTAAATCATTTTTTATAACTAGCCCACTAGGGTTTATGGTATCAATAATGTTCTTTATTTTAAGCAATTCCGTGTACATGGTGAGTAAAATAATTTTGCATTTTGGCATGAATTCGTTTAACAATTTTGCCAAATCCTCACCAGAAAAAAGACCCTTTTCTTCATACGTTGGCATACTGATATCTAAAAAAGCGATATCAAAAGCCAAAGTGTCCGGGTTTGTAATAATATCGTATGCTGATTTGCAATCATTGGCTTGCGAAATAAAAAATTCAAATTCTTTTGGATTGTATCTTGTAATAGCATTCTTGTAACCTTCTATAATAAAAGGATGATCATCTACGATTAGTATGTTGTTTTTAATTGTTGATTCGGTAGTTGAGTCAATTGTCATTTCTCTGTAATTATTATTTGTCGTTATATTGGGACTGTAACTGTAATGATTGTTCCTTCTCCTTTTTTAGATTTTATGTCGAATGTTCCTTTGCATTCATTAATTCTGGAAAGCATATTTTGCAAGCCAATTCCTTTTTTTGTCTTGTTTACATCAAATCCAATCCCGTCATCACTTATTTCTAAAAGCAAATTGTCGACGCCTTTTTTGAATTCTACCTTGATGGCATTGGCATTGGCATACCTGTTAATATTTTGAAGTGACTCCTGGACAATTCGATATAAATTAATTTTAATGGAATTACTCATCGATTCCCATTTGATGTTCGAATCAATAGTGGAAACTAATTTTGATTTGAACGTCTTTTTTTGTTCTTCTAATAAGTTGTCTACAATGGCTACGAAGTTATTAATTAATTCCGATTTCTCCCTGTTCAAATCATGTGAAATTTCACGAATATCTTGTTCAATATTTTTCAATTCTGATAAGTAGCTGTTTCTTTGATGGGCAGCCGTTTCATCGTGAATTTTATTCAAACTGTCCAAGTTCATCCGCACACCAAACATTCTTCCCAGAACACCATCATGCAATTCTTGCGCCACTCTTTTTTTCTCTTTTATCCTGATGGTTTCCACATCGCTTTGTTGCGAAATCATTAAACTATAGATTTCCTCATTGACTTTTTGTTGTTCTTGTTTGAACAACAATTCCCTGTTTTTGGCTTTTTGCGCTTTAATGATGTACAAAAACAAGCCCACTATCAAAATAGAACCAAAAATGTACACCAAATTCCTGTTCTGGGTGGTTAAAGCCGAGTTTTCCTGTTTAATTTCATCTGTTTCATATTCTATACGGGAAAATTTATTTCCCGTTTTTCGATCAGCTTTTTGCAAACTATCATTAATGTGAATATATTCCTTGTTATAAATAGTCGATTTCTTGGGTTCTATAACCGCCAATTGTTTCAGGGGCAACAATAAATTCCTGTTATTTTTTGAATTTCGAGCTGTGGCAAGTGCTTCATTGGAATATTGTAACGCTTTTATAGTATCATTTTGAGACGCATAATATTCAGACAAATGGATTTGACTGATGATAATTCCAATTGTTAAATGCAAACTGTCTCTCAATTTCAATGATTCATTGAACATTTCAGAAATTCCGTTGTATTCTTTCAGTTTGAATCTGGAATATCCTAAATTATCCAACAACGCCGCATAAACTATTGGTTTGTATAAAAGTAAATCATTTTTATGTTCCATGCCTTTTAGAAAATAAGGTATTGCCTCTTTGTTTTTATTAAAATTTTGATAGACTAACCCTATGTTGTTCAATGAGGTAGCCTTCGACTGAAATATTATGTTTGTAGTTTTGTCATCGATACTGGATAAGGCCTTATTATGATATTCAATAGCTTTTTCATATTCCCCCAATTCGTTGTAAATTAATCCTAAAAGGTTATAGGATTCATAAACTGTTTCGTTTGCATTTTCTCCTTTCAGGACACTTAAAGCCTTGAATACTGCTATTTCACTCCCCATAAAATCGCTTTCATTGTATTGCAACAATGCCTTGCTCAATCGTGTTTTGGCAAGATTCAAATTGTCATTGAGTTTAAGATACATTTTTTCTGCCTTGAAATAATACATAAAAGCACTGTCAGAAACAGATTGTGAACCATAAAAGTCCCCCAAATACGTATAGGCTTTAGCTGAACTCAAAGTATCTTTACTTTGTTCTGATTTTTTTAAAACTAATTGAACGGTTTTCTTATAATCTCTCCAATTGTTAATGTTATAGTAGCGATTTGCCACCCTAAATAAATACACTCGATTCATTGAATCATTGGGTTGATTAATGATGATGGCAAGTGCTTTTTGATTATATTTTTGCCTTTTATCAGAAGTTGAACTAAAATCATTTGCCAAGGAAAGATAGGTAGACAAACTATCTTGGGTTGAATTAACAACATTTTTATTTTGACTTTTTTTGGTACAGCCAAAAAAAACGAACAGCAATAGTACTAATATGTAGTAGGTGTTTTTCAATAGTTTTTTTGAATTGCATCAAAAATACTAAAATAAAACTATTGGAATAAAAAAAAGGCTATCAAAAAATTGATAGCCTAAAATATTTATAAAAATAAATTATTCAAATAAGATAAATTATTAGTCTACTTTAGCATTTCCTCCTGCAACTCCTGAACCTGCAGCATCTACTTTAGCGTTTCCTCCTGCTATCCCTGAACCTGCTGCATCTACTTTAGCGTTCCCTCCTGCTATCCCTGAACCTGCAGCATCTACTTTAGCGTTTCCTCCTGCAACTCCAGAACCTATAGCTTCAACAGTGGTGTTATTGTTTACAGTTACTTTACTTGTTTCAGGTGTCGTAAAAGAGGTTAATATCATTACCAATGAAAATAATCCGATTGTTAAAGTTGCTTTTTTCATAATTAGGGGTTTATATTATTATATGATTTTACATTGTTATATGACTTGCGAATACCGCGGTGCCACAGTGTAAAACTACATAGCATCTCTCGAATTTACCTACAAAAACAGGCGTTTATGGTGGAATGCAGCCGTCTGATAGTGAATGACCGTCAAATTAGGGTAGATGGATATTTTTTAGATTTCCAGATAATTTCCATTGGCAAATTCAGAGATAATAAGGTCAACATTTACCTTATAGGATTTAGAAAATGGAATTTTTATGGTGCTGTTTTTAATATAACAAACCGAATTCCCGGTATGAATCCTGGAAATATAATTGCGATTGACGATATAACTGTTATGAATTCTGATAAAAGGATAGGACAAAATTCCTTCAAAATGTTTGAGTGTTTTGAAAGCAGTGACCATTTCGCCATTATTCAAGTGAATGTCGGTAGAATTATTGTCGGCCTGAAAATAACAAATGTCTTTAGCATCTATGTACCTATAATCACCGTAGGATTTGATGCATAATACAAGCGTTTGCTCGACATTTGAAATTTCTTGTTGCACTGATTGTACCAGTTTTGGCTCTACCAACCCTTTTGGTTCCTCATCAGGAACCGAAGTTTGGGTCACAAAAACCTCATCTTCACCAATCGATTTATTCAATTTTAAAATCGATTTTATTAAATCAATTCGTTGTACTGGTTTCAACACATAATCAGCTACTTCATATTGTATGGCTTCAAAAGCCAAATCTTTTTTAGAGGTAGTGACAATGATTTTCGGAATTACTTTCAAATACCGATAAAGTTCATTGATAAGTGCCAATGATAAATTACTCTTTTTATCGGCAGGGTCAATTTCGAGAAAAATTATTTTTGGAGTATGTTCTAATATAAGATTTAAACCGTCCGTATAGTTATTAGCCATTGCCACGAAGACAAGCTCCGAAAAACCGTCAGCAATTGCTTTAGTTTTCAAAACACTTTCTTGATCGTCGTCAATAATAATGTATGGCAAATTCATCAATGTCTTGTCCTAATTTGTTAGGCATAACATTAGATGTTCAAAGTAAATTTACTTTGAATGATTAAGTGATTTAAGGTAGTTTTGGGAAACTAATTAAACAAAAGCGTTTATTATTTAATAAAAAAAGGCTGTTTAACAAGCTAAAAATAAACATTTACAGCATTTTTCATATAAGTTGTTAATATATTTTGAACAAATGTTAATACATTAAAATGAACTGCAAAAAAATCCGATAAAATGCAGAGGAAAATCGATTTAAAACCATTTTAAAATAAATTTACCAGATTATTTTTGCCAACTCAAAAACATATCGTAATATTGCGATATGGGAATAACAAAGACAATAGGTTTCTCAACAGAAACCAACGAAATGGCCGAAATCCTAAAAGCATTAGGACATCCGGCTCGCTTGGAAATAGTAAAAATTTTGATGACATCACCCTCTTGCATTTGTGGTGATATCGTGGAAGTTTTGCCATTGGCACAATCAACCGTTTCCAAACATTTATCCGAATTAAAAAAAGTGGGTATAATTAAAGGAACCGTAACAGGAAACAATATTTGTTACTGTTTAGATGAAAAGGTCATTCAATCGATTCAAAGCTTTATAAGCTTGGTGCAAACCACTTGCAAAACCGATTCGTCTTGTTGCTAAAATTATGAAATAAAAAAAGCCAAAAATTAACCTAACCTCATTTTAAGTTTGTTATTATCAGAATAAACAACTCGCTTATTTGTCATTCCGACGCAGGAGGACTCGAGCAAAGCGAACAGGCGAAGCAATCTCTGTTTGTTGCTCTCGTTAGTTGGGATTCCTCCTTTGTCGGAATGACAAAATAACAAGAATTTAAACTAGTAATCTTAACACTTAATTAATATAATCCTATATGAAAAAGCTATCTTTCCTAGACAATTACCTAACCCTTTGGATCTTTATGGCGATGTTGCTTGGTGTGGCGTTGGGATATTTCGTCCCATCTGTTTCAAATAACATAAATGCAATGAGTTCGGGGACAACCAATATTCCGATTGCCATTGGACTGATATTAATGATGTACCCGCCACTGGCAAAAGTCAATTATAAATTATTGCCAACTGTCTTTAAAAATACCAAAATCCTGTCAATTTCGCTGATATTGAATTGGGTAATCGGACCATTATTAATGTTTTTCTTGGCCATCACATTTTTGAGGGATTATCCAGAATACATGATCGGTTTAATATTAATCGGTTTGGCTCGATGCATCGCAATGGTTTTGGTATGGAATGATCTAGCCGAAGGAAACGCAGAATATGGCGCTGGATTAGTAGCGTTGAATAGCATTTTCCAAGTATTCTTCTACAGTTTTTACGCTTGGATTTTTATCACAATATTGCCTCCCTATTTTGGTTTTGAAGGTGCTATCGTTACTATTTCAATCCTAACGATTGCAAAAAGTGTTGCTGTTTATTTAGGAATTCCGTTTGTGCTGGGCTTTTTCAGCCGATTAATTTTGGTAAAACTAAAAGGCGAAGATTGGTACACCAACACATTTATACCCGCCATTTCACCCATCACGTTAATCGCTTTATTGGCGACCATAATCGTAATGTTCAGTTTAAAAGGCGAACTTATCGTAAAAATTCCGCAAGACATCATCATCATTGCCATACCAATGCTTATCTACTTTGCCATTATGTTTTTGATTGGCTTTTTTGTAACCAAAGCAGTTGGCGCGAGCTATGACAAAAATGCTGCCGTTGCTTTTACTGCCGCGGGAAACAATTTCGAACTGGCAATTGCGGTCGCGATATCCGTTTTCGGTCTCAATTCTGGCGAAGCTTTTACTGGAGTCGTGGGTCCATTGGTCGAAGTTCCTGCTTTGATTTTATTGGTTAAAGTAGCTTTTTGGTTAAAGAAAAAATATTATAAATAATAGCATCTAAAAAAATGAAAAAAATTCTAGTTTTATGCACCGGAAATTCGTGCAGAAGCCAAATGGCTCATGGTTATTTACACCATTTCGGAAAAGACAAAGTCAAAGTTTATAGCGCCGGCGTGGAAATACACGGACTCAATCCGTTTGCAGTGGGAATTATGGCAGAAGACGGAATCGACATCTCCAAACACACTTCAAACCACGTGGACGAATATTCGGATATTGCTTTCGATTACGTTATAACGGTTTGCGACAATGCCAAGGAAGCTTGTCCGTTTTTTCCAACGAAAACCAAAACCATTCACCACAACTTTGAAGATCCTTCCAAATCTTCGGGAACGGCCAAGGAATTAATCGCCGAATTCCGTAAAGTGCGTGACCAAATAAAAATCTTTTCTAAGGAGTTTGTCACTTCAATTTAATCCCAAAAAAAATGCTTCTCGATCGAGAAGCATTTTTTTTATAAATAGCGATGTAACTACATTTTCATCAACCAGTTTTTCATTGAAACTTCATTTTCAATAATTGATTTCAAATCCGCGATTTTTACACGGTCTTGTTTCATAGAATCTCTGTGACGAATCGTTACGGTTTGGTCTTCGATAGTTTGATGATCCACCGTGATACAGAAAGGAGTCCCCAATGCATCTTGCCTTCTGTAACGTCTTCCTACAGCATCTTTTTCATCATAAGCCACATTGAAATCCCATCTTAAATCTTCGATGATTTTATGTGCTATTTCTGGCAATCCGTCTCTTTTTATTAATGGCAAAACGGCTGCTTTTGTTGGCGCAAGTACTGATGGCAATTGTAAAACAGTTCGCGTAGAACCATCTTCCAATGTTTCTTCTTTTAATGAAGTGGCAAAAACTGCCAAAAACATTCTGTCTAATCCAACCGAAGTTTCCACCACATAAGGCGTATAATTTGAGTTGGTTTCGGTATCGAAATATTGCATTTTTTTACCGGAGAACTTCTCGTGTGCTTTCAAATCAAAATCAGTTCGGGAATGAATTCCTTCTAATTCCTTGAATCCGAAAGGGAAGTTAAACTCAATATCGGCAGCGGCATTGGCATAATGAGCCAGTTTTTCGTGGTCGTGAAAACGGTAATTTTCTCTTCCCAAACCAAGAGATAAGTGCCAGTTTAGTCGAGCAGTTTTCCAATGTTCGTACCATTGCATTTCTTCTCCTGGTTTTACGAAAAATTGCATTTCCATTTGTTCAAATTCACGCATACGGAATATGAATTGTCTGGCAACAATCTCGTTTCTAAAGGCTTTTCCGGTTTGAGCAATCCCGAAAGGAATTTTCATTCTACCTGATTTTTGAACATTCAAAAAGTTGACAAAAATTCCTTGTGCCGTTTCTGGACGCAAATATAAATCCATTGCCGTATCGGCAGATGCACCTAATTTTGTGCCAAACATCAAGTTAAATTGACGCACTTCAGTCCAGTTTCTGGATCCACTTTCCGGACAAGCAATTTCCAGTTCTTCGATTAATGCTTTTACGTCTTCCAAGTCTTCGTTGCCAAGCGAACGAGCCATTCTTTCGAGAATTTCTCTTTCTTTCGCTTTATATTCAACAACTCTGGTGTTTGTGGTTATAAATTCCTGTTCATTGAAAGCGTCACCAAAACGAGTACGTGCTTTTTCAATTTCTTTGATTGCTTTTTGATTTAGCTTTTCGGCATAATCTTCAATCAAAACATCGGCTCTGTATCTTCTTTTCGAATCTTTGTTGTCAATTAATGGATCATTGAAAGCGTCCACGTGGCCCGATGCTTTCCAAGTTGTGGGATGCATCAATATCGCCGCGTCAAGTCCAACGATATTATCGTTCAATTGAACCATCGCCTTCCACCAATATTCGCGTATGTTCTTTTTTAATTCGACTCCGTTTTGTGCATAATCATATACCGCACTTAAACCATCGTATATTTCGCTTGACGGAAAAATAAATCCGTACTCTTTTGCGTGCGAAACTACATTTTTGAATAAATCTTCTTGTTTTGCCATAATGATGCAAAAATATAAAAAGTGAACTTAAAAAAAAGGAAATAGTTGAAGTTTGAAGCATCGATTTGCCTATTTTTATAAATAAATTGGCTTTTTATGTTTAAAAATAGTATCAATCTATTTTTTCCTCCTGTTTGTGCGGGTTGTCATTCGTTTTTATTGTCGAATGAAAACGTGATTTGCACACTTTGCCGACACAATATTCCATTGACAAATCATCATTTGAATCCAGAGAACGAAGCCTTCAAAAAATTTTACGGAAGAATTCCTGTCGAATATACTTCGGCATTGCTGTATTTTCACAAAAAAGGAATCGTACAGGAATTAATTCACAACTTGAAATACAAAGGACAGGAAGAAATTGGGACAGTTCTGGGCACGTGGTATGCAGAAGACTTGAAAAACTCGACAATAATCCAATCGGTCGATGAAATTATTCCGGTGCCTTTGCATAAAAGAAAACTTAGGGAAAGAGGCTACAATCAGGTGGCCAATTTTGGACGAGCACTTTCCAAAGATTTGAATTTGAAATATAATGACTCGGTATTATTTCGAAAAGTGTATTCAAAAACACAGTCCAAGAAAAATCTATTGAATCGAAGCGATGGAATCGACACCATTTTTGATGTTTCATTTACAGAAAAAGACCATCATAAACATTTTCTGTTGATCGACGATGTTATCACGACCGGCTCCACTCTAGAGGCTTGTTCGCACGCATTGCTCAAAATTCCTGGCGCAAAAATCAGCATTGTTTGTATGGCGATGGCACATTCGTGATTTATTTTTAAACCAAACGACGTTCTGAAAAACGAACGGTTTTAGCCCAGATGGAAACGGCATCCCACGCTTTTTTGCGTGGATACAGTGTACAGCTGGAAATAGCTCCTCCTTCGACTTCGCTCAGGATGACAAAATGGAATTTATAATTCTATTTAAAACATTTCTTTTACAGCGAATATAATTGTTATTTTGTAGCTTCTAAATTCTGATTGATCATGTTGAAAAACAACTTTAAATATATTCTGTTTCTGCTTGTATTGGCAATGATTGGCTGTGCCAAAAGGGGAAGTATTACTGGCGGATTGAAAGATACTATTGCGCCAGTTTTGAAAATGAGTTTCCCTAAAAATTTCAGCACTAATTTTAAAGGAAACGAAATTAAATTGACTTTTGACGAATATATCAAGCTGAAAAACCTGAAGAAGCAATTGATTATTTCGCCGCCAATGAAACACGAACCTTTGATATTGCCGACCAATGCGAGCAAATATATTACCATAAAAATCAACGACACGCTACAACCCAATACTACTTATAGCTTCAATTTTGGCCAAAGTATTGCTGATAATAATGAGGGAAATCCATACAACCAGTTCAAATATGTGTTTTCGACAGGCGCTTATATCGATTCTTTGACGCTTGGAGGAAGCGTGAAAGATGCCTATAACAAGGAAGTGGAGTCATTTGTTTCGGTGATGCTTTATGATGTGAATGATAAATTCAAGGATTCGGTGGTTTATAATAAAAATCCGAAATATGTTACCAATACTTTAGACAGTTTGAAAACTTTTAAACTCGAAAATTTAAAAGCCGGGAAATATCTTTTGGTGGCAATGAAAGATTATAACTCGAATAATAAATTCAATCCCAAAAAAGACAAAATTGGATTCAATAAACAGTTCATTACCATTCCGAATGATACGCTTTACGAATTAAAATTATTCAAGGAAGTCCTTCCGTTCAAGGCTTTCAAACCCATTCAAGCGTCGGGAAACAGATTGATTTTGCCTTATGAAGGAAATTCTAATAAATCGGAAATCACGTTAAAAAACAAGGTCGAAATTCTGCCAACAATTATTACCAAGTTTCCAAAAAAGGATTCGCTGCAAGTTTGGTTTAAGCCCTTAAAAGTAGATTCGCTGGCATTAGCAGTTTCAAAAGACAAGTACAAAGGAAACTTTAGTTTTAAAATTAAAGACCAGAAAAAAGACACTTTAAATATCGTTCCAGTACAAAATGGTGCTTTGAATTTCAGGGAGCAATTTACCTTGGAAAGTGCCACGCCATTGACGCATTTTGACAATTCGAAAATAAAACTCATCAATAAGGATTCTGTTTCGGTAGATTTCACGACTAAATATGATGATTTTAACCAACGATTATTTTTCGACTTTAAAAAAGAACCTTCCGAAAAATATACTTTTACGATTATGCCGGGAGCATTGACTGATTATTTGGAACAATCGAATGATACTTTAGTTTATAATTTGAATACTCGAAGTTTATCTGATTATGGAAATCTCATCGTGAATCTACAAAACGTAAAACATTTTCCCGTAATTGTAGAGTTGACGAATGCAAAAGGAGATGTTTTGGCTTCGGAATATTCTGAAAGCAAGACTAAAATCGAATTTAATTTGGTGGAACCCGCCCTATTTTCGCTTAGATTAATTTATGACGAAAACAAAAACAAGGAATGGGATACGGGCAATTATTTAGAAAAACGTCAAGCCGAGGAAGTGATTTATTTTTCGAAGGAAATAGATGTTCGCGCTAATTGGGATGTAGAACAAGTTTTTGATGTGAGTCTTCCCTATAGTCCGGAACCGAAAAAGAAAACAATCAAAAAGAAGAAGAAGAAATTATAAATTTCGTATTTCGAAAGAATCCCTGTCGTTGAGAAAACCAAGTTTTTGTCTTGTTTCGAGCATTTTTTCCTTGTTGAATTCCACAATGAATACGCCTTCAGTTTCTTGTGGTTCCAGAACATAATTCCCTAGAAAATCAACCGCTTGCGAATGCCCAACATATTCGTATCCACTTTTATCCGAACCTGTCCTGTTCACGCCAATCGTGTAACACATGTTTTCAACCGAACGCGCTTGGAGCAAAATATCCCAGGCATTGATTCGTGGTTTTGGCCAATTGGCAACATAAATCAACAAATCATAATCTTCCACATTGCGGGCAAAAACCGGAAAACGCAAATCGTAACATACGAGCGGACAAATTTTCCAACCTAAATAATCTACAATCAGTTTTTGGTTTCCTTTTGTATACGCTTTATCTTCTCCAGCGGGTGTGAACAAATGGTTTTTATCGTAAAATTGTATTGCCCCTGACGGAAAAACAAAAATTAATCTATTATAGAAATTATTGTTTTCCTTGATGATTAGACTTCCCATAATAGCGCTGTTCTTGGCTTTTGCCAAAGATTGCAGCAGCAAAATCGTTTCTCCTTGCATTGTTTCGGCAACATCGCTTGGATTCATAGTGAAACCTGTCGTGAACATTTCGGGAAGCACAATCAAATTCACTTTTTCAGTGACAGCATTGATTTTTTCTTCGAAATAGTTTCGGTTAGCGATTGGGTTTTCCCAGAATAATGGTGATTGGATTATGGCTATTTTCATTTTATAAAATTAGTGAAATTTGGCATACAAATCCAAACTTATAAAATGAAGACGAATTCTACGAATTAGGAATTTAAAAAACTTGAACTTCAATTAATCACTATTTAAAATCTATAAAAATCCCATCAGCTATTTTTTAAAAACGTTTGAGGGGATTTTGAATCTTATTTTTTTTAGTTTGCAACTATGAAAGACGCTCTATTTTATTTGGTGTAATTCTAAATGCAAAAGGTCTATCATCAGTTGCTTTTTTTTTAATTTCTGGCCAACGTTTAATTAAGTGCTCAACCATTTCCCAAAAACTGAAACCCGTTGAAGGCGGTTTAAAAAAGAAAACTCCTAAACCATGTTTTTTATATAATTCGTTTTGATGTCTTGTAGTTTGAATTCTTAAATCTTGCGTTATAACAATCCCTTTTTCTTTTCCAACTAGTGGAATCCATACTTCATCTTTTACACCTTTTCCAAACACCTCTTTAATAGATAATACTTGAATCTGTAATTTTTCTTTTGAATTTAAATGTTGTTGAAAAACATCTAAACCATTTGCAAGGTAATGAGAGAAATTTTCATCTATATAAATATTTGTCATTATGCTACACTTTTACAATAATCAATAGCATCATTAACTTGCTTTAAAGAAATTTCGTATGATTCAGCAATAAATTTTTTACTTTCTTTTGATTTATAAAGATTGTAAATTGTTTGTGGGTAAATATTTGTATTCTTTATAACTGGTTGTCCAAACTGATGTTCAGGATCTATGATAACACTGTTAGATTTTCCTAATGGATAGAATTTATTTGCTAAATTATTTTTATCGAAATCTAAATTTTGAGCAAATAGTTTTATAAATTTTAAATTTAATTGTTTTGTAGAATCTAAATTTATTATTTCATTCTCATTAATTTCAAATACTATTCTTTTACCAACGCAAGTCATTTTATTTATTATTTTGGAACTAGCAAATGGAAATGCAGTTTCAAATCGTTTAGACAACTCCTTATGTGCATCTAAAATTTTTTGAGTTGGAACCCCAACTTCTTTTAGTTGAAAAAAAATATAGAACTCAACTAAAGTATGAAAACTTACTGCTTTATTATTATGAACTTTCCAAGAATACTTTTCGCCATATTGACTTGCAAATCTTTTATCCCAATATTCGTTTAATAGACTATGTACTTTGGAATATTTTAAATTTAATATAGCCGCAATGTCAGGAACTGTAAAAATTCCCAATCCTATTTCTATATTATTTTCAAATTCCATATTTTTCATTTTTATACAAATCTAATAATTTATTTTTAATGACAATTTTTATTTGCGCTTTTAGAAATCGATTTCTGATAAATAATAGATTTTGAAAAGGTTTGAAAACAAAAAAACGCATCCAAATCAATGAATGCGTTTTTGTAAAAATTTTTATTTAATACTATTGGATAAACTTAATTAATTCAGCTTTTTTATCATCAAATTCTTTTTGAGTAATAATACCTAAATCTAATTTTTCTTTTTGAGTTTTTAATAATGCCATTGCATCTTCAGAAGTCATTCCGTTAGTTCTAATTTCTTTTGATTCAATTGCTAATTCAATATCAACAAGTAAGTTGTTACAAGTTCCACAAGTTGCCAATTCAGCCATTGGTTTAAAACCTAACTTTCTTGACCCAGCTATATATAATGATTTAATAGTTATTTCTGTATTACTCATTGATGTATTAACCGTTGAGATAAAACCACTATTGCCTAACATATCCATTACGGTTGGTTTATTTTGTATTGAAACAAATGTCTTAGCACCTCCTTCTGGTCTGTTTATACGGAATTTATCCCCAATTTTTATGATAGAACCATTGGACGCTGTATATTGAGTAATCCCTTCTTTAGTTATCACTTTTACTTCACTCTTTTCTTTTATTGCTTTAACTTGTCCAAATTCAATCGGATTATCAATCAAAGTTGTTTGAGCAAATGCCGTTGTTGATAAAGCAAATGCTAAAACTGATGCCAAAATAATTTTTTTCATAATTTAAATATTTAAGATTTGTTGTTTACGAAGATTCACAGAAAACAAAACACTTCTGTGTTTACTTTTTGTAAAAATAGTTATTTTTTTACATATAGGATTATTCTCCTATATAAATTTTTAAAGTTAGATTGACTTTTGTATGTGGCTAATCATAAAGACAAATCATTTCTAATTGCATTTGGCTCTAATTTGAAGAAAATTAGAGAACAAAAAACTATTACACAAGCTCAATTAGCTATTGATTGCAATTTTGACGTTTCTGTTATCAGCAGAATAGAACGAGGAGCTGTTAACACTTCTGTATTAAATCTAAAGCTGATTGCTATAGCTCTAGACATAAAGATTAAAGAATTATTTGATTTTGAAAAAGACTTACAATCATAATCTGATTATAACAAAAAACGTCCCGATACTTCGGGACGTTTAAAATATATTTTGTTTTTGAATCTATCCTTTCATACTTGCCGATAAATATTCCCTGTTCATTCGGGCAATATTCTCCAATGAAATTCCTTTAGGACATTCCACTTCACAAGCTCCAGTATTGGTGCAATTTCCGAAACCTTCATGATCCATTTGATTAATCATGCTCAGTACACGATCTGTAGCTTCTATTTTACCTTGTGGCAATAGCGCAAACTGGCTAACCTTGGCAGCCACAAACAACATGGCGGAAGAGTTTTTACAAGTGGCAACACAAGCACCACAACCAATACAAGTCGCTGCATCAAAAGCATCGTCAGCATCTTTCTTATTGATTGGAATGGTATTCGCATCGATTGTATTTCCGGAAGTGTTTACCGATATAAATCCACCAGCATGTTGAATTCTGTCAAAAGCACTTCTGTCAACCACTAAATCTTTAATTACCGGAAACGCAGCTGCCCTGAACGGTTCGATAAAAATGGTATCACCATCTTTGAACATTCGCATATGCAATTGACAAGTAGGAATTCCTCTATCTGGTCCGTGAGCCTCTCCATTGATAAACAAAGAACACATTCCGCAAATACCTTCACGACAATCGTGGTCAAACGCCACTGGATCTTCTCCTTTATTGTTTAATTGCTCATTAAGCACATCAATCATTTCAAGGAATGACATGTCTGGTTCAATTCCGTCAATTTTATAATCAACCAATTGGCCTTTATCTTGGGCGTTTTTCTGGCGCCATATTTTTAATGTAAGTTTCATATATTTTTAATTTGGAAGTCTTAAAGTCGAAGGTCGAAAGTCGATAGACATTGAGCCCTTTGACTTTAAGACGTTGACGTTTGACTAATTTCTATTTATAACTTCTTTGAACTAGTTTCACGTTATCAAACACTAAGTCTTCTTTATGTAAAACGGCATCGCTTGGTTTTCCTTTGTATTCCCAAGCCGCTACATAAGCAAAGTTAACGTCATCTCGTTGCGCTTCGCCCTCTTCCGTTTGATACTCTTCTCGGAAGTGCCCTCCACAAGATTCATTTCTATGTAAAGCGTCTTTGGCGAAAAGCTCTCCCAATTCAAGGAAATCGGCAACACGAGTTGCTTTTTCTAATTCTTGATTGAAACCATTGGCATCACCAGGAACATTGACCTCTTTAAAAAATTCTTCACGCAAAGCTGCAATCTCAACGATAGCTTCATTTAAGCCTTTTGCATTACGAGCCATACCTACTTTGTCCCACATAATTTTTCCTAATTTCTTGTGGAAATAGTCAACAGAATGTGAACCTTTATTGTTCATGAATTTCTCGATTTGATCTTTAACCTCTTTTTCTGCAGCTGCAAATTCAGGTAAATCTGTAGAAATTGTTCCTACTTTAATATCCGGGGCCAAATAATCGCCAATGGTGTATGGCAATACAAAATAACCGTCGGCTAAACCTTGCATCAATGCTGAAGCACCTAATCTATTGGCTCCGTGATCTGAAAAGTTTGATTCTCCAATGGAGAAACAACCAGGAATTGTAGTTTGTAAATTATAATCGACCCAAGTTCCCCCCATTGTATAATGCACCGCTGGATAAATCATCATCGGGGTTACATATGGGTTTTCGTCAACGATTTTCTCATACATTTGGAATAAGTTACCGTATTTATTTTCAATGACCGCAGCCCCTAATTTTATAATTAATTGGCCATCTTTTTCATCTAAGCCTTTAATATAAGCTTGCTCTTTGCCATAACGCTGTATTGCTGCAGCGAAATCTAAATAAACTGCTTCTCCCGTTTTGTTAACACCAAAACCGGCATCACATCTTTCTTTGGCTGCACGTGAAGCCACATCACGAGGAACAAGATTTCCAAAAGCAGGATATCTTCTTTCTAAATAATAATCTCTTTCTGCTTCCGATAAATCAATAGGTTTTTTAAGTCCTTCACGAATAGCTTTCGCGTCTTCTAATTTTGCAGGAACCCAAATACGTCCGTCATTTCTTAATGATTCAGACATCAATGTCAATTTCGATTGGTGATCTCCTGATACAGGAATACAAGTTGGGTGAATTTGTGTATAACAAGGATTGGCGAAGAAAGCTCCTTTTTTGTGGATCTTCCATGCCGCTGTTGCATTACTTCCCATTGCGTTTGTCGACAAGAAAAATACATTTCCATATCCTCCAGAAGCAATAACAACAGCATGAGCTGAATGTCTTTCGATTTCTCCCGTAATCAGGTTACGAGCGATAATGCCTCTTGCTTTACCGTTCACGATTACTATATCCAGCATTTCGTGACGATTGTGCATTTTTATTTTTCCACGGCCTATTTGACGGTTCATTGCCGAATAAGCTCCTAATAATAATTGTTGACCGGTTTGTCCTTTTGCATAAAAAGTACGAGAAACTAAAGTTCCTCCAAAAGAACGATTGTCCAATAATCCTCCGTATTCACGGGCCAAAGGAACACCTTGAGCCACACATTGGTCAATGATATTTCCTGAAACTTCGGCTAAACGATGTACGTTTGCTTCACGGGCACGATAATCGCCTCCTTTCACGGTGTCATAAAACAATCGGAAAACAGAGTCTCCGTCCCCTTGATAATTTTTGGCGGCGTTGATTCCTCCTTGTGCAGCAATCGAGTGTGCCCGACGTGGAGAATCTTGAAAGCAAAAAGCTTTTACGTTGTAGCCTAATTCTGCAAGTGTTGCCGCTGCAGAACCTCCGGCAAGTCCAGTTCCAACAACAATAATATCTAAATTACGCTTGTTGGCAGGGTTTACCAAGTTAATATGATCTTTATAATCTGTCCATTTGTCCGAAATTGGACCCGCTGGTATTTTTGAATCTAACGCCATTATTATATAATATTATTGATTGAAATGATGAAATAAGGCAATAAAAATGAATCCGAAAGGAACCACTATTGCAAAACAATACCCTACTTTTTTTAAGAATCTTGAATATTTATTATTAAAACCTATCGATTGAAAAGAAGAACCGATACCGTGCCACAAGTGCAAGGACAACAATAAAAAAGCCAAACAATACAGTCCTGTACGAACTGGACTTTCAAATTTACCAACCAAGTCGCCAAAATATCTTGTTGGTTCCAGTGCATTATCATCAATGTATTTATACGTGATTTCTTGAACCCAGAAATCATAAAAATGCAACCCGATAAATGCTAAAACTACCAATCCAGAAATAATCATATTCCTAGATGCCCAAGAAGCATTTGCCGCGCCATTGTACTTAGCGTACCCAATAGGTCTTGCTTTTCGGTTTTTTATTTCCAAAACAATACCCATAACGAAGTGAAAAACAACACCCGCAACCAAAACTGGTTGCATAACAAACTGAATTAATGGATTATAACCCATAAAATGAGACATCGCATTGAAAGCATCGGCGCTGAACACCGAAGTCATGTTAATAAAAAAATGTAGCGATAGAAACATAATCAGAAAAAGACCTGAAAGCGCCATAGCTACTTTTTTTGCTATTGACGACTTCAACATTGAAGATTTTGCCATAAGAATTGGAATAAATTATTTTAAAGTGACACAAAAATAGGGCTATTTGAAAGATACTACAACCTTTTCGTGCTAATTTATAATCAATTTAAAGTTTTTTTTTAACCCTATGAATCTATTTATAACCAAAACCATAGTTTATTCAATTATTATCAACTTTATTGCCGTTTTTGATATTATTTATTCAAGAAGCAGAAGAATTACAGTGAAAAAAAATATTTTCTATAGTTCTTAATCAAAAGTAATTAAATTAAATGTCCCTTTTTGACGCCAAAGTTTCTACTTTTGAATATTCAAAATTTAAAAAAAGAATGTTATGAAATCGCCACTAAAAACGAGTTTGCGTAAGCAAACACCAATAAATAAAAAGGCGATAACATATATGACCGCTAACAAATAAATTTTACATATATGAAATACCACCAAATTGACCGTCAACTTTTTATAAAAAATCGCGCCAAATTCACGGCTCAAATGAAGCCAAAAAGCGTGGCGGTTTTTAATTCCAATGACATTTATCCGGTTTCTGCCGATAGCACTTTGCCATTTGCACAACATCGCGATATTTTCTATTTATCAGGCGTTGACCAAGAAGAAAGCATTTTATTGCTTTTTCCCGACGCCCCTTATGAAAACCAGCGCGAAATGTTGTTCCTGAAAGAAACCAGCGAACACATTGCCATTTGGGAAGGCGAAAAACTGACCAAAGACCGAGCTTTTGAAGTTTCGGGAATAAAAACCGTGCATTGGTTGCAGGATTTCGAGAAGGTTTTGTTCGAAATGATGACCCATTGCGACACGATTTACATCAATACCAACGAACATTACCGTGCCACCGTGGAAACAGAAACCCGTGAAGCCCGTTTTGTAAAATGGTGGAAGGAAAAATATCCGGCGCATGCCGTAGCAAAAAGCAATCCGATTTTGCAACGCATTCGTTCCGTAAAAGAAACGGAAGAATTGGATTTAATCCAAAATGCCTGCGACATCACCGAAAAAGGATTCAGAAGATTATTGTCATTCGTGAAACCCAATGTGACCGAATATGAAATCGAAGCCGAATTCATTCACGAATTCATCCGAAATCGTTCCAAAGGTTTTGCTTACACACCAATTATCGCTTCGGGCAACAATGCGAACGTGTTGCATTACATCGAAAACAACCAACAATGCAAAGCCGGTGATTTGGTTTTGCTTGACGTTGCCGCAGAATATGCCAATTATTCCAGCGATATGACTCGAATGATTCCCGTTTCAGGAAAATTTACCGAAAGACAAAAAGCCGTTTATAATGCCGTTTTAAGAGTGAAAAATGAGGCCACTAAAATGCTTGTTCCAGGAACACTTTGGAAAGAATATCAAATCGAAGTGGGGAAAATTATGACATCGGAATTGCTTGGTTTGGGACTTATCGACAAAGCCGATGTACAAAACGAAAACCCGGATTGGCCAGCCTATAAAAAATACTTTATGCACGGAACTTCCCATCACATGGGATTGGACACCCACGATTACGGAAAACTAACCGAACCGATGCAAGCCAATATGGTTTTTACCGTCGAGCCGGGAATCTACATTCCTGCCGAAGGTTTCGGAATCCGATTAGAAGATAATGTTGTTGTTCAGGAAACTGGAGAACCTTTTAACTTGATGCGAAATATCCCGATTGAGGTGGAAGAAATTGAGAGTTTGATGAATAGCTAGTTTTCAGTCTCAGTCACAGTTTCCAGTCTCATTTTGTCATTCCGACGAAGGAGGAATCTCAACACTTTTTAACCAAAAAAAACGGTTTGCAGTAATGTGAGCCGTTTTTTATTTTACCATATAAGGCATTTAAGATCATTTAAGATTTTCTGATATGAACTTATATTTCTTATATGGTTCAAAAAAATAAAACCTTATTTTTGCTTCAAGTTTACAGCAATGAAACAAATCCTATACAAAAACACGAAAATCTCCTATTCTGATACCGGAAAGGGCAATGCCATTGTGTTGCTTCACGGCTTCCTCGAAAACCAAACTATGTGGCAGGATTTAGTTCCAGAATTGAGCAAAAAATACCGTATCATAATCATTGATTTGTTGGGTCACGGCGAATCGGGATGCTTGGGTTACGTGCATTCTATGGAAGAAAACGCTGCTGTGGTTCGGGCGGTTTTGTCTGAATTGAGGATTCGGAAAGCGATTTTTGTCGGACATTCTATGGGTGGTTACGTGGCTTTGGCTTTTGCCGAAATGTTTCCTGCAATCGTAAAAGGATTAGTTTTGATGAATTCGACTTCAAAAGCTGACAGCGAGGAACGCAAAGCAAATCGAGATCGCGCCATAAAAGCCGTGAAGAAAGATTATGTTGGGTTTGTTAGGCTATCGATTGCCAATTTATTCAATCCCGATAATCGAGAAAGACTGGCGGATGAAATAGAAAAAGTGAAAATAGAAGCACTTAAAACACCCTTGCAGGGAGTCGTTGCTTCGCTCGAAGGGATGAAAATCCGCAAAGACAGAGAGGTTTTATTGCATCTTACTCCCTATCCAAAAATGCTTATTTTAGGAAAAAAAGATCCCGTTTTAAATTATGAAGACAATTTGAAACAAATTGAAAATACCTCAGTAAAACTTGTCACTTTTCCTGACGGTCACATGAGCCATATTGAAAATCAAGACCAATTAAAGAAAGAATTATTGGGATTTTTTAAAGGAATTTAAATCATTCCTTCCTTCAAATATCCTTTTTCGAACAATTCGTTTTTATCTTTCAGCGAATGAAGATTACCGTCAACCATCAGCATCAATTTATTCGAAATTTTGATGACATTTTCATAATTGTGATCTGTTATTACAATCCCCTTTTGGGCTGAATTGTCTTTAATCAATTGGTTTACTTTGTCAACCATAATAGGCGACAAACCATTGTAAGGCTCGTCTAATAAAGCAAATTTAGAAGAATTAGATAGTATTAATTTAATTTCCAAATAGCGCAATTCTCCGCTGGACAATTGATTTATGTTTTTGGTTTGAATGGATTGAATCATTTCATCTTCGTAAAAAAATTGAAGTTTGTCTTCTTGGACGGTTAAAGAAATGGCTTTTTTAACTGAAAAATGACTTGGGACAAAATTGTCTTGATCCAAATAACTAATGTATTGGAGCAATTGATTGGTGCTGTTTTTTACAATTCCGTCTATTTTGATGAACTTGTTGTCGGCAGGAACAATTCCGAAAATGATTTTCAATAAAGTTGATTTTCCTGATCCATTTCTTCCCAATAGCCCAATGATGTCATTGGTTTCGCATTTTAAATAGGCACTTGAAATCACGCATTTGTTGCCAAACTGTTTTTGAACGCTATCGACTTCCAATATATGTGTTTTCAAAATAAATTTGTTATAAGTTCATAAAGTGAAAACACGATTATCGATAGAATTAGATTGAAGACACAGGCATATCCATATAATCTCATTTTTGAAATTCCATTATTTTCATAAAATAAAAAGTTGTTTTTGCGATAAACTTCCTTGAAAACAAGACTCAAAATGAATCCGAAACTAATAAAAAAATAGGGCAAATATTGAGGTTTTCCAAACAAGGAAGCAACCAAACACACAGCAAAATTGATAGTCAAAGTACTTTTATAAAATTCAAATATGTTGGCTAGTTTTTTTATGACAATACGATTTAAACTTTCTCTTCAAAAGGAATATTCACATCCAAAATTTCATTCAACAACAAAACCATTTGTTCTAAATAATTGTTTAAAATTCCTTCGCCAATTACCGTGGTTTCTTCCTTGTTTTCTTTGAAAGTAAAAGGCAAAAATCCCGATTTCAAATTTTTAAACGAAATGATCCCCGCTTCGATCGGTTTGCCATTTGCTTCTTTTTCAAACATAAAAGCATACGCCAAAACCTGAATAATTTTGTCGTTTTTAATACCTTCCGTCAAACCTTTCCAAGATTTTAAGGTAACATTTGCCTTTTCGACTTTTCCGGTTTTATAATCGATTATTCTAATGTTTCCGTTGTGTTCCTCGATTCTATCAACAGAACCGCCAATTTTCACAGGAAACGGCAAACTGGGATGTTCTAAAATTCGTTCGAATCGCTGTTCCAATGCCAGGATTTTTATGGCATCTCCATTTTTGATGCTTTCCATTTCCACTTTCAGAAAATTAGAAACATTTCGTTTGGCAACTTCAAAAGCAAGGAGATTGCGCCCTTTTTTGATTTCACCTTCTTTATAAACGAGCTTGAATTGTTTCAATACTTCGTCATCTAAAAGTTTAAAACAGCTTAAAATAGCTGCTTCAGACAAAAACTTCCCTATAAATGGTTCATACAAAACCTTCAAGGTTTCGTGAATGATTGTTCCCAAAGTGTTTAGGGCAATATTTTCCTCAACTTCTTCGACCTCGCTGATGCGCAAAATCTTTTGGAAATAAAACTGAATCGGATTCCTGATATAACTCGTCAACGCCGATGGGGAAAATCCTTTTTCGGCAATTTCTTTCAATCGCAGCATCACTAATTCCGATTTTGGAATTACCATTGGCTGATAAGCAGTTTCTGGTAAAACCGCATTGTAAATTTCGTGGGTAAGCGTATGTTTTGGTTGTTTTTCGACTTCCAATTGTGTGATAAAACGACTTTTTTCTCCAGCATCCAATCCCTCACTTTCGGTATTGTAAAGCAAATAAATATTCTTGGCACGTTGTAATAAATGGTAGAAATGATACGTGTAAATGGCGTCTTTTTCTTTGAAAGTGGGCAAGCCTAATTCTTTTTTCACGTCATACGGAATAAAAGAATTTTGAGATTTTCCGGCTGGTAATTTCCCCTCATTCATCGAAGTGATAATCACGGTTTCAAAATCCAAAACACGGCTTTCCAAAACTCCCATAATTTGTAGTCCGTTCAATGGTTCGCCTTCGAAAGAAACTTCGGCCAAATCGATTACTTGTTTGTAAATGGCATAAAGTGTCTCAATTTTATCAATGTGTTCGTGTTTCGAATAATAATTAATCAGTTTGTTGATGACTTTGAAAATTGCATAAACAAAGGCTTTGGTGATTTTTTCTTCCTCGTTGTCGTTGCTTAAATTGTTTTTAATCATTAGCAACAAACTTGAGATGGTTTCTAAAACCGCTATCGAGCCCCTTTCCCATTTTTGGAATAATAAAAGAAACAAATCACTTGGATTTGGATTCAATTCCACCAATTTATGATGGGCGATAAAAGTGTAATTATTCTGATTGATTACATTCACCAAAACGCTTGTTTTTGCGTAAGGTTCGACCAATGGATGTGTCAAAATATCCAAAACATCGTTGTAATACAGGACATAACTCTTGGCATTTCTGGACAAGGCATTCGTGTGCATCTTGAACAATTTGGCAATCAAAATCTGCGCTGGATTGTTCTTGCTGGAATATCCCATCGTGATATTCAGGACACCAACACTTGACGGCAATGAATATAAAAGTGGCACCAACAAATTTTCTTCTCCGAGAACAATGGCGACTTTGTCTAGTGTTGTATTCGGATTTTCATTGATGATGTTTTCGATAATGCTTCCGGCAATTTTGGCTTGGCCAATGGTTTTTGGCGTGCCAATAATCTGGATGTTTTTTGGTTGCGAAAAATCATCTACAATCCATTCAAAAGGATTTGACTTGTAATGTTTCCAGTTTTCCTTGAAACGTCGCACAAACAAACCTGCATCGTGAAACGGATCGTTTAGAAAAGTTTGATCCACATCCCAATAAATCTTGGCTTGATCAGAGGCTAACAGGTGTTGAACAATTTCTTCTTCGGATTTATTTAATGCATTAAACCCCGCAAAAACATATTGTTTGTCTTTTATGGAATCCGAAAAATGATTGAGATTGTTTACGGCTTCCCGATAAATCAAGCCTTGATAACCGATTCCTTTGTTGAGTAAATGAGAATAAAGCGATTGGTAATAATGGGGCAACAGTTTCCAGAAATCAATGTAGTTTTCGAGTAATTGTGTTTTGTTTTCGACTTCAATCCCCCATTTTTTGATGTCCTCAATGTCTTTTAGATAGGAAAGAACGTGCGATGGTTCCAGTAAATAACGATCAATTTCATTGAAATCCTGCAAAAGCGTTTTGGCCCAATTGGCAAACAATTCGAAAGACTGTTGGTTTGCTTTTTCTGTAACTGACAAATACACTTCATAGAACTCAAACAACAATTCGATGGGATCAACTGAACGAATTCCCGCAATATCTTGGATAAATTCTTCAATGCTAATAATTTCAGGGGAGAGAATATTAGTTGAAACTTGTTTTTTCAGTGCTTCAATCAAGAATATTTTGGCGCGTTTATTCGGCAAAACCACAATTGTATTGGATAGCTTTCCTGAATAATTTTCGATTAGAACCTGCGCAATTTTATCTAAAAAAGAAGTGTTTGTCATTTTATAAATATAAAAAAAACGCCCCGATAAATCGAGGCGTTTTTCATAAATATTTAAGACCGAAATATTATTCTTTAATCAATGATATTTCAACTCTTCTGTTCATAGCTTTTCCTTTCGCTGTTTTATTAGTAGCGATTGGTTTAGTCTCACCAAAACCTGTAGATTTTAATCTATCTGCCGCAATTCCGTTTTCAACTAAATAGTTTTTAACCGCCGCTGCTCTGTTTTCAGATAACGTTTGGTTCATTGCATTGCTACCATCGCTGTCAGTATGACCTTCAATCAGGAATTTTGAATAAGGATATTCTTTTAAGATTGCAGCAATTGATTGTAAAACTGGGTAAGTTTCATTTTTGAAAGTAGATTTTCCAGAGTTAAACAAAACTGTTTTACCATACTCATTTAATTTCAAAATAGCCTCGTTAGTTACTTCAGGACAACCATAGTTAGCAATAGTCCCTCTTACATCTGGACATTTATCATCTTTGTCTAAAACTCCATCTCCATCAGTATCTAGCCATGGACAACCTGCATTTTCTCTAGGACCTGCTACAGTAGGACATTTGTCATCTTTATCAGCAATTCCGTCACCATCAGTATCTGGACAACCTTTTAAGGCAGCTAAACCAAATACATCTGGACAAGCATCATCTTTATCAGCAATACCATCTCCATCTCTATCAGGACAGCCGTTTAACGCAGCTAAACCGAACTCAGTTGGACAAGCGTCCAGTGAGTCAATTATTCCGTCACCGTCAGTATCAGGACATCCGTTGAATTGTTTTAAACCAAATACATCTGGACAAGCATCATCTTTGTCATAAATTCCATCACCATCAGTATCTTTTCCTCCAAATTTGAAAGTAAGACCTACAGTATGTTGGAAAAAAGAAGGAGCGTCCGGAGTTCCAGAAGCATCTTCTCTATCACCAAATGATTTTTTATAAGTAGTTTCAAGTGACAAACCAATGGCTTCAGTAAACCAAAAAGTTAGGCCAGCACCTGGATTTATAGTTCCGTAGCTACTATCCCCAAAGAAACTATAACCCCCTCCTATGTGTAGAGAAGGATCAATCACTTTGGATTTAATCAAGCTCATAAAGCTGTATTTAACACTGGCATCAATACCATAATACATCAAATCCCCTGGATTGTATACTATATATCCACGAGAATCATGACCTACTGCTGTTGGAGCAAATCTTACATATTTAGTGATTTTGTTTATAGAACCCTGAACTCCAAAAGAGAAATTATCCCCAACGTATTTAGATACGCTAAGGTAAGACACAGAAGGAAGAATGTTCCAGTTGTCTTTAACAGCAAATGGCAGAGAAAAATGACGATCTAGCCAATTATGACCACCGCCAGCACTAGTTCTAGTGTCAATGGCATTCACTCCAAAAGAGAGTGCCCATGGATTATTGCCATCTTGTGCATGAGAGCTTACAGCCATCACCATCATTACGGCAACTAAAAGTTTTTTAAGATGTTTCATATTTAATTTTTTTTAAATTACTATTTTTAGCATAACAAAGATAACGTGTAATTTTTTAACTACAAAAGGAAATATTGAAAAAAAAATGAAAAAAGTGGCAATTATATAACTTTTAACATTTTTCCTACTTCAACAAAAGCCTCAATTGCCTTATCTAAATGCTCCTTCGAATGAGCTGCCGATAATTGTACTCTAATTCTTGCTTTATCTTTTGGCACCACCGGGAAAAAGAAGCCAATAACATAAATTCCTTTTTTTAAGAGCTCATTTGCCATTGTTTGAGCCAATTTTGCGTCATAAAGCATTACCGGAACGATTGCGGAATCCCCATCAATGATGTCAAAACCTGCTTTTTTCATTCCCGCTTTAAAATAATTAGTATTCCATTCTAGTTTATCACGTAAAGTGGTATCTTTTTCCAACAATTCAAAAACCTTAATAGAAGCCCCAACAATTGCCGGAGCCAATGAGTTTGAAAACAAATAAGGTCTGGAACGTTGACGCAACAATTCAATAATTTCTTTCTTGGCAGTCGTATAACCGCCCATAGCTCCGCCAAGTGCTTTTCCTAAAGTTCCCGTAATAATATCAACTCGTCCCATTACCCCTTTTGCCTCGAGCGTTCCTTTTCCGGTTGCACCAATAAATCCTGCGGCATGACATTCGTCCACCATAACCATTGCGTCATATTTATCGGCCAAATCACAGATTTTATCCAGGGGTGCAACTATGCCGTCCATTGAGAAAACACCATCTGTTACAATAAGTTTGAAACGTGTTCCGGCTTCATTGGCTTTGATTAATTGTTTTTCCAAATCTTCCATGTTACTATTTTCATAACGATAACGCGCTGCTTTACATAAACGAATACCATCAATAATTGAGGCATGGTTTAAACTGTCCGAAATTATCGCGTCATTTTCGCCTAATAAAGGTTCGAAAACGCCGCCGTTTGCATCAAAAGCTGCCGCATATAAAATCGTGTCTTCCGTTCCGTAAAAATCAGAAATCTTTTTTTCCAATGTTTTGTGAATATCCTGCGTTCCGCAAATGAAGCGAACCGACGACATTCCGAAACCGTGCGTGTCCATAGCATCCTTGGCTGCTTGAATCACTTCGGGATGTGATGAAAGTCCAAGATAGTTGTTGGCACAAAAGTTCAAAACTTTTTCCCCTGTCGAAATAGTGATTTCTGCTCCTTGTGGCGAAGTGATAATTCTTTCTTTTTTGAAAATCCCGTTATCTTCGATGGCTTGAAGTTCTGATTGTAAGTGTTGTTGTATTTTTCCGTACATATATTCAGTTTGTTTTGTTTAAAGTTTGAAGTTGCTCAACTTCTAAATTCATTTTATTAATGATTTACAAATTTACCACATTGATTGTTGCGCCTATATATATTAATGCTTTTTTTGTGACTTTATAACCCATCAATTCAATCGCATTTTGATAATTTTCTAATTGTAATTGGTATTTAGGATTATGAATTCCTGTTTTGTAATCCAACAATAAAACTTCCTTGTTTTTGGCTAAAACCATTCGGTCTGGCTTGATGGTTTTTCCTTGTTTTTGAATAATGGTTTGCTCGTTCAACACTTCATTTCCTTCAGCAAAATAAGTTGAAAGTTCTTTGTGGTTGACGATTTCCTGAATGGTTTTAAAAACAACCACTTTTTGATTAAAAGTAATCAATCCGCTTTCAATCGCTTTTGTAATTGCCAAATCAACATCGTTTTTGGTTTTCACGAAAGACAATATTTCATGAACCACATTTCCGTATTCTATGGCTTCCTGCTGATGTGTTCCCCACATTAGGGATTCTCGTTGGGCAATTTTTATGTTTTTTGGATCAAGAACTTCACGAACTGACGGAATCGTTTTTACAACATCACTTTTATTACTTTCAGAAGATAATTTGGCTGGATTCCCAAATTCATATTCCAATTTATCTTCGCCGAATTGTCCTTTGTTAATCAAATAATTGATAAAAAAAGCCGACATATTATTGGTTTTAACTTCGCCTTTAGACGTTAAATTCATATTCGAAATTACATACAATTGCTCTTCGGCTCTGGTTAAAGCCACATATAAAACATTAATATTGTCCAATAATTCTTCCTGTTTTTTCTGGTCATAAACCCATTTTGCGTTTTCGCCAAAACCTTCTACTGCACTAGAATTATCAATTAAAACTTTGGGCAAACCAAAATCCTGCTCTTCAGCATTGAGCCACAGTTTGTCTTTGGGTTTTCTGCTGTAATCTTCTTCGGCAAATGGCATAATCACGACTGGAAATTCCAATCCTTTCGATTTATGAATGGTCATAATCCGAACCGCATTTTTGCCTTCGGGCGATGGAATGCTGAATTTCTCCCCATTTTTGTCCCAATAATTCAGGAAATCCGAAATTCCCGCTTGGTTTCTTACATCTCTTTCCAAAACAATGTCGAGGAAATATTGCACATAAGCATTCCCCTCCCCAACCCTCCCCGAAGGGGAGGGAGACGTAACTGGAGAGTTGGAGTTTTGAATTTCTTTTTGTTGGATTAATACTTCTTTTATCTCTTCTAGGACATTGAAAATATCCTTAGTTACTTGCTCATTAGTAAATCGAATTACTTTATACCCTAATTTATTCAGAGCAATTGCCCTATCGTTGTCTAACTCGACTTGTTCTTCGGTAAAATGATAGTCTCCATCAACTTCGATTACTAATTTTTTTGACAAACAGACAAAATCAACAATAAAATCATCTATCAGATGCTGTTGCCTAAATTTGTGATCTAAAGCTTGTGATCTTAGCTCTGACCATAATATTTTTTCAGCAACTGTTGGGGTTTTCCTCATTTCTTGAGCTTTTTCTATCAACAAATGAGAATAGTTTCCGCCAGTCATATATCCCAACTTTTTAGTTTCGGCGCCCTCTCCTTTGGAGAAGTCCCGATAGCTATCGGGAGGGGAGAGGAATTTACTTATTATGGTCTCCACTGCTTCGTACAGCGATTTTTTTCGGATGTCTTGAAAGGAAAGTGAAATATCGAAACTCGTTAACCAATTTTCGAATTCCGTTTCCTTTTTTTCGTCCATTCCCTTGGCAATGAAATCGTGGATAGGTAATTTGTCCTGAAGATGTTCGGCAACATAATGCAGAAAATAAGCTTTTGCTTCTAAATCGGCGCTGTTTTTTAAGTACTTTAATAAATGGATAATGAACCGGACTTCGGTGGCATTTTGAATCATCAAGGTTTCCGAAGACAAAAGCGGAATTCCTTGCTCTGTCAAATAATTAGCAATAGCAATTCCCTGACTGCGTTTTCGGGTAAGAATCACAATATCTTCGTATTCGAAACCTTGTTTTTGTACTTTTTGAATGGTATTTAAAGTTGCCAATAAATACAATTCGGTTTTGTCCAATGCTTCTTCTTCATCTTCGTTATTTTCAACTTTTGGAATAAAGGAAATATTCACATAACCGCCCGTTTTATGATTGCTTTTTTGATGGCTGTGATTTTCATACAAATCCTTGTAATCCAAATGTTCAAATTCACTGGACAACAATTGAAAAAAATTGTTATTAAAATCTATTATTTGCGAATAACTGCGATAATTCGTGTCTAAATGTTCTAAAACTTTATCGGGATTGTTAAACGGATTATGGTCTTTGCTCAACTCAATAAACTGTTCAGCTTTGCCGCCACGCCAACGGTAAATGGACTGTTTCGGGTCACCCACAATCATTAAAGTCCCTTTTTCGCCCTCGAATTCGCTTGAAGTTGCGTTGTCGATAAGCGGAATCAGATTTTGCCATTGCATTTCGGAAGTGTCCTGAAATTCATCGATAAAAAAATGGCGATAGCGTTCTCCCAATCGCTCGTAAATAAATGGAGCCGGTTGGTTTTGAATTTCACGATGAATGATGGCATTGAATTCGGAAATGGAAAGCACGTTTTGTTCGTTTTGAATTTTTGCCAATTCGTTGCTGACGGTATTTAATAAAGATAATGGCGTAATATTTTTCAGGAATGCTTTGTAGAAATCCCTTTTTTCGAAGTTCTTATAAATGGTATCAAGAATTTGCAATAATTCAGGAATGATATTTTCAATTAAAGCCCTGTCTTTGGCGGTTTTATTGATTTTTATATCGTCGGATTCGTGATAGGTTTTGTTTTTCGGGTTGAATTTTCCTTCCTGAATACTTTGTAGATGTTTAGGGAAATAAGCACCGGAAAATGATTTGGTGTCAATTCCGTTTTTCTCGATTAACAGCAACGCGCTTTCGGCGAATTCTGCATTTTCTTTTTCCAAAACTTTGCAGGCTTCAGCTAGTTTGTTTTTTATTTCGACAAATTCGGTGATAGATTTGTCTTGAAAATGGGTGATTTCATTTCGGTTATTTTCATTGAGAACCAACCGACCGGTTTCGAGAATTTCGCGGGAAATGTCCCAAGATTTGTCGTCATCGGTTTTTTCCATCGTGAAATCGATGAGCAATTTGGTTAAAGTTTCATCTTCGCCAGCTCGCGCAATGATGGCGTCGACGGCTTCGATGAGCAAATTTTCGGTATCCAAAGTCACTTCAAAAGTCATTGGCAAACCTAAATCGTGTGCAAAAGCCCGAATGACTTTATGCGTGAATTTGTCGATGGTAGAAATATCAAAAGCCGCATAATTATGAATAATATGCTTGATGATTTGCTGCGATTTGGTTTTGATCTGGATAATGGAAAGCTCGGTTTCAATCGCCAAATGTTCCATTAAATCCTGTGCTTTTTCGCTGGGCTCGTCTTTGACAAACTCGGATAAACTACCTACAATTCTACTTTTCATTTCGTGAACCGCTTTGTTGGTAAACGTGATGGCGAGAATATTGCGATACGCATCATTTTTTTTGGCAACAAGAATGATTTTCAGGTATTCTTTGACGAGCGCATAGGTTTTTCCGGAACCTGCAGATGCGTCGTATATGGAGAATGAAGGTCTTTGCATTTGATTTTTGATTTTAGGTTTTTGATATTTCTATCCCAATGCTATAATTATCAATTAATATATACAAAAACAACCGTTACTTTTTTGTTATATTTGGCATAAATTTTTGTATTATATTCCACTCATTTTCATAATTTTTATTGTTAGTCTGCTTCCCGTTTGCGTTAAAACTTTCGTATGTCAACCTATTAATTTCGTCAGATATGTTTTTTGGAAATACTTTATATTCAATATTTTCAAAACTTTGATAAATCACTTTATAGCCTTGCAAGTGTAATTGTTCTCTATTCGAAATGTTTTCAGTTTTATGGGCTTTGAAAATTATTTCTTTTCCTTTATTGAATTTTAACCCAATAATTGCATCATCTTCAATAAGTTTTAAATATTGAATTTTAGCGTTAGGGTTTTTGCCATTTGAATAATTATAATCAATTCTTTTGTCCAACAAAGTCTTAACATAAACTTTGTTAATATGACCATTATCATAGCATTGCAACAAATATCCGTTCCTATATTTTTTACTAATTGGTAATGAATGTAAACAAAAATTTTCAGGATTTTCTTGTAATTTATAAGTTCCGTTTTCAAAAAGATTAAAATATCTTAAAATTTTATCTTCTATGTTTTCTTTTATTGTGAAAAGATTATTTTCAGTTTCAATAATTTCATCTTGCATTAAATCTATGAGAGATTTATGTTGATATGTTTTATTTGAATTTTCAATTGGTATCCTTGAACCATTTTCTTCCTCGTTTTCAAATTCATCATAATCAATTTCTTCAATAATGTTTTCTCTTACTGATGGAATAAATAGTTTTACTTCATCTTTCTTTGTGTTTTTAGTTATGAAGTTAATCATTTTTTCTATTTCATTGCTTGGATTTCTTTTGTAAGCAGAATATAAAATTCTATATACTTTCCAGCCAACTCTTTCTAAAAATTCTTGTCTTTCAATGTCATAAGCAACATCTACAGGCAAAGAATGGAAAGGGTCGCCATCGCATTCAATAGCAACTCTTTTACCATTATTATGAACTACTAAATCAAGTTTGAAATTTACATACGATTGCTTATTAGTTTTATGGTTATAGTAGGTTTCATCTTCTTTAACTTTGTATTGAGGCTCAATATAACTATATCCTTTTCCGATTAATTCACTTGCAATATCGTATTCAAACCAACTATCAAATGGAGTAGGAGTGTTATGTAAGTTTCTAATTTCATTATAGTAATCCAATTTAAGTTCTTCTATTGGTTTTACTTCTTCATAGAAAAAGTTTAAAATTTTATTTCTAAAATCTTGTGAGTTTAAATGTTCGGATTTGACAGAATGAAATAAAATCATTTGTTCTTTCGCTCTACTCAATGCGACATTAATTTTTTTAAATTCATCTTGGTCAGAAATTATAGCTCTTGGTTTTGCGTTTTCATTTTTCTTTAATTTCTCAAAATCTGTTGCTACACCTAACGAAACTAGCATTACATCTCTTTCATCTCCTTGAAATTTAGGTGAATCTTCAATGATTAATTTATGCTTATCAATTTTATCTTTACCAAATTCATTTGCTAAATCCTCCTTTATATCTTTTAACTTTTCAGTATGTTTTGTTAAGCCTAAACTTACGACTCCAATTGTTTTATTGGAGTATTTTTCATCTGTTAAAATATTTCTTAAATAGGCTTTGATTTGTTCGATTTCTTTGTGAACAATTTTTTCTTCGGTAAAGGCACCATCAATAAAAACAGGAACTTTAGGTTGAAGTCTATTTCCATTAATCTGTTTTAGCGGTCTTAACGAGTTATTATAAAAATTAAATTTTGAAAATTCAATTAGTTCTGGAACACATCTAAAATGTTCCTTTAATTCAAGATTTGAATTCCCAGCAATCATTTTTGAAAGAGTGAATAAACTATTGTCACTTTTTATGTGAATAATATTTGAATCTAAAAAATCTAAATGTTTGTTTTTTATTGCTTCAAAATCATTTCCATCAGCTCCAGTCAAACTACTTGGAGAAGTTTGTTTGTCATCGCCAACAATTATCATATTTTCAGTATAATAGCCAAGCAATAAACTATTAAAATCTAATTGGCTCGCTTCATCAACTATAATACAATCAAATATCTCGGGTTCATTACCAACAGAATTTAAAACATCATTAAATTTCATAACCCAACAAGAAAGTTTTTTGCTGATTTGAACACTATTTTTTCTCGCTAAAATTTGATATTGAGTTTGATTCCTTATTTTTCTATTGCTTTGATTTAAGTTATATTTATATTGTTCAAGCAAATTGATAAAATCATTAATCTCATTTTCATCAAATTTATTTCTAAAATTATCTTTTGCTAAATCAAAAAGAATATCACATTTAATACCATATATTTTTTTATTAATAAAAGCAAGTTCTTCTTTAGTCTTTTGAATATCAATGAATTCATTTATAACTAAATAAAAATTTGCGTTAGCAAATTCAAAATTTTCTTTAGTAATAAATTCAAATGAAATTTCATTTATTTTTTCAAATGTTAAGGGTAAAACTACTTTTAAATAATCTTTTGAATCAATAAATAGCTTTTCTAAATTCAGTTGATTATTAATTTCTTCAAGTTTTACAAAAAAATTTTCAAAAGTATCTTTATCAACAATTTCTTGAATCGGCAATAGATTTCCAAAGTCTTTTTTGATTTTTGAATTCTCAAGAATTAAACTTGTTTCTACCAATGACTTAAAAATATTTTTAAATTGAAACTCCAGTTTTTTAAATTCATCAAAATCATCCTTATACTCAATTGCTTTTTCAGTTAATTCTTCTATCTCAAACTTATCAATATTTACAAATTTTGAAAATTCTATTATGTTAGTTTCAAATTGAATTTTTTTGACTAATTCATTATTTCGTTCTACTTTTGAAATAGTTTCTTTTAAAATTTCTAATTTTGATTCGATGTCAGCTTTGTCATCATACTCAAATGAATAGCCATTGTTTTTTAATAAATAGAAATTTCTATTTATCAAACAAATAGTATTAATGAATTCTTTGAGTTTTGTAATACTTTGTTTTGAATTTGTTTTTATCCCATTGATTGTTACGTCTTCTAAATACGATATTTTCTTAAATTTAGAATCTAATCGCTTAAAAAAACCAACTTTTTCATCACTAATAAATGAAAAGTAAGTTTCAATATCTAAAAGATATTTTGTTTCATTATTAACAATATTTGAAAATGTTACATTTGTTGTGATATTTTCTATTTGAGGGATTTGTTTTAGTTTTTTCAACAAAACATCTATGTCATTTTGTTTTTTTAACACAATTTCAACATTAGAATATGTACTTAATGTTTCAATTATTTTCGATAAATCAATACTTAAAAATTTATCTTTTAACTCTTCCTTTATTTTTAATTTATCACTTAATCGTTGAATATTTTTCTGAATTTCAAGAAATTCAGAAAAATCATAAGTTTTCAATTTTTTGTATATAGCGTTTAAGTCAAAATCAACAATTTGGTTATAGTTTGTATTAAGATATCGATATTTATTGTAATTGAATATTGACTTTTTTAATTTATCAAAATCATTTAATTGCTCTATTGATAAATTGTCTTTTATCCAGTTCCATTCTTTTGAATCTTTCTTTTCAATTTTATCAACTATTTGATATGCTCGTAAATTTGAAAAAGTTTCATTAATAGTAATTTCATTATATTCCCTCTCTAAAGCATTTATTATTTTAGATTTCAAGTTTACATAATCACTTTTTAGATTGTTTAACTCTTTTATTTTTGATTCAATATTTAAATAGAAATTATCTGTTAAAATACTTGAAATTTTACTGATACTATTTTCTAATGAAAATCTAGTTTTATCAGTTTCTAACTCAATTTTTGTAAAAATTAAATCATCAAATGTTTTAGGAATTTTATCTAAAAGTGATTCAAGAGCTTTGTCAGTTTGTGCAGTTACTAAAACCCTTTTCCCTTGTGCTAAAAGTGAACATAAAATATTTACAATAGTATGAGATTTTCCAGTGCCTGGTGGACCAGTAACAACTGTTAATCTGTTTTTTAAATAGTTTTCATAAATTTGCTTTTGTTCATTGTTATATGGTAATGGAAAAAAAACAGAAAAATCTTCTTCAGCATTTAGTGAATTTGCATTTTCTTTATAATTTTCATACAAATCATCAATGAAGTAATTAGATTTTGGATATGAATTATTGTGTTCATTATCAGGATTCCTAATTAATAGATTTAAAAGTTTTGATTCGTTTTCATTTTCTTCATTGTATTCAATAATTGAATCCGTTAGTTTTTCGAAAAACCTTGGCTTTTTTGTTTTGAAATTTATTGCAGGCGAAAATGAAATTTTAAAGAAATCTTCTTTATAAAAATCGCTTTGCGGTTTTAATATAGAATCTTGAAATTCAGAATTATCAGAAATTTTCTGAATTGATTTTGAAATTAATTTTTTCAAATCATCCTCGTAGATAAAATCACAGCCAAATTCTAATACTTTAGATTCAAAACTATCAACGATATTACTTAAAATATCTTTTTCAATAGGAGTATTGTTTAAGAAAAAGAAGTCAGAATATGGATTTTCGGATTCAGAAAACTTGATTTTTATTTCATTATTCGAATTAATATCCAAGTTTAATGGAAAATGAAATAAATGTTGGTTAACTTTTGAAATATTTTTGTTGTTATTGTTTTTTGAGAATTGCATCAAAGCTAAACTTAAAACAATTTCTAGATTTGAATCATTTTTAATATCATTGTAAGCTCTATAAAATTTTGAATAAATTGATTTATTTTTTTCAAAAACTTTTATTTTATCAATTTCAATTTTTCCTTTTTCACTATTTTGAAAATAAATAAGTTCTTCATCGTCATTATTGATACTTGAAAATTTATTTTTAGCTTCATCAAATTCTATGATTTCCAAAAAATTATTTGGAATCTTAACAATTGGTTTTTTGGGTTTTGCAAGTGAGAATATTATCGATTGTTTTTCGAAGTCTTCTAAAAATATATTTGCTAAATTTGAATTACAAATGTCTGACTTTACTAATTCTTGAATTTCATCTATCCAAATGAAATTTGATGATAAACTTTTAGATAAAACATCTTTAACTCCTCTTTCAAGAAGTTTTTTATATTCTTTTAGAAAAGTAATATATTGATTTATAACACTCATAAAGATTTAATTATTTGCAATGACATATTTTACAGAGCTTTAATTTTAAAAACTTGAGGAAAAGATACTTTTTTTATATTATAACTTCTGTTTTTTTACTTTTCTCAAATATAAAGATTATTTTACAAAATAATTCTTATACAGAAAATATATTAAGTAATTCACTAATTTAGTTTTGTGTCTAGACACACCCGTTTTAACTATTGAACCAAGCACATTTACTTTGAAAGTATAAATTACTCAACTGTTTTTTAAAAATCCATTTCTAATCTCCACTCAAATTTATCAAGTTGAAAACTCATTACTTTACGGCTTTCCACATTTGGACAAAATATTTTTTTAGTTATCATTTATGATAACCGTATTAAGCAAATATAAAACAAATTTTGACTTGTCGTAAATGATAATTAAAGTTTGGAAGAATCAATACAAATACAAGTTGGCAAACGCATTCAGAAGATCCGTAATGAGAAAAATATATCTCAACAGGATTTGGCTGCCAAATGTAATTTTGAAAAAAGTAATATGTCCAGATTAGAAGCTGGCAGAGCAAATGCAACTCTTTCTACCTTGGAAATAGTGTCAAAAGCATTGGAAATAAATACAATCGAATTATTTAAGTTTAACGATTAGAAGTTTTTGAAACTCGTTAATCTTTTCAAAAAACCTAATTTTTTTTCTTCCCGAATTCCCTAGCCCAGATAGCAGTGGAAATCCTTTTCTTTTTTTTCTTTAAAAAAAGAAAAGATTGCAACGAATAGCTGGAAAAAGCTCCTGAAAAACCCCACTATCAATTTATTTAATAAAACTATAACTAAATAGAATTTCCTTTTCCAAAGTTAATTGTTTAAATTTGAATAAAATATTTATAAATCATTAAACAACTATATTATGGCTTTTGAATTACCACAATTACCTTATGCGTATGACGCATTGGAACCTCATATTGATGCGCGCACGATGGAAATCCATCATACAAAACATCATAATGCTTATATCACTAACGTAAACGCTGCTATTGCAGGAACGGAGTTGGAAGGAAAAAGCATTGAAGCTATTTTGACAAATCTTGATATGAAAAATAGGGCTGTTCGCAACAACGGCGGTGGTCATTTCAATCACAGTTTGTTTTGGACAGTGATGTCTCCAAACGGTGGCGGTCTTCCAACAGGAGAATTATTAGCTGCAATTGAAAGTGCTTTTGGTTCTTTTGATGCATTTAAAGCTGCTTTTGCAAAAGCTGGAGCGACACAATTTGGTTCAGGATGGGCTTGGCTTTGTGTAAAAGACGGAAAATTGGAAGTTTGCGGAACGCCAAATCAAGACAACACTTTAATGCCTGGCGTAGGTTGTGGCGGAAGACCAATCCTTGGAATGGACGTTTGGGAACACGCTTATTATTTGAATTATCAAAACAGAAGACCTGATTATATTGAAGCTTTCTTTAATGTAATTAATTGGGCTGAAGTTGCCAGAAGATATGCTTTAGAAAAATAGATTTTTTTAGAAAATAGAATACAGAACATAGAGAATAGACGGATGACTTTCGGGTTAATTCGTCTATTTTTTTGTTATAATTTATCCTCACCCCAACCCTCTCCACACGAGCGACAGCGAACTGGCGAAGCAAAGGAGAGGGAGCCGAAACTGGATTAAAAAAACAAATAAAGGATTATTCCAATAAAAAAGACTTTTAGATAATTGACGAATAGACTGAAAAGTTGGTTCGTCTATTTTTTGTCTTTTATCTAAAAGTCTATTCTCTTTTTTCTATTCTC
>DHXP01000018.1:60053-81046 GCA_002413745.1 Flavobacterium sp. UBA5153 | reverse complement strand
TTCTCTTTTTTCTATTCTCTTTTCTTGACTTTACTCCAATAAAAAAGGTGAAATTGCTTTCACCCTTTTTGCCCCAAATCTACCATAAACTTAACCTACTAATATTATGGTGAATCAAAGATATATCAGTAATTCGCTTTCAACAAATAAATTAGATGAAATACAACAATACTCGATGAAACGCTTGATTATTGTTGTTTGTTAATATGCCCTAGCGTCTTTTCCTTCATAAAAATTCATAAACGCCTTGTTTACAACACGATTACCTCCCGGAGTTGGATAATCCCCAGTAAAGTACCAATCCCCCAAATTCTTCGGACAGGCAATATGTAAATTTTCAACGGTTTGAAAAATGATTTTCACTTCGGCATTTATTTCTGGCGAACTCAACAGTTGTGCTATTTTATCTGAAATTTCTTGGGGTTGAAATGGCGCATAAATTTCGGTCACAAAATTAACAACTTCGTGATCTTTAAAATTTTCCTGCTCTTTACATTTGACATACACTTCGTCGACAATGTGATACAACTTTCTTTCTTTTAGCAGTTCTAATGCTGCCTGAAAGGCTATCAACCCTTCGAGTTTTGCCATATCAATTCCATAACAATCGGGATACCGAATTTGTGGAGCCGATGAAACGACAACAATGCTTTTCGGTTTCAAACGATCCATCATTTTAATGATGCTCATCTTGAGCGTCGTTCCACGCACAATACTATCATCTATAATTACTAGATTGTCTGTTGGTTTTATCACTCCATAAGTCACATCATAAACGTGAGCCACTAAATCGTCACGACTGCTGTCTTCTGTTATGAAAGTTCTCAATTTTGCGTCCTTGATGGCTACTTTCTCGGTTCTGATTTTTACCGAAAGGATTTCCTCGAGTTTTTCTTTGGTTAATTTTTTTCTGTTTTCCAGAATATAATTATTTTTTCTTTGATTCAAAAAATCCTGGGCCGCTTCGACCATACCGTAGAAAGAAGTTTCTGCGGTGTTTGGAATATAAGAGAAAACCGTGTTGTCAGTGTCGTCACTAATAGCTTCTAAAACTGCTGGTAAAATTAATTTTCCTAACTTTTTTCTTTCTTGATATATTTCGGCATCGCTTCCTCTGGAAAAATAAATTCTTTCGAAAGAACAGGCTTTTTTAACAGTGGGTGGAAGAATTTCTTCCTCGGTTACTACGCCGTTTTTCTTGATAATTAAAGCCTTTCCGGGCTGTAGTTCTTTTACTTTTTCGAAATCCACATTGAAAACCGTTTGAATCACTGGTCTTTCCGAGGCTACTACCACAATTTCGTCATCCTCATAAAAATAAGCTGGTCGAATTCCTGCGGGATCTCTAAAAACAAAGGCGTCTCCGTGACCCAGAAGTCCTGCCATTGCATAACCTCCGTCTAAATTTTTGGATGCCCTATTTAAAATTTTCGCTATGTCTAATTTTTCGGCAATTACAGGCGAAGCTTCCCTTTTTGTCAGCCCATTATTTTTACATTCTTGGTATAAATCGGTTACGGCATTATCCAAGAAATGTCCAATTTTTTCCATTACGGTAACGGTATCCGTCATCTCTTTTGGATGCTGTCCTAAATCAACAAGATTTTGAAAAAGCTCTTTTACATTGGTCATATTGAAATTTCCGGCCAAAATCAGATTTCGATGCATCCAGTTGTTTTGACGTAAAAATGGATGAACACTTTCGATGCTGTTTTTACCGAAAGTTCCGTAACGAACATGTCCTAAAAACAATTCGCCTAAATACGGTATTTTCTTTTTTTGCAACGCCACATCATCCAAGTATTCTGGATGGGAAGTTAATTCCTCGTTTATTCTGTCGTTTATTTGGGCAAAAACATCTTGAATGGGTTGCGCATCGTTTGAGCGCACTCTACTTATATATCGTTCTCCCGGTTCTACATCAAGTTTGATGCTTGCAAAACCAGCTCCATCTTGCCCACGATTATGCTGCTTTTCCATAAGGAGATACATTTTTTGTATTCCGTAGAAAGCCGTACCGTATTTTTCTTTGTAGAATTCTAACGGTTTTTTTAATCTTAAAAGGGCAATGCCACATTCGTGTTTAATTGCGTCGCTCATTGTGTTGCTTTTGTATTTATTGTAGTAGTTTTTTAATCAAAAAAAGCCCCGTTTCCGAGGCTTCAGTATTATGCATTATATTTCTATATCAAATTGTGTCAAAGATTTGAATTGTTTCAATCTCACAACAACTTCATCTTTTTCAAGGCCAACCATTCTTTCGGTTCCAAATTTTTCCACACAAAAGGAAGCTAAATTAGACCCGTAAATCACGGCATTTTTCATATTTTCGAATGATATGTTTTCGCTTTGCGTAATAAATCCTGCAAATCCTCCCGCAAAAGTGTCTCCTGCACCCGTTGGATCAAAAACTTCTTCCAGAGGCAAAGCCGGTGCAAAGAAAATTTGATGATTATGAAACAATAAAGCACCGTGTTCCCCTTTTTTGATTACAACAAATTTTGGTCCCATGGCGTGAATTTTTACAGCCGCTTTTACCAATGAATATTCTCCCGAAAGTTGTCGTGCTTCTTCATCGTTGATGGTAATTACATCCACGCGTTTGATTACGTCCAATAATTCTGGTAAAGCACAATCCATCCAAAAATTCATGGTGTCTAAAACCACTAATTTGGGCTTGACATCCATTTGATCTAAAACACTACTTTGGACTAATGGATGCAGGTTTCCTAGCATCACCACATCAGCAGTTTTGAAATTTTGGGGAACTTTTGGTTGAAAGTCTGCCAATACATTCAACTCCGTTGCCAAAGTATCTCTAGAATTCAAATCATTATGGTATAAACCACTCCAAAAGAAGGTTTTTCCGCCTTTGACCACTTCAATTGCTGAAATATCAATGTTTCTATCGGTCAATAAATCTAAATATTCTTGTGGAAAATCATCGCCAACTACGGAGACAATAGCCGATTGAAGGTTGAAATTGGAAGCCGAAAGTCCTATGTAAGTTCCCGCACCTCCTAAAATTTTATCTGTTTTACCAAAAGGTGTTTCAATAGCGTCGAAAGCAACGGTTCCAACAATCAATAATTTATTCATACGTAGATTCTATTTTCTTTTTAAAGGAATATGGAATTCGCTTATTCGCATTTGATGATTACAGAAAAAATCTATGCTAAGCTCATTTCATTCTATGAGTTTCGAATTAAGCGGCAAAGATAGTTTATAAGTTTGAAGTTTGAAAATGTATGGGATTAGAAGTTTGGAACTTATTAGAATTTTAAATTGACTTCTAATTAGTCTTGTTATTTAGAATTGAATTACAAAATAAAATCCTTCCAACTCAATACTTTACCTATGGTTCGTTCTTGATTGAACAGTCCGGTGTGAACTACCGATTTACTTTCTATTAATTCTGGTTTTAATTTTTCAAAATAATTTAATCCTTTAAACATTTCGGATTTTATGGTTTCTGATGCTTTGATTTCAACCAAGTTTAGTAATTCTGATTTTTGCCAAATTAAATCCACTTCATGTCCTACCGCATCCCGCCAAAACCATAAATCACGAAGTAAATTGTTGTGATAATTTTTCTTTACATATTCATTAATAACATAATTTTCAAACAAGCTTCCTTTTAAAGAACTTAACCTTACACTATCGGCATCGTTTAATTTTAGTAAATTACAAAGCAAACCAGTATCATAAAAATAAAGCTTTGAACTTTTGGTAACGCGTTTGTTAAAATTTGAAAAATAGGGTTGCAATTGATACACAATGTAACTGTTTTCTAGAACCGAAATCCATGATTTTGCCGTAGGTTGCGAAATGCCACACTCATTTGCCAAAGAATTCAGGTTGACTAATTGCCCTACTCTAGCGGCACATAGCGAAATGAAATTTCGAAATTGTTTTAAGTCTTTTACATGAATTAGCTCCGACAAATCTCGTTCTACATAGGTCTGAATATAATTGGAATAAAAAACTTTAGATGGAATTTCTCTATCATAAATAGCTGGATAAAATCCTTTTTGGAGATTTATTGCATAATCATCGCTCAACCAATTAGCTGCTTGCATTTCGGAAATATCAAAAGGCAGTAGTTTAAACAAAGCCACTCTTCCTGCTAAACTCTGTGTAATGTTTTGCATCAAGTGAAAGTTTTGGGACCCCGACAAAATATATTGTCCCATAATTTTATCTTCGTCAACTTTGGTTTGTAAATAGGAGAATAAATGGGGCACCCTTTGCACCTCATCAAAAATAACATATTTATTATATTGCTTCAAAAAAGCATTTGGATCCTCGATAGCAAAATTTCTGGTGTCTAAATTTTCTAAATTTACGTATTCATACTCCTGAAATTGCGTTTTCAAAAAAGTGGTTTTGCCCGATTGTCTTGGGCCAGTTAAAGCCAAAATAGGATACTTTTTTTTATAAACATCCATTGCAGTTTTTAGGGCTCTATTTGCATTCATTTGATGAGTTTTAGAATTGCAAATATACCGCTAATTTTGAAATTACACTATATAAAACTTTGAAAATACACTATATTGTATTTTGAAAACGCACTCTACCTAACTTTGAAAATGTATGCGATTAGAAGTTTTGAGGTTTTTTTTGGTAGATTTGTTTAAGAAACCTCTCCAATGAAAAAAAATAATAATCGCATTTGCCCTATTTAGTTTTTTTTCTCTTGCCAGAAGAAAGAACAAAATTTTACCAAGGAAATGATTGAAGAATTAATTGTTTCTGATAATGGATTGCCTTCAAAACATAACTTTTTGGATTTATATATTTTGACCAATAACAATGAGATATTGAAGACTAGTATACCAAAAGATGACGGAGGAAAAACAATTAGATCTATAGTTTCAATTCAACCGCTCACATTTATCCCCAAATCTCCCTACAAAAAAGTCAATTTCTCGATTGTCCCAAACGGAAATTTCCAAAACCGTAAACTGCTTAGTTTTTTCTACGATGTGTTGCGTGGGGTGAATCTTTTTGTTTTCCACAATACCCATAGCCCAATCGGTAAATTTTAGTCTAAACGTTTTTAGTTGATTCTCCCTGTCATACCAAATCCCCAAGCTGTTACTGAGTAGATTTTCTAAATCACTCTTTTTGTACAGTTTTTGGTAATCGAAATAAATGTACTTTTCTATTGAGTCATTATCATCAGCCTCAATTATTGCTGGATATACTTGTTTTTCTATGAATTTATCAAGGGTGTAGTTTTTTAATAATGTTTCTGCTTCATTTGTATTTTCATCGATATCCGTTCCCAATAAATAATAACGGTTATCGTAATATCTGATTTGTAATGGAGCAACCTGTTTGAATTTTTCTGCCCCTTTTTTATCATACAAGAATTTAATGGCTTGACCTTTTTTGATATATTCAATAATTCTACCAGCCAATATAAGCAATTGGTCTTGGCTGTTTAAAGTAGGCTGAATATGGACAAAATGAGGATGCGGGTTTAAATCTTCTTTGGTATAATCAAATTCTTCCATTAATACGGATTTAATCCACTCCACAGAATTCATGGCCTTCTCGGTATCCAGCAACCCTAAGAGCAAGGGTATTGTGAGCTGTTCCTCTTCAGTTAGGTTCAAATTTTCGGGATGAGCTTCAAGAACAAAATAATTTTTCCCTTCAAACTTTCTGGATTTGATCACGTACCCGTTATCTATCAGGCTTTCTTTAGCCCTTTCAAGAGTTCTTCTGGCTACAGAATTCATTCCATAATCCGTTATCAAAATATCATTTAGTGAAGACAAAAGCTCATCAATATTGTGCTTTTTTTCTCTTAGAAGTTTTACTATGATTTTCTTGTAGAGCTTTCTTTTGCTGTAATCTTCCATGGAAATTTGGTTTATTGAATAACAAAGGTAAAAAGAACTTTGCCATTTTATGCCAAACAAGACGGTAGTTTTGTTGAAGAATTAAAAAGAAACACTCTAATTCAATATCGTTAATCTAAAACCAAAAACATGAAAACAATTAATTCTCTTAAAAACGTATTTCTACTGACAGCTGTCGCAATTTTATTAGCCAATTGCAGCCCAAACAACAATCCAACTCCAGGATCATCAATATCTACGTTCCCTACCGATGGTTTAGTTGCACGATACAACTTTAATGGTAATGCCAATGATGTATCAGGTCATAATTTAAATGGAACTGTTTATGTGGCTTCCTTGACAACGGACAGAAACGGAAACAGCAATTCGGCGTATCAATTTTCCTATCAAGGTTCAGTTTTTGGACAGAGAAATAATGAAATATATGTAGCTAATTCACCCCTTTTGGACAATAATAAATTAACTGTTTCCACTTGGATATATCCAACATCATATTTCTGGACTGGAAATGCTCAAAGTTCAAATACAGCAATTATTAGGAGAAGCCAAAACGGATATGTAAATCCATCTGGAGAAGTATGGGGTTTCGATTTTAACCAAAATAACCTAACGGCTGGCCTTGTAGGCACAAACAATACTCACCTAAATTTGAGCGTTCCAACTATATCCTTAAATCAATGGAGTCATATTGCGTTTTCATACGATGGGGCAACTCTAAAAATTTATGTCAATGGAATTTTGAAAGGAAGTCAAGCCGGAATAATAACTCTAAATTCTGAAAATTCCGGCATTTCAATTGGTGATTCTAACCAAGCTAATGGCTACTGGTGGCCTCTTAATGGCAAATTAGACGATATTACTTTATGGAACAGAGCACTTACGGCCGAAGAATTACAAAATGTTTATAATTCGAATAGTAATTAATGAAAACCGACACATTATTGACATACCAAAACAGTTTTGAAATCTACTATTTAAAACTTTGATTCCTAAATAAATGAAATCTACTTTTTGAATTTTTACCTCAAAAAAGCTGTACATTTAAGTTTTTTACTTTAGAAAATTTAAAATAGTAATCTATCAAAAACAAATATACTATGCCAATTCAACACAAGTTTTTAAACTATGACTGGAATAATGGATTTTACACGGAAAATTCCATTCTAAAAAACAAGTACTATTTACCTGAAGTACTATTTATTGGAACATTTAATCCGATGACCCCAAATGACAATCACGCTGATTTTTTTTATGGAAGAAACTGGTTTTGGCCAGTATTTAAGAATCTATTTATAGAAAACGCTTACGTCCTTAATAGCAGAAGAATGCCAGCGAATGGCGCTCCAAATCATCCACTAAACCCAACCATTGAGGAAATATTCGGTATTTGTAAAAAAGCTAAACTTTCATTCGCGGATATGATTACGGGAGTTTTTCCTGAAACAAATAATTATAGATTATTAAACAATGATAATGTTGTTTTTAACGATGTCGAATATAATTTGATTAATGATAATGAAAGAAACAATATTGGCGGTTTAGCTGAACTTGATGCTTTAAACCAAATCATTTGGAATATTGAAAATATAACAGATTATTTATGTAAAAATCCACAAATTACGAATGTATATTTTACCCGAAGACCAACTGGGATTTGGTTGCAAAAATGGAATGAATTAATAAATTCAAAGTGTTCGAAAAAAATCGAATATGGTGCTATTTATACACCAAGTGCAGCTAGATTAGATGGAAATCCTAGAATGGAAATGTTAATAAAACATTGGCTTTTCAATGATAATAATAATTATTTGACATTAGATCATGAATGGTTGATTAGAAATGGAGTAAATCCAAATAATTTTTGATGCCTAATTAGAATTTAAATCTAATTTTAAAAATAGAATAGTAATCAATTAAATTATAGATATGATAATACAACATTTAGCAATTGAAAATGGATGGGAAGGCCCAGAGATAGTTGAAAACCCAAAAACCTTAATTTTAGGCTCTTTCAATCCATTTAATACAAATATTAATAGAAATGCTGATTATTACTATGGAAGAAGTACGAATCATTTTTGGAAATCGATAGCAAGAAATTTAAATCTACACGAAGATTACTTTTGTAATAATTGGGATAGAAAGCTTGAAATTATGAATAAATATCAATTTTGCTTTCAAGACATAATTGATTCGATTGAAATTGATTTTGTTGACAACCAAATAGATAATGATGTTATTTTAAATAATTTCATGAGTGCTAAAATATTTAAGGAATTTTCTGATCAAGTTTTATTTACTTCTACTACAACTTATAAGGGTTTTAAAATAAGGGTTAAAAGGAATTATAATGAAAATGTAATTCAAACGTTAAGAACAGGTAGTATTAAAAACATAATTCATACGATGGGTAACACAACAATTAACCAAAATTTTAGAACTAATTGGTTAGAAAACGGATTGGGTGGATTAGGTTTTCAAGGATATATAAATAGAATATTAAATCAAGGTGTCAATTTTAATCCAATTTCTTATAGTCCTAGTGGGAGAGCAGTTAAAGGAGGCGGAGAAAATTACATTAATTTTTTAGATAATTGGACAAATACAAACCTAATACTTAGATAAGATGAACAAAAAACACTATGTAATTTACTTTGACGAAAATATAAATCAAGCAGTAACTAAAACATCAAGAGAATGGGCAAGAGATAATCAAAATCACTTTCCAGATTATGATTTTATTGAAAGCATTCCAACTTCAAATACAATAGACCATTTTTTAGTTGATGAGCTTGGTTACACTTTAATTTCTGATGATGAAAAATTTGTTTGTTTTAAATTAACAAATTAAACTATGATACAAATCCAAAAAGCTACCTCCGAACACCTTGACGAAATCGTATCCTTATGGCTAAAACTAATGAATCTTCATAAAGACTTTGATGAAGATTTCTTTGCAAACACAGACAATTCGGGCGTAGAATATAAAATGATTTTAAATGCGAATTTTAAAGACAAATCAAGCACACTCTTTATAGCTACTTGTGACACCAAGATTATAGGTTATGTAACTGCTAATATTAGCTGGTTTAAATATTCAAGCTACAATGCAAATAGTTATTGTACCCTTGGAGATATAATGATCGATGAAAACTACCGCCATTTAGGTATTGGAAAATCATTTATAGAAGAAATAAAAAAATGGGCAAAGTCAGAATCGGTACATAAAATTGTTTTGGATGTGTTTTCAAAAAACACCAAAGCCTTAAGCTTCTTTAAAAAGCAAGGATTTGATGATAATTTCAATAATCTAGTTTTAGAATTTTAATCATTTATAACAATCAAATAATGCCAAAAATAAACAACCCATTAACAGGTCACGGAAAAATGATAATTCGTTATAAAGGAAATAATGAATTATTGAGGTTTCAACCCTGTAAAATGAGAAGGATATATATGCACAGAGAAAAAAAGATTCAAGCTGATGTATATGAAAATTTATTATTAGAAACCCAACTTTTTGATGGTACAAATATTTGTTTTTCGGTAAAATCTTCAAATTTATATTATAGACACCATATTGATGGTGAAGAAATTTGGATTCATTCCGAACCAAGTTTTGTACATTTTACCTTTGTGAACGTGGATGATGAATTTGTTCTTTTTGATGGACAAATTACTTTTGTAAAGGAAATTAGTCGTGATTTTATTATCAATGAGGATTATGATATTATGTTAATTTATAGAAAATCAAAAGATTGGATGGATTTATTAGAAAAGAATAATATTGAGTACGAACTTCATTCCTATTCAAAGCCAGAACTCCAAGATGAAATCTAAAAACCACCTTCAAAACATTCTTTATGGTGTTGCCGTAGGAGATGCGCTTGGCGTACCCGTAGAATTTAAAAGCCGTGATTATTTGAAGCAAAATCCTGTAAATACTATGCAGGGTTTTGGTACGCACGATGTTAAAGCTGGCGTTTGGTCTGATGACAGTTCGCTGACCTTTTGTTTAGCCGAAAGTATCAATGAAGGCTTGGATTTGCAACAATTGGCAAACAAATTTATCGCCTGGAAAAACGAAAATTATTGGACTCCACAAGGAGAAGTTTTTGATATTGGCATTGCCACGAGTATAGCTATTGACCGATTAGCCAAAGGGATAAAACCTGAATTGGCTGGCGGTTTTGAAGAATGGGACAACGGAAACGGTTCCCTAATGCGGATTTTGCCTTTGGTTCTGTATTGTAAAGACAAGACGATTTTCGAACGTTTTCAAATCACAAAAGAGGTTTCTTCTCTTACTCACAGACACATTCGTTCTGTAATTGGCTGTTTTTATTATTTGGAATTTGCCAAACAGATTATGGAAGGCAAAGACAAGTTTGAAATCTACAAAAACTTAAAAAAGGAAGTGACCGATTTTTTAAAATCATTGAATATAAATACTCCTGAAATTGCAATTTACAACCGTCTTTTGAACGGCAATATCTATGAATTAGAAGAAGATGAAATCAAAAGTTCCGGCTATGTAGTTCACACTTTGGAAGCGAGTATTTGGTGTCTATTAACCACCAATAATTATGTCGATGCCGTTCTCAAAGCGGTCAATTTAGGGGAAGACACCGATACCACGGGAGCAGTTACGGGTGGTTTGGCAGGAATGCTTTACGGATTTGAAACGATTCCTCAATTTTGGATTACCGACTTGCCAAAAATAGCCGAGATTAACCAACTGATTTATCAATTCCATAAAAAAACAATGGAAATAAAAGGACTCATTAGCTATAGATATGTTCGAACCAATACAGGTGAAGGTGAAGGGTTCTCCCGGAATTATCCGCCTGTTGACCATCAAGCTGAAGTTAGTTTGTTTTTGCCCGATGAAGAAGGAAAGAATGTTTTAGCCTTCCAACTTGAATACCCAAAATACCCACATAATTTAGCAATACGATATACTTTTGACGAAGTGTTTTCTCGTAAAACAGACATTGGTTCGATAGGATTGTTTTTGAATAATATTACTTTTTTGGATGACAATCAAGTGTTTTTTATAGGAAGCTTTGCAAACTGTGATGATAAGAATGATTGTTATGATACTTTTGAGTTTTCTATGTATTTCAAACACGAGAATCTCAAAAGTGCTATTATGTCGAGTACTATCTATGCAGACACTATGATGCTTGTTTCTGAAATGTAATTTTTACAATCATTTAAAAGCAATTTATGGCAACCAAAAAACAGTTTGTTTCCAATCTAATGAAACTTTTTTGTCTTTCTTTTTTTGTGTTGACAAATTGCAATGTACGAGCCCAAAAAGTCTTTTCCGTACAGTATGCCAACCAAGCGGATGTAAAGGTTTTTATAGTAAATTATCCCAATCAAGCTGATTTGAAAGTATATAAAGTCAAATATAATAATCAAGTAGGAAATAACGAGGGTTTATGGTTTTTCACCCAATATACCAATCAATCAGACAAGAAAATTTTCTTTGTCAAATATGCTAATCAAGCCGATGTGAAAATTTATTTTGTTGAATATCAAAATCAAGCGGGCTGGAACGATAATTCCAAGAAAGCCTATTTCTATTAAAATCAAAATTGAAGTTCATTATTTTATAATGCAATCCAACTAGCCCCAAATGCACCTACTCAAAATCAATCTTCACGGGGAAAGTTGGACACTAAAAAAATTCGAGTGCAGCGAGGATGATTTGGATGAATGCTTGAAAGTAGCGGGTACAATGAAAGTTCCATTAGTAAAAGCGGTATTAGACCCATTTTTCTATTACTATCTAAAAATACCTTCCATCCAATCAGTCGAGCATCTACCAGGTAAAAAGTGGACTGGCTTATTGAACACTCCAAAAAACCAAATCGAAATAGTATTAGATGGCAAGAAAATTAAAAAACTTCACTTCAAAGATTTAAACCAAGAACAATTACTTTTTCCTTTATACAACATACATAAAACGAAAATCACTGAAGAATATAGCCCTGGAATTTATGTCGAACAAAAAGCAATTGGATTTATTGCCAGTTATGAAATAAAAGTGGATGATTTTAATATTGATGAGTTACAATTCCATTTATTGCAATTCAACAATAAACAGCTGTTGCAAAAACCAAGCTATCAAAATAAAAAAGTGCTCTTCAGAAAAAAGGAAACATTGTTAATTTACCAAAATAGTTTTGAGGTTTTATAGAAGTCCACTTTAGATTCTAAAAAAGAAGATTCTGACGCAGCGTATTGGAAAAACAAATACTTAAAGTTGTTGGAAGAATACAATGAGTTGTTGAAAATGAAGAAATAATTTCTCTATTTATAGTTTACAAAAGTTTCTCGTTCTCTTTTTCATAAAAAACATCCACGGAAAGTTCCTTTTGCATCGAAGCCATAACGGCAAGTTCATCGCAACGCTCGTTTTGAGAATGGTTGTTGTGTCCTTTTATCCATTTGAAATCGACTTGGTGTTTCCTGTAAACCACCAAAAACCGTTTCCATAAATCGGGGTTTTTCTTGCCCACAAAACCTTTTTTTTCCCAACCAAAAACCCATTTTTTCAAAACAGAATCCACCACATATTTAGAATCCGAAACTACCAAAACTTTCATATTCGGGTTTTTTAGCTTTTCGAGACCAACAATTACCGCCAATAATTCCATTCTATTGTTAGTGGTATGACGAAAACCTTCGTAAAATTCCTTTTTATGCGGCGTCCCCACAAGTTCCATAACAACGCCGTAACCGCCACGACCGGGATTCCCCTTGGCAGCGCCATCAGTATAAATATGTACGTCGTGTTCCAAAGTGTAAAGTTAGAAGTTAGAAGTTAGAAGTTTTTCAATAACTTCCGGAAAGTAGCGTTGTTCGAGTTCGTGAATTTTTTCGGCGACAATTTCAGGGGTTTCAGTTCCTGTTAAATTTACGCTCTTCTGAAAAATAATGTTGCCTTCGTCGTAATTTTCATTGACAAAATGAATGGTGATTCCGGTTTCTTTTTCGTGGTTTTCGACAACGGCTTTATGTACATTCATTCCATACATCCCTTTTCCACCATATTTTGGCAACAAAGCGGGATGTATATTTATTATCTTATTAGGGTACTGTTTTATAATATTTTCGGGGAGTTTCAATAAAAATCCGGCGAGAACTATCCAGTCGGGTTCAAAACTATTTAATTTTTGTAGTACTTTACCTTCATACAATTCCTCTTTCGAGAAGATTTCTGTTGGAACCTGTAAGTTTTTGGCTCTTTCAATCACTTTGGCGTTTGGACTATTGGTAAAAACGACAACGACAGTTCCGCAGTCTTTATTGCCAAAATATTTTATGATGTTTTCGGCATTAGTGCCCGATCCAGAAGCAAAAATTACTATTTTTTTCATACCCCAAATGATTTCTATTATGCAAAAAAAAGAATAAAAAGTGATAATAAATAACATTATGAAGTCTTTGTGAAATTTATTTTATAAATTAGTAGTCACATTTATTAACTAAATAGTTGTTTTAAAATAAAGTTTTTTATTTTTGCCAACAAATTAAATTTTAAAATTAAAGATTATGTCAGACATTGCATCAAGAGTAAAAGCGATTATCGTAGACAAATTAGGTGTTGACGAAAACGAAGTGGTAACAGAAGCAAGCTTCACTAATGATTTAGGGGCTGATTCATTAGACACTGTGGAGCTTATTATGGAATTCGAAAAAGAATTCGATATTCAAATTCCAGACGATCAAGCAGAAAACATTGCTACTGTAGGTCAAGCGATTTCTTACATCGAAGAAGCTAAAAAATAATAAAAAAACACCCGTTTGCAACATTGTAAACGGGTGTTATTATTATTATTTTTAATTAAATTCCAGATTGAATTTCAATCAAAATAATATTTATAATTAATACCCATGGCTATTTTGTGATATCAATACAGCAAGAAAGCGTGGGTTTTATTTATTTAAGATAACTAAATACATAATTTATGGTATTAAGACGAGTTGTAGTAACAGGCTTAGGCGCTCTTACACCTATTGGAAACAACATTCAAGAATATTGGAATGGACTTATAAACGGTGTTAGTGGAGCAGCTCCAATTACTTATTTTGATGCTTCAAAATTTAGAACACAGTTTGCTTGTGAAGTGAAAAACTTTAATGTTGAGGATTTCATTGACCGCAAAGAAGCGCGAAAAATGGATCGCTTTGCTCAATATGCAATGGTTTCCGCTGAAGAAGCCGTTAAAGACGCGAATTTTGATTTTGAAAAATTAGACAAAGATAGAATTGGGGTAATTTGGGGTTCAGGAATCGGCGGATTGGAAACTTTTCAAAATGAAGTTTTAGAATTTTCAAAGGGAGATGGAACACCAAGATTCAATCCATTTTTTATTCCAAAAATGATTGCCGACATTGCCGGCGGAAATATTTCCATCAAATACGGTTTTAGAGGCCCTAATTTCACCACCGTTTCTGCTTGTGCTTCCTCGACAAACGCCATGATTGATGCTTTCAACTATATTCGATTAGGCTATGCCGATGCGATGGTAACTGGTGGTTCAGAAGCCGCAGTGACTATTGCCGGAATGGGAGGATTCAATGCTATGCACGCCCTTTCAACAAGAAATGATGATCCAAAAACTGCTTCCAGACCTATGGATAAAGACCGAGATGGTTTTGTTTTGGGTGAGGGTGCAGGTGCTTTAATTCTTGAAGAATACGAACATGCCATAGCCCGTGGAGCAAACATCTATTGCGAAATTGGAGGAGGAGGAATGTCAGCCGATGCTTATCATATTACGGCTCCACATCCAGAAGGATTGGGCGCAAAAAATGTGATGCAGAATTGCTTGAGAGATGCTGGTTTAAAACCTACCGATGTTGACGGCGTGAATATGCACGGAACTTCGACACCGCTTGGTGACATAGCAGAGTCTAAAGCGATTTTACATGTTTTTGGCGAACATGCTTATGCCATGAATTTGAATTCCACAAAATCAATGACAGGGCATTTACTGGGCGCTGCTGGAGCAATAGAAACCATTTCTTGTATTCTTTCGATAAAACATGGAATTATTCCACCAACGATAAATCATTTTACAGATGATGAAAACATTGATCCTAAATTAAACTTTACTTTTAATGTTGCCCAAAAAAGAGAAGTGAAGGTCTTGATGAGCAATACTTTTGGTTTTGGAGGACACAATGCTTGTGTATTGATAAAAAAATTAGAATTCTAGTTTAAATGAATATAATTAGAAAAATATTTTCGAAATCCCGTTCTCTTGAAGACGGGATTTTTTTTGATTCCATTCGGGAAATTTTAGGTTTCGACCCTAATACAATCGAATATTATAAGAAAGCATTTACGCACCGTTCATCCAGCCGTCTAGATCAAAAAGGAAATCCTATCAACTACGAAAGATTAGAATTTCTTGGAGACGCAATGTTGAGTGCTGTAATTGCAGCACACTTATTTAGTAAAGCTCCCGCAGGCGATGAGGGCTATCTTACAAAAATGCGCTCAAAAATTGTAAGTAGGGAACATTTAAATGAATTGGGAAAAGATTTAAATCTTGTTCGATTTATAGAAAGCAAAGTACCTTTACACCATTTTGGAGAAAATATACATGGAAATGTTTTTGAATCGTTGGTAGGAGCAATATATCTTGACAAAGGCTATGTATATTGCGAAAAATTTATTCAAAAAAGTGTTATTATTCCTTATGTGGATATTGCCAGACTTGAAGGAAAAGTAATCAGTTATAAAAGTTTGATTATAGAATGGTGCCAAAAAGAGAAGAAGCAGTTTCACTATGATATTTTTGAAGATAATGCAATTGACGGGCAAAGATTATTCGGAGTAAAACTAAGCATTGACGACAAAGTAATTGCAAAAGCGAGAGCAACTTCTAAAAAGAAGGCCGAGGAAAAAGCATCACAACGTGGCTATTTTGCGTTTCAAAATAAGATTGACAAAAAATAACACCAATTCCCCCAAGACTATAACGTTTTCGTTTATAAAATAACAAAAACATCCCGTTTAGGAGGCCAATGCTCCAATAGAAACGCTATCTTTACATCTTATTTTTTTCATGAAATGGCTATTCATAAATTGGATCTTGGCGAATTTGACGAAATAGATTATCATCTTATTGCTATTCATACTCCATTAGAAGACTATCGATTAGCGTTTTTCATCAATCAAAGGCTTCCAATCAATTTAGGCAAAAGCAAGAATGAAATTCAAATTAATGTAAAAGAAGGGGAAACAAAATTTTCTAGGTTTTATTTTTATGATAAGGAAAGAGCAATTTCCTGGAATTTAATCCAAAATAAAAATGAAGTCCTTCAACAAAAAAACGATAATAGCCAAAATCTATTTTCAAATATAAAAATGGAAGTATCGACAAAAGTCTATTTGCTTCCAGAATTTAAGAAGGTAGATTATTTTTTAAAAATTGAAAATCTTGAAGAAACAATTGAAGTGACACAAATTCAGTCTCTTTTAAACACAATTGACAGCATATCGACGGCGTATACAGTCGAAACAAATAAAATAAAATCAAAAAACAATTTAATTTTTTAATACAAATGATTACAAACAAAAAGACTAAAATTGTAGCCACTCTTGGACCTGCATGTAGCACCAGAGAAATCATAAAAGACATGATTGAAGCAGGTGTAAATGTGTTTAGAGTAAATTTTTCGCATGCTGACTATGAAGATGTTAAAGAAAAAATCAATATTATAAGAGGTCTTAACGAAGAATTTGGATACACTACAGCAATTCTGGGGGACTTACAAGGTCCAAAACTTCGAGTAGGAGTTATGGAAGAAGGTGTAATTGTACATGATGGGGATTTAATCACATTTACAACTGCCGAAAATATTCTTGGAACTGCCCAAAAAGTTTTCATGAAATACAAAAACTTTCCAAATGATGTAAATCCTGGAGAAAGAATTTTACTCGATGATGGGAAACTTATATTCGAAATTGTTGAAACCGACAAAAAAACAGAAGTTCTGGCTCGAGTAATTCAAGGAGGTGAATTGAAATCTAAAAAAGGCGTTAATCTTCCTAACACGAAAATATCTTTACCTGCATTGACTGAGAAAGATATTGCCGATGCTATTTTTGCAATCGGTCAAAATGTAGATTGGATTGCACTTTCATTTGTAAAAACCCCAAGGGATTTACAGGATTTACAGGAATTAATTGCTAAACATTCAGCTTATAAAATTCCTATTATTGCCAAAATAGAAATGCCGGAAGCATTAGAAAATATTGACAAGATTATTGCTTATTGCGATGCCTTGATGGTAGCACGTGGTGATTTAGGAGTAGAACTTCCTGCTCATGAAGTACCTCTTGTTCAAAAAGAATTAATTCGCAGAGCAAAAACTGCACGAATCCCTGTTATTGTAGCCACTCAAATGATGGAAACTATGATTACAAGTTTAACTCCAACCAGAGCCGAGGTAAATGACGTTGCCAATTCGGTTATGGATGGTGCAGATGCTGTAATGCTTTCTGGTGAAACTGCTACTGGTAATTATCCTGTACAAGTAATTCAACAAATGACTCAAATTCTTGAAGCAGTTGAAGATTCTCCATTAATTCAAGTTCCTCAAAATACGCCACAAATAAAAACTAGTCGTTTTATAACTAAAATAGTATGTCACCATGCTACACAAATGGCAAATGGAATCAAAGCAAAAGCAATTTGTACCTTGACCAATAGTGGTTATACTGCCTTCCAAATTTCGGCTTGGAGACCTCAATCACATATATTGGTATTTACTTCAAACAGAAGAATTTTAACACGTCTTAGTTTATTATGGGGTGTGAAATCGTTCTATTATGATAGTTCCGTAAGTACTGATGATACTGTTTCTGATGTAAATGAAATTGCAAAACAAAAAGGATATGTTAAGAAAGGTGATTTCTTAGTAAACCTTTCAGCAATGCCACTAACCGATAAAGGAATGGTAAACACCTTGAGAGTTTCGGAAATAGAATAGTTAAACTTATACCAAAAACAAATCCGTCTGTTTAGAAATTAAACAAGGCGGATTTTTTTTTGGACTTAATTTATTTTTTAATATATCTTTGAAAAAAAAATAAATCATAAATACTATGAATTTCAAATCTAAAAATCCTTTTTTAAATAATAAATCTTTTTCAGCGAAAACAGCTTCAAGAAATGACGAAGTGCACCACGCCACACTTATTGATTACAACCAAGATATGACTTTGTCTGGGACAATCAATAAAACCTTAATCTTGTTTTTATTGCTTGCGGCATCAGCCATTGTTATTTGGTGGATGACTTTTAACGGAATGAACCCAATCGTTCCGGCTATTGGCGGTGCAATTGTGGGATTAATTTTGGTTGTAATTGCTGCTTTTAAACCGCAATATTCGCCTATTCTAGCTCCAGGTTATGCCTTATTTGAAGGCTTATTTATAGGGGGAGTTTCTGCAATTTTCGAAACCCAGTACCCAGGAATTGTGATTCAGGCAGTTGGCGCCACATTTGTAACATTTGTGGTCTGTTTAGGCTTGTATAAATTTAAAATTGTAAAAGTTACCGAGCAGTTTAAATCGGTTGTTGTTGCGGCAACGCTTGCCATAGCCACGTATTATCTCGTGTCTTGGATATTCTCAATGTTTACCAGTTTTGTACCTGTTCATTATGGCAATTCTATGATGAGCATTGGCATCAGCGTTTTTGTAATTATAATCGCAGCATTAAATTTGTTCTTGGATTTTGATCGAATTGAAAAAGGAGTGGAACAAAAAATGCCCAAATATATGGAATGGTTCGGCGCTATGGGCTTGATGATAACTTTGGTCTGGTTATACATTGAGTTTTTAAGATTGCTATCTAAACTTTCAAGTAGAAAATAAATAAAATCATTTTTTAAGTTTCAAAACCACGCAAATTTGCGAGGTTTTTTGGTTTTTGACTTGTTTTGTTTGCTATCGTTGGTGGGCACAGAATGCAATTCTGCGCTATCGTTCACGACTTTATTTTGTTATTTCCGAGCCATCTGGGATATTATTTTTTACTTTTATACCTTAAATAAAATACTTTAATTGAATATACTAATGATAAAACACACAAGATAAATGATATGTTTTTAATTAACTTTAATTTTTTAAAGTAATTTAAACTTTTATCTAAATCTATATATTTCAACCCACCAAACTCATTGTGTGAGTAACTTATTTCTTTACAAATAAATTTAGGGTACAAATTATTTGTAACTTCTTCATAAACTTGTATGTATCTGTTATTATTGTTTTTATCTTTAACTTTTGCAATTATAATTTTGTCATTAAACCAATATCCTAAGAATTTATCAATTATAATTTTCTTTTTGGTATCATCCATAAAAATGGAACCATTTTTATGGATGATTAGTAAACTCATATCATTTTCCTCTAGTATCATTCCTTGATTTCCAAAATCTGATCCTGCAAAATATATTTCAAATCGATGTGGAATTTTTGAACTAAAAAAACCATTCCCAAAACCGTAATAATAAGTTTTGCTGTCCAAATAAAAAAACAAAACTAATAAAGTGAATGATAAAATTATTATTTTTTTCATTTTCGTAACTCATTTATTAACTGGATATCCAGGATTACTGTATTTTATTAAAAACTTATATGGAATAAAATTATAAGGTTTTGGCATAGTTGAGTAAGTTGGTATGAATCCCGATTGCTCGGAAATGCAAATACTCCTCGTTATGGATAGCGCGGTTTTGCAAACCGTGCCATTCCTACAAGCAACTAAAACACCCGAGCATAGCGAACAGACGAAGTAAATCTAGTAAAAAAAGTTTAAATTTCGTGTTTTAATGAAAAAAGCTACAGTTTTTATTGAAGTAGTTTATTTTAACTTGTTTTTTACTCATGTTTTTTGAACACAGAAAGCAATTCTGGGCAACACAACAGTATAAATTTAATATATCCGAGCCGTTGGAGTTTTTTTGTTAAAAAGCAAATTTCAACTGTACCACGACTGTCTTTTTTTGCTCGGTGTTCAAATTACTCAAGGATATTCCAAGCAATCGAACGGAATCTTTCATCCGTTCCTGATACAAAAGTTCCTTCACGGTTTCTAGAATAAGTCCCTTGTCGGAAATAAAATAAGGCAGGGTTTTGCTGCGGGTTTGTTGCGTAAAATCGCTGTATTTGATTTTTAAGGTAACTGTTTTCCCTGCGATGCGGTGTTTTTTTAGTCGTTTTTCCAATATGTTTGCAATGTTTTCCAATTGTTCCATCATAAAAATTTCGGAAGACAAATTGATGTCAAAAGTATGTTCGGCTGCCACCGATTTCGTGATTCTGTCCGATTTCACTTCACTGTTGTGAATGCCCCGAACTACGTTATAGTAGAAATTTCCAGATTTCCCGAAATGTTTTTCCAGGAATTCCAATGATTTACCTTTCAAGTCCAAACCGGTAAAAATTCCTAGTTGATACATTTTTTCGGTGGTAACTTTCCCCACTCCATAAAACTTCCGGATGGGTAATTCTTCCAAAAAAGGAATAACCTCATCAGGATTTACGGTTTTCTGACCGTTGGGTTTATTATAATCACTGGCAATTTTTGCCACGAATTTATTTACTGAAATTCCTGCCGAAGCAGTCAAACCCACTTCGTTGAGAATGCGCAATCTGATTTCTTGTGCCAATAAAGTCGCGCTTGGATTTCCTTTTTTGTTTGCCGTAACATCGAGATAGGCTTCATCAAGCGAAAGCGGTTCGACTAAATCCGTGTAATCGTGGAATATCTTTCTGATTTTACTTGATATTTCTTTGTAACGCTCAAATCTGGGTTTCACAAAAATTAAATCAGGACAATTTTTTTTGGCCAAAACGCCACTTATGGCACTTCGAACCCCAAATTTTCTGGCTTCATAACTTGCTGCGGCAACGACTCCCCTGTTTTCGGCTCCGCCCACTGCAATGGGCTTTCCCCGCAATGCAGGATTATCCATTTGCTCCACCGAAGCAAAGAAAGCGTCCATATCAATGTGGATGATTTTTCTATTTGGATTTATTTCGGACATAGGACAAATTTATGTAATACCGCTAGTTATTTCAAA
>DHXP01000018.1:0-59866 GCA_002413745.1 Flavobacterium sp. UBA5153 | reverse complement strand
ATTATACCAGAACGATTGGACTAAAGCATATTAACCAATGGTATAAAAACATTTACCCAAAGATACCGGAAGATTTTTTATACATTTGAAGTTCAAAACTAGCCCAGTCCCGATAGCTATCGGGAGAAGTGAAAATCCTTTTGTCACGCTTTTTTGCGTGACAAAAGATTGAAACGGAAAGCTGGAAAAAGCTCCCAAAAAAAATGATAGAAATAGAAAGGAAATTTCTCACGACCTCCGACGCTTTCAAAAGAGAAGCTTTTGCCCAAAACCGAATTGCACAAGGTTATTTGAGCTCTGTTCCGGAACGCACAGTTCGTGTCCGAATAAAAGGAGATAAAGGATTCCTGACCATAAAAGGAGCCTCAAATGAATCGGGGATTTCGCGTTTTGAATGGGAAAAGGAAATTCCTGTTGACGAAGCCCAGAAATTATTGCTCCTGTGCGAAAAAGGCGTTATCGACAAAACCCGTTTTGAGGTAAAAATAGGTAATCACATTTTTGAAGTTGACGAATTCTATGGCGAAAATGAAGGTTTGATTATTGCCGAAATTGAACTTGGTTCAGAAACCGAAACTTTCGAAAAACCATCGTGGCTTGGCAAAGAAGTTACCAATGACAATAGGTATTATAATTCCTATTTGAGCAGCCATCCTTATGCAAAATGGCCCTAATTATTATTCGACTAGTTCAATTTTCACCATCATTACTCCCGCTGATTTGTTTTTGGCAATTTCCATATAGGCACGTTTGGAAAGGTCAATTTCTCGTGATTTCACAAATGGACCTCTATCGATAATTTCGACGATTACCGATTTTTCATTGGCTAAATTGGTGATTTTTACTTTTGTGCCAAAAGGCAGTTTTTTGTGTGCTGCCGTATATTTGTTGTTATCGAATCTTCTTCCACTCGTGGTTCTTTTTCCATTGAATTTGTCGGCATAATAGGAAGCGTGAACTTCTTTTTTATAGGGCTTTAATTTTCCCGTTTCGACAAATAAAGTATCCAAAACAATTTCTTGATGTATAACAAGTGTCTTGTTTTTACTGACAGTGTCTTTTAATGACGGAGATTTATCTTGTTTTGCAACCAGCGGTTTGTTTTTTTGGACGGTATCTTTTTTTATCGAAGATTTTTGTTTTTCTTTAGTTAGAGCTTGACCACTGGCAAAACCAACAATTACAATGGAAAGAAAAAGTGTGAAAATATTTTTCATTTATTTCATTTTTAATTCAATTTAGCAAAAATCATACCTAAGCAAAAAAAGTCCTGAAAAGGACTTTTAATTTTTTTTAGAACCACAATCCCCAAGGAATTTTGCTCAATATAAGCACTAATCCCAAACCATAATAAATGGAAAAAGTCTTGTATTTTGATTCGCTCGTTGTCAACTTTTTATGTTTCATCCATCCAATTGTAATCAGGGTAATCCCAATAATATTCATTAATGGGTGCTCCAGTGACGTTAAACGCAATGCTTTGTCAGACATTTGCCCCAAAGAAGCAAAACCTGCAGGCGATACAAAATATAAAATTAATCCGATCAATAATTGGGTGTGTATTGTAGCCAAACCAAACAGCGCAATTTTTCTGTCTTTTTCGGTAAATTCTTTTTTGGAAAATAATCCAATAAGCGAATTGACAACGGCAATTACCAATAATAAAAATGCTAAATAAGCCCAGCCAGAATGAAGTTTTTGAATGAATTCGTACATAAAATAAGTTTTGTTTTAACAAATATAAATAAAAAAGTATAAAAAAAGGTATTCTCAAATCAAGAATACCTTTTTAAATATTATATGTGTCCCGTCCTGAATTACAAGCTATGTTTTCCTCAAAATCAAGACCTCTTTACAATTGAATAAACTGTGATTGAGAAGAGGAATATTTTTTATTTATTCTTCAAAAAGTGATTCAATAAAAACTCGGTTGAGCTATCGTGAGGATTTACTTTTTTAGAATGTATTTCTTCAAGAATTGAATTGGCCAATTGTTTGCCAAGTTCAACTCCCCATTGATCAAAACTAAAAATATCCCAAATAATTCCTTGCACAAAAATCTTGTGTTCATATAATGCGATCAAAGAACCCAATGACTTTGGCGTCAATTTTTGTATTAGAATAGTGTTCGTGGGTTTGTTTCCACTGAATATTTTAAATGGCAAAAGGAATTTCGCTTTTTCTTCGGACAGTCCTTGTTTGTCAAATTCGGCTTGAACTTGTTCTTTTGTTTTTCCGTGCAATAATGCTTCGGTTTGCGCAAAAAAGTTCGACATTAATTTGTCGTGATGGTCTTCGTTTCCGTACAATGGTTTCACAAATCCAATGAAATCCGTTGGAATCAACTTCGTCCCTTGATGAATTAATTGGAAAAAGGCGTGCTGGGAATTGGTTCCGGGTTCTCCCCAAATAATTGTTCCCGTTTGATAATTTACCGGTTTTCCATCTCGTCCAACGCTTTTGCCATTGCTTTCCATCGTGGCTTGCTGTAAATATGGCGCCAGTTTTTGCAAATATTGCGTGTATGGAATTAACGCTTCACTTTCAGATCCAAAAAAATTGTTATACCAAATGCTCAGCAGAGCCAAGGTAACAGGAATATTTTTGTCAAAATCGGCAGTTTTAAAATGGTTGTCCATTTCGTTTGCTCCAATTAATAATTCATCAAAATTATCAAAACCAACGGCCAAACTTATCGAAAGACCGACGGCACTCCAAAGAGAAAAACGACCGCCAACCCAATCCCACATTGGGAAAACATTCTCGGGGTTTATACCAAATTCGGTTACATTTTTAATATTGGTTGAAACCGCCACAAAATGTTTAGCTACATCCTCTTGTTTTGCTGATTGCAAAAACCATTTTCTTATGGTCTCCGAATTAGTTAAGGTCTCCTGAGTGGTAAATGTTTTGGAAACAATAACAAAAAGAGTTGTTTCCGGATTTAACTTTTTAATAATTTCATTTACGTGATCCCCATCTACATTCGACACAAAGTGAATGTTTAGATTGTTTTTATAAAACTGCAAAGCTTCGACCGCCATGGCCGGACCAAGGTCTGAACCACCAATTCCGATATTGACAACGTCTGTAAATGGTTTTCCCGTGAAACCTTTTCTGTCACCATTAACAACTTCGTTGGTAAAGTTTTTTATTTTGTTTTTTACTTCATAAATTTCCGGAACCACATTTTTACCATCTACTTTTATGCTAGATGTTGCCGTTGCGCGCAAAGCGGTATGCAAAACTGCCCTATTTTCGGTTTGATTAATGATGTCGCCATCAAAATATTTGGCAATTGCCTCTTTCAATTGTGCTTCATTTGCCAATTCAAGTAACAAATCAATTGTTTTCTGGTTGATGATATTCTTAGAATAATCAACTACGAAATCATTCCATTGCAAATGAAATTGAGTTGCCCTAGTGTTATCTTCACTGAACATTGCTGACATGGAAGCATTTTGCATTTCCTGAAAATGTTTCTGAAGATTTTGCCAAGCTAATGTTGTTGTCGGATTTATATTTTGTAATGCCATTATAATATTGATTCGTGTATTTGGTTAATTGGTTATTCTTTTTGAAATACAAATTTACACTATTAGTTTGTAAATATTCATTCCTTTTTATTTAAAGCTTCCAGCGTTTTGAAGGCTGGAAGCTTTAAATAAAACTTATGTTTTTTGAACTATAAATTGGCAACGCTGTCCAATTCTCTTTTCAATGGCTTCATTTGAGTCAAAAATCGCGGCAAATTTTTTCTATCCATAGGTTGGGAATTAGGCAATTTTAATTTCAAGGCATCCACTTGTACTCCGTTTTTCCAAAATCGATAACATACATGCGGTCCTGTTGCCAGTCCCGTACTTCCTACTTTTCCAATGATGCTTCCTTGAGCAACTCTTTGCCCTTTTCTGACTAAGATTTTTGACATGTGTAAATATTGTGTCGAGTACGTTCTATCATGTTTTACTTTTACAAAATTTCCGTTTCCGGCTGTATAACCCGTTTGTTCCACAATTCCTGCCGCGGTTGTCATAATCGGAGTTCCTGTTGGCGCAGCATAATCAGTCCCTTTATGAGCTTTCCAGACCAATTGTACGGGATGAAATCTGTGTAAAGTGAAATGCGAGGTAATATTCACAAATTTGAGTGGGGCCTTAAGGAAAAAATTCTTGAGTGCTTTTCCTTGATCGTCATAATAATCGAGTTTTCCTGAAGTTTGATTTTGGGCAAAAGGAAAGGCGTAAATTAATTTTCCTTTATACTCGAAAAATGCCGCTTTTAAGCTGTCAACTCCGTCATAAATGGTGTCGTCAATATACCTTTCGGTAAAGGTGATGCCAAACTTATCTCCCTTTTGTAACTTGAAAAAGTCGATGGACCAGGCATACACTTTTGTCAATTTGTTGGCCAAAGCCGCATCAACTCCTTGCTTGCTTAATGCTTCGGACAGAGAGCCGTCTAATTTTCCGGAAATTGTTCTTTGTCTTATCCGGATTGGTCTCGTTTTTTTGTAAACCATCACTGAATCTCTCAAATCGACAACATAATAATTCACCCTGTCAGGCTGGTAAACAATGACCTGCAACTTTTTATATCGATCTTTTGATCTTAATAAAGTAAATGCCTTTCCTATTCTTACGGTTCTTATGTTAAAACTGTCTTTAACTTTTTCCAAAATATCATAGACTTGTTTGTCACCAAGATTTTGATTTTCTAAAATACCTCCAAAGGTGTCTCCGCTTTGTATCGTGTCATTTAAAACATTAAAATCATTGGATTTAAATCCGAATTGTTCTATTTCAGCTTGCGGTTTTTGATCTGGGATTATGCTCACAGTTTCCGATTGTTTACAAGAAACCAATGAAATAAAAACGATTATAAGTAGTAGTGTTTTTTTAAAAGTGTGTATGTTATGCATTTAAATTATTTTTCTTTTTCAATGTAATATTTCTTCTTCATTCTATAATTCCAAAAAAATCATTGTGTAATTTCCACAATTATTCAACAATTTTTATTTTAAACGGATATTTTAGTCCTTTGAATCCCTCTATGTCTGCTTTGATAGATCCTACGACGAGACTGGCTTTTATTCGAACAGGCAATTTATTGTCATCATCCGAAATCCAAACCGTTAAACTTTCCTGTTCTTTAAAAACACGCCCGGATTGAACCAAAGGTCTAAAAACCATTGTCGGAACAACTCCAAATTTAGTTGTAATATCCTCACGACCTAAAAACTTTAACTTAAATTTTGTTGTTTCATCATCAAAAAACATATCAATTGAAACGGATTCGCCCGGCTTTATTTTATCAATATTTGGATAATTTCGCAAATAATAGAAGGATGACATAATGTCTTGTGTGTTTTTCGGGATATCAAGTGTTTTTTCCGTTTTATTTTTATAATCTTTTACAAAAATTTTATTTTCTGATTGATTAAAAAATCCTTCTTGGTTTTTGGTATATCCTCCTTCATCAATTTTTCTAATATATTGATATGGATTTCTAGAATCCTTATCGATGTAGCTTTCGTATAAATCATCTACTTTAAAAAAAAATCTGGACATCCCCGTGGTATACCCCCTACCAATAACGTGAAAAACTTTTTTGCTGTTTAAAGAGGCCTCTTTAACCTCCAGTGTTGCATAACCTGCATTTACAAAACCATAATGTATTCGAAATTTAAACCATTCGCCTACATCATACGCATCTCCTTTTTGGGAATCAAAACTTACCGTTGTAATAAATATAAGTAATAGAATTATTTTTTTCATTGCTTTATTAGACTATTTATTGACTGCAAATGCAAATTTTGTTCCAAATATATTAAAACAAAAAAACTCAGTCAAATAATGACTGAGTTTTTATGCTATTAACTAACCAAAAAAATTATAAATTATGAAATTTATAAGAAATTAGGAAGGAAACCACCCCCTCCGTTTTTCAGGCACAAAGATAATCAGTAAAACAAGGGTAATTCAACTAAAAACATACTTTAACACAATATTTGCAAACGCGTATGTCGATTGTTAATTATTTTTTCACATTGTATAAAAAAAATGTGTTATTATAGTGTTCCCCTCAATTGCTGCTCCCTTTCTACAGATTCCAAAAGAACTTTGAAATTGCCTGCCCCAAAACCCTTTGCCTCCATTCGTTGAATAATTTCAAAAAAAGAGTACCGGTCTGTCTTCAATCAGTTTTATGGAAATTTGCAATATGCATCCGTCTTCATCTGCATGACCAAAATGGTGAGTTTTTAGATTGTTTCTAAATCTTCGTGCATCATATCCATCAGTCTCAATGACAATATGTCGCATATTTGAACCTTCATGAAAATCTAAATATTCTTCTATTTGAGAACGTTTGTTTCCTTTTGCGGGTTTTCGTCGATTGGAAATTTTATTCTGCCATTTCCGTCACTCATTAATGCGGAATATTCAGCGGGAATTTGTTCGTCATCAAAGACCGGAAAATTTCACAATTTGTGGCATAATGGTATCTTTGAAAATTTTAGATTTACGATTTTAGTCCCGATATCTATCTCTCGGAATACGATTTAAAAACCCGAAAACTCCCTCAGGATTTCTCTTGATGAGAAATTGAAGATGTTCTAATAATCCTATCCATTTTGTTTTCACTATAACAAATAGTGGGATTTTTATTGATCTAAATTAAAACCAAAAGCCAACACTAAACCAGGTATATCCCTTTGAAGTTTCTGGCGACCAAGAATATTTAACCTCTATGGGACCAATTATAGTTTCTAAACCATAGCCCAATGCATAGCCAGAATATTTTGGGATTGAAATCCAATTCATTGTTTGAAAAAGATTATTCTCCAAGTTGGCAAAATTGGCGGAAAAATTTAAGTGATTGTCTTTGAAAATTTCATAATCAATGGTTGCAGTCGTTTTTATATAACTATTAGCCGATATGCTCAAAAAATCATAGCCATAAAAATTCTTGAAATTATTTAGGGTATTGTATCCATATCCTCCCAAAACAAAATTAAAAAAAGGCACGCTTTCATCTCCAAATGAAAAACCAGCACCTGCTTGAAGTTTTAGCGTGGTTTTTTTTAAAATTGTCGTAGCTATCCCAAAATCAGCATTTGCAATAGAAAAAGGATTGAATTGATTGGTGTAATTTGAAGAAATTAAATAGGATTGAATATCTCCTGAAAAACACCATCCTTTTTTTGGAAAGTATTTATTATCAAAAGAATCATATTTCACATACCCAAAAACGCTTTCGTAATCACTCTTGTCGATTGTAGGCGCAGCGTTAGTCAATGTTTCTGACGCTATATTTAAAAATTTAACTTCAATTCCTGCCCCTATTAGGAGTTTCTGTGCAAATAGTGACTGGAGATAGGCTTGATTTGTTAAGTCCGAGAAATCTAAATTAATGGTGCTTATTGCCAAAGGCCCTATATTCAGACCCCCTATTTCTTTAGCCACATTTCTATTAAATTGATTATATTGAGATTTAAAACCAAAACTCAAATAAAACCCATTGTCTATATAATAATCTAAATTATATCTGAAATTATCCCCAAGAACAATATCTAATGAGGCAATATCATTTTTAAAAAAAGTCTTTTTCTGGGTTAGATTTACAAGAACTCCACTTTTAAATAAGTCATCGTAATGCAAGCCAAATTTTAAAAATGTTCTATTTGTATTTTCAACCAAATCTAACTTTAAATCATCAATCGAATTATTATCTTCCAATGAATAATTTATCACACTGAAATTCTGGGTCGCATTAAGATTGTCAATTCCTTTTCTCAGATCTTCGTAGGTGATTTTACTCCCTTCATTAAAAGGCAGTTTACCTTTTATATAGGATTGTGTATAATTGTTTAAACTGTTTATGTTTATACATTTTATTTGAAGAGTGTCACTAGATACTTTTAAATTATTTTTTTTATAACTTTCTTTATCTCCTAGTTTTTTTAACTGCTCATAAACTGCAAAAGCAGCTTCTTCTCCTTTTTTTATAATCTCTTGCCCTTTATCAAATGATATTATACCATAGTCTTTAATATCTGGTTTTATATAAACATCTGTATCTTTTATTTTCATCTTCATTTTTTCTATGGTTTGAAGAGCTGAAATTTGACCCAATATTTTCGTAGCTTCTCTTAGATCATTTCTGTCAAATAAACCATCCTGAACGTCCACCCCAATGATGATATCAGCACCCATTTTCCGTACCGCTTCTATAGGATAATTATTTGCCACACCTCCATCAATTAGTAGTTTTCCATCCATTTCAACAGGTGAAAACAAAGAAGGAAATGCCGAACTTGCAATCATGGCATGAGCTAAATTCCCTTTGTTCAAAATAACTTCTTCACCCGTTTCTATATTTGTGGCGATACATAAAAACGGTGTTTTTAATTTGTTAAAATCTCTTATATGTCTTACATTTCGTGTTAGCGAACTCAGTAAATTAAAATTATACATCCCTTTTGACAATGCCTCTGGAACCCCAATCCTGAATTTATTAAAGGGTAAAACAACTGCATACAATTCATCATTCCTTTTTTCGTAAAAATTCTTGGAGGAACGAGGAATAAAATCATGAAGCAATTTATCAAAATTGGTTGATTTAAAAATAGAATCTATTTGATTGGCACTATACCCAAAGGCGTAAAGTCCGCCAACAACCGCACCCATACTCGTTCCGCCAATATAATCAATCTTGATGCCTGCCTGCTCCAAAACTTTTAAAACACCAATATGTGCAAATCCTTTAGCGCCACCGCCACTAAGAACCAGCCCGATTTTGGGTCTTTTAACGGCGTCTTGTGAAAAAGACGTGAGGAAAGTAAAAAAAAGAAAAATGAATAGTGCAAATTTTTTCATTTTGACTCGTTATTGGTTCTGTAAAAGTCGGTAATTTTTTTGGCTTTTGATATACCTATAACGTCAGAAATTTCTTTTTCTGTGGCTAATTTCAATCTTTTAACACTTTTGAAATGTTGTATTAACGTGAGCATCGTTTTTTCGCCAATTCCCGGAATACTTTCAATCGAAGAATTGAGCGCCGATTTGCTTCTTTTGTCTCTGTGATGTGTTATGCCAAAACGGTGGGCTTCATTGCGAAGCTGCTGAATTATTTTCAATGTTTCCGATCTTTTGTCCAAATATAAAGGAACGGAATCGCCGGGGTAAAACAATTCTTCCAGTCGTTTCGCGATGCCAATTACCGTTATTTTTCCTCGCAAACCCAGTTCGTCAATACTTTTCAACGCCGATGACAATTGTCCTTTTCCGCCATCAATGATGATGAGTTGCGGCAAAGGCTGTTCTTCGTCCAATAATCGTTTGTAACGGCGATACACCACCTCGGTCATCGAGGCAAAATCATCCGGTCCTTCGACTGTTTTTATATTGAAATGGCGATAATCTTTCTTGCTGGGCTTCCCGTCCTTGAAAACCACGCAAGCCGCCACGGGATTGGTTCCTTGAATGTTCGAATTGTCGAAACATTCTATGTGCCGAGGCTCAACGGGTAATCGTAAATCTTTCTGCATTTGTGCCATAATTCTATTGGCGTGGCGGTCTGGGTCTACAATTTGCAGTTGTTTTAATTGTTCGATTCGGTAAAATTTGGCGTTGCGAATGGACAAATCCAGAATTTGCTTTTTGTCGCCCAGTTGCGGAACCGTAACTTTTATGTTTTCGCCCAAATCAACTACAAATGGAACGATAACTTCTTTAGATAATAATTGAAAACGTTCCCGAAGTTCTATTATCGCCAACTCTAACAATTCTTCGTCGGTTTCGTCCAGTTTCTTTTTGATTTCCATCGTGTGGGATCGTATAATCGAGCCGTGGGAAATTTGCAGAAAGTTTACATAGGCGGCACTTTCGTCAGAAACTATCGAAAACACGTCAATATTCGTGATTTTTGGATTGATAATCGTGGAACGCGACTGGTAATTTTCGAGGATTTCAATTTTTTCCTTGATTTTTTGGGCTTCTTCAAAATGCATATCCCGAGCTAAATCAATCATCAGCTTTTTGAAATCTTTCATGCTTTCCTTGAAATTCCCTTTCAGGATTTCACGGATGGCATCCACTTGTTTTTGGTAGTCTTCCAAAGTTTCATAACCTTCGCAAGGACCTTTGCAATTGCCGATATGATATTCCAAACATACTTTGAATTTCCCGCTTTCGATATTCGATTTACTCAAATCAAAATTGCAGGTTCGCAGCGGATACAATTCTTTTACCAGTTCCAAAATGGTATTCACGGTCTTGAAACTCGTGTAAGGGCCAAAATATTCCGAACCGTCCTTGACCATTCTTCTGGTGGAAAATATTCGAGAAAAAGGCTCTTTTTTAATGCAAATCCAAGGATAACTTTTGTCATCACGCAACAATACATTGTATCGTGGCTGAAGCGTTTTTATGAGATTATTTTCCAGCAAAAGTGCATCGGTTTCGGTGGGAACGACGATGTGTTTTATGGTCACGATTTTCTTGACCAGCACATTGGTTTTGGCCGTGTCGTGAATTTTATTGAAATAAGAAGAAACTCTTTTTTTTAAATTCTTGGCTTTGCCCACGTATAAAATCTTGCCTTCCTTGTCATAATATTGATATACGCCGGGACCGTCAGGCAAGGTTTGAATTTGAAGTTCGAGAGTCGGGATGTTCATTGTCATTGCGAGGTACGAAGCAATCTCAATATGATTGCAGATTAGCGATTTTCTAAATTGATATTGATTTTTGCAATTGCAATTGACATTCAAAAATTAGCCACAGATGAAACGGATTTTACTGATTTTCACAGATTATTTTTTATCACTTCTTTCAAGTTCTGATATTTTTTTTTCAATAAATTCTTTGTGCCTTTTGATTTCATTTTTCATTATTTTTTCAATCTCTTTGTCCGTTTTGTTTTTCTGATAAGGAATTTGAACAATGTCTCTGTCATTTAATTTTATACGCAAATAATCTGTTAAAAATTTTATTTCGATTTTGATAAAAAAATAAGATTCGTTCAGTTTTAATTTTTTTAGATTTTTAAATGAATACTCAAAAACAAACTCTTTATCTTCAAAAATTTTATCAAAATTAGTCTTCAAAAATTCGAGATAAGTCACATCATTTAAATAGTATATTTTGTTGCCTAACTGAATATAAAAATTATTCTCTTCATATAATTTATCAAATTTAAAGTTCGCGTTAAAAAATTTCTCCGCTAACGAAAAAACAAAATATTCTATAAAGGTTTTGTCTATAGTGTGCTTTTTGGGGATGTTTTTTTTTTCAAAAGAATTCAACCTTTGCTCCAACAAAGCAATTTCTTTATCCAAATCATCATCCTCCTCAATGCTTTCCCCTTTTGCGCCAGCTATCATAATTTCGAGAGAATGAACCAAATTTTCGGCGATATAATTGATGAAAGCCTCAATATTTCCAGCATCGGCGAGTTGCAAAGCGGCAAAATAATTGGCTTTATCCTCGGTTTTGATAATTACTGGCGGAAAACCAAATTGCATCAGAATAAAATTCATCAGGATTCGGGCTGTTCTTCCGTTTCCATCATCAAAAGGATGAATTCTAATAAAACGGTAGTGAAATTCAGCCGCAACAAGAATTGGATTAACGTTTTTCTCTTTCGTTTTTTGGTTATACCAATTCAGCAAATCAAACATCTTTGCAGGTGTTTCTTCAGGTGTTGCAAAATAAAAGATTTCTCCCGTTTTTGTTTTTACGTGATTGGGAGATGATTTGTAAGTCCCTACATTTATTCTCTTTTTTGTTGGTTTTCCGTCAGGCGTTATGGCATCGACTTCGTAGGATTCTTTGAGTAAAAGCGTGTGCAATTCCCTGATGAAATTTTCTGTTAAAGGACGTTCTCCTTTAACCAAATCTATTACCCAATTAATGGCTTCGTTATGCCCTGTAATCTCTAATGTGTCTTTTAAAGGTTTGCCTTGGGCGGTAATCCCAAATAAAATCAAAGCTTTGGTTTCGCCATAAGTAAGCGAATTTCCCTCAAGATGATTGGAATGATAATTCCAGTCCAAACGAAATTTTTGCATTATGATTGCTTCCTTTTCTTTATCAATTGGACGTAAAGTGTCCAATTCATTTTTAAGTTCCAATGCTTTTGTGATTTCTTCCATAAGGACAAGGATTTAATTCAAACAAATTTAACTTTAAAATTGGCATAAAGCAAATTCAAAAAATTATCCCATTTATAATAATTTATAAAATTATCTTTGTCAAAAAAATTCAGCAATGATTTACTGGAAAAAACTCTCGCAAGAAGAACGAAAAAATAGAATACAAAGAGCATTGGACGAAAACGTGAATTTTTCTAAAGACGCTTCCCTTGGTTATCCCGCTTCAAAACTGGACGGGAAAGTGTTTTACGATGATGCGCCTTTTTTGCAAGATGCCCCTACGTTGAAAACCTACGTGGCCAATCCCAACCATATTGGCTGCCATACTTTGGGAACTTCCGAAAAGGCATTCAAGGGAACGCAGGAAATGGAACGCGAAGTTTTGAACGTTATTGCTGTTGATATTTTCAAAGCCGAACCCAACTCGATTGACGGTTATATTTCGCCTGGCGGAACCGAGGCCAACATTCAAGCCATCTGGATGTATCGCAACTTTTTTATGTACCAAAAAGGGGCTAAATTAGACGAAATCGCCATTCTAGCTTCCGAAGACACGCATTATTCTATCCCGAAAGGAGCCAATATTTTGATGTTGGATTGGATAAAAATTCCTGTTTCTTTCGAAAAAAGGGAAATCGACAAAATGGCATTAGAAAACGAGATCATTAAAGCGAAACAAAACGGAAAAAAATATTTTATCGTCGTTGCCAATATGGGAACGACAATGTTCGGCTCGGTTGACAATCCCGAAGATTACACTTCGATTCTGGAAAAACACGATGCCGAATACAAACTCCATATTGACGGTGCTTACGGCGGTTTTGTGTATCCGTTTAGCAACCAGAAATCCACCATTAATTTCAGTAATCCAAAGATAAGTTCCATCACCATCGATGCCCATAAAGTGCTGCAATCGCCTTATGGAACGGGTATTTTCATCTGCAGAAAAGGTCTGATTGAAAACGTTTTGACCAAGGAGGCCGAATATGTCGAAGGAATGGATTTAACCCTTTGCGGAAGTCGTTCCGGTGCGAATGCCGTTGCGGTTTGGATGATTTTGTTTACGTATGGTCCTTTTGGCTGGTTCGAAAAAGTGAGCGTTTTGCAAATGCGAACCCAGTTTTTGTGCCACGAACTGGACGAATTGAACATCAAATATTTCAGGGAGCCTTTTATGAATATCGTAACCATTCATTCTGAATATATTCCGGAAGAAATTGCCAAAAAATTTGATTTGGTTCCCGAACAGCATAATAAAGACAATAAATGGTACAAAATTGTGCTTATGGATCACGTCGAAGTGCAACATTTGACCTCTTTTATAAACGAATTGAAAGCGACGATTCATGCTTAAAAAGGAATTAAGGCAAAAGTATAAAAACAAAAGGCAAGAGTTGAGCGATGCTGAAATCGAAGATTTGAGTTTGGCTATTGCCAATAAATTACTGACACTTCCCATTTGGGATAAAACCTATTTCCATATTTTCCTTCCCATTACCGAACATAAAGAAGTCAACACCGAGTTCATTTTGCATTTGCTTTCAGGAAAAGATAAGGAAATCATCGTCTCAAAAAGTGATTTCGAAACCCGAAAAATGACTCATTTCCTTTTGACGGACAATACCAAAATCAAGAAAAACGAATACAATATTCCGGAACCTGTTGATGGACTGGAAGTTCCAACCAGCAAAATCGACGTGGTTTTTGTACCGCTTTTGGCTTTTGACAAGACCGGCCATCGTACCGGTTACGGCAAAGGATTTTATGACAAATTCTTGACGGAATGCACGCCGGAAACCATAAAAATTGGGCTTTCTTTCTTTGAACCTTCAGCAATTATTGACGATGTTTTTGAAAATGACGTGAAACTGGATTATTGCGTGACGCCGAATGGGGTTTATCAATTTTGATTATATAATTTCATCATACATACAGAACTACACCAATACCATTTGGACATTTCAATAAAAAAAACTATTTTTGATGCTATCAAATGATAGCATCAATGAAGCCTCCTTACGACGTAAGCCCGAAAATATTAAAACTGATTCGTTCTATTTCTGAAAAAATAGGAGAAGTGAATGCTAATTATCTGAGTAAGCAATCTCCGCAACTTCGAAAACAGAATAGAATAAAAACGATTCATTCATCTTTACAAATTGAAGGCAACACATTGACCGAAGAACAAATCACTGCCTTAATCGAAAACAAAAGAGTTATTGGTCCCGAAAAAGACGTTTTGGAAGTCCTAAATGCCATTAAAGTATATGAAAAGCTGAATGAATATACATTTTCGTCTGACAAAAGTTTCTTAAAAGCACATTTGGAATTAATGGATGGATTAATTGTCGGTGCTGGAAAATACAGGAAACAAGGAGTTGGAATTGTCAAAGGGACGAAAGTGGAACATATTGCTCCACCAGCCGAAAATGTTCCTTATCTGATGAAAGACTTATTCGAATATCTTGAAGATCCAGATGAATTGACGCTAATAAAAAGCTGTGTTTTTCATTATGAAATGGAATTTATTCATCCATTTCTCGACGGCAACGGGAGAATGGGAAGGTTGTGGCAAACCCTGATTTTAATGTCTGAATATCCCGTTTTTGAGTTTTTACCCTTCGAAACATTGATTAGTCAAACGCAAAATGATTATTATACTACATTGGCAATGAGTGACAAATCAGGGAAATCAACTTTTTTTATTGAATATATGCTTGCCGTTATTAACACCTCTTTGGAAGGTTTGCTTAATTACAACAGCAGGGTTTTAAAAGACATTGATCGATTGGAACACTTCGTAAGCCTTGGTTTAACCGAGTTTACGAGAAGGGATTATATGAATGTTTTCAAAGATTTGTCCTCGGCAACGGCAAGCAGGGATTTGAAAAAAGGAATTGAATTGCAGCTGTTGGAAAGTATAGGAAGTCTCAATAAAACAAAATACGTTGTAAAATAATCACGGTTGCGAATGGCGGCTTCAAATTCAATTCTTTAATTATCTAAAAATTGGACTTTCCTAGATTATCGCGTGACAGCAAATGAGGTTTATCGGTTTTAATGCGTACTTTAGTATTCTCAACAACTTACAAACTTATGAAAAAATTTAAGTTATCTAGATTTGGAATGATAATTTTGGCTATTCTATTCGCCTTTTCAACATCAAATTGTCACGTTTATATGGGAACACATAAATCAAAAAGTCTTCCCCCAGGACAAGCTAAAAAAATCAATGGAGACAAAAGCGCCAAAAAATATGCTCCTGGACATAATAAATAAAAAAAAAGACCTATTTCTTATCTGAAATAGGTCTTTTTTTTTGCAAAAAATTGAGAATTTGTTTTTGAACAAATAAATCAACTCCTAATGATGATGATGAAACGCTTTTTTATTGAAAACTATCAAAATTCCGACTCCTGTGGAAATGGCCATATCGGCAACATTGAAAATAGCGTTGAAAAAAGTAAATTCTTTTCCGCCCCAAATAGGTAACCAACTTGGAAGATTTCCGTGATAAAACGGGAAATAAAACATATCGACAACTCTTCCGTAAAACCAAGTGCCGTAAGGTTTGTCTGTAAACAAAGTGGCCAAATGACCGTAGCTGTCATCAAAAATAACTCCATAAAAAACGGAGTCTATTATGTTGCCAAATGCTCCTGCAAGAATTAATGAAATGGCTATAACCAAGTGATTTGAACTGTGTTTTCTTTCGACTGAATCCCATAACCAATAGCCAATTCCCGCAACGGCACCCAATCTAAACAGGGTCAGGAATAACTTGCCATAAACTCCCGGAATTACGGTTCCCCAAGCCATTCCTTCATTTTCGATGAAATGGATTTTGAACCAACTAAAAACGTTGACTTCTTCACCTAAAACAAAATTAGTTTTAATATATATTTTAGAAATTTGATCCACAATTAATATGATAAAAATAAGTAGATAGGCTTTTCGTAATGTCATTTTATTAAATTTTAATGGCGCAAAAGTAATGTTATTTTCTAAAAAAAACGCCCCAAACGGAGCGTTAATTATTTTATGGCAAGAGTGGGATTATCGTTGCAAGTTTTTTGCTTCGATACTCATCGTGGCGTGAGGAACAATCATTAATCTGTCTTTGCTGATTAATTTTCCTGTCACTTTGCAAACGCCATAGGTTTTGTTTTCTACACGGAAAAGTGCATTCTTCAAATCACGGATAAACTTTTCCTGACGAATCGCCAGTTGTGAATTGGCTTCCTTTGACATCGTTTCGCTTCCTTCTTCAAATGCTTTGAATGTGGGCGAAGTGTCATCAGTCCCGTTATTTAAATCATTCATATAGGCACTTTTGATCAAATCTAAATCTGCCTGTGCTTTGTTTATTTTTTTAAGGATAAGCTCTTTGAACTCGGCTAAATCAGCGTCTGAGTATCTTGTAATTTCGTCTACCATTTTCTAGTTATTTTGTAATTGATATTTTTGTTTTTATTTCGTCGAATTCTATTTCGGTTCCGTTGATTATAGTGTCTTCAAAAACCAATATTTCCGTTAACGTTTCCGATTTAATATATGCTTCATTTGCTTCTACAGCTTTTTCTAAAGCTGAATTTTTTTGCAAATGTACTTTAATTTTATCAGTTACTTCAAATCCCGAATCTTTTCTTATATTCTGAATTCTGTTGACTAATTCTCTGGCAATTCCTTCTTGTTTTAATTCCTCCGAAATCGTGATGTCCAGCGCAACCGTTATTCCGTTTGAATTGGCAACCAGCCAGCCTTCAATATCTTGCGAAGAAATTTCAACGTCTTCCAGCGATAAAATTATGCTATTTCCGGCAATAACAAGCATTAGGCTTCCTTCTCTCTCCAATTGGTTGATTTGTTCTTGAGAAAATTGTTGTATCTCATTGGAAATCAACTTTATATCTTTTCCGAACCGTGGTCCAAGTGCCTTGAAATTCGGTTTAATTTGTTTCACCAAAATCCCGGAAGCATCGTCCAAAAGTACGATTTCCTTGACATTAACTTCCGCTTTTATGAGGTCGGAAACCGCCTCAATTTCAGCACGCTGACCCTCGTCAAGTATTGGTATCATTATCTTTTGCAGTGGTTGACGCACCTTGATCATCTCCTTTTTTCGAAGGGATAAAACCAGCGATGAAATGGTCTGTGCTTTCTGCATTTTGCTCTCTAACGATTTATCAACAAAGTTTTCAACTGAAACCGGAAATTCTGCCAAATGTACACTATCGTATTTTTCGGTATGTGTTGCCAAAATTAAATCTCTGTAAAGCTTGTCCATAAAGAACGGGGCGATTGGCGCACCTAGTTTGCTTATGGTCAATAAACAAGTATATAAGGTTTGATATGCCGCGATTTTATCCTGTGCATATTCCCCTTTCCAGAAACGACGACGACACAAACGAACGTACCAGTTACTCAAATTTTCCTGTACAAATTCCGAAATCGCACGAGCCGCTTTTGTGGGTTCATAATCCGCATACGCATCATCAACCACTTTTATCAAAGTATTCAATTCAGAAATAATCCACTGGTCGATTTCCGGTCTTTCGTTTAACGGAATCTCGTCTTCGGCATATTTAAAATTATCGAGATTGGCATACAAAGCAAAAAACGAATAGGTATTGTATAATGTTCCAAAGAATTTACGACGAACCTCGGCAATTCCTTCCAAATCAAATTTCAAATTGTCCCAAGGATTCGCGTTGGAAATCATATACCAACGGGTGGCATCTGGACCATATTCATTCAATGTTTCGAATGGATCGGCGGCATTTCCTAAACGTTTAGACATTTTTTGTCCGTTTTTATCCAAAACCAAACCGTTGGAGACCACGTTTTTATAAGCCACTTTATCGAAAACCAAAGTTGCAATAGCGTGTAAAGTATAAAACCAACCGCGTGTTTGATCCACTCCTTCGGCAATAAAATCAGCAGGAAAATCTTTGTTTTCGTCTATTTTATCTTTGTTTTCGAAAGGATAATGCCATTGTGCATAAGGCATTGCGCCGGAATCAAACCAAACGTCAATCAAGTCAGCTTCACGTTTCATTGGTTTTCCGGAAGCAGAAACCAAGGTGATTTCATCGACTACATTTTTATGCAAGTCAATTAAATCATAATTTGCTTCGTCCATATTTCCAATTTCGAAACCTTTGAAAGGATTTGTTTTTTGGAAACCTGCCGCTATTGATTTTTCGATTTCATTGTATAATTCTTCCACGGAACCTATAAGGATTTCTTCGGTGCCTTCTTCGGTTCTCCAAATTGGCAATGGAATTCCCCAAAAACGAGAACGCGATAAATTCCAATCGTTGGCATTTTTCAACCAATTCCCAAAACGACCTTCTCCGGTTGCTTTTGGCTTCCAGTTGATGGTTTCGTTCAATTCGAACATACGATCGCGAACTTTAGTAATTTCTATAAACCAAGAATCCAGCGGATAATATAAAATAGGTTTGTCCGTCCTCCAACAATGTGGATAACTGTGTACATATTTCTCTACTTTGAAGGCTTTATTTTCTTCTTTTAATTGAATGGCAATTTCAACGTCTACTGAGCGTTCTGGCGCTTCACCTTCATTATAATATTCGTTTTTTACATATTTCCCAGAATAACTCCCCAAACCTTGAATAAATTTACCTTGCAAATCTACCAATGGAACTGGGTTTCCGTTTTCGTCCAAAACCAACATTGGCGGCACTTCTGGAATTGCTTCCTTAGCCACTTTCGCATCATCTGCACCAAATGTTGGAGACGTGTGTACAATTCCAGTCCCGTCTTCGGTGGTAACAAAATCTCCTGAAATCACTCGGAAAGCATTTTCTGGATTTTGGTATGGCAAAACGAATGGCAATAATTGTTCGTAACGAATTCCAACTAAATCAGCTCCTTTGCATTCTGCAAGAACTTGATACGGTATTTTTCCCGCCTTGCCGGCAGGCAGGTTGTCGCCTTCCTTGAAATTCTCAAAATCAGATGGTTCAGTACTTTCGAAAAATCCTTTCGAAAATTGTTTACCAACCAAATTTTTAGCCAAAATAACTGAAGTCGGTCGGAACGTATATTGATTGAATGTTTTTACTAAAACGTATTCGATTCTTGGACCAACGGTCAAAGCCGTATTACTTGGCAATGTCCAAGGCGTTGTTGTCCATGCCAAAAAATAGATTTCTTCTAAATCTAAGACTTCTAATTTGTAGTGTTGTAAGTTTTTTGAAGTGATGTAATCATAAAATTTAGAAAACAATAGTTCTCTGTGCTCTTCAATAACCTTAAATTGAGCCACAACCGTGGTATCCGTAACGTCTCTATAACTTCCCGGTTGGTTGACTTCGTGTGAACTTAATCCCGTTCCCGCTTTTGGAGAATACGGCTGGATGGTATAGCCTTTATACATCAAATCCTTGTTGTAGATTTGTTTCAAAAGCCACCAAACACTTTCCATATATTTGGATTTGTAGGTAATGTATGGATCTTCCATATCAACCCAATAGCCCATTTTTTCGGTCAAATCGTTCCACGCATCGGTATAACGCATGACCGTTTTTTTGCAGGCTTCGTTGTATTCTTCGATGGAAATTGTTTTTCCAATGTCTTCTTTGGTAATGCCTAATGCTGCCTCGGTACCTAATTCTACTGGTAAACCGTGAGTATCCCAACCTGCTTTACGCTTTACTTGGAATCCTTTTTGGGTTTTATAACGGCAAAATATATCTTTAATCGCACGTGCCATCACGTGGTGAATTCCCGGCAATCCATTTGCCGAAGGCGGACCTTCAAAAAAAACGAATGGTGGGTTGCCTTCACGGGTGGTTACACTTTTCTCGAATATGTTTTCTTTTTTCCAAAAATCAAGCACTTCCGATGCAACTGTTGGCAAGTTAAGTCCTTTGTATTCAGTAAATTTTATGCTCATTTTATCCTTTTCTTAAATCGTGGTGCGAAAGTAAGGAATTTTGATTTATTGACCACAAATTTCACGATTTTTTGTTTGCCACAAAGAACCAAAGACACAAAGTTTCAAAAGAATAAAATCAAAATTTCAATATGTGATAGAAATGAACCTATGAATATTGAATGAAAAAGAATCTGAATATTTCACTTGGCAGAAATTAAACTTAAACTTTGCGTCTTTGGGTCTTTGTGGCGAATTGTTTTCAAGAAAAAACTTCTTTCAGAACCTCCAAGGATTTTGGTTTTCTGAATCCGTCAAGATGAACGCTGTAGTAATCAATCAAAATTTTCAACACGATTTGCCTTTCGATAACGTGAAAGGTTTTCTGGTCGTTGTCAAATTTCAAATTGATTAGTTTTTTAAAGAGGGTAGTTTCGTGTTCGGTTAGTGAACCGATGCCGTGAAATGGTGTAAAAACACCTTCATTTGTGTCGAAAAAAGGGAATTCCATTTCGGAAATATCAGGATAAAACCCTAAATATTTCGTAATTTCCAGCATTAAAATCAAATGAAAATTAGCGGTTTCATCGTGATTGTCGAGCCATTGCAACGCCGTTTCCAAGAAGGCAAAAAGGTGTTCGTTTTTTTCTTCTTCGTGAATGGAATGGTGCAAAATTTCGGAAATAAACATCACGATCGTGCTTTTGAAAACATCCGAATGTATGGATTGAAACGGAGTGGCAATTTTAATTTCCTTGAAATTCTCCAAGGTTCCCTTGTTTTTGTGAACAGCTTCGATTTCGAGAATGGTCAACGGCTGGAAATAAGCAATTTTCTGATTTGATTTTCGGGAGGAAAAAGCATCGCGGACAAAATAGGATTTTAAGCCGTGTGATTGCGTAAAACATTTTACAATCAAGCTTTTCTCTTGGTATTTTATGGATGAAATTACGATGGCTTTGGTTTTTACTAACATATTTTAGTTTAAAGTTTAAAGTTTAAAGTTTCAGGTTGGAATAACAAACCATAAACTCAAAACAACAAACCATTTTATCGAATTATCATTACTTTTTTTACTTTGGTTTCCACTCCGTCTTGTGCCGAAACAAAAATTATGTACACGCCCGACGCTACTTTATATTTCCCAAAAGCAGTCGTGTCCCATTCTATTGTTCCGCCCTCGGAAGTGGTTTCATAAACCAGATTGCCTTCAATATCCGTGATTTTTATATTGGCTTTGTTTAATAATCCCGTAATTTTCACGGTTCCTTCATATTCTGGTCGCACAGGATTTGGGTAAACATATACATTGCTCAAATCATCACTGGACGCCGTTGCTGTCCCCTCGAAAGAAACCAAACCTTTGGCCGTGGCTATAAAAACTTCACCCGTTGCGCTGTTGATGTCAATGTCATTTATAATATCGCTCGGCAATGGCGAATTGTTTATCGTGAAATGATAGATGGTTTTTTGTCCGTTTGGGGAGACCAAAAACACACCGGAATCTGCTGTGCCAATCCATTTGTTATTGGCTCCATCGACAACAATATCAGTAATAAATTGTTCGTACAGTAATTCTTGGGCAAGGTTATCTTCCAAGATAATTATGGAATTGGTCTTCAATTGGTCTTCGGTTTGAAAACTGCTAACATTGGGCAATATTCGTAATCCTTTTGTCGTCCCTATCCAAAGTTGGCTTCTGTTATCTACTGCAACTGCCCTGACATCTGCAATGGGTAAATTTCCAGTGCCAGTACCTATCGTGATTTTTTTGAATTTATTGCTATTTTCATTAAAACCTATGACACCATCCCGATTTGTGGCTAGCCATTTTGTGCCATTTTTATCGATTGCCATTCTTCCAAAACTGTTGTCTTCACTTGAATCCAGAATGTTGTCCATAGAAAAACTTTGCCACTGTCCGTCTGTTTTTAATTCTTTTAACCCGTTTTTTATTCTGCTGTTGGTAACCCAAAGATTTCCTGATTTATCGAATGCGGCTTCGTTTATTCTAACATCAATGTAACTTGGACCAGAAAATGTTAATGATTCCAGTCCGCTATTGGATTGATTATACAAAAATGTGGGTTCGTTATTTTCGATTTTTAGCAAACCCGAAAAAAAGGAACTGGCATAAACTTCGTTTTCATTATTGGGATTCACGGTAATTCTGGATATTGATTTGGCCCCAAATACTTTTTCGTAGGGAATATTCAACCATCCCGTTGCACTGAATTTGCTTATGCCATAACTGTCCAATGGATACGGGTTGTAAGAAACGTCATAATCGCCATAGACGGCCCAGAGCGAGATAGAAGAAGTTTGAAGCGCAAATATATTATTTCTTGAAGGTCCAGTTGGAGTACTATTTTCAAAAGTTGTAGCCGTCGAAATTGTGGTGGTTATCAATCCGTTTTCTTTTGTGCCAATATAAAGTGCATCGCCAATGCTTGTTGCGCAGGTAAAACTGGGATTGCCCTCCGGAATTTGGTTGCTGTCTATTTGGCGTACCAATGCCATTTGAGTATTGTAAACATACACACTGGCTGGTGTGGTTATTATTAAATAATTACCGGTCGCTCTCATATCGACAGCAGCTTGTGAAAGGGCCAAATATCCAATAAAAGAATTGGAGGTCGTATTGAATTTGTGGATATATCCCGAAGTATTTATGGCTATAAGTTCTGTGTCGAAAGTCTCAATGCTTGACCAACTCCCGGAAGCAACTTGTTCCCATTGGCCATAATCGATTAAGTTCTTGCTGGAAATATCAGCCCTTCTGATACCATTGTTTGTAGACGCATAAATAGATCCATTATATATCGCGGTTTGCGTAACACTTATTTCAGCTCCATTATCACCAATAAAATAGGTGTCCCCAAACTGCATCGTGGCCAGATTGAATTGAACGATTCCAAAATCACAGGAAACATAAATAATCCCTTTATATTCCATAAAATGGTTGATTTTTTTAATGTTTGAAGGAAGTTGTTTGTTGACAATATCGACCACGTTTAACATACTGCCATCGGCCTCGTTGATTACTGTCATCAGCCCATTTTCGTATCCAACAAGTGTTTTATTGGATGATGCACTATAATACAGTGACGCTATTGTTTGGCCCGAAAGTCCATCGATGGTATTGGTCGTTTTGAGCTGGTTTGTCGTTGTGTTTTTGGAAAACAACGCATTTTCGGAAGCTGCAAAAATGTTTGTTGGTGATACTGATAAATCCTTAATATCATTATAGGAAAAATAGCCTTGCCACAACAGGTTGTTTTGGGCAAAATTCAATTGCATCGTAATTAGAAACACAAAATACAGAAGCCCTTTTTTCATTATTTACATCAATTCCAGTTCACAAATATAGTGCAAACGAAAGTAATGGATTTTTGTTACACAAAAAAATGCCTCCAATCCAATCCCGAAGAATCGAGACGAAAGAAGGCATTTTATTTTTAACTCCATCTCCTTTGGAAATAGCCAGAATAAGGTTCTTTAAACTACTCCTTGAGCCAGCATGGCATCAGCCACTTTAACAAATCCTGCGATATTCGCTCCTTTTACATAATCAACATAACCATTGGAGTCTGATCCATATTTTACACATGAAGCGTGAATGTTGAGCATAATTTCTTTTAATTTTTGATCTACTTCTTCGGAAGTCCAACTCAATCTTAAAGAGTTTTGAGACATTTCCAGTCCTGAAGTTGCAACTCCTCCCGCATTTGATGCTTTTCCTGGAGAAAACAATAGTTTTGCTTTTTGGAAAACAATTACGGCGTCTGGTGTGGTAGGCATATTGGCTCCTTCGGTTACACAGATACAACCGTTTGCAACAAGCATTTTCGCTTCGTCCTCGTTCAATTCATTTTGAGTGGCACATGGCAATGCAACATCACATTTTACTTCCCATGGACGTTTTCCTGCGATATATTTTGCATTAGGATATTTAGTGATATAATCACTAATTCTGCCTCTTAGTTCGTTTTTAATTTCCATTACGTAGGACAATTTATCTGCATCAATTCCATCTGCATCATGAATATATCCTGCAGAATCAGACATTGTGACTACTTTGCCTCCCAGTTGGGTTGCTTTCTCAACCGCATATTGCGCCACGTTTCCAGAACCTGAAACAACAACTGTTTTTCCTGAAAAACTATCTCCTTTTGTAGCCAACATACTTTGTGCAAAATACACTGCACCATATCCTGTTGCTTCGGGTCTAACCAAAGATCCTCCAAAAGAAATTCCTTTACCGGTCAAAACTCCCGTGAATTCGTTTCTTAATCTTTTGTATTGACCAAACATATAACCAACTTCTCTTCCTCCAACACCAATGTCTCCGGCAGGAACGTCAGTATTTGCGCCAATGTGTTTAGACAGTTCCGTCATAAATGCTTGACAAAAACGCATCACTTCATTGTCTGATTTTCCTTTTGGCTCAAAATCGGCTCCTCCTTTTCCACCACCCATAGGCAATGTGGTTAGGCTGTTTTTGAAAGTTTGCTCGAAAGCCAGAAATTTCAAAATACTTAAATTTACCGAAGGATGAAAACGAATTCCTCCTTTGTATGGCCCGATGGCCGAATTCATCTGGATACGGTATCCTCTGTTTACCTGAGTTTCTCCTTTATCATCAATCCAAACTACTCGAAAAATGATGATTCGATCTGACTCGACCATTCTTTCCAAAAGCATTTTGTTTTGGTATCTTTTATTTTCTTCAATAAAAGGAATTACTGTTTCAGCAACTTCCATAACTGCTTGCATAAACTCCGGCTCGTTCGGGTTTTTTTTCGCAACCGCTTCAATAAAATTGGCAATACTTTGTGACATGATGATTAGATTATTAACGTTTAAGAAAACGTTTTCGTTAGTGTGTACAAATATACATTTTATAAGAATAATTCTAATTAATTTTAGGTATTCTTCACAGGGCAAACGCATGAGTTTTTTAACTAATTCCTACTAATTTTTCTAGATAGCTATTACTCCAGCCTATTTTTAGTCGTTTTCCTTTAATTCCTAATTTTGAAGATTTATCATTTTTTAAAATATTTATTCCAATTTTTGTTATTAAGGAAAAGTTTTGATCTGCATTTTCATTTCTCTTTCTACTCATATTCTCGCCAAATGCAACATCAAGAGTCCAATGTAATTTGTTTTCTATACTCCAATGAGACCTTATAACTTGTTGAAAAAAGAGGAGTTCCCCTCTGTGCTAGAGATATAATATATTATTTGCCTTTCTATTTCTTTGTCGCTATTTTTAAATTCACGAACCCATCTATAATAAAATTTTGAATAAAAAGGAAAAAGCTGTTTTTAAAGTAACAGTTTTTTTGTTTAAACTAACTTAAAATGCTAAACATTAATGCTAAAATTGATAACTTGCACTTGTAATAAAAAATTAAAGGATGAACGCTAATTTACCAGATTTAAAATCCTATGTGTTTGAAGAAGTGGCCTTTGAACAATTAATGTATAATAGAATTAATAAAGTATTGATAGTTTGTTCTAACTACGATTATTATATGTTAGAAGAAGATGGAAGAATAGACGAACGTATTTTTAATGAGTATATAGCTTTAAATTTAAGATATCCGCCAAATTTTATTCACGCCAATTCAGCAAGAAGAGCTATAATAGCACTTAATACCAATAAAATAGACCTAGTAATAACTTGGTTAGATTTTGGCGATTACAAGGTCTTTGAAACATCGGAACAAATAAAAGAAGCATTTCCAAATGTTCCTATTGTCGCATTAAGTCATTACTCTTCTCAATTAAGAGAAAAAGTAAATAAGGCAAATGCAGGTATAATTGATTTTGTTTTTCATTGGAATGGTAACGTAGATATTTTTTTAGCCATAATTAAACTTACCGAAGATAGAATGAATGCCGAAAAAGACATCAATGAAATTGGTGTAAAAGCTATTCTATTGGTTGAAGATTCATTTCGATTTTACTCTAGATATTTACCGTTAATTTATAAGGTTCTTTTAAAGCAAACACGGTCTTTTATGTCTGAAGGATTAAATGAACATAGAGCAATGATGCTTATGCGGGGTAGGCCAAAAATATTATTAGCCACTTCCTTTGAAGAGGGCGTAAATTTATTCGAAAAATACAAACACAATCTTTTAGGTGTAATATCAGATGTAAGTTATTTTAAAGGTGGAAAACGAGATCCTGAAGCTGGATTTGAATTTTTAAAGTATGCGCGGAAATATAAGCGATACTTTCCCGTATTAATTCAATCTTCAGACAGTAAAAATGAAAAAAGGGCATTAGAACTTAAAGGTAAATTTTTATACAAACATTCTGAGACATTAGGTGATGAAATTAAGAAATACATCACAAAGTATTTTTCCTTCGGGGATTTTGAATTTTGGAATCCTGTGACTATGAAAATTGAAGCAACAGTAAAAGATTTAAATAATTTTCAAAAAGTTTTAAGTACAGTTTCTTCGGAGTCAATTATTTACCATGCAACACGTAGTGAGTTTTCTAAATGGCTTAGATCTAGAGCACTTTTTCCTCTGGCAGATTTATTTAGCAAAATTGAATACGATGATTTTGAAGATGTAGAAGATGTACGAGAATTTTTAATTAAATCTATAAAAGCCTATCGTGTTTATAGATCTCGTGGAGTTATTGTAAAATTTAATAAATATAAATACGATGAGTATTTAGGTTTTGCCAGAATTGGAGAAGGTTCATTAGGAGGAAAAGGAAGAGGTTTAGCATTTATAGATTCTTTCTTAAAGCGCAACAAACTATTTAATAAATACAAAGATGTATCCATATCAATCCCTCGTACAGTTGTTTTAAGTACAGAGGTTTTTGATCAATTTATGGAAGAGCATAATTTAATAAATTTTGTTGCCAACTGTAATAATGACGAAGAAATTTTAAAAGAATTTATATCAAAACCCTTACCAAAATGGGTGTTAGACGATATTCTAGCCTTTTTAAAAACAACTAATTCACCAATTGCTATTCGTTCTTCAAGTGTTTTGGAAGATTCACATTATCAACCATTTGCAGGGGTTTTTGCAACTTATATGATATCAAAATCAGAACCGTTAAAAATGGTTCAAATGGCTTCAGATGCTATAAAATCTGTAATGGCATCGGCTTTTTTTCAAGCCAGTAAAGCCTATTTAAAATCCATTTCTCATACTATTGAAGAGGATAAAATGGCAGTTATTTTACAAGAAGTTATAGGCAAACAATATGATGATGTCTATTATCCAAATATATCTGGTGTAGCCCGATCCATTAATTTTTATCCTATTGGAAATGAAAAACCAAACGAAGGAATAGCACATATTGCTTTGGGATTAGGCGAAATAGTTGTTGGAGGCGGTAAAACGTTACGATTTTCTCCATTTCATCCTAAAAAAGTATTACAACTTTCTTCTCCGGGATCTGCACAAAGAGACACGCAACAGTTTTTTTATGGTTTAGATATGAATCCAGACAGCTATGTTGTTTCAACCAGCGAATCCATAAATAAGAAGAAAATAACTATTAGAAATGCAGAAAAACATGGGTCTTTAAAATTTGTTGCATCAACCTATGATTTGCAAAATAATATTATAAAACCAGGTATTTTACATGACGGAATACGTGTAATAACTTTTGACCAAGTGTTAAAGTACGGCACCTTTCCTTTAGCTGAAATTTTACAAGATTTATTGCGAATTGGACAACGAGAAATGCGTAATCCAATAGAGATTGAATTTGCTGTTAAATTAGATGTTCCTGAAGGGCAACCAAAAGAATTTAGTTTTTTACAAATTAGACCAATTGTAGAAACAAATGATAGTTTAAGTAAATTGCCAGAAAATTTTGAAAATAAAGACACCATAATTTATTCGGAATCTGCTCTTGGGAATGGTAAATATGATGATATTCAAGATTTTGTTTATGTAAAGCCAGAAACTTTTAATCCTGCAAATACTAGAGAAATTGCAAAATTTGTAGAAGAAATGAACAAAAAGTTTATTGCAGAAAATAAAAATTACATATTGGTTGGACCTGGACGCTGGGGGAGCAGTGACCCTTGGTTAGGGATTCCAGTAATTTGGTCTCAAATTTCTGCTGCTAAAATAATTGTTGAATCGGGCTTAAGCAACTATAGAATAGACCCAAGTCAAGGAACACATTTTTTTCAAAACCTAACATCATTTAAGGTAGGTTATTTAACAATTAACCCATTTATAAACGAGGGTTATTTTGATTTAGAATATTTAAATAAGAAAGAAGCAATTTGTGAAAATGAATATCTTAGACATATTCATTTTAAAAAACCATTAACTATTATTATTGAAGGCAAAAAAAACAAGGCAGTAATTTTTAAAGAAGAATATGTTTTGAAGGATATTCAAATAGATGAAAATCAAAGTTTAGAAGATCAACCTCCAGGAGGTTTTATGTAATTAGCAATTAAGTAACAAAATTCAACTAAATAATATTGATAATAATAAAAAACACAGCTTTTTTTAAGGATAATTAAAAAAAATATCTGAAATTTGTTATCTAATAAAATAAAAACAAGCATTTAATACCTATAAATTATGATTGTAAAAGATATTCTAAACAGTTTAGAGGCTAAACATCCAGGAGAGCAAGAATACTTGCAGGCGGTACAAGAAGTGTTAGAGTCTATTGAAACCATGTATAATGAAAACCCACAATACGAAGCAGCTAAAATTGTTGAAAGAATTGTAGAGCCAGATCGTATTTTAACCTTTAGAATTTCTTGGGTAGATGATAGCGGGAATGTACAAACTAATCTAGCCTATAGAGTTCAATTTAATAATGCAATTGGTCCATACAAAGGAGGAATTCGTTTACACCCAAGTGTTAATTTAAGTATTCTTAAATTTTTAGGTTTCGAACAAATCTTTAAAAATGCATTGACTACGTTACCAATGGGTGGCGCAAAAGGAGGTTCAGATTTTAATCCAAAAGGAAAATCGGATAACGAAATTATGCGTTTTTGCCAAGCTTATATGTTAGAATTATGGAGATTTATAGGTCCAAGTACAGACGTTCCAGCAGGTGATATTGGTACAGGAGGTAGAGAAATTGGTTTTATGTACGGAATGTACAAAAAATTACAATCCGAAAATTCTGGAGTTTTTACTGGAAAAGGTTTAAATTGGGGAGGAAGTTTAATTAGACCAGAAGCAACAGGTTTTGGAGGCGTTTACTTTACAAAAGAAATGCTAGATACCAAAAACGATACTTTTAAAGGTAAAATAGCTACACTTTCAGGTTTTGGAAATGTTACTTGGGGAGCAGCCCTAAAATTAACTGAATTTGGCGTAAAAGTTGTTACCATTTCTGGACCTGATGGTTATATTTATGATGAAAAAGGTTTAGATGCTGAAAAAATTGACTACCTATTAATGTTAAGAGCTTCTAACAACGATATCGTTTCTCCATACGCAGAAGAATTTCCAGAAGCAAAATTTTATCCAGGTGAAAAACCTTGGGGAGTTAAATGTGATATAGCAATGCCTTGTGCAACTCAAAATGAGTTAAATGGTGATGATGCAGTTAAATTAATTGCAAACGGTGTAAAATATGTTGCGGAACTTTCTAATATGGGATGTACTCCGGAAGCTATTCATGCATTACAAAAAGCAAAAGTTATGTATGCACCAGGAAAAGCAGTAAATGCTGGTGGTGTTGCAGTTTCTGGTTTAGAAATGTCTCAAAATGCAATGAAACTTAATTGGACAAAAGATGAGGTTGATGCTAAATTGGTTCAAATTATGACTTCAATTCATACTGCTTGTATTAAGTATGGTACAGAAAACGATGGTTATATTAACTATGTGAAAGGAGCTAATATTGCTGGATTTATAAAAGTTGCAGACGCAATGTTAGATCAAGGAGTAATATAGTTCTTTTAAATGTCTAGTCCTAAAAAACCGATACAGGATTAATAAAAAATAAAAGTACAATTTTTAGACAGTAGTAAGCAAATGTTTACTACTGTTTTTTGTTTTTATATTATGTCCTGTCCTGAAATAACATTAAGTTAATATCCTAAGATATGCAAGTTAGTTTTATGAAATAATATTCAAAACAACATCGTGCTTTTTTAAAATATTTAACCTTTTACAAAACTTATGAGGGATTGTTTTATAGAAAAATCAAAAAAAATCAATATTTAGAACCCACCTATACAATATAAGTAATTGGAACGATTTGTTGTCGTATTATTAAAACTATTTAATTATTTGTTTTTCAATTAATTAAGGCAATTTGTTTAAATGTAAAACACGACATTATATCGTTTTTACTACTTATAAGAATATTTCTAATTAATTTCAAGTATTCTTCACCTGGATTTAGTCATTTTTTAATGATGAAAAGAGTTTATTTAAAATCAATATTTTCGTTTGAAAAACACAACAAACCTTATCTTTTGTTTATATAATATTCGTAATGATTGATGTTTTTATATATTTGTAAAAAAGTAATTTATTACAGATGATTCCAAAATCTATCCTATTTTTCTGTCTCCTTCTTTTTGGATTTTCAAACGTGGCTAATGCCCAATTTGGATTTTCCCATGAAATTGGTGTTATTGCGGGTCCGGTAGCTTTTCAATCGGATTATGGGGTGAGATACGATTTGTCTACAAATGCCGGTAATACCGGATACGGAATTGGTATTATCCACTATTTGAATTTTTCATACAAAGCAGATTGTAACTGCTATACTCCTGATACTTATTTTAACGATCACTTTAAATTAAGAAGTGAATTGTCTTATAATAAAACGGAACTTAAAAATTTTGGGGAATGGGTTTCTCCGAATAGAACGGGTCTTGGTGCAGATCAATTGCGGGCAATGAGAGGAAGCACGGCCGTGACCAATATAGGAATGCAACTGGAATATTTCCCTTGGAGCATTCGTGACTTTACATCAAGAATTGAAAGTTGGGGACCGTTTATAAGTCTTGGAGGGCAATTTTGCTTTTATAATGCAAAAGCCTCTTCAACAATGGGCCCTTTGGGAACGCCTTTAACAACATTTCCCAAATATTTAGTTCCATCGGAGGGACGTCCTTATGGGTTTTCTACCGAAGGAGGTTCAGTTTGGTCTATAGTTTCAAGTGTGGGAACTCGATATAAACTTGCTCCCTTATCTGACTTGATGGTAGATTTAAGATTCCAATATTATTTTTCGGACTGGGTTGATGGAATTAACCAAAATAAAGCCCTTTTTAAGGAAAATAAAGCCAATGACTGGTTGGTTTGGTTCAATGTGGGTTACATTTATTACTTGCAATAGTGAAAAACAATTATAAACAAAAAGCCCGATTTTCTCAAATCGGGCTTTTTGTTTTTTATTACAATGCTTGTTTTAAATCTTCGATTAAATCTTCCGCGTCTTCAATACCAACAGTTTTTCGCCCAATGCCCTCCGTGTATGGCTTTAGTATTGAATTTCATTTGGAATTTTTTTTGTAAAAATAATTTAGTTTGTGCCACGAAGGCACAAAGATTTGTAAACCTCAAAGGTTTTCAAAACCTTTGAGGTTTGTTATCGTTGTAAATTTATGGAAGCTGCAAGAAAAAAGTTGTTTTATTTGGAAACAATTCGCCTTTATAAAAACTTCCTAATACCCATCATAACTCCAATATGCAAACCTTCGTGAAAGTAATTGAACGCCATCGCATCTTCGGCATTTTTTAAGGTAAAACCTGTTGAGGTTGGATATTCCTGGTAACTTTTGAAAACTCTGTTATTGAAATCGGTTTCAGTTTGATCAATGGTTTCAGTAAGCAAAGCCTTGATTTCATCCACTTCGGCCTGTGTTGCTTTATGTTCCGGCTTGGTTCCTTTTTTGTATTTTTCGACCATTTCGTCCGAAATCTTCATTGGCAAGTCCGATAATTTGTAAACCAGCATTTGCTGAACGACAATAATGTGGGCAATATTCCAAATTAAATTATTGCTAAAGCCTTCCGGAATGGCATTGAGTTCTTCTAAAGTATGTTTTTCTAAAAATTGTGACAGCATTTTTCTGCTCGTTCTGGTAATTTCGAATGTTCGTTGCATTTTTTAAATTTTTGATAAAAATAATCATTTTCCCCACTAAATTAATTTTCTTTGCACAAAGAAATTGCAGTTTATGAACAAAATATACTATCTCGCTTCCTGCGACACCTGCCGGAAAATCATAAAATCATTGCCAAAGAACCATAATTTGGCTTTTCACGACATCAAACAAGATCCGATCACGGTTGAAGAATTAGAGGAAATGCGGGAACTTTCGGGAAGTTACGAAGCACTTTTCAGCAAAAAAGCCCAACTCTACAAATCGATGGATTTAAAAAATAAATCCTTGACCGAAGAAGATTTCAAGAACTATATTCTGGAACATTACACGTTTTTGAGTCGACCCGTTTTTATTATTGACGGCAAAATTTACATTGGCAACAGCCAGCAAAATATGCTTCAGGTTATGAAAGCACTAGCATAATGTCAAAAAGAAATTTCGCACTCATTGGTGCCACAATAGTTTCCCTGATTTACGGAGTCACTTTTACGATTGCCAAAGACGTGATGCCAAAATATATTGACGCCTATGGTTTTATCTTGTTGCGCGCCGGCGGATCGATGATTTTGTTTTGGTTGGTTTGGGTTTTTACGAGACTGCCAAATGCTGTTCGAAACGAAAAAATAAAAAGGGAAGATTTTCCCCGAATTATTGCTGCAGCCTTTTTTGGCGTAGCGTTAAATATGCTCACTTTTTTCAAAGGATTAAGTCTTACCTCGCCCATTTCGGCATCGGTGATCATGGTGACAACCCCCATAATTGTGTTGGTTCTTTCGGCAATAATCATAAAAGAAAGGATGCAGAAACGCAAGGTTTTTGGGATTATTTTGGGCTTGATTGGCACTGCTTTTCTTATCCTTTACGGAAAATCCGTAGGAAGTGCCACGAACGCAAGTTTGGGAAATTTTCTGGTTTTTGTCAATGCGGTTTCCTACGGTTTTTACCTAATCATTGTCAAGAAATTGATGGACAAATACAATGCTTTTACCTTTGTCAAATGGATTTATTTGTTCGGCTTTTTAATGGTTTTGCCTTTTGGCTGGAGCCAATTTGATGCAGTTGTTTGGACATTGGTTCCAACGGATATTTACTGGAAAATAGGGTTTGTGGTGCTGTTTTCGACTTTCTTGACTTACTTGCTCAATTTGCTTTCGATGAGAGAATTGAAACCAACAACGGTTGCCGTTTTCATCTATTTGCAACCTTTGTTTGCCACCATTTTTGCGATTAGTTTAGGGAAAGACGAATTGAGTTGGGTAAAAATAGTTTCGGCTATTTTGATATTTGTGGGGGTGTATTTAGTAACGCAAAAGAAAGCTTAGCTTACTCAAATTTAGGCTTTGCTACCAAACTAAAAACTGAAACTGACCACTGAAATCTTTTTCTTATCTTTGAACTCTTTTAGAAAATTATATGATACAATCGATGACCGGATTTGGCAAAGCAAGCTTGCAAATGCCAACCAAAAAAATAACCGTAGAAGTAAAATCCCTGAACAGTAAAGGACTGGATTTAGGTGTGCGAATGCCTTCGACTTATCGTGAAATGGAATTGGGTTTGCGCAACCAAATCGCCTTAAAACTCGAAAGGGGAAAAGTGGATTTCTCCATTTTTATCGAAAGCACCGCCGAACAAACTTCCACGAAAGTGAACGTGCCCATCGTGAAAGCCTACATCGAACAATTAAGAGCTGTTTATGCTGATGCCGATGAAACCGAATTGATGAAAATGGCTGTCAGAATGCCCGATACAATGAAAACCGAACGGGAAGAAATCGACGAAAATGATTGGGTTCAAATTCAAACCGTTATCGAAGAAGCTTTGCAAAATATATTGAATTTCCGCAAGGACGAAGGCGCTTCTTTGGAAAAAGAATTCCAGTTGCGCATTGGCAACATTCGTCAATATATGAACGATGCCTTGGCACTCGATCCAGAACGTGTTCAGGCGATAAAAGACCGTTTGCAAACCGCAATTGCGGAGTTAAAAGTAAATGTGGACGAAAACCGTTTTGAGCAGGAATTGATTTATTACTTAGAAAAACTGGACATCACTGAAGAAAAAGTACGCTTGACCAATCATCTGGATTATTTCCTGGAAACCATCAACGGAACCGAAGCCAACGGTAGAAAACTAGGTTTCATCACCCAAGAAATGGGACGTGAAATCAACACGATGGGTTCTAAATCCAATCACGCACAAATGCAAAAATTAGTCGTTCAGATGAAAGACGAATTGGAAAAAATTAAGGAACAGGTTTTAAACGTATTGTAAAACATATTAGGTAGAGACGCGATTTATCGCGTCTTTATGCATAAAGACAGAAGTATTTATTGCGACTAGAATTAAATAACAACATGAACACAGAAGGAAAATTAATAGTGTTTTCGGCACCTTCGGGATCGGGAAAAACTACCATCGTTAGACATTTATTAGGAAAAGAAGATTTGAATCTTGAATTTTCAATTTCGGCAGCTTCTCGTGAGCCAAGAGGTGAAGAAGTAAACGGAAAAGATTATTATTTCATGTCTACCGAAGACTTTAAAAAACACATCAAAAACGAAGACTTTCTGGAATGGGAAGAAGTGTACCGCGATAATTTCTACGGAACTCTAAAAAGCGAAGTGGAACGCATTTGGGCCAAAGGAAAAAACGTGATTTTTGATATTGATGTTGCTGGCGGATTGCGAATTAAACATAAATTCCCTGAAGAAACTTTAGCCGTTTTCGTGAAGCCACCAAGCGTAGACGAACTCAAAAGAAGATTAAAGGAACGCTCTACCGAAAGTGATGACAAAATCAACATGCGTATTGCAAAAGCTTCTGTTGAGTTGGCAACAGCACCACAATTTGATGTGATTATAAAAAACTACGATTTAGATATTGCTTTGGAAGAAGCGTATCAATTGGTAAAGAATTTTGTGAAAGATTAGATCGAAAAAAGGAAAAAAATCTATGTCAAATTTTGAGCAGTTAAAGCGGCAGGTATCCATTTTGAGAGAAATTCAAAGAGTAGAATACCCTTCAGTGACTGAATTACAAAAACAATTCAATATAAAACCAGCAACTTTTAAGCGTGATATTGAAGCTATAAAACAGTTTTTTACTCCCAATTTAAGTTACGATCCTAAAGCAAAAGGATATAAAATTGACGGAGAAATCGAGGGAGAAGCTCTTTTAATCCTTGAAACTTTTGAATTACTTGCTTTTGTTCACAGTACTGATGGGGTTAATGAATTTATCATTCCCGAGAAGAGAAAAGCCACAGGTTCAGAACATTTTTTCATACTTAAAAAGTGTATAGAAGACCAAAAAGAAGTTACATTTTTACATCACAATTATGTTAATAATGAATCGGGAGAATTAAAAAAATGCTTTTTACAGCCTCTTGCTCTAAAAGAAAGTCGTGGACGTTGGTATGTTTTAGGAACTAAAGAAGATGGAACGTTCCGGTCTTATGGACTTGATAGGATAACATTATTAGAAGAAACCGGAAACAAATTCGAAAGGAAACTAAACAAGTTAGAGTTGATAAAAAAGTACAAAGATTGTTTTGCTATGTACACCTCTGAAAGCCCTGCCGAAAAGGTAATTCTGTCTTACAGCAAGGAAGAAGCTAATTACATCAAATCGTACCCAATCCTTCCCGAACAAGAAATAAAAGAAAAGAATGGACGTGTAGAGGTCACTCTCAACATTAAAATTACTGACGATTTATTTACAGAACTATTGTCTCATGCTCGTTCAATTGAAATCATTGAGCCTTTGCACTTGCGTGAAAGATTTTTCAACTATTTCAAGGAAGCAATGGAGCGGAATCAATAATTTCTTTATATGCAAAAAGCCGTAAGTGATTGACGGCTTTCAATTTACACACACATTACAGAGTGTCATCTTAAATTGTCGGAGAATCTGTTTGAATATTGCGTTGATAATTCCAATCAAATCATCTAGTTTTTTAGCTGTGATATTAAATGTCTCTTATCGTTTATATTATGGAGTTTACGTTTCTTCACCCCTACTATTGCAGTCCGTTATCATTTTTAAAATTACAAAGACCTTCCGTTCTTAAAAGACATAACTCGCATTTTGGAACTTTACTGCAAATATTTGCATAGTCTTTTGCGCCAAATATCCAAACTAAATTATCAACATAGGTTGTATTTTGTTCAATATCCTTGCAGAATTCATTGAAAATTTGAGTTGCTTGCAAAGGATTGGTTTTTAAAGGGAATAAATCCAATCGATCAGTTCCGCAAATTCTTAAAATATGTAGGTCTGGTTTAACTGACCTTACACCGACATTTCTTAAATATTCCATCGCCAAAGTGAAACCTAGTTCTTTAATTTTATATTCACTTTTAGGATTTGATAGTAATTCAGCCGTTTGTTCAGCACTATTCAAGTTAATGAAGTTGTCCATACTACCGTACTTTGTAACAATTTTTTCGAATTGTTTAATATTCTCTCTTAAATTAAGAATTTGATATTTAATTTTTCGATTACCACATTTTATTTCACGGATATTTTCCAATAAATAGTTTGTATCTGATTCTTTTAATTTTTCGGGATTGTAATCCTGAAAAATTATTTTAAGATTTTTTAGGTTTTTTGCAATACCTCCCCACGACCTTTGATTGCTTAACTGAGACAATAGAAGAGCTTTGACATGATCACTTAATGTGAATTCATGCCCTTCTCCTCGTTTTTTACTTGCATCCAACTGTCCAAATCCATCAATAATTGAATTATAGTCGATGTTATTTTGAGTTAAAGTCTTTTCAATTAGTTCAATTATTTTAATATTATTTGTTGCCATTTATAAAGTTTTAGTGACTAACATTGCTTCAAGCTTCTGATCCATCTCTACATAGCGTGTGGAGATTTTCTCCGAAGTTAGTTGTTATTTTGGAAATATAACTGGTCACGTTTCATTATTTTACCATTAATTTCCGTTGTAAATCCATTAGCATCATTTACATATCTAAAGGTATATATCAAGTTACCAATTTGATGTTTGTGATTTTACTTCGCCACTTAAATATGCATCTAAAGATTTAACTAAACCATTGTAATATTCAATATTTGTTTGAATATCTCGATAGTTATTTCTAAATGTACCATCTTCTTTGAAGATTAAATCGGATGTTTTTTCATCTAACGGCATTGAATAATAATATATTTTTGACCAACCTCCAGAAACATATTTACTAGGTTCTGTATAAGTGGTAACGCTTGAAATATCAAACTTAACTTTACCATCTTTAAAGTAAAATTCAATTTCGTATTTAGTTGAGTAATAGGTTGTCATACCCATAACCTTCATCCAAGAAATATTAGAATCCATACCTTCAATTCTAATGTAAGAGTTTTCGTTTTTGGCTAATATTACCTTTTCGGGGTTTTTGTAAGTTTCATTAATCCAACCTAATGCTTTTTGGTACAACTCCTTATCTGTTTGACCGTTTTTGTCTATTACAACATATTCAGTGAAACCTTTTTCTTTAGTAAAAGAAAATTCCTTTTCTTGACCAAAACTTACTACACTTAACATAACCATTAATCCTAAAATAATCTTCTTCATAATCTAATTTTGTTTTTTTATTAAATTGCCGCAAGTTTATAACGGCATAATCCTTCTTCGTTACAATGGTGCAAAGATATTTGTCACCAGTATCAAAACATGATACTCAAAAATAAACTTGCAAAAAACCACAAATAAAAGAAACCAAAGCATGAAAATCGGACTCTGTTTTGGCACATTCAATACTACATATCGGTAATTTAATCATTGCCATTCAGCAGAATTAGATTTCTTTGTTTTATTTATTTAAATTTACTCTCGAAAAACACTGTCATGGAGGAATTTTCTAGTGTGATTCCTCGTTCCTCGGAATGACAAACTAACTTAAGCAAACTACATTGATATATTATGAAAATAGGTCTGTATTTCGGAACGTTTAATCCCATTCATGTTGGGCATCTCATCATTGCCAATCACATGGCGGAGCACTCCGGTCTAGACCAAATCTGGATGGTGGTTACCCCACACAATCCTTTGAAGAAAAAAAGTACGTTGCTCGATGATTACCATCGTTTGCAAATGGTGCATCTTGCTACCGAGGATTTTCCAAAAATAAAACCTTCGGATATTGAGTTTAAATTAACACAACCCAATTATACTGTCAATACTTTAGTTCATCTAGAAGAAAAATATCCCAATTACAAGTTCTCGTTAATCATGGGAGGAGACAATCTCAGGTCTTTCCCTAAATGGAAAAACTACGAAGCAATTTTGGAGCATCACGAAATTTATGTTTATCCAAGGCTTGAAGCCCAAGGCTCTGCTGACGAAGCAATTTCAACCAATGCAGAAGATTTGGATTTAAAAATTTTCCAAAAATATGGGACGAAAATCCATATAATTGACGCACCGGTTGTAGAAATATCATCGACATTTATTCGGGATAATATCAAGAAAGGGAAAAATGTACAGCCGTTGTTACCAAATAAAGTTTGGGAATATATTGATCATAATAATTTTTACAAGAAGTAACTTTATTAAATACTTTTCCTAAAGTAGCCTAGAAATTTTCACACATAGCTATGCAAACTATATAAAAGCCGAGCTTCTCTTGCTTTTATTAAATAATTCTATGTTCTATGTGGTGAAAAATTAGCCTTTGTATAAACTACTATCACCCCAAAACTCTTTTCAATTCCAGTTGAATATTCTCAAAAACAGTACTCAGATTCTCATTTTTACCTGATAATAAAAATACTTCTGTACTTGGCATTTGCTTGCTGTTCCACAACAATTGGATTTTTTTTTCTGCTATTAAACTTTTCGCATTGCAATCCCAAACGACAGCGATTCCGGTGTTTTTCGAAATTATTTCCAGCATTTCATATTCGGACGGAATGATGTAATTAGGAATCATCGAAGGTCTTTTTTTATTAAAAACATGCAACCAGAACAATTTAATATGCGGAATCTGCGCATTGTGGCTGAACCATTTTTGGTCGTTTAACCAATGTTCAGTTGCCGTGAAATCCTTTATTTTGATATTGGATTTTAATTCGGAAGCATCGATAGTGTTTGAGCCAACAATCACTTGTTTAATTTCTCCGACCTTTTTCTGAATAGTGTCAAACGTGTCATATTGTTTGGTGACAACCGCAAAATCGAGTTTTTTAGAATCTACCAATTCAAAAAGCACATCGTTTTCATGAAAACTAAAATCGATAAAATCAAATTTTGAAACCAAAGCACTTCCCAAACTGCTCATCAAATGCTTTGAGATTCCAATTGAAATTAATCGATTGGCATTAAATGCTTTGGCTCGAAAACCATTCTCCACATTTTCCAGTCGATCTAACGCTTCAATGATTAAATTATTGAGTAACTTAGCGTATTCCGTTGGTTCCACACCTTTAGACTTTCGATTGAAAAGTTTATAACCTACATGCGCCTCCAACATTGATATTTGCTGACTTACAGCAGGTTGACTGATAAATAATTCTTTGGCAGCGAGAGAAAAATTGCCATTTTTATAAACGGATTTAAACGTTCTGTACCATTCCAAACTAACCATGATATAAATATATTTATCACAAACATAATTTAAATTATTTTTACTAATAGCATATTCGCGCTAAATTTGTACAAACAAAATTAGAAATGAAGAAAATCGCATTATTTGCTATTATAGCATTAACCGTAAGTTGCATTACAGCAACTGCACAAAATAAAAAAAGTATGAAAAAAGTATTATTTGTTGTTACAAGTCACGATAAACTAGGTAACACAGGAGAGAAAACAGGATTTTGGACAGAAGAATTTGCTGCGCCTTATTACGAATTACTAGACAAAGGAGTTACCATTGATGTTGCTACTCCGCTAGGAGGACAGCCTCCAATAGATCCAAAAAGTGAAGATCCATCAGCTGCAACTGAGAACACCAAAAGATTTGATGCCGATACCGAGTTATTGGCAAAACTGAAAAATACGCACAAATTAGCCGATGTAAAAGAGTCTGATTATGATGCTGTTTTCTATCCGGGAGGTCACGGTCCTTTATGGGATTTGGCAACCGATACAACTTCAAGCGCTTTGATTGAAGCATTTTACACGAATAACAAACCTGTTGCTTTTGTGTGTCATTCGCCAGCGGTGTTGAAAAACGTAAAAGTAAACGGAGAATTTTTAGTGAAAGGCAAAAAAGTAACTGGATTTTCAAATACTGAGGAAGAAGCGGTGGGATTAACGAAGGTAGTTCCGTTTTTATTAGAAGACGCTTTGCAAGCGAATGGCGCAACGTATTCAAAAGTAGCAGACTGGCAGCCTTATGCAGTTGAAGATGGTTTACTAATTACAGGTCAAAATCCAGCTTCTTCTAAATTAGTTGCAGAAAAATTATTAAACCAATTGAATTCAAAAAAATAAAACATGTTAAATTTTGAATTATACAATCCTACCAATTTAATTTTTGGAAAAGGACAAATTGAGAAACTTTCTACGTTAGTACCGCAAGGAGCAAAAATTCTTTTGGCGTATGGCGGCGGAAGTATTTTCAAAAATGGAATTCATGAGCAGGTTATCAACAACCTAAAAGGTTTTGACATCGTTGAATTTGGCGGAATTGAACCAAATCCACATATTGAAACATTAATGAAAGCCGTTGCAATTATTAAGGAACAAAACATCGATTTTATTCTTGCTGTAGGTGGAGGATCGGTAATTGACGGAGTAAAATTCATTTCGGCAGCCGTACATTTTGACGGAAATCCAATGGACATTCTTCAAAAGAGATTGTTGATTAAAGATTTGTCTAAAGTGGTTCCTTTTGGAACTGTATTGACTTTACCGGCTACTGGAAGCGAGATGAATTCCGGTGCCGTAGTGACTATTGAAGCTACGCAGGAAAAATTAGCTTTTGGTGGTTCTGCATTGTTTCCTAAATTCTCTATTTGCGATCCAACTGTAATTGAATCTTTGCCAAAAAGACAATTACAAAACGGAGTTGTAGATGCCTATACCCATGTTTTGGAACAGTATTTAACGTACCCGCATGAAGGATATCTTCAAGATAGAATTGCAGAAAGTATTCTGCAAACTTTAATACAAGTTGGACCTGAAGTTGTCGAAAAACCTACTGATTATGCTTTGGCTTCTAACTTTATGTGGAGTTGTACGATGGCTTTAAACGGATTAATTCAAAAAGGAGTTCCTACTGATTGGGCAACGCACATGATTGGACACGAATTGACCGCTTTATACGGAATTGACCATGCAAGATCTTTGGCTATTATTGGCCCAAACTTATATCGTGTTATGTTCGAAACCAAAAAGGAAAAATTGGCACAATATGGAAAACGCATTTTTAATTTAACCGGAAGTGAGGATGAAATTGCCAATGAAGCTATCTACAAAACAGTTGAATTTTTTCATACTATGGGAATGCAAACTAAATTGTCTGAATGTACCGAAGATTATGCAAAAACAGCTGATTTTATAGTGAATCGCTTTGAAGAAAGAGGTTGGAAAGCAATGGGTGAAAAACAAAATATCACTTTAGATAAAGTAAAAGCTATTGTTGAAATGAGTTATTAGTCTCTATAAATCAATGGTGTTTTTATTTAAAAAAACAAAAAAGGCGTTCTTAAACTCTATTAAGGACGCCTCATTCAAATTACTAAAACAAAACTAACTAATTCAAACCAATTACTAATTTCTAAAAAATTGATAACATTAACTATAACGATAAAGTAAAAATTATATTGTATTGATATATGAATTTTTATCTTTTTTTTATAAAATATATTTTATTATATATTTTATTGTATATTTTGATTCTAAAATCGCACATTTCAAAGACCTAAACATTGCTTTATTAGTCATTTTTTGAGTACTTTTGTCTTAAATTAATAAAAAAATGACAGAAAATCCAAAGTTTGCAGTTATAGGTGGTGGAAGTTGGGCAACTGCTATTGCTAAAATGTTAGGTGAAAATCTAACTGAATTTTTCTGGTATATGAGAAATGAAAATGCAATTGAACATATAAAAGATCACCATCACAATCCTAATTATTTAAGTTCTGTTGAATTTGATATTAAAAAACTACACCTTACAAGCGATATAAACGAAGCTGTTGTTTATGCTGATTATATCATTTTTGCCATCCCTTCGGCATTTTTGAGTGCAGAATTAGAAAAATTAACAGAGCCTTTAAAAGATAAAATTATATTTTCGGCCATCAAAGGTATTGTTCCCGAAACGGGTTTAATTGTGGGGGAACATTTCAATAAAATTTATAGTATTCCATTCGAAAACATTGGCGTAATCACCGGACCTTGCCATGCTGAAGAAGTGGCATTGGAACGTTTGTCTTATCTAACCATTGCTTGTGGCGATGCCAAAAAAGCACAAATTGTGGCCAAGAATTTATCCGGAAATTATATCAAAACTAAAATTTCTGATGACATTATTGGTACAGAATATGCCGCAATGCTCAAGAATATTTATGCCATAGCGGCTGGAATCGCCCACGGATTGGGTTACGGCGATAATTTTCAATCAGTATTGATGAGTAACGCCATTCGAGAAATGAAAAAAATCATCAAAAAAGTCCATAAAATGAAGCGCAACATCAATGATTCGGCTTATTTAGGCGATTTATTGGTAACGGGATATTCCGTGTTTTCAAGAAACAGAATGTTCGGAAATATGATTGGCAAAGGCTACACAGTAAAATCTGCAATGATGGAAATGAGTATGGTTGCCGAAGGTTATTACGCGACCAAATGCGCTTATAACCTCAACCTGGCTCATGGTGCCAAAACTCCAATTATGGATGCTGTTTACGAAATTTTATACGAAGGTAAAAGCGCCAAGAAAGTGTTTGAAAAACTAACGGATAAGTTGGACTAAAAATAGTGATCAGTATTTAGTGATTAGTGATCATTCTGATATAAAAAAAGGCAGTATTTTCTATTGAAAAACACTGCCTTTTTTTATATCAGAATATTTGGTTTTACCTAACAATAACACCATCAACAAATAAAAGAGGAACTTCCTCAACATAATCTGGAGTGATAGAATTGGCGTTGAAAATGAATTTCCTGTCGTATAATTTATTACCAATAAAATAAGTCACCATAAACTCATTGTTGAGTATCAAAACACTTTTTTCTAGCATTTCTACTTTTACAAAAGTTACTGCTGGCACTTCAATAAAAGCATGACGCAAAAGCGATGTTTTTTTCATTTCGCCGTCAATAGTTCCAAAAGCTTTGGAGACTAACATTACACTATCGAGATTAAAATCACTGTCGTTTATTAAATATACGTACCAAACTTTTTCCATAAAATCGTCGCTCCATTCCTGGACTGCGGCTAGGAAAACGTTATCTACTTCGGGGATGATGATGTCTTTTTTCATAGTAAATCAAACCCTGTCAGGGTTTTGAACCCTGACAGGGTTATTAATTAGATACTCGCCTTAAATTGCTCCAAGAAACGAACGTCGTTTTCGTAAAACATTCGGATATCTCCAATTTGATACAACAACATAGCGATTCTTTCGATTCCCATACCGAAGGCAAAACCAGAGTATTCATCGGAATCGATATTACAATTTTTAAGTACATTAGGATCAACCATTCCGCAACCACCAATTTCTAACCAACCGGTTCCTTTGGTAATTCTATAATCGGTATCTGTTTTTAGTCCCCAATAAATGTCAATTTCGGCACTTGGTTCCGTGAACGGAAAATAAGAAGGACGAAGGCGAATTTTCGATTTTCCGAACATTTCTTTGGTGAAATACAACAAAGTTTGTTTTAAATCGGCAAAAGAAACATCTTTGTCTATGTACAATCCTTCGACTTGGTGGAAAATACAGTGCGAACGCGACGAAACCGCTTCGTTACGGAAAACTCTTCCTGGCGAAATCGTACGAATTGGTGGTTTGTTGTTTTCCATGTAACGCACTTGCACTGATGAAGTGTGGGTGCGCAACAAAATATCTGGATTGGTTTGAATAAAAAAAGTGTCCTGCATATCACGTGCCGGATGGTATTCTGGCAAGTTTAATGCAGTAAAATTATGCCAATCGTCTTCGATTTCTGGTCCTTCGGACACATTGAAACCAACGTTTGAAAAGATATCGATAATTTGGTTTTTAACCAAAGATATTGGATGACGAGAACCAATGATTACAGGCTCTGACGAACGTGTAAGATCTCCGTAAACCCCTTTACTTTCTTCTTTATTTTCTAAAGATTCTTGAATTGATTTTACTTTTTCTTCGGCAGAAGATTTCAGCAAATTGATTACTTGACCAAATTCCTTTTTTTGTTCGTTTGGAACATTTTTGAATTCAGCAAAAAAGTCTTTTAAAATCCCTTTGCTTCCTAGGAATTTGATTCTAAATACTTCTAATTCTTCCTTGTTTTGTGTTGAAAAAGCCTGTGCTTCACCAATATATTCTTTTATTTTATCTATCATTTTCATTCAATAATTGAGAGTGCAAATTTAAGCAAAAGTTAGAAGTTAAAAGTTAGAAGTTAGAAGTTTTTCTAAAATTCTTAACTGATTACTGCGACTGAATACTGAATACTAATTTATAAGTTCCTTTTCTATAAAATAGTTAACAATAGCTTCTTTCATTAAAACCGATTGTTCGCCTGCTTTTAGGGCAGGTAATTCTTCTTTTACCTTGTAATGTGGCCAACCGTCTTCGTCGAAAAATTCGAATTCGTAGAAACCATAAGGTTCTAACAATCTGCAAATAGCAATATGCATCAGATTGAGTTTTTCGTCTTTCTCGTAGGTACGATGCACTTTCCCGAGTTCTTGGACACCTATTAAATAGATAATGGCATCCAAATCTAAGTCTTCTCCTTGAGAAAATTGATCCGAAAGTTGGTTTACGAGCTGTTCCCAGCGTTCTTTTAGTTGTATATCTCTTGACATTCTTTTATTTGAGATTTAGGATTTGAGATTTAGGATTTGCTTGATACAAACATATCTCAAAACAAAATTAATTGGTAAAGATAAGGAGTTGGATTTGGTTATTCTACAAAAGTCTATTATCTTGGTTCTTTAATTTTTTTAAATATGAGTTTTTTGGATATTGTTTTAGGAAGTTTATTGCTTTATGCTGTGTACAAAGGCTTGGTAAATGGACTTTTTGCCGAGTTAGCCTCATTAATATCATTATTATTAGGCGTTTACATTGCAGTAAAATTTTCAGACTTAACAACAGAAACACTTGGTAAATTTGTTCATTGGAACCCAAAAACAATACAAATTACCGCTTTCTTTCTCACTTTCATTTTAGTAGTTATCGGAATTTCATTATTGGCAAAAGCACTGACTAAAATAGTAAGTATTGCTTATTTGGGATGGTTAAATAAATTAGGCGGAGCAGTTGCTAGAGTTTTTAAAACCGTTTTGATAATTAGTATCTTTTTAAGTCTCTTCGAAAAAATTAATTACGATAATTTTTTCGCCAAAAAAGAAACGCTAGACCAATCAAGATTTTATCGCCCGATACAAAAAACATCCGGATTTCTATTTCCAACTTTAGAAAAATGGATAATGGAATTAAAGAAAAAGTAAAAATTGGTTAGTTGTACTGAATACTAATTATTGAACACTGATTACTAATCCTTCACTTCTCTAATCGCTGATTTCTCAATCCATCCTACAGTCCCATCGGTCAATTGAATTTTTCTCCATATTTCCATTGATTCTAGTACGAAAACTTTTGTTCCTTCGTGAAGTGTAAAAACAGTATTGCTTCCATTTTGGGGTTCGCTTTTCAATAACACCATCTCGGCAAAGACAATCGCTGGCCTTTCATTTTTCCAATTACTTTTTTCCGTTATTGCCGCCGAAACACTAATGACAAGAAATACTAGTAAAACAAACATTCCGATGAAAAATATTCTTTTTAAAACGGTCGTTTGCGAAAAATAATAGCCTATAAAAAACAGCAAAAATAAAGTAGAAAAACCAACTGAAATCCATGCCCAAGTATTGTAATGAAAAGTAGATGTGAGGTCATGAATCATTTTTGAAAAACCAACTGTTGGAATTTCTTTCACTTCATCTATCGTTAATTTTTGAGCAAATTTCAGGTTGTTTTGAATGTCTGCATCGTCTGGACTAAGCAGTAAAGCTTTTTCATAATTGTAAATCGATGGAGCTACTTTTTTTAGTTTATAATAACAATTTCCTATGTTAAAATAAAGTTCAGCTGATTGTTGATTAGTTGCCAAAACACTTTCATAAGCTGTTATTGCTTTTTCGTATTGCCCTTTTTGATACAAAGAATTCCCTGTTTCAAAACCCGCTTGGGCAAAGAAAAATTGGGTTATAAGTAGAAATAGGAATAGAATCTTTTTCATTATATATATTTTTTGCCACAAAGGCACTAAGGCGCAAAGCTTATTAATATTAGTATTCTTTGTGACTTTATTCTCTTTGGTTAAGTAATCTGTTTTTCTAAATCTGAAATTATTAAAACGGCTTTATCAAAATCATTCTGAATCGTTGAACTCGATGTTAGTGCATAACGAGCCAATTCGCAGTTTTCAGTAAGGTTAATAAAATCGATCACTGTTTCTGGACTTGCATTTCTTGACATCAAAAGTTCTTGAATATTACTTTTACTCATTTCTGAGGTTTCAATATGTAATTTTGCTTTCAAGAAATTATGCATGGCTTTTTCTAAAGCCACATAAAATGGTTCTTTGTTGTTGATTTGTTTTTTAGCTTCTGATAAATATTTCTTAGCTAATCTGTTATTCATTTTTATTCGGTTTCCTCTTACATCTCCATCAATGGCTTCTTTTTTCTTTTTGAAAAGCACAATCAAAGGAAGTATCAAAAATGGTGCAAACAGCAATCCATAAAATAAATTAGACCCTAAGAAATCTTCTTCTTTCATAGAAACAAGATTGGTTTTTAGTTTAATATATTTGAATTGTTCACTACTTGAAATTACGTTTTTTGTAACTCCTGGTGTAGTTGCAACTTGGTCATTGGGTGATGGTCCATCGAGTACTTTTACCAGAATTTCTGGAGAACTTATTGTCTTATAGGTCCCTGAACCCAAGTCAAAATAAGAAAACTGCATGGGTTTTATTGGATAATCCCCTTTAAATTGAGGGATAATAGTATAACTATCCGATATTTTTCCAGACATTCCAGACAAAGCTGTATTCACGATTTCATTATGAACAGGATCGTACATTTCTAGCGAATTTGGAACCACCGGTTTTGGCAAATTGAATAATTTCATATTCCCGTTTCCAGTCACGCTAACCACTAAATCAAGACTTTCTCCATTTTTTAAATTTGTTTTAGACGGAGTTACCCTAAAATCGAATTTTCCAACGGCACCCGAAAAACCTTCTGGTTTTCCTGCCTCTGGAAGTGCTTTTACAGTTATGGTTTTTGCTCCGGATGAAACCCTCTTATTCCCGTTTACAACCATTACACGTCCAAACATATCCCTACGATTTGAAGGCAATTGCACGTCTATATCTAATGATAATGGCTCTATAACTAGCTTGCCAGATTTTTGAGGATACAAGACTGTCTTTCTTAGAACAATATAATTATACCTTTCTCCCTTAAACATTCCCTCTTCGGCAACCAGTTGTTTGATATCAATGTTTTGACTCCAAAAATCATTGTATTTGGGTTTGTCTAATTCTCTCCAATTGCTAATTCCCATTATATTTCCGCTTAAATACAATTTATAAACTACCGTTATGGGTTCGTTGATATAAGGGTTTGTCTTAGAAATATCAGCAACAAGATACACATTGTCATCTGCAGAAACCTGTGTGTCATTTGGATCTTTTGGCTGCTCAACAGCATTAGTAACATTAATTTTTACTGGAGAAGTTTTATAAATTTGTCCATTATACTCGATTGAGGCTTGCTTGATAATTAATGTCCCTTTTTGATTGGGTAAAAGAAAATAGGAATATATTTTTTCGAAAGAGCTTTTGCCATTTACCCAAGATTGACTTACTTGCTGACTAGGACCCGCAATAACTCTAAAACCTTCAAAAGAGGGTTGATTAAAATTATCCCCATCCATATTCATAACGAAATCAATACGAAGTCTTTCGTTTAATCCAAGCGTAGTTTTGCTCACTTTAGCTTCAAATTGAACTTGAGCTAAAAGACCTTGAAAACTTATTAGTAATAGAATTAAATTCCTTTTCATTACTTGTTTAATTGGGTTAATCGGTTATTTATTTAATTGGTTAATTGTGTTTATTATTCCTGTTTTCGGTTAAGCGATTAATCTTTTTTAACCAATTAATCTTTTTATAAACGAATAAACGAGACTTTACCAATTCTTTTCTGATTGTACTGGTTTTCCTTTTACTTTTTGGGCATTTACTTTGTCCTGAATCTTTTTTTCTTCGTTGTTCACCGCATCTAAAAGATTTTCGAGACGTTGTTTAGAAATCCCTCCAGGCATAGGTTTTGGTTGTCCGTCCTCTTTTGGTTTATCCCCGTTTTTACCTTTGTCTTGATCGCCTTTATCGTCTTTTTTGTCTTTGTCTCCTTTATTATCTTTTTTATCCTTGTCTCCCTTATCGTCTTTTTTATCCTTATCCTTATTATCTTTCTTATCCTTGTCTTTGTCTTTGTTTTTATCTTTGTTTTTATTGTCTTTGTCTTTGTTTTTATCTTTGTTTTTATTGTCTTTAGGCGGATTTTCTTTAAGCATTTTTTTTGCCAAAGCTAGATTGTACCTTGTCTCGTCATCGGCAGGATTATTACGCAAAGCGTTTTTATAGGCTTCAACTGCATTAGAATAATCTTTTTCCTTCATAAAGACATTTCCTAGATTATGATAGGCTTTGTGTTTTTGAGATTTCGATTTTAGGTTTTTTATTGCTTTTGCATAAGCAAATTTAGCTTCTGCGGCTTGATTTTGTTTGTAAATTGCATTTCCTAAATTAAATGGGGCAACAGTTCTCTTTGGAAATTTTGAATTTGAAATTCTATAATTCGCTTCGGCCTCAACAAACTTTTTCTGAGTATATTCGTCATTGGCTTTAGGCAAAGTTTTGTCTTTCTCTTGTGCAAACAAGCTCCCTATCCCCCAAAGAGGGAATAAGAAAATATAAAAAAAATATTTTTTAATCATTGTAAATAAACATATTACATTATTATCTTTAGCTACCAACTCCTCCTTCAGGGGTTGGGGGCTTAATCTTTTTCGTTAAATAAATTCAACTTTTGTACCCATTTTGTTTTTCTTTCCAATAAGAAAACATCCAAAAACAATAAGGCAAAAGCAAAACCTAAAAACCATTGAAATTGGGATTGGAAATCGGCCATTTGAGTCGATTCAAATTCGGTTTTTTGGATATTATTGAGTGCGTTTTTTACGTATTCCAATACATTTTTAGTGTTGTCACCATATACATAACCTCCTTTAGTAGCTTTGGCAATCGCTTTTAAGCCTTCTTGGTTGAGTTTTGTAATAACCACTTCGTTATTGCTATCTCTTTGAAAATTTTGAACAACTCCATTTACTCTTAATGGAATTGTACCTCCTTTTTCAGTTCCAACACCAATAGTTATAATTTTCATTCCCATTTTATTGGCTTCTTCTGCTGCAGCTTCTGCTCCCTCAGAATGATCTTCTCCGTCTGAAATCAGAATCAATAATTTACTGGTTTTGCTTTTTTCATCAAAATAGGTTGCCGATAATTTAATGGCTGAATCCAAAGATGTTCCTTGCGATGAAACAATATCAGTGTTCATACTTTGCAAAAACATTTTTGCCACACTATAATCCGAAGTAATTGGCAATACTGGAAATGCACTGGCTGCATAAGCCACAATTCCTATTCTGTCATTTCCCAATTGATTGATAATTTGAGAAACGATTTGCTTGCTTTTTTCTAATCTGCTTGGCGCAACATCTTCAGACAACATACTTTTGGAAACATCCATAGCAAAGACGATGTCGATTCCTTCTCGTTTTACGGTTTCCATTTTGGTCCCTATTTTTGGATTTACCAATCCTAAAATAATTCCGACTAATGCTAAAAGTAGCACTGTCAATTTTAAAATTGGTTTAAAAACAGAGCTTTCTGGACTCAGTTTTTTAACCAAATCTAAATCACCAAATTCTCTTTTTTTCTTTTTTTTCCAATATTGATTGTATAGAAAAAGCAACACCAAAATTGGTAGTATAAAAAGAAGGTATAAATATTTTGATTCGTCTAATTCCATTTTAGATTTTGGATTTTAGATTTTAGATTTTAGATTTTTACTCTAACATTTAAAATCTAACCTTGATTTTTAATTTTAATATTCTTGTTTCAATTTCTAAAATTCAAACATTTTAGTGTTTTATTTTTTAATCATTTCAATTTTCCAGTTTCATCTCCCTCACCTTCGGGGAGAGCTGGGGAGGGGATTATATAAAACTTCTGTAAACCGTATTTCGCAATCCAATTTCTACCAACAATAACAATCCAGCAAGCCAAACAAATGGTCGAAATTTTTCATCATAATCATAGAATTTTAATTCTTGAATTTCTGATGTTTCTAGCTTATTGATGGAGTTATATATTTCGGCCAACTTGCTATTGCTGGTTGCTCTAAAATATTTTCCGTCCGTTTTTCTGGCAATATTTTTTAATAATTGTTCGTCTATTTCTACTTTCATCATTTGGAATAAAAATTGACCATTTGGAGCTACAGCATAAGGAAACTCAGCCATTCCGTTTGTACCAATACCTATTGTATACACTTTTATTCCATATTGTTTGGCAATATCAGCAGCCGTTTCAGGTTCGATAAAACCAGCATTATTAACACCGTCGGTCAAAAGTATAATCACTTTGCTTTTTGCTTTACTGTCTTTCAATCGGTTTACAGCTGTTGCTAATCCCATTCCAATTCCTGTTCCATCTTGCAAAACATTATCGTATTTTATACTTTTTATATTTTCAAGAACGACTGCTTTATCGCTAGTTACGGGCGTTTTAGTATAGGCTTCAGAAGCATAAACTACCAATCCTATTCTGTCGTTTGGTCTTTCTTCAACAAAATCTGCAGCGACTCTTTTTAGGGCTTCCATTCTGTTTGGTTTCAAATCTTTGGCAAGCATACTTCCAGAAACGTCAATTGCCATAACAATATCAACTCCTCTAGTTGTTTTTGTTTGACTGCTTATATCGACAGTTCTAGGTCTTGCCATTGCAATTATCAAAGAGCTTAACGCCAATAAACGAATAACATTCAACATTGGTTTTAAACGAACTATTAACGAATTTGAACCTTTAAAGCCTTTGATCGAACTCATTTTCAATGTTGCCGATTGTTGATTTTTTTTCCAAAATAACCAAGCAATTGCAATTGGAATCAATAGAAACAACCAAAAGAATTCTGGGTTTAAAAAAGTGATTTTTCCCATTATTGTTTCGCGTTTTGAAGTTCGACTGAGCTTATTATTTTATCGGTAATTTCATTAGCATATTTATCTCCTTCTTCATGAATGATAATAATTTGCTGCAATCCACCATCTTGACTAAAAATTAATGCTTCATAATACAACTTGGCACTACTTTTATTTTCTGTATCAATTTTAGAGAATGTACCATATCCTTTTTTACCTTTTATCCCTTCATTGGTCTCAAAATCTTCTTGTTTCACAATCATATTTTGTGCGCCTTGTGCTTCTAAAGTTTGCAAAGCTCCTTCTAATGCTTTTGACAAATCGATTTGTTTTTGTTCTCCTTGTTCGCCAGCGCTCGGATCTGGTTTGAAATGTAAAGTTGAAAGCAATATATAGAATTTAGCATTCATGCTTCCGTAAGTGAATGATTGCATGTCTTTAATTAATGCCAATCCGTTTTTCGGAAGTGTTTTTGTCAAATCCGTTCTAACGAGAACTTGTGGTGTATTGATTTTTAAACTTGGATTTCCGTATTCACTTCTCACCCATTCCCCTTCTAATAATTCCTTTGATGAATTTCCAAAAACGTTATCAATCACATAATCGAAACCTTTGGTAACAACAAAATAAGAGGTTGTTATAAAAAGCAACATAAATACCGAGATTACTGTAGTTACAATTCGCTTTTTTCTTTGTTTTTCTAGTTCTCTTTTTAATTGTGCTTGGCGTTGCATTTCATTCAACAACAAATCGTCTTCTGCTTGAACAACAACTGGAATCGATTTATCCAAGGTGACAATAGCTCTTTCTATTTTCTTTCTGTCTTCGGTAATTTCAAAATCTAATGGTTTCGATTTGGCAAATTTCACTAAATCGGCTTGTTTTAAAACCACAAACAAATTCTCGATAGTTTCTTGCGAAAGCTTCATTTTCTTTTTCTTAGAAGCTACTTTTAGTCCTGCTATTAATTCGGAAGTGGTGCTTTCCATTGCTGGAATTTCTATGGCTTCTTCGATATAATTTCGAACAATATCAGTCAATTCACTATAATATTCTTTTACTTCTCCATGTTGCCAAAGTTCTTTCTTTTCTAAATTATTAAGTAAACTGGTCGCTTTTTCGATAGGCGTTTTATAGATTTCCTCTTCTATTTTAGCTTTTTGTCTTTTTTTGACAAACCAATAAATCAATGCTCCAACACCAATTAGCACTAACAATCCCAAAATATATTTCCACCAATCACCAATAGAATCTTCTACTTTTACGATGTCTTTAATATCATACATCTTTTGTTTTAAAGTATCGACTTGAACATTTGCAACTTCAACTAAAAGCGAATCCGATAAAAAAACTTTGTTATTAATCAAGATTTTTACACTCGGAATAGTATATCTTCCTGAGTCAAATTGTGTTAATCCGTATTTTTTGATTAATTCATAGCGGTCATTTTTCTTGATGGTATCAATTGGATAAGACTGAATCACTTCGAGAGCGCCAAAGTTTTTTGCTTTAGGAAAAACAACCTTTGTTGATTTATCTACTGAAGTTTTAAACGTAAGTTTAAACTCGGCTCCTATTTTATTTTTTGTTGTATCTATACTCGTAAGTACCTGTTTTTGCTGTGCAAAAATGGTGGCTGAAAGTAGTAATAAAATTAATATTTTTTTCATTTATTTTCAACTTTAACCCTGTCAGGGTTCAAAACCCTGAAAGGGTTATAATTTGTCTTATCTCGATTTAAAATAGCCTAATAATTTAGTTACATAACTTTCATCAACCCTAGTATTTACAACACCCGCACCCGATTTACTGAAAGTTTCCTTGAAATATTTCACTTTCTCCTGATAGTATTTTTCATAATTGATACGAACCGTTTTTGAACCCGTATTGATCAATTGCGTTTCGCCTGTTTCGGCATCCAACATAGAAACCATTCCTAAGTTTGGCATTTTTTCTTCGCGAATATCATATACTCTTATCCCTGTAATATCGTGTTTTTTCGAAGCTATTTTTAATGTATGTTCATAATCCTCTGATATAAAATCAGAAATCATAAACACAATAGCTTTCTTTTTTTGAGTACTTGACAAGAATTTCAAGGCTTGTGCAATATCCGTTTTATGACTTTGAGGATGAAATTCTATCAATTCCCGTATAATTCTCAGAACGTGTGAACGCCCTTTTTTTGGTGGAATGTATAATTCGATTTGGTCAGAAAACAATATCAATCCTATTTTATCATTGTTCTGAGTTGCTGAAAATGCCATTGTGGCGGCAATCTCAGTAACGATCTCTTTTTTAAATTGGTTTTTTGATCCGAAACTTTCTGAGCCCGAAATGTCGACCATTAGCATCATTGTCAATTCCCGTTCTTCTTCAAAAACTTTAACGTGTGCTTCATTATAACGAGCCGTCACATTCCAATCAATGGCACGAATATCGTCACCATATTGATATGGACGCACCTCGCTAAAAGTCATTCCGCGCCCTTTGAACGATGTGTGGTACTCCCCCGAAAAGATATGATCGCTCAATCTTCGGGTTTTGATTTCTATTTTTCGAACTTTTTTGAGTAAGTCTTTTGTATCCATCTGATTGTTGATTGTTGATTAACGAATGATGATTTCAGATCTAAAATCTAAAATCTGCAATCTAAAATCTAAAATCTTTTTTACGGTACTTCTATTTCGTTTACAATTTTGTTGATGATGTCAACTGAAGTAATACTTTCGGCTTCGGCCTCATAAGTGATTCCAATTCTGTGACGCAATACATCGTGAACAACGGCGCGAACATCCTCTGGAATTACATAACCACGTCGTTTGATGAAAGCATAACATTTTGCTGCATTGGCTAGATTGATACTTCCACGTGGTGAAGCTCCAAAACTAATTAATGGTTTTAAATCGGCCAACTTATATTTTTCTGGGTAACGAGTGGCAAAAACAATATCTAGAATGTATTTCTCTATTTTTTCATCCATATACACTTCACGAACCGCTTCTTGCGCACGCAAAATTTGTTCTACTGAAACAACTTGATTTACTTTTTCATAATTTCCTTTTAGGTTTTGACGAACCACCATTCTTTCGTCTTCCATTTTAGGGTAATCAATAACGGTTTTCAACATAAAACGATCGACTTGTGCTTCTGGCAAAGGATAGGTTCCTTCTTGTTCGATTGGGTTTTGAGTTGCCAAAACCAAAAATGGCTTGTCTAATTTGAAAGTAGTGTCGCCAATAGTCACTTGTTTTTCCTGCATTGCTTCTAACAAAGCAGATTGTACTTTAGCTGGTGCACGGTTAATCTCATCCGCAAGAACGAAATTAGCAAAAATTGGTCCTTTTTTTATAGAAAATTCATTGGATTTAATGTTGTAAATCATTGTTCCTACAACGTCTGCCGGAAGTAAATCTGGGGTAAATTGGATACGGCTAAAAGATCCGTGAACGGCTTGCGACAAGGTATTAATAGCTAAAGTTTTTGCTAAACCAGGAACACCTTCTAACAAAATATGTCCTTGCCCTAATAATCCAATCAATAATCGCTCGATCATGTGTTTTTGACCTACGATTACTTTATTCATCTCCATAGTCAGCAAATCGATAAAAGCACTTTCTCTTTCTATTTTTTCATTGATTGCTCTAATGTCCATAGTACCTATATTTTCTTCCATTTTTCTATTTTAATTACTGTAAATTGTGTTCTTTTATTTTGATGGTGCAAATTGAAATTTTTTTTGAAGGTTCGATGTTAAAAAATGGTTAAAACTTCTTATAAAACCTCAATTTTAAGGATGATTTATGATAGTCTTTTCATAATTTTAAAGTTTTAAATAAATACGCTTTAAAACTGAAGATTCACTACTTTCGCTAAAAAAATTAAGTCAATGACAAAAACACCCTTTTCCAGAATAATTGCCGGTACCATGACATGGGGTTCTTGGGGCAAAAATCTGAATAATTACCAGATGATTGAACTGATGAATTTGTGTCTCGAAACCGGGATTACGACATTTGATCACGCCGATATTTATGGCAGTTATACCACTGAAGCCTCTTTTGGAAACGCTTTTGGCGAAAGCCAAATCAAAAGAGAAGAAATTCAACTGATTTCGAAATGTGGCATCCAATTCCCATCAGAAAAAAGAGGTACCAGAATCCACCATTACGACTATTCTAAATCTCACATTATTACGTCAGCCGAACAATCACTGAAGAATTTGAAAACTGATTATTTGGATCTGCTTTTAATACACCGACCAAGTCCGTTGATGCAAGTTGATGCCATTGCCGAAGCGATTGAAAAACTTATAACCGAAGGAAAAATTCTGGATGTTGGGGTTTCAAATTTTACTCCGAGTCAAACTGATTTAATTCAGACAAAAATGAAAGTAAATTACAACCAAATTGAGTTTTCGGTTACTCATTTTGAAGCGATGCTTGACGGAAGTTTAGATCACATGCAATTAAATGGAATCAAACCGATGTGCTGGTCTCCGATGGGGTCCGTTTTTAAAATTGATGACGAAAAATCGCAACGTGTAAAAAAATTGGCAACAGAACTTTCGTCAAAATACAATGTCGATATTGATATTTTGCTTTTGGCCTGGATTTTAAAACATCCTTCAGGGATTTTACCCGTTTGCGGCACCGCCGACAAAACCAGAATTGCCCGTTTGATGAAGGCCACCGAGGTCGAACTGGATTTAGAGGATTGGTTTTCTTTTTGGATTGAAAGTGATGGGAAAGATATTCCTTAAAAAGAAGAAATTATTTAAACAAAAACGAATTTAAAGATTAAAATTTTAAAATAACAAATGCAAATTATGAGTAAAATAGCCCTAGTGACTGGAGCTACGAGTGGAATTGGCAGAGCAACAGCACGGATTTTAGCAAAAAACAATTATAAAATTATTATTTGCGGTCGTCGCAAAGACCGTTTGGATGAACTCGAAAAAGAACTTTCCGAATTTACGGCAATCCACACTTTATTGTTTGATGTCCGAGATAAAAAAGCCGTTTTTGAAAGAATAAATTCTTTGCCCCCCGCCTTTTCAAAAATCGATGTCTTGATTAATAATGCCGGAAATGCTCATGGTTTAGACCCAATACAAAATGGTGATTTAGACGATTGGGATGCGATGATTGACATCAACGTAAAAGGGCTTTTGTATGTTTCGAAAGCCATTATCCCACAAATGATCGAGCGAAAATCGGGTCATATTATCAATATTGGATCTACTGCTGGTAAAGAAGTATATCCTAACGGAAATGTGTATTGCGCAACAAAACACGCCGTTGACGCCTTGAACAAAAGTATGAAAATGGACTTAAATCCCTACGGAATTAGAGTTAGTGCCATTCATCCTGGAATGGTAGAAACTGAGTTTAGTGAAGTTCGTTTTAAAGGAGACAAAGAGAGAGCCGCCAATGTTTATAAAGGAGTAACACCCTTGCAACCCGAAGATATTGCAGATATTATTCATTTTGTAATTTCGAGACCTGCTCATGTAAACATCTCCGATTTGATTGTAATGGCAACCGCACAAGGATCTGCTACAATTGTAAATAGAGAAGTAATTTAGTTAAGATTGTTTCTAGACGGAATAAATAAAATCGTTAACTTTGAATTAAATTCTATAAAAATGAAAATCCTAGCACAAAAAAAAGAAATTATATATTGGATTTTATCGATTGAAGACCAAACGGTTTTAAATGAAATTGAAACGCTTAAAAAACAAACTAGTTTTAATTTTGAAGAAGAATTTAAAAAAGGAATTTCTGGAGAAGAGTTAAAAAAACGAACTACGGAATATTTAAAAACACTACCTTGGAAGAAATAAACATTCTTTACAAACCCGAAGTAGAGACCTATTTGAATGAATTGATTTTCGTTTTGTTTAAAGAAAATTATTTTAGCTATCTCGAAAATTCAATTCTATATAAAGATAAAATAATTGATTTCATAGAAAATGATATCCATACGTTCCCGTCAAAAAAAACGCCAGCAGCATTAAAAAATTTTGGATCAAAATACATTTTCTATAAATCGAATCAACGAACAACTTGGTATGTTTTTTTTGAAAATAAAAATAACAATTTCCTTATTACTAACATCATAAACAGCCATTGTGAAGAAACTAAATGGCTCTGATTGAAACCACAAGAGCAAATTTAACATTGCTCTTTTTTATTTTTAAAAATGATTAACAAGCGTCTTTTAATTAAAAACCTCTTAGCTCACAATGATGAGAGCAGTTTTTATGACAAAAAACGGCAGTTGAATTTACATACTCGAGAAGGGAAAGCTAAGTTTCTGAAACACATTTGTGCCTTATCTAATTCTAATCCAGCCAATAATTCTTATATTGTTGTGGGTGTTGAAGATCATGACAACGAAATTGTGGGCGATGATTTTTTCGACGACAGCCGCATTCAAAATTTAGTGAATGCCTATCTCGAAAATCCACCGAAAATTCAATATGAAAATGTGCCTTTCCCAAATTTACCAAAAGACAAAGTCATTGGATTAGTGACCATTAAGGCAAAAAGCAAAACGTCGCACTTCAAAAAAGGAATTCACACCATTCCTGCCAATAGCATTTTTATTCGTCGCGGAAGCAACACGAGTCCAGTGGAAGGGGAAATCGAAAAAAATTATCAAAACACAGAAACCGTTATTGGAATTGAAAATAATTCCAGAAACAGTATTGAGTACACTCTTGATGGTGTGATTGATTTTTTGAATTTCAGCCACAAAGACATGGCTCCTAAATACAAGGTTTTCAAGGAATTATTTGTTATTTGTTGGGCTGGAGTTCCTAAAAGATCTCGCGACAAAACATTTCTTTCCCGTGTTGATATCGAACTCATCAATGAGCAAATTAAACTATTTTATTCGGCTCAAGATGTAGTAACGATTACTTATGACGACGATTCATTTACAATAATTGAATATGTTTCTTTAGGGCTTAACGACAAAACGAGTTATTATCCTTTAGAGAAACAAACCATCCATTTTTATGATAATGGTTATTATAATATAGACCGCGAAATACTCTTTCAACCGCCAGAATTCAATAAAAAAATGTTGTTTCACATTTATAATTCGAATATTTCATTATTGAATAAACTCCGAAAAGGGCTTACGTTAACGGAACGAGAACTTAAAGATTTAGATAATTTGCCTTCGACTTTTATGGTTTGTTATCTCAATGGTTTTGAAGAGGCTAAACAAAAATTGATAGATGCCAAACTGCTTTTAAAACCTTTCACTTCTGTATATTTGTCTTTTAAAGAATGTTTGCGAATTTTGAGGAAGATGAAATATGATCTCCAATGAAAATTCAACCGAAAATTGCTTCGCCTATTCGCTATCGCTCGGGTCGCAAATTGAACACTTTAAAAACATTTAGACCAATAAAACTAAAAAATAGAATGAGAACACTAGTTATAGGCGATATTCACGGTGGTTTACGTGCCTTGCACCAAATCATGGAAAGAGCCAACGTTACCACAAAAGACACCTTGGTTTTTCTGGGGGATTATGTGGATGGTTGGAGCCAATCGCCCCAAGTGATTGATTATTTAATCGAATTGAAAACCACTCACAACTGCATCTGTATTCGTGGCAACCATGATGAATTATTGTTGGAATGGCTCAATAAAACCAAGGAAAATCCATTATGGTATAAACATGGAGGCGAATCAACGGTTTTGGCATATTCCACAGTTAGTGTCGAAACAATCAAAAAACATATTGAATTCCTGCAATCTCTGGAAAATTATTATCTCGATGAACAGAATCGTTTGTTTATTCACGCCGGTTTTACCAACGTGAATGGTGTTGATTTTGAATATTTCCCAAAAATGTTTTATTGGGACAGAACGCTGTGGGAAATGGCTTTGGCATTGGACAAAAACTTGAAAATCGACGATTTATCATATCCGAAACGATTGACGTTATACAATGAAATCTACATTGGTCACACGCCGGTTTCCAGAATTGACAAAACCATTCCGGTATTTATGGCAAACGTTTGGAACGTTGACACAAGTGCCGCTTTTATGGGTCCGCTGACCATTATGGATGTTGACACGAAAGAATTCTGGCAAAGCGAACCTTTACCCAATTTATACCCAAATGAAAAAGGGAGGAATTAATACCGCTAGTTATTTCAAATTAGTCCAATAAAAATTGAACTAAATGAAATATACAGCGGCATTATACTAGAACGATTGGACTAAAA
>DHXP01000001.1 GCA_002413745.1 Flavobacterium sp. UBA5153 | reverse complement strand
TAATTCGAAAGATGTTGAAAAAGGGTTGAAAGCGTTTATGGGAAATTATGACAAGAAGACCATGTTTCTTGAAAAAGAAAAATGGGTGTCTGACCTATGTTCCGACAACAAATTAGAAACAGCTATTCTGAGATCAAAAAGTTTTGGAGATGAAAACCTTTCGTATTCCAATATCTATAAAGCTTTTGAAAAATTTAGAGAATGAAATTTACGGAATAAAAATTAGAATAGGAAGCATTTGCATTTGCTTTTGTAGGTGCTTTTTAAAAGAGTGGATTTAATGCTAATTAGATTAAAGCACCCACAAAAGCAAAAAAAGCCAGCAAGAGTATCATTTTTTATTTGTCAGAAGCAAAGTAGTCCATTGCTTTTCTGTGGCTCAATGCTTAGCGTTTCTATAACAACGCTTTTCCAACATTAAACCTTCCTTCTTTAAACAACAATAGGCATCAAGCCACCAAGAAAAGCAATCACAAACATCCCAATCCACAAATAAAAAATCGATACACATGCTCACGCTACTGCCAACGCACTAGGAAGTATTTGCATTTGCTTTTGTCGGTGCTTTCCATTTTCACAACACATTCCTACTGAACACTAAAAACTGAACATGAACACTATTTCTCAGGCACCCACAAAAGCAAAAAAAGCCAGCAAGAGTATGGATTTTCATAGTGGCATACAGTTTCAAATCGGCACAATAAAAATCCATACACTTGCTCACGCTGCTGCCAACGCACTAGGAAAGTTCAGCATTTGATTTTTGATGCATATTCACATCACCATTCCGGTAAATTTCAAAACCCCGCTTCCGTTTGAAGTATATCAAAAATCAAATGATCCAAAGCCAGAAACATCCTGCTATCGAGAAACGGTACACAAAATTTTGTTCAGGACATGCAGTTTAAAATAAGGGCACTAAATTAAGGAACGCCGCAATCCCACTCATCGCTAAGGCTGGCAGAGAACAGCACTCCGTATCACGTTTATTGGAATTAGATTTTCCGCAGAAACAATCCGGCTGCCAGCCTAAGTGCTGCGGGGTTGCGTCTGACGTTAATTTTTAGTGCCAGCTGCTGGGCTCCAGCCTTTTTGGCTCGGCGCGAAAAAGCGCCAGTCCTTATAGTGCTGCTTCCGCCCAGCAGCTGGAGGACTGCATGTCCATAACAAATAAGAGCTCCATTCCAGGACGGGGAGCTCCAGAACCAGCCGATAAATCCGAGTCCTAGCATTACTAAGGCTCACAAGGCAAAAATTTGTTTTTAGTTTTTTGTGATGGCTGACGTACCTCGCATCACACTATGTGGAATTAGTACGTCCGTTCAATATCTTCCGAACCATCACAAAAATTTAATTTTGGCATTTTTACCTCGTGAGCCAAAGCACTGCTGGGTCGGTATTTTTCGCGTCTGCTTCCTCCACTTCCCCGTCCCTCCATTACGCAAAAAACACATATAGTGGAATTATCCCGTGCTGCAACTGCATAAAATAATGTCTTTACTCCGATTGACATTCAGTGGAATCAAGTCAAGCTGCAATAACTAAAAATCATATTCCGACTAAAATTCAACAGCCATAACATCCGATTACGATCAGGTACGTTTTTCGAGGAAATAAAAAAAAAGTGAAGCAAAGGTCAAAATCAAATTTCAAAACAAAAGAACCGGCACGCCTAAAAATAAAAAATCTTCCTCTGAAAAGAATAGCCCCCGGAGGAAGAAAAAAATAAGAAGTCCAGTGAAAAATCATCAAAAGCTACGCATTTGATTGATTTTTTTTGACGGGAAATATTTTTTTACCGGAGGCTTTCTTTTCTAGAGCGTATTTTTAATTTTTTCCTTTCTTATTTGAAATTTGATTTTTGGAGATGGCTTTCTTTTTCTTCATTAATTACAGATTTTAAAATCTTGATTTCCGAAAAAAATATTTTTTAAAGGTTTGATATTCAAAAACTAACATCTACACACCATGAAAACACCAGTATATTACATCATCGAAGGCGGGGATTTTATCGGAGATTATGTTTACAGTATCCAAAAAGACAAACTGATAAAAGGCGGTGATACTTTTCTGTACCGGTTCCAAATGCCAAAAGAAGAAGCCTTAAGACTTTTAGACAGGCTAAACGAAACCCGAGATTTCGGACTCTTTTTGCGCCTTATGAGTATCGAATATTTGAATTGACTCCGTGAAAACTCGCTTTTAAAAATCAAAGTTCAGCCATCATATAAAATCCGATGCCATGCTAAATTTCATCATCAAAACACACCAAAAAAACACTGTTTACAAAGGAAACCAAATCTTTATTCTCAATAAAGGAATGAATAGCGGAAAACCCCAAAAAGAACCTTTTACCAACAGCTTTGTAATCATCTGTCCAGACAAAAAGGATACCGAAACAGTCTGTTGGCTCGCCTACAGCCTTTGGAAATCAAACTTCTGGCACCAATTTTTAATTGGGTCCGTAATTCCATTCTTGCGTATCAAGGATTTTAAAAAAGATTTTGATTTTAAAGTCAATGAAATGATGCAGGAACACGAGCTGCACCAGAAACAAGTCCAGGCGTTGAGGTTGCTGGAACAGAAAGAGGATCAATTGCATCAGAACATTGTACTTATCAACGAAATGCGAAAAGTGATTTTGAACCGCTATTGCAGTAAATAATGTTTTTTAACCTAAATTATCTATACTATGAAATCGCCACTAACAACTAGTTTGTGCAAGCAAACACCAATAAGTAAAGGCGATAACATATATGACCGCTTAAAAATTAAAACTTACATATATGAAACTGTTTATTTTATACCAAACCGATATTTGGAAAAGCAAAATTTCAAGAGTCTTTTACGGAATATTTGACAGCAGACCAAAAGCTATGGACTGCGCAAAATACAACGGATTGTATTGCTCTTATGCGGTAGTAGTTATCGAAGAAGTTACTTTGAATATTTTCGAGGAAATCTGAAACTAAATCTTATAATTATGTATATTTGAAAGAAATAAAGTCTGATGTTTGTCAGACAAAGCAACCCAAATAAGCGTGGATTATGATGATTTTGTCAGACCAATCTACAAATTATGCCTCATGCTAAAAACGACACCATAGGAAATGAGTAAGATTAAAATCAAATTAATAATTCTCGGACAACTTCCAGTTGACCTTGATAAGACGAAATTATCAAATTGGGAATCTGACGTATTTGAAATTGTCGGGCAAATTGACAACTATTCAATAATCAATAATGCCGACGGTTTAAGTTGGGAATTTTCAGATGAGAATATTGTAGAGCAACTCCCTGACACTTTTGAAGGCGACTTTTTAATAGCAATGACCCATGTTCCATTAGAAGACAATTACTATGCAAGGCGTTTTACTGATAATAGAATTTGTATGACATTTTACGAAATGGCAGACATCCTGAATATTAGTAACATTCCGATTGAAAATCTTGTTTACAGACTTCTTTATTCCTATACCCTTATTTACAAAAGACACGGAAACAAAATTCCGTCAAGAGACGAAGTAACAACCTTTACTCATGACGAAACCAGAGGCTGTTTATTTGATATGAATGGCATAAAAAGTGACGTAGTTTACTCAACCAACAAACCCATCATTTGTGACTCATGCGTTCAAAGATTGACCATAGAAAGAGTGCCTTTGAATACAATAACCACAATTCAAGAAGAGCTGAAAGCAATAAAAAAGGGGTTGTATTATAGACTTGCTGACTTAATTAAAAAATACCCTGTTTGGACGCTTGTGTTATCTACAATTTCAGCATTTATAATAGGAACTTTGGGTTCACTGGTTGCGACAATTATTTGGGAGAAACTATTATAAAATAAATGTGGCGGAAGAAGAAGCACGAAGGCATAACAGGCGTTTGGATTGACTGGGGATTTAGTGGAATTAGCATTTTCAATCATATTTTCGTTCAGCCAAAAATACTCTGCTATTAACTCCCCAGCCACTCCAAGCGCCAGAACGTTAAAATAAAAAAGCCTAGTCACGACTAGGCTTTCTTAGCTAGTCCAGAAAAGGTTACCAATCATAACCAGACTATTTATTTATTGATTTTTGTCAACCATTTTAAAAGGAGCGAAACCATAAAACTTACGGTGGCTCCCACGACCGCTAAGATAACTGTTTTTGCAATATCTTCCGAAAGAATATTGGGCAAAATGCTCAAAAATGTTCCAGATACGGTTCCAGCTCGGAGGGAAATATTAGTCTCCATCTCTTGGCTTATTATTGTCATCCTGAGCCGAGCCTGTCCTGAGCTTGTCGAAGGGAAGGATCTCATCAGCTACTGTCATTTGACTAACCGCCGATATGACACCTCCTGCAACTGCCATATAACCTGCAACAGCGACCACAGTTGCGGGTAAAACAATGGGTGCAGCCACAACTGTTCCACTGATGGCCAACAAAGCCAAACCAATACTTCTCAATATCTTGAAAAACTTGGGTGTGGGTGCATTAATTCGTTCAACTAATTTCATCTTTTTATGCATTTATCATTCCCGTTTGTCCTTCCCGTGAAGACGGGAACGGGAATCAAGATTTAACAATCAATTCGATACTTTCTTTGCTATCCAAAGCTTTATAAACCAAGTCTTTTAATTTGGCATTAGCCTTTCTTGACATTAGACCCAAACCAGGTCCAGAAAGTTTCGTCACTGGAGCAATGCAGCCATTCAATTCTTGCAGGGCATTATTGGCAGGATGAAATAAAATTAAACTTCTATTTATTACATCCAAAACTTCCAAATGCCATTTAAACTTATTGCTGTATCGCTTTTTAATAAAATATTTCCCTTCCGGAATGCAGGAAACCTTCGTTTCGTTTTTCTTCCAAGGCAATTCAATAGTGTTACAAATGAATTTGCCATCGCATTCGAGTTTACCATTGGTTCCATCAGGGAAATAAGTTCTTGATAGTTCTAAAACCACCTTACAAGCCGCTCACCTGAACCAAGGCCAATGGATTGTATGAGCCATTTTTCAAGGCGTACATCTGTCCATTTACTTCTTGGTAGAATTCCACTCCCAAAGCCAAAAATAATGGTTTTGTGCTTGCTGGAGTAACTGCATTCACCTGGTTGATGGCAACCGTAGCCACGGCATCCCAAGGAAGAATAGCAGTTTCTGAATGAGCTTCAACAAACGTTTCTGCTTCAAAATCAATCTCGGCACCTGCCGAAATGATTTTAAAATGTGTGGTTCCACTTGGTGCAGCAATCATGTTAGCTGGAATAAATTCCGCTAAATCAACTGAGATTTCTCCTGTCCCACGGTCTATTACACCCACAAATGGCGCAAACAAACTGGTGCCCAGTTTCCCTTGGATGTTGAATTCAAAGCCGGCTAGCAATTCCGCCTCGCCATCAATCACATTTCGTAATCCTCTCACGCTAGTTACATCAGCTTGGATTACTTTAACCATCGCTTGAGTCAATCGACTCACCATTCTGCTGTCGGCAGAATTGATAAGCATAGATCTCAATGACGTTCTCAAAATCTTGCCGGCTTTTCCGGCTCTTCCAAATTCAGCACCGTTTTCACGAGTTCTTTGGAACGCAGGATCACTCTTGATTCTGCTCGCGTCAACCCCACCTTTTTCACGAGCCAGATGTCCGTCTTTGGTTTTGTAAAAAGTAATATCTCCGATAGTACCTTTCAACTTAATTATGCCTTTTTGCCTTGCCATAATTTCTAAAATTTAAATTAATAATCGTTTCAAATTCCCTCAATCATCATCCCGTTGCAACATCTCCCGATTGATTTCCAAACAAATTTTAGCCAATTAAACCACATAAAAAAGCCACTACCACTCCATATGTCACTATTCGACACAAATGGCACAAATCGACATAAATGACCATTTATTGCCGTCAAAAATTGGAGTAAATTGCATTTGCAAATCGAAAGGTTTTTTTTACTAATTTTATTGAGTCTAGCAAACTGGTTTACAGTAGTTTTATGTATACCATAGCCTAGTCAAAGCTATAGATAGTGTATGAAAATCGAAAACAAGAGGTTGTGTATCTACCCGAAGGATATACAACGCATTACCGGAAAGAGTTATCGCCAAAGTGTTAGAATGATGCAAACAATCAGAAAGAAGCTCAGAAAGCTTGAATATGAACTTGTAAGCATAGAGGAGTTTTGCCAGTACACCAGTCTGAAAATTGAACAGGTTGAACCTTTAATAGTTGGATAAAAACTGCGTTTTAGATGTTCAAAATTTGAACCAAACCAGTTCAATAAATGGTATGCTACCTATTCAAATTATGGTGTTTTTATTTCATAATTCATTTAATTATCCCTATATTTGAATACTTGGAATTTAATATAATTTGCATCAAATTAAGAGGTGTCAGTCGAGGTGTCACTTAAAATAAAAGCTTTGCGAAGCCTTATTTTACGCCACTTTTCTAAAATAAATAAGACCCTCTTTCTCCGCTTTTTTAAAACCCTAACGACTGATTATCAGCTAGTTAGGGTTTTTTATTTCCTATCCTAGCCCACATTTAGCCCACATTCTTACTATACCACATAAAAAAAAATATTTACAATAGAATATAATCCTTTTACGCTGGTTTTAGCTTGTAAATTCCACTCCTGACACATCGGAAGCTTTTCATAGAAAACGTCTATGTACGGCTTCGTATTCCATTCCAACTCTATGTCTATTGGTAATTTTAAGCAGCTGTTATACTATTTTTTTTTAGAGGACTCCCTCCCTCAAAATTAAATCAAACAAAAAACTGGATTAGAAATTTTACCTCCCATTTTTATTTTCCCCAGGGAATTGACCGGGGGGCTTTGTATATAGTGACTAGCCACGCGCATAGGAATAAAAATTTTTAGAAATTTATAGCCTATTCAATATAACTCTAGGGATTTTCAAGTTGTTGCTGTCGCAAAATGGTATTAACAGCGTTAGATCTGGTGCGAAGTTATTTGAAAAGCAGTTAAAACAACCTCCTAGCTGTTGAAAAACGGCTTGTATAAGAGCTTTTTAAGCTAAGTAAACATTAACACCGGAGTAAATAATATCTTTATTAGGACCAAGCCTATAGGGTAGCTATAATAAGTAAAAAAAAGGTCTCATAAAGCAGCTCTACCCCGTTGATAATATAATATAGGAATCGAAAATATATAAAAGGGGTGGGGCATTATATGAGCAGGTTACTGTACTTGTGCATAGGATATCTTAAATTGCAGCTCATCACCAAATTTTTCAAAAGAAAAAAAGAAAAAAAGAAAAAAAAAGAAAGCTTTCCAAATTGAGGAAATGACGAACGGAAATGGAGGGAGGGATGACCGACTGAAAGTGAGGAATGAACTCTAAATTTGCTTGAATTTTTTATCTTTTAGGAAAAGGTTCTTGGTAAAAAAACGCCCGGCAGTACCGGAGAAAAATGGAATTTTTATGGAATTTTTTGAGGAACAAGGTGCGGCGTTCGCGGTAAATAACTTGCAGCCTCAGTATGGGAACAGAATGCAGTTTACGGAGTGATGTGAAATACTGAGAGCGTTTCGTTGGGGAAAATATAAAGACAGCGTTAGCGTTCCTTATGCAAGGGCACAGCAAAGTGGAGCCACGCCAACTGCAAGTTATAAGAGCGAGCCGCTGCGAAACTAGAAGCGACAGGCATAGCACTGCTGAATTGAATGTATCGAAGTTTTACGGAGAGAAATGAGATGAAGCTGTGATGTGGATGTGGTAGCTTCTACGAAAGAAGTAAGAAAATGTGTGGAGATGATTAACGAACAGCAGAAAATCACAACTGCTTTTTTCTAGCTGTTGTGATTTTTTGGGCTGTGAAGTGCTTTGGAACGGAAGGTGGAGGTATTTCCACCGACAACTGACTGGAAAAGAATCACGTAACAAAATTTTCGACCGGAGAGAGACCTTTTGACAAGCTGCTGTTACTATTATACCGAAAATGTTAAATAAAAACTACCTCTACGTCATCTTCTCTCCATACAAATGCTTCTGGAATTCCACAAACAACTAGATCAACATTTTTTTGGGTTCTAGTATAACCTTGTTATTAATGATTTTAAAGAGCTCTACCCTCTTCCAATTTTCCAAAATCATCTGTAGGATACAACTAGGTATTTTTACCTAAGCTCTTTGGTATTTCTACAGGTATTTCTGGAGGTGTTTCTATTGACGGTTTAATGTCAATTATATCTGTCTCACTATTACAGTTGATTGGTAATTGCTTTGCATCTACACCACGCCCTTTGTAGACAGAATGAGCAAATTTTAAGATAATTACAACGCCGATTAAATAAACAATATTCATCATTTTTCTTTTTAAAAGTTCCTTTAAGTAACTCAAGTTAAGGTTTTCTAATCGAGTCTTTATACCTTAGAAACCATCCCTGCACTAAAATTCTATATGGCTAGAGATGTGAGTTACCTGCTGGCCGTTTCGATTAAATCTTTCAACAATCTGTATTCCTCATTTTCTAATAGATTAATATTTCCCGAGGTAGCATTTTTAATGACAATGTCGACTTTACCAATTGTGTCGATCATCGGAATAATTTTAGAACTATAGTTGTTGTAGAATCTCATAATGTCGGCTTTACTGCAAGGGATTTTATATCCGTTTGACGAACTCGTGATCAGAATTTTGCTTTCTCGCAACCTGGCAATTATATCTTTATTTAAAACACGTTTGCTAATGTTTATTCCACGAACACTTATTCTATCGATTATTTCATCTGAATAAACGTATGAGTACGGATTCTTTTTGAAACGAAAGATCAAATAGTAAATACTGATTAATTGATTTTTTATTTCCGGATTTGTTGTGTCTTGATGTAACAGGATGAACTCATTAATTCGAAAGAAAATGAAGTCGACTAATTCTTGGTTATATTGTTCATCAACATTATCAACCTTACCGAAAAATTTTAAAGGCACTTCGGGCCATTCGCGTAGATGGAGAATTTTTTTGTCTAAAATGTCAAGTATTTCCCTATTTCGTGGATCAAACTTTTCAGGTTCATAGCACTTAGCTATACTTCCTGCAACAAAGTCTGCTAATTGTATTAGTGGTTCATCTTTGCTATCGCTGAAACTAAATGTTGGACCCTTAAATAGTTCTGTTTGTTTATGATTTTCTTCAACATAAGTAACAAAGCCTTCCATAAACTTATCCGTGCCGTGCTTATCAGAAATTAATTCTAGGTACGGATAATAATCGTAAAGTTCACGGTCTAACAACCCATTTATATATTTATAGAAACTGTTCCGAAATTGTAGTCCGCTATCTTCAAATATTTTACGTTTGTCAACAATCACACTGTAAATTCGAAAATCAAGACTTGAGACTGCCTTTAGCAATTCTAGTCTTTTTTCTATATTTTGAAACGCTTTAGCATTTAATTTAATTTCGGGAGCTTGGGTGTGCTTTGAAGAAATTTCTTGAAACTGCTCACGCACTTGGGATACGGATTCTTCATCAATGATTATTGCGCTAACTACAAAATATGTAGTTACTCCACCTTTCTCAAAATGAATGCTTTTGTCTCCCGACTCATCAATGAATCCAATTTTTTTGCTCATATTTGGTTTTCGGCTTGCTGGTTAATGTGTGCAGATTTGAGATGGGCGAGTTTTAAACCACAAAAGTTGATGCGAAACGCTAATTCCACTAAATCACACACTATATCAAAACAGCTGTTGTAGGATGTGCTTTAATCGGGCATTTCGCTTTCAAAATCATCTGTTAGTTTTTCCATTTCAATCCAATGAATTGTAAGTTTGATTAGAGTTTTTAAATCAGTAAGGTTTTTACCTTCCCATTTTCTTATGTAGTGAGTTTCGTCATTTCCAAGCCAAGTTGCGCGTTTTGCTACTTTCTTTATTCGGCTATCATCAATATAATCAGCAATACATTTTGCCAACATACTTTTTTCGATTCCTTCTTTTTTTTCTGGATTTTTTAAAACACAATATTCTTTAATTAAAAATTCTAGTGCTTTTCTATATCCAACACCACAAATTTCTAACAATTCAGTTTGTTCGGCATAATATGCTTGATTATAGATTGTTACAAAATTTGCAGATACATCGCTAATTATATGATTAAACTGTTCAGATTTTATATTCCCTTTTGTCAGCTTATTGGTAAAATAGTATGTGCTAGATGAACTACTTTCATATTCGCCTACAAAAGAATTTAAACAATCACTGTCAGGACAGCTTAAAAAGACATCAAGTTTTCTACTTACTTTATGATATCCATATATAATATTTGGTGTTATGGATTTGAAACAATATGGGCAACAATCTGTCAATCCTGATATGTTTGCTACGCCTGATTTAGTTTGAACATTCATTTTATTCTTTTATTAATTCTAATGATGAGGACTTAAATATTTTACATTTTGCATCTAATTTATCAAACCATTCACAAACTACATCTCCAATATTATGTCCACCGAAAACGTATAATTTATCTGAATGAATTTCTCTAGAATTAGAATTTTCTTGGCCAATAACTCTTAAAACAGTCATTTCTGGACCACCTGATTTTAATTTCACTACATTTCCTTGTACAATTTCTTTCATAAGTTTCTTTCGATTTATTCAGTTTTCGGAGAATATCCTACAACTCATTTATATGTATGGTAAAATGATTCAAAGCCCTATTTCAGCTAGATAAGTATGATAATATCTATGTTTAATCCAATACCTAATTACTATCCCTACGCCACCTTTTCCTCATACAAATGCTTCTGAAACTCCACAAACAGTTTGCTGATGTTTGACACATTGCCTAACACCTCTTTTGCGTCCTCTAGAGATTGATATTTGTTTGTTAGTAAAATCGGTAGTTTTTCTTGATCTAGCTCTTCTACGCCTGTTTCTATGTATTTACTCAGAACGAATTCTATGAACTCTTTTTGTTTGTTGTCGAGTAAGGCGAAGATAGTAGCTTGTGCAGCTGCGACTCTTTCCTCTCTTGTCATTGGCTTGATATCGCTATTGAAAACAAATTCTAGCACATCGAATAAATCGCTCTTCTCAGCGTCTATAAGTTGCTGTAAAGTGGCTAGTTCTTCTTTGCCAAAACCTGCATCGTCTAACTTCTCTAGTAATGTTCGTCTGGTCATTGGATTGCTCCAAAGCTCTCTTAGTTCTTGTTCACTCTTGAAGAGGTTAGGTAATTCGCCAAACAGGTTATTCAGAAATTCCTCTGCGGAAATAGGTGTGCCGTTTGCACTCCAAAAGGAAGTGGCCATCATATGTTGAATTTCAAACTCCTTACCGTTCCTTAATTTAATTTTTACCTTCTTTTTGCAGACGCAAGGTTGTTGTCCGCATTTGAGACAAGGAGGCTTTGGCTCACTAGGACAACTACAAGGTTGTTGGCCACAAATGGCACAAGGTTTAGGCATTGGCTTTTGGCAACCACAGGGAGATTGACCGCATTTAGAACAGACATCTTCGATAGGTTCTCCGTCCCATTCCGGGTCTGCAAAGTGGTGGTATGCATTAACGAAATCATAAATGGTAAAAAAATCTTTCCCATCAAAAAGGCGTGTTCCTCTCCCTACAATTTGCTTGAATTCTATCATAGAGTTCACAGGACGCATCAAAACAATATTTCTTATATTCCTAGCATCTACTCCAGTTGAGAGCTTCTGTGAGGTCGTGAGAATCGTTGGGATTGTCTTTTCGTTGTCTTGGAATTCACGCAAAAATTGTTCTCCTATTTCGCCATCATTGGCCGTAACACGGACACAGTAATTTGGGTCTTTAGAAGTCTTATATTGATTCACTAAATCTCGGACAGCTGCTGCGTGATCTTGTATAGCACAGAAGATAATTGCCTTCTCTTTTTGATTGGCATCGTCCATATAAATCTTGACACGCTTTGCCTCTCTTGCTTTTATTTCGATGATGCGATTGAAGTCTGCTTCTTTGTATTGTTTTCCTTCTTCAACTTCTCCTTCGACGACTTGGTCGTCGCTGGTGTAGATATAATCGTCAAGGGTTGTGCTTATACGTTTTACTTTAAATGGTGTCAGGAAACCATCATTAATACCTTCTTTGAGAGAGTAGATATAAACTGGGTCGCCAAAGTATTTGTAGGTATCAACGTTGTCAACTCGTTTGGGTGTGGCTGTTAATCCCAATTGTACTGCCGGAGCAAAGTAGTCTAAAATACCTCTCCAGTTTCCTTCGTCATTTGCACCTCCACGGTGGCATTCGTCTATAATGATGAAGTCAAAATAATCTGGGGCGTATTGACCGTAGTTTGGTATTGGATTGCCTTCCTTGTCTTTGCCCGACATAAACGATTGGAAAATGGTAAAGAAGATACTTCCATTTGTTGGTACACGTCCATTCTTTTTAACTTCACTGGGTTTAATGCGTACCAAAGCATCTTCGGGAAATGAAGAGAATGAGTTGAATGCCTGGTCTGCTAAAATGTTTCGGTCGGCTAAAAATAAAATTCTTGGTCTGCGGCTTCCATCACGTTTCAAGTTCCATCGTGTTTGAAACAATTTCCAAGCGATTTGAAAGGCGATAGCGGTCTTTCCAGAACCTGTACATAGGGTTAATAAAATACGATCTTTGCCATTGGCAATGGCTTCTAAGGTATTGTTCACCGCAATTTCCTGATAGTAGCGCAGTTGCCAAGTACCGCTTTTATCTTCGAAAGGAACAGTAGCAAATTTTTCTCTCCACTCGTTTTGAACAGCAAATATTTTGTGCCACAGTTCATCTGGAGAAAGATAATTATCGACTAATCCTTCTGCACCTGTTTTCATACAGATGCTGTAAATTTCTTTTCCGTTACTGGAATAAGTAGTTTCTAGGTTAAGTTTTTCGGCATATAATTTGGCTTGTGCCACGCCTTCGCCTACTTCAAGTTCATTACTTTTTGCTTCAACAACAGCCAACTTTATACCTTTATAAACTAAAATATAATCTGCAATCATAGGTTTGGCTCTGCCACCACCTGTTTGTATCTTGCCGTCAGTGATTTTTGCATTTCTTTCACGAAGAATCCTTGATCCTTCTATAACACCCCAACCGCAAGCTTTCAACTTCGGGTCTATAAGTTCCGCTCTTGTTTCTGCTTCGTTCATACTATACTTTTTTTTTAGAACTTAAAAGGTAACCCTAATATTGATTGCTGTAATTCATCTACTAAAACTGAGGTTTCTTTAACATTAACTTTTATTTGATTAGTGTCATCTTTTAAATTATCCAAAATTTCTACAATCCTATCTTGAACAGCTACTGGAGGTATTAGAACTGGACAATCCAAAATGTCACCTTTCCGCAGATTGGTTTGATTCTCTCCATTATTAAAGTCTAAGAAATGCTTATTCCTGTTTAACTGATAATACAAAAATTTACTATTGAACCTTTCTGACCTAATAGAGCAAATTCGTTGATTTAATGAATACTTATCGCTTTCGTCAATTAAAAAACATTTTCCTAATGCTTTTCCGTTTGGCAGATCACTCATTACAAGAACAACATCACCCTCATACAATGGGAAAATTTGTTCTACAGTATATTTTTTGACATCACCATCAGTTGAGATAAACTTTGAATTAACAACTATATAATCACCATTTTCATCAATTACTTTCTCGTGTGCTTTTCCGTTATAAAATTCGCACACCTTTCCAACAGTAGATTTCTCCCAAGTACTAAAATCAAAAGAAGACAATTCTTCAATTTGTTTATGAAATAATTGACTTTTTAAAATATCAGCTGTATCAGCCGTTAGCATATCAAATTCAGGTAAAATTACATTTGATTGTCTAATATGGACGTCAAGTTTTTTGTTGGGATTATTTAATGTTAAATCATAATTAGATTTGTCAACTTCTGAAATATTTCTAAACCAAGAATTATTACTGATTTTAAATTCTTTCTGAAATTCAATAAATTCGACGAAGTCATTTTCATTAATAGGCTCCCTTTTACCCAAACTTCTCTCAACTTTTAATTCATAATGCCAAATATTTGAGGTAGGCTTACCTTTTTCAAAAAATAACACAACAGTTTTTTGCCCAACACCAATAAAAGTTCCAACTGGTAAATCTAAGATAGTATGTAGGTTACAATTCTCCAACAACATCCTTCTTATAGCAATTGTAGAATTGTCAGCGTTGCTCAAAAAGGTATTTTTAATTACTATACCAGCTTTTCCTCCTGCTTTGAGTATTTTTATAAAATGCTGCAAGAACAGCGAAGCGGTTTCTCCCGTTTTTATAGGGAAGTTTTGTTGCACTTCGGCACGTTCTTTTCCTCCAAAAGGCGGGTTGGCAAGAATTATATCATAGCGGTCTTTCTCTTGTATGTCTGCAATGTTTTCGGCAAGGGTGTTCGTGTGTACAATGTTTGGTGCTTCGACTCCGTGGAGGATCATATTCATTGTACCAATGATATAGGCCAGTGATTTTTTCTCTTTGCCGTAAAAGGTTTTCTTTTGTAAGGTGGTAATGTCAGAGGTGGTCAACTTTCTGCTTTTCATCAGATAATCGAACGCCTCACACAAGAAACCTGCGCTTCCCACAGCTCCATCATAAATGGTTTGCCCTATCTCGGGAGCGACAACTTTAATAATGGTTTTAATCAAAGGACGAGGCGTGTAGTATTCGCCACCGTTACGCCCTGCGTTGCCCATATTCTTAATCTTGTCCTCATAGAGGTGGCTCATTTCGTGCTTCTCTGCGTGGGTACGGAAACGGAGTTCGTCTATGCGGTTTATGATTTCGCGCAAGTTGTAGCCACTTTGTATGCGGTTTTTCAGCTCGGAGAATATCTCGCCTATTTTATATTCTATGGTGTCGGCACTTTCGGCAGACTGTTTGTATTTCTTGAAGTAAGGAAACAGTTGAATGTTTACAAAGTCCTCTAAATCGTCTCCTGTTAAAGCTGTATGGTGGTTTAGTTTGCCGTCTTTGTCTTTAGGAGAAGCCCAAGTGTTCCATTGGTATTCCGGAGCAATAATAGGCGTGTATTCTTTGCCTGTAAGTTCAGCTGCAGTGGCTTTGTCTTTCTCTAGGTCGTCCAGATACTTTAGGAATAATACCCAAGAGGTTTGCTCTACATAATCTAATTCACTTCCGCAACCGGCATCCTTGTGCAGGATATCATCTATATTCTTAAAGGTCTGTTGAAACATTAATTTTTATTTGTGTTTTATAGGGTAAATGTTGTGTTGATATATTAACTCAGAAATCTTCTTATTCAATTTCTTCCGCTAATTTATAGAAAAATAACTACAATTGAGTATGCCCAATTTATAGTTATGAACTTTTTTCCGAAGATATGGTTTTGGATTGTGATTGGTTTACGGGAAACCGTAAAACGGGTAAATTATTTAAAAAAAATCCTTCTCAAGAATGGAGTACGTTTTAGTGACGTACTTTATCTTGAGAAGGAATGGGGGGTGGTTGGTCGGAATATTACAAAACCTATATTAATTGATAAAGAAAAAATGTTCATTTTAAAACTACACATTTTACACTATTTACACCTTCGACAAAATTAACATCTTACAGATTTTTATAAAATCGTGCAAAAAGTGTAAAATGTGTAGCTAAAACCAAACCTTTAAAAATTGTCTTTAAGTTTTTGGAACATCACCTGACAGATAAACTACATTGCCTGCGTTTAAGCGTTTAACAAATAAGTTTAGATAATTTAGACGTTCAATAAATTTAGACTTCCCTAAGGGTTTATAACCATCTTCAAGGCAAAATGTTTTATATATTTTATGTAGCTCAGAAATCAAAATATACTTGCTTGTTGAAACTTCAAAACCATTTTCAATAACAAAAAGCTGTACACTGTCGCTTTGTTTTTCATATTCGCTTCGAGCATTGTCGATTGCAGCACACTTACTAAAATTCTTTTGTTTCAATAGCCTGTCAAGCCCTGCCAAAACCCAATTGAAAACCCCAGACAATTCAGCTACAATAATTTTTTTTGAAAGCTCCTTGTCCTGATCACTTTCGGGAATAGTTACATCGAATTTGATGATTAAAAACCTTCTAAAAAAGGCATTTGTATGTTCCGCCTCTTTGGGCAATTCATTACAATTGAACATTAACTTTGCATAATCAGTTAATATGAAAGGTTCTTTGTACGGCAAACGTGTTTCAATTGGTTCTCCAGACGCCAGTTGTTTGAAGATTGATGTCTCGAAATTAGAATTTAACTCAGATACATAATTCAGAAGCTTTCCACTTAATTTTGCCCTGAAATATCCATTTTCATTAGTCAAGCTTTGTAATGAATAGTTGCTCATATTTTCATTCCCTAGAAGAGCACTAATAATCTCAAAGAATACACTTTTCCCATTAGCGCCTGTGCCAAAAAGTAAAAGCACTTTTTCAAGTTTCAAAAGACTTGGCTTAATAAATATATAACCCATATATTCTGCAAGTACTTTTTGTTTGTCTTTATCCGGCAGAACCTCGTCTAAGTACTTTTGAAATAGTGGAGCAGGTGCTACTATATTATACTCAAACGACAATTGGTGCTTTAAGAAGTCAGTTTGATCAAAATCCCTTAACCCTCTTTTGGCAGGCATAATTTCAAAAGTACCATTTAGTAAGTTGATTAACACGTCATCTTTATTGTTTGGGGATACAGCCATAAATGAGTCTGCCATAAACTGCTTATACAAATCGGATTTGAATGTGTGGATCTTTCCTTTGAATTTTTCCACACCCATTTTTAAAGCGACTTCTCCCAAGAAAAACTGGAAACGCTCTCTTTCAATTTCAGTCCAATAGGCACCATTATAGAGGTAGATATTGCCGTTTTTTTTACATAAACCCCAATTATTTAATTTGGCTACTTTAATAAGTTCTTCAACACAAATAATAATATAGTGGTTCTTTGTAAGTGTAAAACTGCTCAATTTCTTTTGCTGCTCTTTCTTTACACCTTTTTCACTTTTTTCACTTATTCCCTTTTCTTCTTTTTTCAAAGAAATAACTTCATCGTTTGGGGTTGATTCTTCAATATTATTTTCACAAGATCCATTATAGGCTAAACTTTCAAAATCTATTTTTTCCACACCTTTTATTAGCTCTTGAAATATCTCATCTGCAGTTTTTGGGAGGGGTACTTCAATTTTGTTTTTAGTAATAAATGTGTTTTCTAAATTATTTGTATCTTTGTCAGCGTCAGCAGATTGGGCGGTGGTTAGTATGTTAGTGCTATCCATCGCTTATTTTTTTAGTAATGTTAGACAGTCCATCAACTCACTTCTTTTGTAGTATCTTCTTGCGCCTATTCCATACGCTTTGACTTTACCATTATTGGTCCAAGCCCATAGCGTACTGCTGTCGATTTTGAGAAATTTACAGGTTTCATCGCGGGAAAGTAATTCCTCGGACTTGTCTTTTGTTTGAAGTTCATTTTGAAATTCCTGAATTCCGGCTTTAACGGATGTGCCTATCAGTTGTTGAAGTTGTTCCAGTGATAGATCTTGTAGAAGAATAGCATTTTTTTGCATAACTCAATATTTAAAGTTTGAGCTGCAAACATCCAAAGTGTATCTGGTGGTCAGAAGTGTAACAAAAGTGTATTAGGTGTATGTATTATTTTGCTGGGTTTGTAGTGAATGATTTATAAAAGTTTGATTTATTAAACCCTTCTGTTACTATAACTTCATTAGCGAATAGATTAATGCTCTCTTTAGCAAAACGAAAATATTCAATGTCTAAATCTTCGATTTTTTCAGATTTATAAAGCTCTTTTAAAGCCCAACCTACCCTTTTTTTATTTATCTTTTTAAAATTAATTTTGCTATTTAATACAGGGAATGCACCCTTTGCAAAATATTCAGATAAAGCACCAACAAGTCTTTCATAGCCATCACTATTAATCTCATCTTTGAACTCTTCAAGATAATCTTCAATAGTCGATTTTAGAATGTCGTTTTGATCATCATCTTTGTCGGCATTTAGATCTGTACCTAGTTTTTTTTCAGATAATCCATTTGGTATGTAAGGTTCATATTTAATGCAAATGAATTTAATTAATTTATTCAGAACCGCTATATTCTCAGGGTAAACATTTAAATCTTTACTATTTTCTACATCAGTTAGCAGATGATCTAGTAGTAAAAGGGTACTTTTAAAGAAATTCATAATTACAACGTCGTCTTTAAGCTCATAGTAATGATTATCAATGTTTTTACAACTTAATCCATACTGCTTATTCAACATACTGCTATAATGCTCTTTAAACGTTTTTTTAGCATAATAAAACTCTAAGGTACTGCCATTAAGATATCTCGAAGTTTTAGTATCAGTATCAGGATCATAGGAATCACCCTCCTCATCGGTATTCATAAACCTCTGACGTATATCATTAAAACCATCATATTGAAAGAGGTATTCAAAATTTGCAATTGGTCTATTTTGTGTAGAAACGTTTTCTTCTGGAATCATTGATGAAGGTATAGTATAGTTAGTAATAGTTGGTTTACAAATTAATTAAAAGTAGCTTGTCAACTCCATTGCAATATCTTTGTTGCTCTTTCCAATGTATGTTAAAAACATTCCTTCGGTTGTGTGACCAGTGATATACATCAAAAACGAGGTTGGGATAATGCCATAATTGTTGCTGGCAAAGCTCCTACGTCCAATATGGCTCGACACTAATTCCCATTTCTCATAGTTTTTTTCTACTTTCTTCTTTGTGTCTTTGTCGAATTTCACACCGTGTGTAGGCTGCTTTATTTCGGCTGCTTTGCAAACTTTTTTTATGTGTTCATTATACTTTTGATCTGAAATCTTTCGAGGGAAATCACCATCATATTTTTTGAGTATTTCCATAATTTTTGAGTGCAAGGGAATAGTCATTATTTTATCAGTTTTAACCTGTGTAAACTCGATTAAAGGTTTTAGTTGTCCGGCTTTGTTTTTCTCGTATCTAATCATTGACTTTTCAAAGCGTAAAAAATCAGAAACCCGCTGACCACAATAGCAGCTTATCAATAACCAATCGCGAGCGTTTTCTAATCCTTCGGTTAAATCTTTCGCTTTGACTTTCTCTATACTTTCAATTTCCTGTGGGTTTAAATAGATGCTTTCAACTTTAAAGTACTTAGCTTTGATACTGTCTAGTTGATGGTGGGTTTCTACACCGTTGGTTTTTGCGTGCTTGCAAAAGGTTTTTATAAAACGAATGTTTCTTGCTGTGGTGTTCGGAGCATAACCAACACTAAGGCTATATTTCTCGAAATCCATTTTGAATTTTGCATCAATATCACGTATGTATAAAATAGACTTTATATGCTTCTGGTAACGCTGCAAGAGGTGCTTAATGACGTTGCATTTAACAATGGTAGTACTTTTAACATCAACCCTTTTGAACTCTATAAACGTATCTATGTAGTCCACTAATTTGTCGGGGTACTTCTCTCCTACTTGTGGTGGGTTTACAAAATCTTTAAGCCATAATGCATCAACAACTTTAATACCTTTACTTTTGTTATACTCTTTCAAAAGGTCGGTTTTTAAGGTAGCTAAATCTGTGTCCAGGTTTGCAAAGTCGATTAACTTCATAGCTTTCTTTGTTGGTCGCTGTTCTGCTTCATCCCAATTTGCGGGATCGATATGATAATTTGTTTTAGCTTTGATGTCTAAAGTTCTTCCATCACGTAAGCGAACATAGATTACTGCAGGATTTTTTTTGCTTTGAAGAAGTAGATAAATAGAAGCCATATTTTCCCTTTTTATATACCGTAAAAATACAAAATCTAGTCCACATTTAGTCCACATTTATCAAAATATATCCTAATTTATCCAAAATTATCCAAAGACAATTATTTAAAAACCCTTGTTAAGCATTGAATTTATTGACACTATATGTATTAACAGGGTTTTTACATTTTTGAAGATTTGATAAATTGCAATCCCTCTTTCTCCGCTGGTAGAGATACATTAAATCGCAAACCTCACTAAATTCAAGGATTTAGTGGGGTTTTTTGCTTTTGTGGTATACCATATTATTCATTAAATCTCATTTGAAAGGTGTCTCAAAAGGTGTCACTTGGTTTTCGAAAATCTAGTGACACCTCCACGACTCCTCAACCTGTCCATTTGACGATTTTTCCACCAGTACAAAAAGTGGACATCTTGTGTACAGTTATTCATTTGTTTAAATTTAATAATAACTAAAAGGCTACCAAACATGAACACTCCAATCTTTGTCCTCTTTTACATCAAAAAAACCAAACCCTGTAACGACGGCACCTGCCCTATTTACGCCAGAGTAACCATCCTCTCCAAACGTTTTGAGTTTAGCGCCAACAAATCAATCCTTCCTGAAAGATGGTCACAGGAGGGTGCCAAAGCCAAGGGTACTTCTGAGGAAGCCAGATCAACAAACAGTCACCTGGAACACCTTAAATCCAAAATTAATGATGCGCAGAAAAACCTGTTCCAAAAAGGCATTTTACTGAATTCTGAGACGCTAAAAAAAGAGCTGCTCGGTGTCTCGGATCGTAAATTTATGCTCGTTCCCATTTTTGAAGAACACAATCGCAAAATAAAAGAATTAATAGGCACTGAATATGCTGCCGGAACTCTGGAACGTTATGAAACATCCCTAAGGCACGTCAAAAATTTCATACTGTGGAAATTCAAAATATCCGACATTAATATTGAGAAAATTGATTATGCCTTTATAACCGAATTTGAATTCTACCTGCGCACTGTCCGCAAGTGCAATAACAACTCAGCGGTGAAATACGTCAAAAATTTCCATAAGATTATTAACCAGTGTATCGACAACGAGTGGCTGACTAAAAACCCATTTGCTAGATACAAATCAAAAGTAAACGAAGTCATCCGCGAGTATTTATCCGAGGACGAAATTCACACTATGATCAACAAGGATTTCGGCATTAATCGCCTCGCTCTGGTACGGGACATTTTCATCTTCAGTTGCTTTACGGGTCTGGCCTACGTCGATGTCAAAAACCTCACCAAGGCAAACATCAGTATGGGGATTGACGGGGACAAGTGGATTTTCACCACCCGCCAAAAAACGGACACGGCCTCTAAAATTCCTTTGCTGCCTATCGTTCAGGAGATTATCAGTCACTATGAGAATCATCCCCAGGCTGGAGTTAATAATGTTCTGCTGCCGATCTTGTCCAATCAAAAAATGAATGCGTATTTGAAAGAAATTGCAGCGGTGTGTGGAATCAACAAAGAACTGACGTTCCATATCGCCCGCCATACTTTTGCCACGACTGTTACGCTTTCTAATGGTGTCCCTCTCGAAACGGTCAGCAAAATGCTTGGACACACCAATTTAAAGACTACCCAGCATTACGCTAAGATTCTGGACTCCAAGGTAAGCGATGATATGATGGCGCTGAAAAACAAATTTAAAAACTTATCAACAGAAAAAAAGTGGACAAAAAGCGGCTCTTAAATTGTTAATGCCCATAAACAAAGAAAAAAATTAAATTTCGGCTTCAATTTAATATAATAAATTGAATACAAATACTTTAACAGGATTTTTTTATCAATATAGTTAGTTTAGATTTAATGCTCAGTATATTTTATTACATCTAACATACTCATTTTGATAACTCTAAAATTATGATAGCATTTAGTTCTAACCTTTTATGTGAATTTGAAATCGAAAATAATAATGTTGACTTTGAATATGTTGACCCCTTAAAAACTAGTGAAAATGCTTTTTGGATGTGTTTTGAATTCGTAGAAAAGTTGAAGCAATTTTTAACAATCAATAGCTTTACCGATGAAGAAGAAGAAATCCAGTTCTTTAAGCACATCAAACCTAAATTCACTTCTAATTTAATTTACTACCAGGGGATTCACGACATAGAAAGCCGAATACCGGAGGGAAGTATCAAAAAAAATATTAGATACTTCCAAAAACACCTCAAAAAATTAGAACAATTTTTAGAATTGAATTCAGAATTTTTAAGGTATTATAGGATTGGGAATACCGGTTTGGACAAACAATATTTTGTTAGGAATCGGTTTGATATCAAGAACAATCCAGACATGACGTTCTATGATTATGATCCCGTTTTTACCACCTCGCAAGGAAACAAAGTAGCCACTCTTTTGGCAAATAAAAAACTTAAAGCCTACATTGAAAATAAAATTAAAACCCTTACTTCTTCACTTACCAATTCGGCGAATAATCATGAAAACAGTTTCAATTTAGTGTGGACTGATACTAAAACGAATGCTATCGAAATGATTTATGGGATCCATAGTTCTAAATCGATCAACAATGGTAAAGTAACGATCAAGGAAATCGTCAGAGCCTTTGAATTTATCTTAAAGATAGAGCTACACGACTATTCCAGAATATTCAGGAACATCAAAATCAGAGAAAATCCCACACAGTATACAGATATTTTAAGAAACGGTATACTCGATTACAAAGAGGTATCGGAAAATCATTAGATCGCGTTCTTTTTTGTAAAACCGAAACCTTAAATAGGTTGGAGAGGATCTTATGGTGTCTAATAATTTATGGAATATCATTCTAATTCCAAAATAAATCAATTGACAAATGACTGTTATTTCTTACTAATTAGGTCATTTTATACACAAATGTTTAGCAAGTTGCTAACAACTTGGCAAACATATCCTTTTCCTTTTTCTTGCTTTGCTCCATAACAATCAAATCTTGTATTATGGAACTCAATGAAAAAAAACTATTCCCGGAAGTTCAAAACCCTGAACTGCTGCAATACCAATTGGTGACCAAAAAAGACCTTCTCAATTTCAGCAATTTGCTCATCAGGGAGATACAATTGAATAAACCTGCAGCCGAACCATTGAAAAAATGGCTGAGGTCTGTTGACGTTAGGAATTTGCTGAATATTTCCTCTGCGACGCTTCAAAATTTTCGCGTCAATAACTCCATAAAATATACCCGTATAGGAAGCATTTTCTACTATAGCAGTGAGGATATTCAAAAAATACTGGACAAAACACACACCCAAAAGCCATGAATTACATCAAACACCTTACGGGATTTTTTGTCAAGATAAGTCAGCAGCAAAACTTTAAACCAACACACATTTCGCTCTATTTGGCGCTCTTCCAATACTGGAACCTAAACCGCTTCCAAAACCCTATTTACATTTCACGATCGGAAACCATGAGTGCCAGCAAAATAAATTCAAAAGTCACCTATCATAAATGTATGAGAGAACTGAATTTCCTTGGGTTTATTGAGTATTTCCCTTCTTTTAATATCTATTTAGGAACCAAAATCAATATGATCGATTTTTCATGCGAAATAAAATCGAAATCTAAAATAAAACCCTCCGACAGTACAAATTTTGGACAGGCTAATGGACAGGGTAATGGACAGGGTAATGTACTGCCCTATATATATAATAATAAAACTAATAAAAACAATATAAACATATATATAGAACCCGAGTTTGAAATTTTAGATGATTCCTTCCTTTTAGAAAATCAAGAAAAAAATCAAAATGAAATGCTTTCCCAATTCGCTAAGCCCGAAAAAAAACAAAAAGAAAAAAGTTCCGCAAAAAAAGAAAAAGTCAAATCTGTCATTTCGAGCGTGTCATCCAGAGCGGAGTTGAGGGACGAGAAACCCACATTGGAATTAGTCAAAGACTATTTCAAGTTCCAGGAATACTCCGAATTCGAGGCAGAACGTTTTTTCAATTACTACTCCAGCAACGGTTGGCTCATTGGAGGAAAGACAAAAATGATAGATTGGAAAGCTTCCGCACGAAACTGGATGCTGAACACCACAAAATTCGTGGTGAACGTTCCTCAGAACATTCCCCGAAAAGAACAATCCCGAGCCTATAATTTGCATGCGGTAATCGATAAAAACTATGCCGAACCTCTTTGATTCCCGTCATTGCGAGGAGGAACGACGTGGCAATCTGTTGAACCCACAAACCACAACCTACAACCTACAACTATGGAATACTACAACTACCCCGAATTAATCTCTTGGCTCGAACAAAAAGGTAAAAAAGACTTTGGAAACAAATTCCGCTTTCTCGAGCAGGACATCCCCAACATCACAAAACTCATCTCCTATTTCCTGGATGACGAAACTACTGCAGCCAAATTCGACTTAGATCTTACCAAGGGAATTTTGCTTTCGGGTCCTGTGGGTTGTGGCAAAACGACCCTAATGGCATTAATGAGATACGTACCGCAGCCAAACAAAAAGTTCTTTTTGAAACCCTGTCGTGATATCAGCTTTGAATTCATCAAGGACGGTTACGAAGTCATCCATCGGTACAGTCACGGACACAACACCCATGCAGAACATAAAAACTACTGTTTCGATGATTTAGGTACCGAAAAGAACCTCAAATACTTCGGGAATGAATGCAATGTTATGGCGGAGATAATCCTCTCCAGATACGACATTTTTATCTCCAAGAAAATCTACACCCACATCACAACCAACCTATCAGCCACCGAAATTGAAACCGCCTACGGCAACCGGGTTCGCTCCCGCCTCCGAAATATGCTAAACCTCATCGCCTTCGACAAAAACACCAAAGACAAACGATAATGAAATCCCAACTCTATCGAAAAGCACTCCTAATTCCCCTCTTGAGAGGGGCTAGGGGTGTGTAACTCTTAAAATTGAAAACACAACCGATAACTTCTCACTATTCACTTCTCACTTCTCACTACTTACCATGAAAAAAATCACCACCTTCTGGAACTACTTCCAAAAAAACGAACAAGAAATAATAAACGCTTTCTTTCTCGGAATCAATACCGAAGAAATCTACTCCCAATTCATAAATAAACTTAACTACATTTCTAAACGAATTGGTTTTGAAATAACAAAACCATCAAACAACCAAGACAAATGCACCATAATTTTCACAGGGTATGGCTACCGTAAACTATTCCCAAAAATCATTGCCTTAGAAGAACAAGCTCCACCGCTGGAATACTTTACCGCTCAAGCTTTTATAAAACCATTAGAGGATATTACAAAGTACAAAAATGGTACAGACTCACCCTGTATCTGCGAAAATTATGAAATCAAAATTAGTGAAATACAAATGGCTTTAATGGATTACAACATCAATACCAAGCAAATAAAAATCAACATCTACCTACCCTACTACAACGAGATAAAACAATACAAAGATTTAAAATCAAATCTTGATTGGATTGTGATGCAAATTGTGGGTGAAATAGCCTTCAGGAAACATATCAAACACATTCAGTTAAACCAACTGCCGCAATCAACAAATGGCTTATTAAGCCTGGTGGAGCTTCCGGATTTAATAGACTACCTCTACAAGATTAATTCAAGAAAAAAAACAATACTGATATAATATAATCTGGAATCAATTCAATTTGTCCTTCTTTGATTAAAAAAAAACTCCTTTACGGCTTTCTTCATTTTTATTTATCAGATTTTAAATACCTTAGCAAAAATTCATAATCTTCTTTTATTTTCGAAGATTTTTACAAAGTTTAAAAGTAAATTTGAAGAAAAAAGCTACCGATGCACACCCTCTGCACCTCAACGTCATACGTTTGTAGTGTAAACCAATAAAACTTAAATCTCATGGCTGAGCAAACTTCTATTAAATGTCCAAATTGTGGTACTGTTATCGATGTGAATGATATTCTAAAACACCAATTAGAAGACGGTATCCGTTTAGAATACCAAGAAAAAGCAAGTGCACAAGCTAAAGAATTAGCCTCTAAAAAGGAGGAATTGGAAAAAGCCAAAGCCGAATTTGAAGCCAAGAAGAAACTGGAAAATGAAATGTTTGCAGACCGGTTGGAGCAAGCCAAAAAAGTTTCTGAAAAAGAAATTACTGCAAAAATCAAAATCAAACTGGAAGAGGAAAACAAAGAACTCTTCTTGGCTAAGGAAATAGAACTTACTGAAAAATCGGAAAAGCTTATCGATTACAATAAAATGGTAGCCGAAAATGCCAAATTGCATCGAGAAAAGTTGGAAATGAAAGAGGCCATCGAAGCCGAAAATCAAATCAAATTGAATGCTATTTTAGAAGTGGAAAGAGAAAAAATAGTCAAACAGGAAGCCGAAAAAAATGAAATGAAAATCAAAGAATTTCAGAAAAAATCGGATGATCAAAATAAACTGATCGAAGAAATGAAACGCAAGCAGGAACAAGGTTCTATGCAGTTGCAAGGAGAAGTTATGGAACTGGCTATTGAGGAATGGCTCGCTTCTCAATTCCCTTTAGATACAATTGGTGAAGTAAAAAAAGGAGTCAATGGTGCCGATTGCTTGCAAATTGTAAATACTCGAGAACTACAAAATTGCGGATCCATTTACTATGAAAGCAAGAATGCCAAAAATTTTACAATAGGCTGGATTGAGAAATTCAAGAATGATATTCGGGATAAAAAAGCTAATTTAGGCGTCTTGGTCACCAAAGTCATGCCGAATGACATGGACAGAATGGGAATGAAAGACGGCATTTACATCTGTACTTTCGAGGAATTTAAAGCATTAAGTGCGGTACTGCGCCACTCGTTGATACAGGTAAACCAAGCCGTTCAGGGACAGGAGAACAAAGGCGATAAAATGGCCATGTTGTATGAATTTTTAACCAGCAACGAATTCCGTCTGCAGATGGAAGGCATTGTCGAAGGATTTTCACAAATGGAAGCTGATTTAACCGCCGAGAAAAGGTCGATGATGGCACATTGGAAAAAACGCGAAAAACAAATTCATAAAGTAGTTAGCAATACCGTTCACATGTACGGTTCCATCAGAGGAATTGCAGGTAACGCTGTTCAAACCGTTAAAGCTTTGGAACAAGATTACGATAGCGACGAAACAATTGAAGAATTAGAATAATAAAATTGGTACTGTCACACTGAGGTATAATTTTTATTCTAAAAAAAGCAATATAAAATGACGTATTTAATGTTTTTTTTATTCCTACGCCCCTTGACTGTGGCAGCCGGGCACCCGCTTTTCGAAGATTCTGAAAAAATCCAACGCTGTTTGAGCGTAGCGAGTTCGTTGGATTTCAGAATTGAGAAAATTGCGGGTCGGCGAACAGTTTTTTTCAGGGCTAAGTGTTTCGTTGGTTCTTTTTTGGGCAATGCAAAAAAGAACGACTAGCAATTAGAATCACATTGCTAGTCTTTTGTAGAATTGCTATTAAAATACAATAATGTGTTTTCTTACAATTTTATTTTACCATTTAATTGATATTCAATATATTAATTAAAAATGTCAATGGTAGCGCAGTCGAAGTTTAAATTAATAAATAATAGCAATAAAACGAATGATCACAGGCGAAATAAAATCTCAAATAGACAAAATCTGGAACGACTTCTGGACAGGCGGAATCTCAAATCCGTTGACCGTAATCGAACAATTTACCTACCTCATCTTCCTGAAACAACTGGACGACAAGCAAACACTGATTGAGAAAAGAACCAATATGCTCGGCGTGACTACCGACAAGCCTATTTATACTCCAGAACAAAAAGAATTGCGTTGGAGTAGCTTCAAGGACAAAGATCCGGAAGTAATGTTCAATTTGTTCACACGTCCACAACGCCATTTGAATGACGTCACCGTTTTTGACTTTATGAAAACCCTGGGCAAAGATGGCGGTGCGTTTACCGAATACATCAAGGGGGCTACGTTTATGATTCCAACGGCGAAACTGTTAGATCGTGTCGTGCAGCAAATTGACAAATTACCGCTGGACAATCGTGATACCAAAGGCGATTTATACGAATACATGTTGGGCAAGATTGCCGAAGCCGGAACCAACGGACAATTCCGTACACCACGCCACATCATCCGCATGATGGTCGAAATGGCCCAACCCAAAAAAGACGATACCATCTGTGACCCCGCTTGCGGAACAGCAGGTTTCTTGGTCGCCGCTTCCCAATATATCCACGAGAAACACGAAGACTGGTTTATGAATCAGGACTTTCGGGACCATTATAATTCCACTATGTTCAACGGAATTGAAATTGACCCCTCTATGATGCGTATTTCGGCTATGAACTTGCAATTGCACGGGATGGAAAATCCAACCTTAATTGGAAATTCTGCCTTGAGCGAAAGCAACGGCATCAGCAGCCAGTATTCCTTGGTCTTGGCCAATCCTCCGTTTAAAGGAGCACTCGATTATGACGAAGTAGAAAGCAGTTTATTGGCGGTGACCAAAACCAAGAAAACCGAATTGCTGTTCTTGGCCTTGATTTTAAGAATGCTCAAACTCGGTGGTCGTGCCGCCGTGATAGTGCCTGATGGCGTATTGTTTGGCAGCAGTGGCGCACACCAAAACATTCGTAAGGAATTGGTCGAAAACCAACAACTGCAAGCTGTAATCTCGATGCCAAGCGGCGTTTTTAAACCCTATGCCGGAGTAAGCACCGCCATTTTATTCTTTACCAAAACCAACTCGGGCGGCACGGATAACGTTTGGTTTTACGATATGCAAGCCGATGGTTTTAGCCTCGACGACAAACGGAGCGCACAACTCTCGGAAGAAGTATTCGAGCAATGTTTCGCCAACCCGGAAACTGTGTTGGAAGAATTCAAGGGCAAATGCGATATTCCTAATATTTTACTAGACTGGAAATCAATCGGCACAACTCCCTCCCCTTTGGGGAGGGCTGGGGTGGGGACAGACCGCACCCAAAAATCCTTCCTAATCCCAAAAGCCGACATTGTAGCCAACGATTACGACCTCAGCATCAATCGCTACAAAGAAATTGTCTATGATGAAGTAGTATATGAAAAGCCACAAACACTCATTGCGGATATTAAAGCAATAGACAGCAAACGACAAAAAGCGATGGCTGATTTAGAAAAAATGTTAGGATAAAAAACCGGAATTCTCAAAACAACCATGCTATGATAAATTTTGACACATTAGCACAATCCATTCAGCAAACACACACCGTTTTGCAACAAGAAAGCGTTAAGGCGATTAATATTTCCTTGACGGTTCGCAATTGGTTAATTGGTTTTTATATTATTGAATTTGAACAAAATGGAAAAGATAGAGCAACGTATGGAAATAAGTTATTGGCTAATTTATCCAAAACAATTGCCATTAAAGGATTAACATCCCCTGAATTATCGAGATGTAGGCAATTCTACACCACCTATCCTTTTTATTCAGATATAATTCATCAAAAATATACCCATTTGATTGCTGAAAACATTTTGCGGTTGCCAACCGCAAAATTGGAAAATCAAGAAAATCGAATTCTTGGGTTGGTAACCCAAGAATTCCAAAACGATGATAAAAACATTTTGGGGTTGCCAACCCCAAAATTCCACAATAATAATCTTGAGCTTTTAGAGTATAATAAAAAAGCCATTCAACGTATTTCATACACCCATTTTGTTGAGCTCATTAAAATAAAAGACCCAACACAAAGACAGTTTTATGAATTATTAATTTTAAAAACGCAACCCTCAGTGGCGCAATTAAAAAAACAAATTCATTCCCTGGCATTTGAAAGAGTCGGTTTGTCTCAAAATACGGCATTGGGTTTTGACGAATTATTGCAAAAAATTGAGCCTTCAAGCCCTATAGATTCTATAAAATCCCATTATATTTTTGATTTTCTAAAATTAGGCAACTACAATTTAATTGAAGAAAACACGCTCGAACAAGCACTGATAAATCATTTACAGGAATTTATAGTTGAACTCGGAAATGGCTTTTGCTTTGAAGCACGGCAAAAGAAAATCCTCATAGATGAGGAATACTATTTTGTAGATTTAGTTTTTTACCACCGTATTTTAAAATGCCATATTTTAATAGAACTGAAAGCGGATCAATTTAAGCACGAACATTTATCGCAGCTCAACACTTATGTTTCCTATTACAGGGAAGAAGTAAAACAACCCGATGACAACCCGCCAATAGGCATTTTACTTGGTACCCAAAAAGGAACAAAACTGGTAGAATATGCCCTTTCGGGAATGGACGAAAAACTATTTGTTTCTAAATATTTGTTGCAACTGCCTAGCAAAGAAGTATTGCAAGCCTTTATCGAAAACGAATTAAAACGGTTGGAATAATGAATACTCAAAAGCAATGACAAATTTAGAAGAAATGCGGAGTAAGAGGGATTCTGACCCCCGGGAAAATAATAGCAGAGAGGAAGGGATTCGATACAGGGGTAACCTTGACTTGTCACACTGAGCACAGTCGAAGTGCAAACCAGTAACCATTTAATTAACAAGGTGACCGCGACAGGGTTCGAACCAGAAACCCTAGTAATCGCAGAAGGATTCGAACCTTCGACCGACGACTATCTGCTTAGAAGAGGCAGGTACTCTAAAACACGGCTCTTAACGAGCGATTGAATTAATAATAAAACGAATATACAAAATTATAGAACTAATGCAGAAAGTTGAATTAATAAATTTAATTGAAAAACCTATTTCGGGTGAATGGGGTTCAGACGGAACAACAATACCAGTCATTAGAACAACTAATTTTTCAAATGAAGGAAGATTAAATTTAAAAGACATTGTGCTTAGAAATATTGACTTGAAAAAAGTTGAAAATAAAAAACTTCAGAAAGGTGACATCATTATTGAAAAATCTGGAGGAAGCCCAACACAACCAGTTGGAAGAGTTGTATATTTCGATTTAGAAGGCACTTATTTATGTAACAATTTTACTTCTGTTTTAAGACCAAAACAAGATAAAGTATTTCCTAAATATTTACTATACCAATTATACATAAGTCATTTATTTGGATTTACAAATAATTACCAAAACAAAACAACTGGAATTATAAATCTTAAATTAGAAAGATATGTAAAAGAACTTCAAATTCCCCTCCCCAGTCTTCAAACTCAACAAAAAATTGCCGCCATTCTCGACAAAGCGGATGAACTACGCCAATACAACCAAAAACTCATAGAAAAATACGATGCCTTAATGCAAAGTTTGTTTCTGGATATGTTTGGGGATCCGGTGAGAAATGAAAAAGGTTGGAAGAAGTTAGAGCTGAAAAAATTTGGGAAAATAATTACAGGAAATACTCCTCCAAGAAATGATGATGAAAATTATTCATCAAATTTTATTGAGTGGTTAAAAACTGACAACATCAATGATAAATATGTAAATGTAACTCAAGCAAAAGAATATTTATCTGAGAAAGGATTTTCTAAAGCCCGATTTGTAGAAAATGGCGCATTACTGGTGGCTTGTATTGCTGGTAGTATTGAATCAATCGGTAGAGCTTCGCTAACAGATAGAAAAGTGTCATTTAATCAACAAATAAATGCTATTCAACCTTTTGATGATGTTAATCCAAAATATTTATACAACCTTTTTAAAATTTCAAAAAAACACATACAAAATCACGCTTCAAATGGAATGAAACGAATGCTTACGAAAGGTGAATTTGAAAAAATTTTAATGATAAAACCAACTTTAGAACTTCAAAACCAATTCGCAGAGCGAGTACAACTGATAGAAACCCAAAAACAACAAGCCCAAGAAGCCTTGGTAAAAAGCGAGGATTTGTTTCAAGGGTTGTTGCAACGGGCGTTTAAGGGAGAGCTAAATTAAAAACAAAACACTATGGATTTTTTTAAATCATTTTTTGATGTAACGAAGCTACCAACAAAGATTTTTCTTGTTGTTTCAATTGTCACGGGAGTATTTATTTTTTCTGGATCAGAAATTTTAAAGAAACTCCATTTGGATAAATTTCAAACGTACGAAGGATTTGTAGGTTTGGCTTTTTTATTTTCTACTGTTCTTGTAATAGTAAATCTAATTATATGGATATTCAACAAATTACATTTTGAATACAAGCTAAAAAAATTAAAAGCTGAATACAAACAAATCCTAACACAATTAGATCCTAAAGAAAAAGCAGTGTTGAGAGAATTTGCAATTCAAAGTCAAAATTCAATTACAATGCCCTATGATAACACAGTCGTTTCAGGCTTAATTGATAAAGGGATTTTAAGGTTTAATAAACAATTAGGGAACTCCTTCATTGCAAATGGAACAAAAGTTTCTATGTCAATGACTAAGTATATTTCAAAAATTATCAAACTAGAGCATCTTGATTTAAAAGAAGAGCTTACTGAGGAAGAAAAATATTTAATTTCAGAGAACAGACCTGAGTGGGTTAATAATAATTGGAGGTATTAAAAAAATTGTCAAAAAACAGCTTTTAATACAAAAAACAACAAGCACAAGAAACAATGGTAAAAAGCGAGGATTTGTTTAACGGACTGTTGCAACAGGTGTTTAAGGGGGAGTTAAATTAAAAATCAATCTATTTTAAATTTCAAAACTTTGACTATTATCATTTTTTATATTAACATAAATCAAAAATATTCATGAAAGAAAAGCTTCTCATTTTTCTAAAAAAAATAATAGTTTGGTTAGAAGTTTTGCATTACAAATATTCTTTAACAAAATTAGATGAAATGACATATTCTTCATTATCTCCTATTGATAATGGGGATGAAGACGGGCATTATTCAAAAGCATTGTTATGGGCTTTAAAAAACAGAAAAAAGGAAGATATCAAAAACATTGCTCTGACAGGACCTTATGGATCTGGTAAAAGTAGTATTCTGAAAACATTTCAAAAAAATTATAAAGGAAATGACTTAAAATTCCTTAATATTTCTTTGGCAACATTCAAAGAAGAAAAATCTCAATTCGATGAAAAAGGTAATAAAATTGAAGTCGATAAAACGGAACTGTTAAGGCTAATTGAAATAAGCATACTTGAACAAATTTTTTATCATGAAAAAGATGAAAAAATACCTGATTCAAGGTTTAAAAAAATAAAAAGTTATAGCACTATTGAATTAACCCTTTATTCATTCGGTTATCTATTATTTTTAGTCGCCATTTATAACTATTTCAACCCTTATTTCATCCAAAGTGTCTTTAAAGATATTGCAATCAACAGCACTATATGCGACATTATTCATTATGGTGAAATATTAATAATTGCATTGGGTGTCTTCTTTATAATTCGGAAATCAGTTAGAATTTTAAGTGCCATTACTGTCAATAAACTTAAATTTCAGAATGCCGAAATTAGTATCGGAGAAAATTTGAATAAGTCTATTCTTAATCATCACATTGATGAGATACTTTACTTTTTCACAGTTTGTCCATATAATGTTATTATAATTGAAGATTTAGACAGGTTTCAGGAAACTGAAATATTTACTAAATTAAGAGAAGTCAACCTACTGCTAAACAATTCCGAAAAAACCAAGAAAAAAGAAATCACCTTTGTCTATGCAGTAAGGGATGATATGTTTACGGATAAAGAACGTACAAAATTTTTTGATTTTATTATCCCAGTTATTCCGGTTATCAATTCTTCGAATTCAAGTGAGATATTATTCAAGAAAAGAAACCAGCTTCAATACAAACTAAGCGATAATTTAATTGAAGATATTTCATTCTTTATTGATGACATGCGATTACTTCATAACATATCAAATGAATTCTATTTGTATAAAGAAAAACTCAATGAAAATTTAATCCATGATAAATTGTTCGCCATTCTTACTTATAAGAATATTTATCCAAACGATTTCATGAAATTGAGTTGTAACGAAGGAGATCTTTACAATATATTTTCTTCTAAAACTAACTACATAAAAAAAATAATTAGTGAAATCGAAAGCAAAACTGAAGTATATAAAGGACAGATTCTTGTATTTGAAAATGTTTATTTAGATAATACTAAAGACCTTCGCCTTTTGTATGTTGCCCGAATCATTGAAAAATTACCTGGATTTCAATCTTTCCTTGTAAATCAAACGAATATCTCAATAGAAGAAATTGTTGAAAACCAAAATTTTGAATACCTAAAAGCTAATAATTTCTCATATAATCAGATGGTATATGACAGTTATTACAGAAGAGATTCTATACAAGTAAAACAACATGATTTTGAGTTTACAGAAATAGAAAAATTGGTGAATCCTTCAAGATTATATCTTGACAGAGAAAAGGAGATTATTGAAATTAAAAACGGTAAAATCAATGCTTTAAAAAATAAAATACAGGAATTAGAAAAACAAAAGCAAACAGTAAGGAACTTCAAAATATCGGAATTACTAATATCTAACCAATCATCTGAAATCGAGATAAGTGAAAACCTTAATAGAAATCTTATACTAATTTTATTGAGAAATGGTTATATCGCGGAAGATTATACAGATTATATTTCCTTATTTCACGAAGAAAGTATTACTCGTTCAGATTATCAATTCTATATCAATATTAAGAATGGTAACAGACAACCTTTTGACTACAAGCTTTCAAAAATTGAAAAATTAATTCCTAAGATAAACCCTTTCGATTTTCAAACGGAATATATACTGAATTTTGATCTCTTAGATTATTTACTTATACATTCCAGTAATTATAACATACAGATTGAAGCCATTTTTAACAAACTTAAAGATGAATCAAAAGAGTCTGTTGAATTTATTAAAGGATATTTTGAAATTTCTCAAAAGCAGGAAGACTTTATAAAATTACTTTGTAACAAATGGTATAATATATGGGGATTCATCGAATCTAATCCTGATTTTTTGGAAAATTTAAAACAAGATATTTTTAAAAGCATCATAGAATCCGGAGACATAAACGCTATACTAAATATTGCTAAACAATCCACATTCAAGAAAGTAATCATATCCAATCCTCTATTTTTAAATATCACAAATAACTATCCGAAACTTAAAAAAGTTATCGTAGAATTAGGATTAAATTTTAATGAAATTGATTTTGAAAATTCACCAGATGAAATGCTGAATTTCATATATGAGAAAAATCACTATGAGCTTAATATCGGAATGATTGCTTCTATAATTAAAAAATATGGAGAATTCAATCAGGTAGAATTTGACAATTCTAACTTCTCTTCAATAAAGAATTCGAAAGCAGATCAATTAATTGAATATATTGAGAAAAACATCAATAAATACATTGAAGATATTTATCTGAAAATTTCAAGTAATATTAATGAAAAAGAAGAATCTCTTGTTGAATTATTAAACAATAAAGATTTAGAAATAAATAATAAAACATCAATCATCTCACAAGTAGAAACCAAAATTGTAAAACTCTCAAAAGTTAATCATTCGGGATTGTACCCTGTTTTACTTGAGAAAAACAAATTGGTATCTTCTTGGGAAAATTTGCTACATGTTTATAATAGTCAAAATACGGAGCAGGAAGAAGATGAATTAATTGAAAACGAAATTTCAGCATCTACTATCAATTTTATTAATATTCTTGAAAATGCTGAGGAATTATCAAAAGTAAAAATCCCTAAAGAAACAGATGTTTATAAAGATTTTTGGAAAAAACTAATTCAATCAAATGAAATAACTGATCAATCATATGATTTAATTACTAAATCAAATTCATGGTGGTATAGTGATTTGAATTTTGAAAATTTATCTGAAAACAAGATCAAATCATTGATAAACAATAATTGTATAAATCCAATATTAAAAAGCTTTGTTTCCTTAAAGGAAAATTTGAATGGCTTGAATATATCACTATTTGAAAAACGGAAAAGCGAATATTTTAAGATCCTAGACCAAATTACATTTGATAGTAACGATTTAGAATTAGTCCTAAAATCTACAATGCTGAATAATTCTGAAAAATTGCAAATTCTAAATTATTGTGCCGAAGAAACAATTATCACAAATAACAATTTAAGACTATTAAGCTCAATTTTGCTTGTTGACAATTCTTTTGTTGTAAGTGATACAGTCTTAAATGCTATCATTTCAAGCACTAATATACCTGTAATAGATAGGATAAAACTATTTATTAAAAATTCAAGCAAATACAATATTTCATATCTAGAACCTTTTCTGAAAAGCTTAGGTGGTATTTATTCTCCAATAACGGATACTAGTTCAAAAGCAAGAATTCCAAAAAGTGAAGAAAATAGGCAACTTTTAAAAATATTGGAAGATAAAAATTATATATCATCAGTTTCGGTACTTGAAAATGATTTCAGAATAAATCATAAAAGAAAATAAAAATAAACACGATTAGCTTTTAATCTTATTCAAGAGTAATGTATATTGTATTAATTTTGAGTTATAGATTATTATTTTAAAGCATTATAATAATATGGCATTACCAATAAACATAAACGATTTAGTCAACGGACAATCTATAGAATGGGAACGTCTTGAATTCAAACAAGGCTGGAATCCCGAAGAAATTGTGCATACTATTTGTGCCTTTGCCAATGACATCAACAATTGGGGCAGTGGCTACATCATTGTGGGCATTGCAGAAAAGGATGGAAGACCTATCCTCCCTCCTGCTGGTTTAACTCCCGAAAGTCTGGACAAAATTCAAGGCGAAGTCTTGACCCTTGCCTATCAACTGCTTCCCAATTATTTCCCTTTAATACAACCTTATGTCCTGCAAGGACAACACATTTTAGTGTTATGGTGTCCTGCCGGTGACAATCGCCCTTATACTGCGCCAATCACGCAAGGAAAAGGAGCACAACGCTATCCTTATATTCGTTTTGGCTCCCGCAGCATCATTGCCAAGGATGATAATTTAAGACGATTACAAGAACTGACAGCACGAATTCCTTTTGACGACAGAATAAACGGCAAAGCAACCATTGACGATTTAGATTTAGGATTAATTCAAGCGTTTCTTCAGGAAGTAAAAAGCGATTTATACGAAGAAAGCAAGCAAATTCCTTTTGCCGATTTGTGTCTCAATATGAAAATTGTAAATGGTCCAAAAGAGGCATTGCGTCCGTTAAATGTGGGACTGTTATTTTTTTCTCGAAATCCGGAGAAGTTTCTCGAACGTTCCTGGATTGAATTGGTCATTCACAAAGACAAAACCGGTAAAAATTTCTCCGAAAAGTATTTCAAAGGCCCCATTCATCATCAACTAAGAGCCGTCTTAGACTATTTCAAAAACAATATCATCGAAGAAGCAGTCGAAAAAGTAGCCCATAAAGCAGAAGCTAACCGCCATTTTAATTTTCCTTACGAAGCCATAGAAGAGGCTTTGTCCAATGCGGTATATCATAAAAGCTATGAAATGGACAAACCTATTGAGGTCCAATTATGGCCGGACAGAATAGAAATTCTCAGTTTCCCTGGTCCGGTTCCACCAGTAGATGCACAAATATTAAAACAAAATAAACGCATCGTGGCACGCGATTACCGCAACCGCCGCATTGGCGATTTACTCAAAGAGCTACACCTGACCGAAGGACGTGGCACGGGTTTTCCTACCATAAGAAACGCTATGAGGGAAAATAATTCACCGGAACCTATTTTTGAAACAGACGAACAAAGCACCTATTTCCTTTCGGTGTTACAAGCAAAAGAACAAATAATTAAAGTCGATAAAAAAGATATTTTGTTTACAAATTTGGAAGAGCTTAGTCGTTATTTAAAAAACAGGAACGACGTAGCTACTAACCTAGCTAATCCCAATGAAATCAAGGAAAATGTAAATTTTGAAAGCATTACTAACGGAGCTACTAACCTAGCTAGTGACCAAGCTACTGTCGGAGCTGAGCCCAATAAAATAAAGAAAAATAGCGATTTTAAAGATATCGCTGTCGGAGCTACTGTCGGAGCTAGTAAACGAGCTATTGAAATCATAGAAAGCAATCTTAATGACAAGGTTTTAGCAATTCTTAATTTCCTGACCGAAGCAAAAAGAAGAGTAGAAATATTGGAACATATTGGACTCACAAATCATAGTTTTAACCGAGAAAAATATTTAAACCCATTGGTAAATTTGGGATGGATAGAATTGACCATTCCGGAAAAACCAACTCATAAAGACCAAAAATACAAACGCACCATTCAGGGAGAAATACTTCATAAACTGATAACTCAGTAAAATCAAAAATAATGTAGTATTTTAGACGCATCAATAAAAAAATATGCAAAGCAACTTTACCTTTCTTCAACAGGAATTCCCAGAAATCTATCGTGAGATTGCAGATGCCGAAAAACACACCTTCACGGCACCACGTTATGCAGCCTTGTTGTGTCGCAGTGCGTTGGAGAAAACTTTGTTTTGGTTGTATAAAAATGATGAAGATTTAGAATTGCCCTATGATACTAAATTAGGTGCCTTACTCCACAACGAGAGCTTCAAAAACATACTAAAACCAAGTATGTTGGTCGAACTGGATATCGTGCGCCTCAACGGAAACAATGCCGCACACGGCAAAACCGTAAAAGCTTTGGATGCTTTACATTCCTTAAAAAACAGTTTTCGCTTTCTGTCTTTTCTAAGCAAATACTACAGCGAGAACAATCCCGACATTCCCGAGTTTGATGAACGAATAATTCCCTACGGAGATACCAATGATAAAAACGCCAAGCAACTTCAGGAACTCGCCGAAAAACTGGAACAGGAACGTTCCGAAGCACAAAAAGCGTTAAAAACACAAGAAAGATTAGCCGAAGAAAACGACGGCTTGCGCCGGCAATTGGAAGAACAATTACAGCTCATTGCAGAACGTAAAGAAATTCGTTTTCAGGAAACAACCGTAGAACAAGCCATTCCCGAATTAACTTCGGAACAAGAAACACGCAAACTGCTCATTGATTTACTATTGCGCGAAGCGGGTTGGGATAATTTGAGAGAAGGAAAAGAAAAAGAGTTTGAAGTGGCAGGAATGCCCCTATCGACCAATCCTTCCGGAAAAGGATATGTTGATTATGTGCTATGGGGAGATAATGGGTTGCCACTGGCAGTTGTTGAAGCCAAAAGCACCTTGCACGATGCACACAAAGGAAAACACCAAGCCAGCCTATACGCCGATTGTTTAGAAAAAAGTACGGGGCAACGACCAATTATTTTTTACAGCAATGGCTTTGAAACCCACCTTTGGGACGATACCTTTTATCCAGACAGGAAAGTACAAGGTTTTTACACCAAAGAAGAGTTACAACTGGCAATAGAAAGACGTTTTTCCAGAAAAGACCTAAGGGCATTTCGGGTAAACACGGCTATTGTCGAAAGACCATACCAATTGTTGGCCATTCAACGGGTGGCAGAAACATTGGTGACGACAAACCAACACCAACTAAAAGGGAAAAGCCGAAAAGTGCTATTGGTGATGGCAACGGGTAGTGGTAAAACAAGAACGGCAGCTGCAATCGTGGATATGTTTACCAAATGCAATTGGGCAAAACGAATCTTGTTTCTGGCAGATAGAAACGCATTAGTATCTCAAGCCAAAAACGCCTTCAAAGAATACCTCCCTCATTTATCTGCAATTGACTTAACCAAGGAAAAAGAAGATAATGGAACTCGTGTGGTATTTTCGACCTATCCAACGATAATGAATAAAATCGACAGTCTCAAAAATGAAGATGGGCGATTGTATGGCATTGGACATTTTGATGTGATTATTATTGACGAAGCGCACCGTTCAGTCTATCAAAAATACCAGGCGATTTTCAGTTATTTCGACAGCATCCTGATCGGACTCACGGCAACACCAAAAAAAGATATTGACCGAAATACATATTCGCTCTTTGAAATTGAAGATGACAATCCAACCTTTGCCTATGAACTCAATGAAGCGGTAGATGCCAAATATTTGGTACCGCCAAAAGCCATAACGGTACCGGTAAAATTCCCGAGAGAAGGTATTAAATACGCCGAACTTTCCGAAAAAGACAAACGACATTACGAGGAAATTTTTGGAATTCCCGAAGACGGCGAACCTACAGGAATTCCGGAAATAGACAAAAGTAAAATCAATACTTTTCTGTTCAACAACAATACTGCAGATACCGTTTTAGATTACCTGATGAACTACGGCCAAAAAGTGGAAGGCGAAGATAAGTTGGGAAAAACCATCATTTTTGCTAAAAACCACCGTCACGCCGTTTTCATAGAAGAACGTTTCAATAAAAATTATCCCGATTTAGGCGGTAACTTTTTAAGAGTAATTGACAACTACGAGGACAAAGCACAAGATTTATTGGAAAAATTCTGTTTTGATAAAGGTGACGAAAAAGACCCGCAAATCGCTGTATCGGTCGATATGATGGATACGGGTGTAGATGCACCAAAGGTATTGAATTTAGTGTTTTTCAAAGAAGTGAAATCCTTTGCTAAATATTGGCAGATGATTGGTCGCGGAACAAGATTGTGCAAGAACCTTTTCGGAAACGGCAAAGACAAAGAATTTTTCCTGATTTTTGATATCTGCGCCAACTTTGAGTTCTTCGATGAATTCCCGGATGGATTTACTCCCAAAGCCACAAAATCATTGTCGCAGTTGATATTTGAAACCAAGCTGGATATTGTAATGGCAATCTACAACAATCAAAATCCAACGGAAGAAGAGGAAAACTACTGTTCGCTAATCAAGGATGATTTGCAAAAAACAATTCAGGTTTTAGATGAAAATCGTTTTGAAGTAAGGAAGCATTGGAAATATGTAATGGAATACAAAGCAAGAAACCGATGGAATAATTTGACCAATAGCGCTGTTTTAGACATCAAAAACAACCTGTCCCATCTGGTTTCCTATAAAGAAGACACCGACGAACTGGCAAAGCGTTTTGATGTACTGATAGGAAAATTACAACTGGCATTAATCAATCAGTCAAAAGCACAGCAAGGCTTGATTTCAAATATAGTTACCATTGCACAACTGCTATTCACCAAAAGAAATATTCCGGCAGTTTACGCCAAAATCACGTTAATCGAGCAAATCAAAAAAGACGGCTTTTGGCCAACCATAACCATCACGGAATTAGAAAAAATAAGAACGGAATTGCGCAGCTTAATACAGTTCCTTAAAGATGAAGACAAAGAAACCCCGGTTTACACGGACTTCACGGATGTACTCCTTTTAGACCAGGTAAAAGAAGTGGATGTTATGGGAACCTATACCAGTCTGAAAAGCTACAAAGACCGTGTAGAAGCCTTTATTAGAAAAAACAGATCGCATCTGGTAATTGACAAATTGTATAAAAACTTGCCTATCACTTCCAAGGAATTGGAAGTATTGGAACTGTTTTTACTGAAAGAAGCATTGGAAAGCAAAGACCGTTTTATCAAAGAATACGGTGAGCAACCATTAGGAAAGTTTGTCCGTAATATTGTTGGTTTAGATATTGAAGTAACCAATCAGTTATTTGCTGATTTTATCTCCAAAGGGAATTTGAATGCCAACCAAATTACGTTCATTCAAAAAATCATAACCTACCTCAACCAAAAAGGAGTTATTGAAAAACAATTGCTGACGCAATCTCCTTTTAATGAACAACACGATCAAGGCGTTTTTGGAATATTCCCGGAAGAAGATAAATTTGAAACCATCATCAGGGTAATCAATCAGGTCAATGGAAATGCGGGTTATGCTTAACTGAGCTGTTATCCTAAGCGCGTCATCCCGAGCGCAGTCGAGGGACGATGGACAAAGTGCGTTGCCCATTTATTTAGGGTCTGCTGAAAAAC
>DHXP01000007.1:54808-78024 GCA_002413745.1 Flavobacterium sp. UBA5153 | reverse complement strand
GTTTTTCAGCAGACCCTAAATAATGTAATATTTAAAAAAAATTATTTTTTCAAGGTTCTTACATAATTTACAACTAACCATCTGTCTTCGTCATTAGGAATTTTTTTCTTGAATGAAGGCATGTCATCTCTTCCTTCAGTCATTCTGTAGAACATTTCACCGTCAGTTTGTTTTTGAGATTTAGCAGATGAAAAATCTCCCATGTCTCCTTTAAGATCAGCAGCTTTTGAACCATCTCCAAGGCCTTTTTTTCCGTGACATGAGCTACATTGTTTTGCAAACAAGGCTTTTCCTTCATTGGCACCTTCTTTGTCTTTTGCATCTGTTGGGTTTTTCATGCTTTTGTATTTAGCAGGAACTTCCCATGGTTTAGATTGAACTAAAACGGTAAAAGAGAACAGAGCAAAAGCTGTTAGTCCGATAATAGTAAATAATTTTAAATTGCGCATAATTAATTAATTTTTAGATTTGTAAATTTTATATAGATTAAAGAGTAAAAGTACTAATGTTGACCAAATCCCAATTATTAATATATTTGGAATGATCAATAAAAAAATTGGTATTTTCGTCGGTGGAGACCACATCGTTCTTTCATTGAACGTTGATTTGTCCACTATTGGAACACCAAAAGCTGTGTTTATATTAGCAATAACCGTACCATATTTTTCGCTTTCGGGTAAAACAACTTGGAAGTTTAATTTTCCATTCAATCCAGTATATCCTTTTTCAACTGTAGCCGTAACAGCTCCGTCTGCATCAGTTGTGTAGCTCGATTCGCCTCCAACGGATAAATTACCGAACAACCTTTTTAATCCTATATTAAGGGATTCCTCAGCAATGGGTTTGTTTGTTGCAGAAAGTAATTTAGCTTTAATTGTGTAAGAGCTATCCGCCTTTTCAATAGAGGCTTCAATATTGATATCAGTTATCGTAACACTTTCATCTGCATCATCATACGTTTTGTCATTTTCTGATTTTACTTTGTATGCAGTTGATTGTTCAATAAACTTGGCAGGAATAATAAATTTCGCTTTTCCGTTAGTACTAGTTTTTACTTCGCCAATTTTAATATCAGCGGCAACACCTGTAGTATCAATTTTGTAAACTGTAAAGTTTAGATTACTACAAGGTTCAAAACCATTCTCACCTTTCGTCTTTGCAGTAATATTCAAAAATGAATTTTCTTTCATTATTTTTGAATATTGTATTGAAAGGCTTACACTTTTTTTCTCTTTTTGACTGTAGGCATTATTCCCGGAAAATGCAAAAAATAAAATCAAAATTAGAAGTGATGATTTGCAATATTTTATAACTGATTGTATCATAGTGAATCCGTTTTATGAGTTTCTAATAGCCCTTTTTCTTCGGCAGTTTCGTGTATTGGAATGATTGGCAAATAGCGAAATAATAGTGTCATAATTAACAAAGCAGCTGCTAAAGTTCCGAAAGTGATCATCCATTCTAATCCTGAAGGAAAATAAGTATGCCAAGATTTTGGCACCCCTTGAAAAGGTAGGAAAGGATGGAGTAAGGTTGGTGTAACAATGATAAAACGTTTCCACCAAGCCCCGACAACCACAAATATCCCTATTATAAAAAGGGGTAATGGTTTTCTTCCTTGCGGGAAAATCAAAGCGATAGTGGGAATTACCAATCCTCCAATAATTGCACTCCAGAACATTAAGGCATAATCTCCTAAAAATAATGAATATAAGTGACCTGCTTCTTCAGTTGTAGTTTTATAGGCAGGAACTAAATATTCATTTACATTAAAATATAAGTAAACTAAGCATAATAAAACGAGTAATTTTCCCATTTTGTCAAAATGCATTTCTGTAATATATTCTTCTAAATGATATACTTTTCTTAAAATATACATAATAACAACAACGGCACCAGCACCAGCAACAAATGCACCAGCAATAAAATAAGGGCCAAAATTTGAACTATCCCAACCAGGTCTATAGGTGGTTGCAAAAAGCCAAGCTGTCACGGTATGTATACCAAAAGCAACTGGAATAATCATAATAGACAAGGCGTTTATGGATTTATTATAAAGTCTTTCTTGCGTTTTGTTACCTGTCCAATTTAACGAAAGTTTCCCGTACCATTTGCTTAATTTTGGTTGGTCGGCAAAGTGTTTCTTAAGTATTGCAAAATCCGGTAATAGGGGATAAAACAACAGCATTAAACTAATCATCAAATAAGTGGTAATCACAAGCACATCCCAAATAATTGGGGATTGTAATCTTCCATGCAAAAATATATTGTAAATTCTGTCTGGACGCCCCATATCAATAATGATTGTGAGTCCTCCCATCATAATCGCTGCAACAGCAATCACTTCGGAAATCCTTGTTAGAGGTGTACTCCAGGTAACCCCTGATAGGCGCAAAATCGCCGTCACCAAGGAACCTACCAAACTTACAGCTACAAAAAACACAAAGTTTGAAATATAAACTCCCCACAATGCATAATCATTCAAGTGGGTAATGCTTAATCCTTTGGTTAGTTGTTGATAATAGGCATATAAAGCGCAAAGAATAACCACCACTAAAAAGGCAACCCAAATTTGGCCCAGTTTTCCAAATTTTCTTGGAGCGAGGTCTTGTATTAATTTATCATATCCTTTCATGGCTATACGTTTTTATGAACTGATTCATACTCATTGAAGTTTTCAAGTCCTTTTTCAAAAGCATCATCTTCTCTGCCACTTGGTGGTAGATAAAAAACACTTGGTTCTGCGCCTAATCCTTCCATTAATCTATGTCCTGCTCTTTCTTTTAAAAGTTTACTTAATTTGAACGTTTCTCCACTACCATTGGTTACGGCGTCTTCATACATATCACCAAAGGCATACACATCATTTGGACAAGCAGAAACACAGTGTGGAAGTTCTCCCATTGCAATTTTGTGAGGACAAAAATCGCACTTGTCGACAGTACCTTTTAAACTTGGCTTTCCAGTGTAATCGGGAGTATATTTCGCTTCATGAGCTGCAGGACCTTGATCTGGTTCTTTCCAATTAAAAACCCTGACAGAATAAGGGCAGGCTGCCATACAAAAGCGACAACCAATGCAGCGTTCATTATCAATCAGTACGATACCATCTTCACGTTTAAAAGTTGCATCAACAGGACAAACTTTCACGCAAGCTGGCTTGTCGCAATGTTGACATAATGTTGGCATCCAGTAAGGAGCTGTTGTTTCTGACTCCTGCATTTTATATACCTTGAGCCAAGCATTTTCACCCGTGATGTAATGATTTTTATTGCATGATTCCTGGCATTTAAGCGCGTTTTTGCATTTTGCCAAATCCACTACCATCACAAACTTTTTATTTGGAAATCCTTGTCTAGGATTGTAGTTTTCTGGCATCATGGGCATATCCTTGCATTCCGAGGCTGGTACCTGAACAATATGACCATCAGTTGTCATTAATTCAACTGTATCTTTTGATTTCCCTTCACCGAATACTTTTGATGCAAGTAAAGTTCCGGCAGTTGCAATCAAGCCGAATTTAATTCCTATTTCAAAAAATTTTCTTTTCGATTGTTGATTATTTTCTTCCATATCGATTATTTGTTTTTCAACCACCCTAAAAGGGATTTGTTTGAAATGTTTTTTTCAATTATTTTTGAATTGGCCAAAACACTTTTTTTGACTCTCACGGCTGTTCCGTCTGATTTCAACAAAGTTTGGTATTCGTCAGTTTCATCTGACTCCTCTTTTTTTGGCTTGCCAAAACCCAGAAGCGGAAGCATTAATCCACCGCCAAGTAGCGGTAAAAAACCTCGTCTGCTGATTTGATTTTTTTTATTTGAATCTTTCATTTATGATTGTGTTTTTACATTTATCTAAAATCAAGGCTAATTTATATAAATAGTCAAGAATTACACTAATTATGTATCTGATTTTTTTTAAATAAAATCCTTGATAATTTGTGTAATTCATGACTAAAAACAAAACAATATTTAGGTGTTAATTGTGGACAAACACACTATTTTTATAGATGCCACAATCTTGTAATGTTGAATCCTATAGCGAAATCTCCTTTGAAGAAATCATTTTGATTCATCATAATACTTTGTTGAGGAACAATTCCTCTATAATTAGTTATGAATAATTGAAATGCATGTGAACCTGTTGAGAATTCAACACCCAAACTAAGTCCTGGTTTTGGTGCATTCACTTGATTGGTTATTGGTTGAGTATAATCTACCAAAAGAGAAGCTGAATCGGTAATTTTTACACGTCCACCAACAGCAACAGCAAATAAGTCATTTTTCATTGGAGCCTCTACATAGTTGTAATGGGAAAGGCTAGGTGCTACTTGAAAGGAAACACTTCTATTGAAACGTTTTGCAATTATCAATTGATTGAAATAAGAGTAACGATCAGTAGAATGTAAAAAATCGCTTGTTGGTAAAGCACTTATGGCAAAATTCCCATAATAACTTACACTTACCGGCATTTCGCCACCACGTGTTTGTCTTAAAATTGCCCCTTTAAGGCTGAAATCTTGTAATCTGCTGTCTTTAGAAGTACCATAACCAATAGTAACTCTATCACAAACTGAATAATTCAATCCGATTCTAATGTTAGCCGGATCCCAGATTCCAATCATGTTGTTATCTCCGTTTACAAGACCAAAACGGTGATTCATAACGAATTCCAAAGTTCCTTTATTCCAAAGAACATTCGATTGGTTTTCGATTAATGTGGTGCTTTCGAATGCGGCACGTTCCAATTTTACTTTGCTTGGTACAATAGTGTCTTTTTGCTCTTGTGCCAACATCATCATTGGCAATGCAAAAACGGCTATAAAAATTGATTTATTTATTTTCATGATCTTTTATTTGTAATTAGTTATTAAGTGCGCCATCGTTAATCCATTTTTCCACTATAGCAAGTTTAGAGGCACTCAAGGCACCGTTTGGTGGCATTTGTGGAGCTCCTTTTCCTATCAATGCTTGGTATATAATACTACCGGGAGCGTCACCCGCAGTGACAAAATATTCACCGTCAACATTTAGTGTAGTCAATGCAGCGTAAGAATTACCTGTTGTTAAATTAGGGGCCTGAGCTCCGTTATGACAGCCAATACAGTTTTTGTTAAACAAAGGCTGGATATCTTTCTGAAAAGAAACATTTGCAGGTAGAGGTACAGCAGGAAGTTGGTCATTATAACAAGAGGTGACCATCAAAGCTATGGATACCATCATCAAGAATTGAAATAATTTTTTCATTTTATTTATTTTTTTAATTAATTTATTTTTTGATAAAAATTGATTGAACCTTAATTACGGATTAACAAGTTTAGTTGTGAAATCTGGGAATCTATTTGTATCTGCAAAAGCAGCTAGTAAATCTCTCATTTGATCTTGAGTAATTGGGGTAGCGGCCATCCATGGAATAGTGCCAAATTTCCCTGTTTGAATTAAAAATACTGATTCTGGAGTTTTATTTCTCATATATGAACCCACACCATACCATCTTACTGAACCTGGTTGCGCCAATCCTGCCCCAGCACCTATAGTTCCGTTTACTTGTCCAGGAGCTAAAACTGGCCCTTGTGCAGTTAATGTTCCATGTCCGTCAGCACCGTGGCAAACAACACATTTAGCGGTATAAAAAGCTACACCTGCAGCTGCATCACCACCAGCACCCCAATTTGAATAGGTTTGATAAGATACTGGAGCCGTTTGTCCTATTGCATAAGTTCCTGTTACGGCAACACTATATAAATCACCGTTTCTATTGTCAACTCCTTCTTTTAACCATTTAACCAAATCCCAAATTTTATCATCAGTAAGAATTTTACTGAAATCTGGGTGAGTTTGTCCACCTAAAGTTGGGTCTAAACCATTAGCGGTTTTCGTTGGATCAATAGCTCTACCTCCTACATTTTTGATAGCATCAAACAATTTTACGTTGTCCCAATCTCTCGTCTCTCTCAAGTGACTTACTGCTAAGTCAGGTTGGGTAGCTGATATTTTTTTATTAACACCAGCTTCACTTCTTCCCATACCATCCACGGCATGACAACCGGCACAAGAATAAAAATTCAAGTTAGCTTGTCCAGGTGTTGCTGGAGTAGTTTTTGGTGGCGTAGCAATATCTTTGATATTAATGCTAGGATCAGCTGCATAAGTTACGTCCGGCCATCCTGATGCATCAGCTAGCCAACCAGCTTCTGGATTTTCAAAATTACTAAATAATTTTGCTCCGTTTACTGCATCTGCATTTTCATAAGCCGCTTTTTCGGCAGCTAGTGGATCAACATAAATGTCATGGGTACAACTTTGTAGGACAAAGGTTAGGAGTCCAAGAATCAATATGCTTTTGTTTATTGTTTTCATAATTAATATTTGTTTAATTTATTTATTTTGTTTTTTTGTTTCTGTTCTGTTAGTTTTTTTTGTTTCATTTATATTTTGTTATGATTAGTTTGTGATAAAATTATTATGTAAATTTCTAATTTATTTCGACCCCATTAAATGATATTTATCATATTATTGGAAAATAATACAATTTTGTCTTGTTTTAATTAACTATCTGAAAATAAGCATATTATATTTTTTTAAGATGTGAATTCATAAAATAAAGGCAATGAATTAATAAAAAAAAATAATTTTAAAAAAAATAAAATTTGAAATGATATAAAAGTAGGTATAAACCCAATCCTAATCTCTAAAAACAACAACAACAACAACAACAACAAGTCTTTAAAAAATGATGGAAACTATAAAAAAACTTACTTAAAATTTTTTAAAGGACTTTTTTATTAAGGCTGACTTTTTCTCCTGAATGTAATTGCTTGTAGCAAAATTGACAAAACAATAGTCAACATCGCCCCAATGAAGTTGAGCCACAAATAGCCCAGTTTCTCTTCTCCGCTTGGAAAAATGAAAATAGCATAATAATAAATGATGAAAATGGTGATTTGGCTAATGATTGCGCTGCAAAAAATAGCTTTTGCTTTTACATACTTCACATAAAAGCCCACCAAGAAAATCCCCAAAACCGTTCCGTAGAATATAGAACCCACTATGTTTACCAATTGAATTAAATTTTCAAAAAGGGTTCCTATGCTGGCAAAAAGTATAGCAACAACACCCCAAAATAAGGTGAAAAATTTGGTGGCATTCACATAATGTCTTTCTGATTTTTCTTCCTTTAAATTACGTTTGTAAATGTCTATGGCTGTTGTCGAAGCCAGGGCATTGAGTCCGGAGGCTGTAGAGGACATGGCGGCAGAGATGATTACGGCAAGCAATAAGCCGATAAGTCCTTTGGGTAAATAATTCAGGATGAAGTGAAAAAACACATAATCTTTATCGTTGGTTTCGCTATTGCTGTCCGCTTTGAGGATAATTTCTTTTGCTTGATCTCTTAAGTCCTTTTCTTTGCCGGATAATCCAACCAATTCTTTTCGAAGAATGGGGTTGTCATAGTCCTGATTGAGTTGGTCAATATAGAGTAAGTTAATTACTTTCTTGTCTTCGGACAGTGCCTCCAGCTTTTTTTCCAGAACGTGATATTCGTTTTTATAGGGTGATTTTTCTACAATTATTTTGTTGTTTGGGTTGAAATTCAAAGGAACAGGGTTGAATTGAAAAAACACGAAAACCATGACACCGGTAAGCAATATGAAGAATTGCATTGGTACTTTCAAAAGTCCGTTCATAATCAATCCCATTTGACTTTCCCGAACGGATTTTCCTGACAAATAACGTCCCACTTGGGATTGATCAGTGCCAAAATAAGCCAGCGCCAAGAAAAAACCTCCTGTGATTCCGCTCCAAATAGTATATTTCTCTTCCGGGTCAAAAGAAAAATTGACGATATTCATTTTGTCATTTGCCCCGGCAATATGCAAAGCGCTGCTAAAAGTCATGTCATTGGGCAAATAATGCAAAATAAGAAAGAATGTGATAATCATTCCCGACATAATCACGAACATTTGCTGTTTCTGGGTAACGTTAACCGCTTTTGTACCACCTGAAAAAGTATAAATTATCACGAGGACACCTATTATAATATTCATTATGGTAAGGTTCCAACCTAGCAAAGCAGACAAAATTATTGCCGGGGCATAAATGGTAATTCCGGTTCCAAGGCCTCTTTGCACCAAGAAAAGAATGGCGGCAAGCGAACGGGTTTTTAAGTCAAACCGTTTTTCGAGGTATTCGTAAGCGGTGAAAACCTTGTATTTGTGATATATCGGGATAAAAGTCACACAAATTACAACCATGGCAATAGGCAAGCCAAAATAGAATTGCAAAAAACCCATTCCGTCATGATAGGCTTGTCCCGGAGTCGAAAGAAAGGTGATGGCACTGGCCTGTGTTGCCATAACCGAAAGCCCTACGGTATACCATGGGGTTTCGTTGCTTCCAAGGATATACTCTTCTACATTCTTGCTTCCTCGAGTTTTCCATACGCCATAGATAACTATAAAGAGTAAGGTTACCGTGAGTACAATCCAATCGATTAGTTGCATAGTCTAGCGGTATAATTTCATAATTAAATAAAAAATCAAAATATAAATAGCATTTGCCACGAGAACCCAAGTGTAGCTTTTTCTCCAGATTTTCACTTTCTTTGTTTCCATAATTTGAGTTTAAGGCTTCGCTTTTTGGGCAGGAATTGTCACTGTTGATTTCAACGAAATTATGTTTGCCAGTAATTTAAAAGCACCTTCCACCCCTTCCGGCAATTCCCTGAAAAAGCTCAATCCAGTGTAAATATAATATCCTTTGCCGTAAGGAGCAATCAACAGAGCACCATTTTTGGGAGTTTCCCCCTTATCATTTGAAGATAATATGGGAGTGAAGGCTTTATCAAATTCGTTGGGGTAATACAAACCTTGTTCCTGTTTCCAACCTTCGAAATCTTTTGTGGTAATTTTATTTGGGTAATTTAAAACGGGATGATTGGGAGCCAGAAACCGAACTTCGGCATTTTCTTCGGTAACTCTATCACCTGAAATTTTCATGGGAAATGGTGCAATATTTGGAGTTACAAAATCTCCTGGCATGTTGTATTGAACAAGCATTGTTTTACCTCCTTTAACAAAATCAAAAAGAATACTTTGTTTGTTTGCCAACGCTTTCACGATGTTATATGCACGTATTCCGGTTATTACAACATCTAAGTTTTCTAGTTTTTCTAGAGTGATTTCTTCGGGATCGAGAAGTGTAACTTTGTAGCCCATTTGGGTTAAACTGTTGGGAACTTCGTCGCCTGCCCCCATAATATAGCCAATTTTTTCTCCATTTGTTTTTAAATCAAAACGGATACATTTGGCCTCGGCAGGTTTCAATACTTGTTGTTTTGTAATATGACTGTAGTCAATGATAATTTGGTCTTTATCATATCGTTTATTGTCAATAGTAACAATACTTTTGGCAATTACTTCTTCGGGAGAGTTGGGAGGAGTTACCTTAAAATACACAGTTTGTTCAGTTCCTTTTTTATCCAGATTGAAAGGGATTGATTTTGGAGAAACAAGCCAATCCTCAGGTAATTCCAGTTGTAAATCTCCTTTTAGGGCATCTTTTCCTGCTTTGATTTTCACGGCTACGGACTTATTTTTATTGGCTGCAAAAAGCAAAACTTTGTCGAGAATACTCGTGGTTACTATTGGAACAATATCAAGATAATTATACATTTCGCCTTTAACACGATCATTATACTTATAAACAACGGCGTGCTCAAACGGGATTTGAATTCCATTAATTTCCATATTGAAAATGACTTTAGCTTCACGTTCACTTTCTGGCATTCCAATGTTTTTTTGGTCAGAAACCGTATACATTCCTTCGGTTCCTTTTTCTTTTAACCAATAAGGCTGCGTGTAGTCAATAGTTTCAGGTATTTGTAGATCGAGAGGGATGTTTTGAGAAATATTATTGTTTAATGCTAGATTTTGGGTTGTTGTTTTTTGATCCGGCAGAGTGGTCAAACTCAATAATTGCATCTTTGTTGAACTTCTGTTTATGGCTTCAAGCTTTAACTTTACAAGGCTCGCCGGTGTAGCTTCTTGGTTTTCGGCAACAGCTTCAAGATACAATCCGGAGCAAGCAGCAATAGTTTTTTTTATTTCCGCAGATTTTATTGGTGCCCAATGGTTTTCCTCCAATGATTGAATCATCGAATAGGCTTTTGCCAAATCAGGAATACTCGCCGAAGGATTGGTGAAATCGTATTGTGAAGCAATGATTGTCAGCAATTCGCCAATGGGTTTACCGCCTTTTACCCGGTTCCAACTGGTGTCGATTCCATCAAAAATGGAAGATTTATCGTGCGGCGCTTCTCCATTTATTAGTTCTAGATATTCTGTTTCTTCTCCGCGACTTCCCGTACTCCCAAAACCTTGTGATTGGTGGCAACTTCGGCTTAATGCGGCAATTTCTTGATTTGATTTGCCGATGGTTGGATAATAAACCCCTGTTTGTATTGAAATTAAATTGGATTTATTTGCGGCATCAAATTTTTCCTTGCTTCCATAAAACCACCACGAAGTATTGAAAAATTGCCGTTTTGGTTGCCAAGGTTCCACTAATTTTAATTGTTCGGGAAAAATATTTGGGTTGTTTGCCAAATCAAAACTTTCGACGCTCAAGATTGCCGATGCGGTATGATGGCCGTGTGTTGTTCCGGGGGAACGATGGTCAAAACGATTGATGATTACGTCGGGCTGAAATTTTCGGATTGCCCAGACAATATCGGCAAGTACTTTTTCTTTGTCCCAAATTTGTAATGTTTCCTCTGGGTTTTTGGAAAAGCCAAAATCATTGGCACGCGAAAAAAATTGCGTACCACCATCAATTTTTCGCGCTTCTATAAGTTCTTGGGTTCGGATCACGCCCAATAATTCCCTTAATTGTGAGCCTATCAAGTTCTGGCCGCCGTCGCCACGTGTCAAAGACAAATAGCCGGTTCTTGCTTTTGTTTCATTGGATAAATAAGAAATTAAACGGGTGTTTTCATCATCGGGGTGCGCTGCAATGTAAAGCACAGAACCCAGAAAATTTAATTTCTGGATTTGATTGTAAATTTCTGCCGAATTTGGTTTTTGGGGTTTTTGTGCACCGGCGAAGGTCCAAATAAGTAGTAAAAGAAATAAAAATTTAAATTTTTGCATTTAGATTATTTTACAAGAAAGTCAAATATACTAAATATCAAAAGGCAATTTAAAAAATGTGATAAATAATACCTAAATAATCGAGAGAGTTATTCAAAAAAAAAACAGAGAACTTCACGTTCTCTGTTTTTAATTTTTATCCAATCGAATCCTATTTAATCACGATCGTCATCATTTTCATGTCTATTTTCACGTTCGTTGCGATTACGTCTTTCATTTTTGTAATAATTATGGTTATTATAGCCATTGTTGTATCGACCTTGATTGGATACTTCTACATAATCATTTCTTCTTTGATATTGTGGACGATAGTATTCTTCTCTGTAATTTCGATTGTTATTGCGATAGTATTTTTCCCTGTCTGAATTGAAATTGGTGTAAGGAGAATTCCCTCTGTAATTTATGGCAACTTTGTATCCACGATTTACATCATAATCTCTGCAATATTCAGGTAAATAAGCAGTACGAACCCAACCTCTTGGACCATTATAAATATAGACTTCTGAATTAACATCGTAATAGGCTTCGATTTCTGGAAGATAATAATATCTCACATCGTTATTGTAATGATTTTGATTTTGCCATTGTGGTCTTGAGCCTAAATTTACACTAACCGAAAATTGTGCGCTGGTTTGTAATGTGAACATTAAAATAAACGCTGCTAAAGTAAGTTGTAACTTGTTCATAATGTTTGGATTTTAGTTATTAATAATTCTTAAAATTGTTTGTTGATTGAGAATTTCCAATAACTATGCCACAATTTTTTTATGAAACAAAAAGTTATAATTTTAACAAATAAGTAATTGGAACGATTTGTTGTCGTATTATTAAAACTATTTAATTATTTGTTTTTCAATTAATTAAGGCAATTTGTTTAAATGTAAAACACGACATTATATCGTTTTTACTACTTAGTTGTAATAATGAAAAAATTGAATTCAAAAACAAAAATTTTCATATAATGTTCTTGACTTTCTTTAATAAAAAAAGAGAGAACCAAAACTGGAACTCTCTTTTTTATGTTTAAATGGAATCAGGAATTAATGCCTGTCATTTCCGCGACCCTTGTTATCTCTTCCACGGTTATCATTTTCTCTTCGATTATCCTGTCTTTTTCCAATTGTTCTTTGCGGGCTGCCTTTATACCCTTTATAATATTTTGTTCTATGATTTCTAAAATAAGTGTAAGGTCTTGCTCCTCGATAATCATTCAAAACTACTTTGTATCCATTATACAAGTCATAGTTTCTATACTGTCTTGGTAAATACCTTGATCGAATCCATCTCCCATTGCTAATATAGATAAACTGCGAAGCTCGAATGTCATAATAAGCCTCAATATCAGGCAAATAATAGTATTGTACATTTGAATAACCTGCTGGACCCCATGATGGAGGCGTGCCAAAATTCACGCTAACCGAAACTTGCGAATATGTCAAACTAGACACAAAAAGGAATAATCCTATCGCAATTAATTTTAATGTTTTCATTTTTTTATAATATTTAATTAAGAATCTATAACTGTTTATTTTTAAGTTACTACTTTACTTAATGACAACACCATCATCATTAAATAAAAGCTTAATTTTTCATCTTTTTTCAATTTTTGTTTGACAAAAATGTCAATGTAAATATACAAAAAAATTAGGTCTAAATATTGCATTATTATTCTTAATATTTACAAAATTCACAGTTTAAATAAACGGGTTTAAATTTGTAACAGGGTATTTATAAGAAAGTTAACGCAGTTTTTTTTTAATTGATATTAAGTTGATAAATTGATTTTTATTTGAAGATTACGGTGCGCGGTTTGGCTAATTCAAAATTTTGAAAACCAAAATCAGTTGTTTCAAATGAATTTGTTTTGAAAATATTATCACCATTTCCCGGAATAGTTGGGTAATAAGCAAAGGAAATCTGGAAGGTTTTAAAAATCAAATAATCATTGGTAATTAGAAATCCGACTCCGATTTTTGAAAAGGCTTTGCTATTTTGCAAACCATTAGTCTCGTTTCCAAGCATTGCAATTGTATAATTAAAATAAGGATTTAGCCTGAAACCCCAAAGATTCCATGTTGGATAAGCCTGAGTTTGCAATGTCAGCACCATTTTTTCAGTGCCATAGACGGCACTTTTAAAGCCGGGAATTCCGTAATTTTCATTAATTGTGAGTCGGTCACCAATCGAATTCACACGGTTTGTACCAATGATGAATTGTGGTTTAACGAACTGTCTTAATTTCCAGTTTCCAATCTCGAATAAATTCGTGAAATAATTTGCTTGGAGAGAAAAAGCGGTTTGACTTGTAACAGATTTATTAAAAAAAGTGCCGAATTCAAAATTGGTACTTAAAAATCCCCATCTATAATACTTCCCAAACGAAGCCTGACAACCCAAATAGAGACGGCCAAGATTATTTTTATATTGATAACCTCCAGTTATTCCATATATTTTTCCAATGGGAACATCTTCAATAATTCCATTTCTAAAAATATATTTGTCCTCGACAAACTTACGTGTAGTAATACCAATTCCGGAAAGAAAGAATTTTTCTTCCGAATAAAAATCGATAGGATCGTATAGGACAGTAGGGCTTTCAAGGTATTTTATGTTTAAAAAACGACCAGATAAAATCAGATTTGTTGTTCTGTCGTGTACAGTATTTCCTTTAAAAATACTGAAAGCACGTCCCATCCAAAAATCTTGAGAATCGTATTTGAAATTCTGCTTGGCATATATCAAATTGGCATCCTGAAGCGTATCTTTTCTAAATTGTTGGTCCAAATAAATTCCGCCAGCCCATTTTGTGAAAGGAGAATAAAAAGGACGCTCCATATTTATGCTTTTACCATAATAATTATCTAAATCAATATAATAACCCACTGTTGTTCTGATGAATGTATTTTTGATATTAGGAACAATATACTGCAGGCTATACCCACTTTTCCCATCGCTGAACCTATTCGTGTATCTATTATCAAATTCATGACCTGAACCTAAAAAATTATGTTCATTCAATTCAAAAGAGGTTCTTGAACTCGAAATGGAGCCTTTTGGAATAATACTCCAGGAATCCAAAACACGAATATAAACATCAACGGAATCAGAATTTTCACTTGTTAATTCTGGGGATATATTAACTCTGCTAATATATCTTTGAGTTCTAATTAAACGTTCAGATTCTTTTACCAGTAATGAGTCTAATGGTTTGTTTTTTCTTAAAAGCAATAAATTCTTAATGGCAAGCCTATTGGTTTTAATATGCAATCTGTTTCCGGTTCTCTCTCCCCAATTTTCAGGTTTTTTTGTGGAATCAATTTCAGAATATCCAAAAGGGTCAAGAGTGGTAATATTGATATTTCTAATTATTTTGCCTTCAAATTCTCGATAACTTTTTTGAACTTCTTTATTCTTTTTTGGATTGGCGGGTTTAAAAATTAAATCGTGCAAAAAATGGGTAGTCTTATGCTTTTTAGAATAGGTTTGAATATCCTTGTAAACTTCGGAACTGTCTTTTTTGGGTTTATTTTCTTGTGAAAAAGACATTTGAAAGTAAAGAAAGAGTAAAAAGAGTAATAATATATTTTGTTTTCGAGGCATTTAATAAATAAATATTTAAAACAATGTTTTTATGTTCTTTGGTAAAAAAAGGAGAACCATAACTGGATCTCCCTTTTATGTTCAAATGAAATCATAAATTATCGCCTGTTATTTCTACTATTTTTGTTATTATTTCCGCGATTATCATTCCTTTTTCCAATTGTTCTTTGCGGGCTGCCTTTATACCCTTTATAATATTTTGTTCTATGATTTCTAAAATAAGTGTAAGGTCTTGCTCCACGATAATCATTCAAAACTACTTTATAACCACCGTACAAATCATAGTTTCTATACTGTCTTGGCAAATATCTTGATCGAATCCATCTCCCATTGCTAATATAGATAAACTGCGAAGCTCGAATGTCATAATAAGCCTCAATATCAGGTAAATAATAGTATTGTACATTTGAATAACCTGCTGGACCCCATGCTGGAGGCGTGCCAAAAGTCACTCTAACCGAAACTTGCGCTTGTGTCAAACTAGATACAAAAAGGAATAATCCTAACGCAATTAATTTTAATGTTTTCATTTTTTTAAGTATTTAATTAATAATCGTTTATTGTTTATTATCCAACGGGTTATTTATTGGTTAATACAATATTTTTTCATAGATCCACCAACTATGCCAAAATAGTAAATTAAGATTCAACCAAAATGTTTAGGTTTTTCATTTTTTTTTGTGGATTATTTTTTTTGTCGTATAAAGATACAAAACATTTAATAACAAATAGTTATGATTTTTAAGAATGTAGTGCTAAAAACGAATTGCAGCGAATGAGTTAATTTATGGATTAGATTTTGTTGCTGTTTCGGAATCATTAAAAGACGATTTTTTAGTTCGCCATATAAAAGTCTTCGGTAAATTATCACCCATTAAATATCCCCAAGGTTCGGCTGATTCTATTCTGTCGAAAACTATTTTTAGGATGGCTAATATTGGGATTGCCAAAAACATTCCCGCAATTCCCGCAATTTGACCACCAATGATAATTCCTACTATTGAAACAAAGGCGTTTATTTGTACTTTTGTGTTTATAATCATGGGCACAAGAATATTATTGTCAATTAATTGCACAACTAGATTTACTATGATTACCCCTAAAATCAGTGATACTTCTGGTGAACCCGTTAAAGAAGATAAGATGGTCAATATTCCTGCAACCAGAATCCCGATATAAGGTATCAGATTTAATATTCCTGTAATAATCCCCAATAAAATAGCGTATTTAACGCCTATAAAGTAAAGGCCAATACTTGTTAATGCTGAAACAGCAATCATTTCGAAAATCAAACCCGAAATATAACTTTGAACAGCTCCTTTTATTTGAGTTAGGATTTCCCGTAGCTTAGCGTGATATTCTTTTCTAAATAATTTTGCCAGAAACAATATAAAATGGGTTCTATATAAAAGTATCAGAAAAGTATAAATAGGTATTAAAGCCAAATCCAAAATAGAATTGGTTATCGAAACTATTGTTGTACCAATGGTTTCTTTTCCTTTTTTTACGGAATCTTGTGTTACATCTTCAATATATTTTCTTTGTTCCCATATGCTGACATGAAAATTTGTCCTGATAAATCGTTGAATATTAATAATGAAAATATTGATATTTTTTCTTATTTCGGCAAAATCATTGGCTATATCGCTAATTTCATAGGATATGAATGCGAGGATTCCTAAAATTAGTGCTACAAAAAGGATTACGGCTACTGTTGATGACAAACCATTTGGAAATCTTAATTTTGAATTTAAAAAATGAACGATTGGAAATAATAAGACAGCAAATAAAAAGGCCAATAAAATGGGAATCAGGACACTTTTGCCAATATAGAGAATATAAGTAATGCCAATCAAACTTATCACCATAAAGGAAAGCCTGATATAAAAGGGAGTTTTGATTGTGCTGTTCATATCATTATTATGGATTAATATACACATTAAAATCTCTTTTGATTAGTTAATGTTTAACCCGTTGGGTGCAATTATTAAAAACGTCAATTCGAGTGTTTTTTGTGCAGTAAAACGGAACAAAAAATGTATCGAGAACCGTTTTTAATAATAATTTTCTAGTTCTCGATACGATTTTCTATCGAAAATCACTCGAACTGACGAAAATTATCATCAAAAACTAATTACACCCAACGTGTTAATGTTTAATATGCAAATATGATATTTCTTTAAAAAATGGTAGTTATATGATTTTCTATATTTTTTATATAATTACCACATTCTAAGTTTGAAATTAGAACAAAATGAGAGATATGAACTTTTTATAAAACTAAAAACAACAAAATATTTATGACAAATTACTCAAATATTCAAAGACTTTATCCGTGGGCATTCCCATAACATTGGCATAAGATCCTTCGATTTTTGAAACGCCGACAAAACCAATCCATTCTTGTATGCCGTAAGCACCTGCTTTGTCAAATGGTTTGTAATTTTCAATATAATAGCGAATGGATTCATCGCTTAATTCATTGAAAGTCACTTTTGTAATTTCGTGAATTAGAGCAGTTTTGGCATTGGTTTTAAAACAAACCGAGGTGATTACTTCGTGAGTGGCATTCGACAATGATTTTAGAATATCAAAAGCATCTTGTGCATCTTTTGGTTTACCCAAAGCCTTATTGTTATGCCAAACAATCGTGTCGCTGGTTATCAGGATTTCATTTGGTTTCAATTTCCCTTCAAAAGCATTGGCTTTCAACTCGGCTAAATAGTTGGTAATTTCCTCGGCTTTTAGTTCTGGAGGATAAATTTCCTCGATTTCTTTCAGTCTGATTTCAAAATCTAGGTCTAAATCCTTAAAGAATTGCTGGCGTCTTGGTGAACCCGAAGCTAGAATCAGCGTGTATTTTTGTAATTTATTTTTAAGCATTGTGTTTCAGGTTTAAGCTAATAATGACAATCGACAACATTCCAAAAAAGAGAATCCATTTTAGAAGCAGACTCAAGAAGTGAAAATCTTTTTTGGTTTTTGCTGCCCAAATTTTTATGGTGAAATAAATCAACGGTGCTAATATAAATACCAATCCATATAACGTGCTTATGAATAAACCACTTGAAAAAACATATTGATCGATGTAATAAACGATGCAAATTATGGGAATAAAACTCAACCCAAAAACAAGTTTCGTGGCTCGTTTTACGCCAAAAGCAATAGGCAAAGTATTCATTCCTTGGTTCAAATCGCCTTCAACATCTTCTAAATCCTTGACAATTTCCCGAATAAAATTGATGATGAAAGCAAAAATGGCATAATCTAAAAGTATCCCAAAAAGCAATCCCATAATGGGTTTGTTTTCTTCAAAAGTCACGGGATATAAATCGAAAATCCCAATGATCAAAACACTAAAAGAAAGCAACAAGGCGACGATAAAGTTGCCAATTAGCAGGCTTTGTTTCAGGCTCGTGGCATAAAAATAAAGCGTTGCCGCAATGATTATAAATAATGAAGCAAAACCAGGTTTGTCAATCACATTTGATAAATAAAAACCTATGCCAACTCCAATAATGGTGAAACCAATGTAAAGATTGTATGCTTTCGTTTCTGAAATGGTTTTACCAATAATTACCTTTTCGGGTTTGTTCTCCATATCAGTTTCCACATCAAAAATATTGTTGATGATATAACCTCCAGCCGCAATACAGACAGTTGCTAAAACCAATATGCCGTATTGCCAATCGGCCAAAGCCAAAGGAACATTTTGCAATTTCAAGAAACCATACCTAAAAATAAGCTGCATAAATGCCAGCATTAGTAAGTTTTGGTATCGGATTAGTTTTAAAAGGTGAAGCATTTATTTTATTTAAAATTTAAAATAATATTAATCCAGCTTTCCGTCAAAATAGGTCATCCATTTTCCTTGCACTTTCATCACCTGTTCAATTACTTCTCGAGCAGCACCTTTTCCACCGTTTTTATGCGAAATATATTTAGATATTGCCTTGATTTCCGGACTGGAATCTTGTGGACAAGTAGGTAATCCCACCAATTTCATTACGTGGTAATCAGGAATATCATCTCCCATATACAAGACTTGTTCCGGCTTAATGTTATACAATTCTATATATTCTTTATAAGTTTCGACTTTGTCTGGCGTGCCAAGATGGATATCAGTTATTCCAAGATTTCTCAATCGAATACGGACACCTTCGTTGCTTCCTCCCGAAATAATGCATACGTTATAACCACATTCCACGGCCGCTTTCATCGCATAACCATCGCGAATATTCATTGTTCGCAGAATTTCTCCTTCACTGGTTACAAAAACAGAACTATCAGTGAGCACGCCATCGACATCGAAAATAAATGTGGTGATGTCGTTCATTATTTCTTTATAACTATTTGCCATTATTTTGTATGGATTGGGTTAGTATTTTATAGATTGTTGCGTGATTTTCATTCGATAAAAAATCCAAATGAGCTTCGATTGTTTGTTTGTCATTGCGCTTGGCCGGACCGGTTTGCGCTTCTTTTGGCGAAAGTGTCATCACTTTGTTCACCGTTTCCAAAATTAATGGTTTTAAGATTTCAAACGGAACTTTATTTTCTTCACAAATTTCATTGCCAATTTGGTACATCAAATTCACGAAATTATTGACAAAAACTGCCGAAATATGCAATGCTTTTCGTTGTTTTTCATCGCTTTTGAATGCATTATTTGAAATGGATTGCGCCACTTTTTCCAATAAATCAAAATCGGATTCATTTTCGCTTTCCAAACAAATTGGGATTGGTCTAAAATCGACTTCCACATTTTTCGTAAAAGTTTGCAACGGATAAAAAATGCCTCTTCTATTTTTTTTATCCAAAGAATCCAATGGAACGCTGCCCGAAGTATGCACGACAAGGCGATTTTCGAATGGCAATTGCGAGGAAACAGTTTTAATGGCATCATCAGAAACCGCAATAATGTATAAATCGGCTTCGGCCAAATCATTAAAATTATCCGTTATTTTACTGGAATCGAGTAGGGGAACGACACTTTCTTTTCGTCTTGAAAATACTTGCGTAATCTCTATTTCGTCACTTTTGGAGAAGGCATTAATCAAATGCTGGGCCACATTTCCAGAACCAATAATTACGATCTTAATCATCCGACAAAATTAACAAAAAAAAATAATTAGCAACATATAATGTTATTAATGGGATTTAAAAGGGAGAATATCTATAAAATTTATTTTTTCTTAAAAATATCGAATGCTTAATTTTGGATTAAATTAACAATCACGTAAATAGGCAACTCAACAATTTTAAGTACTTTTGGCAAGACTTTTATAAAAACGTAAATTATTACTGATGATTAAGAAATTAATTTCTATTTTATTTTCCACACGATTGATGGCTATGCTTTTCCTGACTTTTGCAATTGCAATGGCTACAGGAACATTTATCGAAAGCAAATACAACACTGATACAGCACGAATTTGGGTTTATAATGCCTGGTGGTTTGAAGGAATTATGCTGGTATTTATGATAAATTTTATTGGAAACATCAAGCGTTATCAATTGTTAAAAAAAGAAAAATGGGCAACCCTTATGCTGCATTTGGCTTTTGTTTTCATTATTGCAGGAGCTTTCATCACGCGATATATCAGTTTTGAAGGAATGATGCCCATTCGAGAAGGCGCCACCGAAAACCAATTTTATTCAGATAAAATGTATCTCACGCTTTTTGTGGACGGTCAATACCAAGGCGAAATGAAACGTAGGGTTTTCGAAAAAGCAGTGAGACTTTCACCAGTCACCAACAATGATTTTTCTATTTCTGATAATTTTGACAAAACAAAATTCGAGGTAAAATATGAAAATTTCATTATGGGAGCAAAACAAGTTATTAAGCCCGATGCAAAAGGCAGTTTATATTTCAAAATTGTCGAAGCGGGTGATAGCGGTCGAGTGGAGCATTTCTTGAAAGAAGGAGAATTGCAAAACATTCATAATGTGCTTTTTTCTTTAAATAAATTCACGGCCGGTGCCATAAATATTACCATAAAAGGAGATGTTTCCACAATTCAAACTCCATTTGAAGGTGAGTTTATGCGAATGGCCGATAAATTGCAAGGCAAGGTGGCTAAAGACAGCATACAACCTTTGATGATGCGTTCCTTGTACAGCATTGGAGATATGCGAGTTGTATTTCCAGAGCCCGCCGCAAAAGGAGTGATAGGTTACGATTCGAAAAATGATTATAGAGCCAAAGGCAATAATGATGCATTGGTGCTTAAATTGTCTGCAGATGGCCAACAAAAAATAGTAACCTTATTAGGTTCGAAAGGCAAAACAGGAGAATCAAAATCCGTTAAAATAGGAAAACTGGAGTACACTTTTTTCTACGGAAGTAAAGCCTATACATTACCTTTCAGTATCAAATTAAATGATTTTATTGCCCAAAAATATCCTGGAACACAAAGAAGTTTCTCTTCGTTTGAAAGCCAAGTTACGGTTCAAGACGGAACAAAACCCTTTGATTATAAAATATATATGAATCATATCCTGGATTACAAAGGGTTTCGATTTTTTCAATCTTCATTCGACCCAGATGAAAAAGGAACCGTATTATCTGTTAATCATGATTATTGGGGAACTTTGATTACTTATATTGGCTATTTTATGTTGTTTTTTGCAATGCTTGCGATACTTTTTACCAAGCATTCTCGTTTTGCCGATTTGAAACGAAAACTGGAAGTTGTAAAAACCAAGAAAGCAAATCTATTGTCAATACTGGTTTTATTTTTGAGTTTTGGTGCTTTCGCCCAAAATCACAACAGCCAAATTTTAACTGTAAAACAGATAGATTCGATACTCAATAAAAATAAAGTACCCGAAGCCCAAGCGGCAAAATTTGGAAGATTAATTGTTCAGGACGCCGGAGGCAGAATGAAACCCATAAATACTTTTTCGTCTGAATTGTTGCGAAAAGTGAGTCACAAGGACACTTATAATGATATGAATTCCGATCAAGTATTTTTGTCGATAACACAGGACGGGAACATTTGGATTCAGGTTCCAATGATTTATATCAAAGCAGGAAACGACAGCATCCGTAAAATTATCGGAATAGATAAGGAAGTGAAATATGCTTCATTTATGAACTTTTTTGACAAAACGGGGAATTATAAATTGGCACCCTTTTTAGATGAAGCGTTCAAAAATGCGAATCCAAACCAATTTGAAAAGGATTTTATCGAAACCGATAAAAAAGTGAATTTGATGGAAGCCGCTTTGAGCGGAAGCATTTTGAAGATTTTCCCTATTCCGGATGATGTAAACAACAAATGGGTTTCTTACCCAGAATTGGGAAAAGCCGGTTTAAAAGGAATGGTGGCTACCTATACATCAAGTATTCTTCCATTGTATTTCAACTCTTTAAACAAAGCAACCGTTTCTCATGATTATAAACAAGCCGATGAATTATTGGAAAGTATAAACGGTTTCCAGAAAAAGTTTGGAAGCAAAGTGAGACCAAGTGAAGAAAAAATCACTTCGGAGATATTGTATAACAAATATGATGTATTCCAGAAACTACCTTATTGGTATATGTTTGCGGCTATTTTGATGCTCTTTTTTACCATCCTCAAAATATTTAAAGAAGGAAAAGCCCTGAATTTTTTAATCAATTCGATGCACATTATTATTGCAATATTTTTTGGATTGCATACTTTGGCTTTAATAGCACGTTGGTATATTTCTGGTCATGCGCCTTGGAGCAACGCCTATGAATCGATAATATATGTAGCTTGGGCAACCATGTTTTTCGGTTTGGTTTTCGACAAAAAATCAAAACTTACCGTGGCCTCTTCTGCTTTTGTGACTTCTATGATATTGTTAGCGGCTTATATGAACTGGATCGATCCGGAAATTGGCAATTTACAACCCGTTCTTAATTCGTATTGGCTTATGATTCACGTTGCGATAATTGTGGCGAGTTACGGACCATTTGCGTTGGGAATGATTTTGGGAACGGTTTCTTTGATATTGATTTTGTTTACCAATGAAAAAAACAGACCTAAAATGATTTTGAACATCAAGGAATTAACTTATATCAACGAAATGGCCTTGACAGTTGGGTTGATTATGCTCACCATCGGGAATTTCCTTGGCGGACAATGGGCTAATGAAAGTTGGGGACGTTACTGGGGCTGGGATCCAAAAGAAACTTGGGCTCTGATTAGTATTATGGTCTATGCTTTTGTGATTCACTCCCGTTTTGTGCCTTCCCTTAGAGGAAAATGGGCTTTTAACTTGATGAGTATTTTTGCTTTCGTATCCATTTTGTTTACGTATTACGGAGTAAATTTCCATTTAGTAGGATTGCATTCCTATGCGAGCGGAGAAGCTCATTCATTAGCTTGGATATGGTATTCCTTGGGAACGATTGCCTTGTTTGGAGCGATTACTTATCCAAAATACAGGAAATATTACAAAAAGTAAAATAATTTAATGACTATAAAAG
>DHXP01000007.1:28251-54711 GCA_002413745.1 Flavobacterium sp. UBA5153 | reverse complement strand
CTTTTATAGTCATTAAATTATTTCACTTCTTATCGAAGGATTAATCAATGTTTTAAGGATTCTGATGTTATGAAAAGCTAATAAATGCTACCAAAATAAATCACTCCGCTTTCAAAATTTCTTTGACTGCCACTTCATAATTCCGAATACTCTGCGCCTTTTTTATCTTTTTAGCCACTTTGTGCGGATTTGAAAATGTAGCCGAAAAGTATTCCCATAAATGATGCATTTTCAATAGAATGTGGGTGGATCCAGATAATGATTCGCTATATCCTTGGTACAAAGTGTCATGGAAATCACTGAATAATTCCATTTTGTTTTTAGGGTATTCCAAAGCATTGCTTTTTATCATACTGGGCAAAAAAGGATCGGCAATTAAGCCTCTGCCTATCATCCAGTGGTCTATGGTAGGGAATCGCTCTTGCATTTCCTTGAATTTAGCTACTGAAGTAATATCACCGTTGTAGTACAATTTGAGTTTTGTATTATCGATACATTGTTGAAAAGCATCTAAATGTACGCCTCCTTTATACAATTGTTTCCCAATACGCGCATGTATGGCAATGTTCTTAATAGGGTAGGTCTCCAAGATCGGCAAAACGTCTAGAATTTCTTCGCTGTTTTCATAGCCCAAGCGCATTTTCATGGAAACAATGATATCAGATTCAGAGTGAACTTTATGAAGGATATTGTTTATTTTTTCTGGATTGCCTATCAGTCCTGAACCCATACCACATTTGGTGACCATAGGATAGGGGCAACCTAGATTCCAGTTCAATTCTTTATAGCCCAATTCCTGAACATACTTTGCCACAAATAAAAATTCGTCCGCATCGTTGGTAATAATTTGTGGAATAACTTCTAAGCCAATATTATTTTCAGGAAGCAAATCACGATGATAAGATGATTTAATAATTAGTTTTCCATTCAAACGAATATAAGGGGAATAAAAAGTATCAATTCCTCCAAAATATTTGTTTATGGCATTTCTAAAACGGAAATCAGTAAATCCTTGTAAGGGTGACGAGAGTAAGGTATAGTTCATGAAATTTGTAAAAGTGCAAATATAATATACTTTACGCTGTTATGGTTTTCTTAGGGAATTTATGTTTCATTAAGTCTTCCGAGGAAGCTATTTTTCTGACAATAAAAAGCGTAATCAATAATTTTGTTATGTAATAATTTTATGGCACAAACATTTTTTTCAATAGTAACGATAACTCTATCGATTTGCCTAATTTTATAAAAAAACAAAACCATGAAAAACCTATTTATTTTTGCTTGTGGAATATTCCTTTTTATGGGTAACCAAAGCCAAGCTCAAAACGACCAAACGAAAGCAACTATGGAAAAGCAAACCATTTATCAATTCAAGGTCGAGGATCTGTCGGGAAACGACTTTGACTTTGCTTCCTTGAAAGGCAAAAAAATCATGATTGTAAATACGGCTTCGAAATGTGGATATACACCGCAATACAAAGATTTAGAAGCTTTGTATAAAGAATATAAAAATAAAGGTTTAGTGATTGTGGGCTTTCCAGCCAATAATTTTGGTGCACAAGAACCGGGAACCAATGAGGAAATTGCCACTTTTTGCCAACTCAATTACGGAGTGACTTTCCCGATGATGAGCAAGATTTCGGTAAAAGGCGATGATATGAGTCCAGTATACCAATTCCTGACCCAAAAATCCAAAAACGGATTGCAAGACAGCGAAGTGAAATGGAATTTCCAGAAATACCTAATCAACGAAAAAGGGGAACTCGTAAAAGTAATTACTCCAAAAACTTTGCCTAATGATCCTGAAATCATAAATTGGATTAAAGAATAGTTTACAATTTGGCAGCTAAAGAATCAATTGCATAAAAACAGTATTCAGCTAACGGTCAAATTTATAACCGGATTCTTTTATAATACCAACGGTTGAAAAACCAAAATTTTTATGAAACGCCACACTATTTTGATTTTCCGGATTGATAACAGCAATCAGGGTGCAGCGTTTTTGTTTTCTGGCCAAGTGGATTGTTGTTTTTTATTTTAATCGTTCTGCCAATGTTCTCCTGTAGGTAATTCCAAAAAAATCCAAATTTTTATTTTAGATTCCTCCTTTAATGTAAGACCATCCTTGTTCTTGTTTGATAATTACTTCTGCTACCCCACTGGGTACTGTTCCAACATTTTCAATGAGTTCCTCTTTAGTAATATTTTTTTTGGCCATCGTATTTTCGCAAGCAACGAAAATTACGCCGTTTTTAATCATTTCGGCAATGCCTTCCGCTGCAGCAGATTTTTCAGTCATTACCAATTCTATACCAGGACCAAATGTGACTACTTCAATCTCGACATTAGCTCCCCAAGCCTTTTTTAGATTTTGGAGGTTGTTCATAAGTGCTTTTTGTGATTCTGGATCATTAGAATTCATTTGAAAAACCACTCTATGGTTTTTATATACTTGCCCGTGTGTTGATTGTGCATTAGTTGATGTCATTGCGATAAGAGTTAAAAATATTAAAATTAAGTTTTTTCATAATTAGGTATTAGAATTTGAGTAAAAAATGGTGAGGGTAAAAAGAGCTTGAGTATTATGTCTATCGATAAAAGGACTCCGTGAAAAAATATTTTTTAAAACCTGTGAGATGAGTCTACATTAATTTTTGAGCATTTGGTCTAATTTTTTTCTAAACGAATCACTATTCCAATCCGCAGTGCCAATTTTTGCTAGTACCACTTTAGTTTGTTGATCAATAAGATACGTGGCAGGTATCGTTGAAGACTCCATTTCTAAAGGAGGATTGGAAACGGATTGAAATATTGGCAAGTGTAAATTTTCTTTAACTAAAAAAGCATTGACCCTCTCAAAGGAATCGGTCGTCACAAATAAAAATACAATTTTGTCTTGATAGTCCGCATATAGTTTTTGCATACCTGGCATTTCGGCAATACAAGGCGGACACCATGTTGCCCAAAAATTAACAAAAATTATTTTACCTTTAAATTCTTCCAAAGATGCAGCTTTTCCATTGGCATCAACCAATTGCCATTGGTAAGTTGAAAGTTTTTTTTGTTCGCTTGCTGGTATGGTTGTGGGCGAAAAGGCCAATAAACGACTTAAATGTACCTTCACAAAAGTGCCCATCGGACTAAATAGCAGTAGTCCCAAAAAAACTATAAAAGCAATATTTTGTATCGTTGTTTTTTTTGGTGTTTTCCAGTTCATTTTTTTTCTTTTTTATGTAAGTTGAAAAATTCAGTTTTAGATTCTTTGAGGCTTTTTTTGGCTTGTAAAAATGATATTATATTTATAAGGTCTCTAATTAGCTTATTGTTTTTCTCGTTTTTTCAGTTAATCTTTATTTTCAATTTTATTAATTATCATTTAGCTTTAATCGCTCCGTCAATGCTCTTCGATAAGTAATTCCCACTGGAATTTTCTCGTTATTGATGACAACCGTATTCCGCTCCCAATCCTTAATTTTATCAATTGCGACAATATAGGACTTATGCACCCGCATAAAATGTTTCGAAGAAAGGCTGTTTTCCAGTTCATTTGTTGTCATCGAGGCGAGATAAGTTTTTCTTTGAGTAAAAATCTTGACATAATTGCCGTAACTCTGGGCAAAAAGGATGTCATTTACATTCAGATCATGCATAAACCCATCAATCTTTACTGCTATAATTGAGTTGGCCATTTCGGTCTTTTCATCAGTAGCATAAGAAGAAAAGAAGCGCTCCATCGATTTCAAAAAACGAGGAAAATAAATTGGCTTTAATAAATAATCAAACACACCAAATTCATAACTTTCCAATGCAAATTCCGAATAGGCGGTGGTTAGTATAGTCTTGGGCGGCTCATTCAGGGTTTGCAAAAGTTCAAGTCCGGTAATTTCAGGCATATCAATATCTAAAAACATCAAATCAACCGCATTGGATCGAAGATAATTTAAGGCTTCAATACCATTGTAACATTGTTGCACCAGTTCCAGTTGCGGGTTTTGGCTGATATAGTTTACCAATACATAATGTGCGGCAGGTTCATCATCTACTATAATACATTTTCGTATCATTAGGCTCGGTTTAGTTCAAGTTCTAAATTAACGGTATAGGTTTGCTCGTTTTGCATAATTTTGAGATTGTGTTTTTTTGGATATACTATTTTCAGTCTTTCTACCGTATTTTTAAGGCCGATTTTGGTGGAAGCCACCTCCTTTTTTTTCTGTGGAACCGAATTGGATACTTCCATATACAGTTTTCCTTCCCTGACCTGTATTTGAATCGTTACAAAACACTTTTCGATGGTAGCAGTTCCGTGTTTAAAAGCATTCTCTATAAAAGTGATCAATAACATGGGGGCAATTTCATAGCGCCCTTCCTGATCGCATTCGTAATTAAAATCAATACTGCAGCGGTAGCCTACCCGCTCTTTTTCAAGTTGTATGTAACTGGAAATAAACGCAATTTCATTTTCTAAAGAGACAAACTCTTTATCACCATGCTCCATCTGATACCGCATCAGTTGTGAAACTTCCATAATCATTTCCGAGGTGCGTTCCGGGTATTGAAGACTGATTCCATAAAGTGTATTCATGGTATTAAACAGAAAATGCGGATTAAATTGGCTTTTTAATGCATTAAGTTCAATCCGGTTGTGCAACAGGGCTTTTTTTGTTTTTTTCTTTTGGTCCCGATAATGATCCAGAATTTGTATGGTTCCCAGTATACAGATTAAAGTGCCGGTCAGCGTGGAAATCTGAAATTGATAGCTTTTTTGGTAAGACGACTTGTATAAAAAACAATTTTTATAAATAAATTCAATAGAAACTTCATACAGGACGACGGAAAACAGTAGTAGTAACCCCACCGAAAGGATGAAATATAAAAACGGGCGATGTTTTTTTAACAAAAACGGAAGCAGGAAAAACCGGTTGAGTTGTGCATGGGCATATAAAAAACAAAAATAGAGCATACCATTACTGAATCCTTTCCAGCTTCGTATTAAAATCCAGTCGTTAAGCGTGAAAAGGATGAATGAAAAAAACAGAATGGCAATTTCCTGTCCCCATTTATTTTCCAAAGCATATTTAAATTTCCATTTCATTTATTGGGAATTAAAGACACAAAGGAACAACATATAATTTTATTTTCAGCTGATAGAATGACCAATTCAATTCGTCATTTATAAAGGTAATTCATCATTTTAAACAATTTGGAAGGGAGCATATAGGCTAGATTTGCGCTTCAATTTTATTCTTAATATGATAATGACAACAAAAAAACTAAGCCTTTTTATTCTTTTGATTTTCTTTTCCGAGGGTTTTTCCCAGACTCTTTCACTAAAAGAGGCTGTGACGACTGGAATTGCCAATTACGGAACTATCAGGGCAAAAAGCAAATATGCCGATGCCGCTAAAGAAACCGTTAAAGAGGTTCGAAGGGAATACCTGCCCAATGTCAATCTCTCGGCACAGCAGGATTACGGAACCATTAACGGGCAGAATGGCCCTCTCTATGGTTTTGGTGGGCTCGGAGTGGCCTCCTCAGGAATTCCGTTGGAAAAGCAAAATTGGAATGCTGCCTTCGGAGCTTTATACTTGGTAAACGTCAATTGGGATTTTTTCTCTTTTGGAAAAATGAAACAGAAAATCAATTTATCTAAAGCCGATGCTGACCGTTATCAAAAAGATTTGGATCAGGAAATATTCCAGCATAAAATTAAAATTTCCGCTGCTTACCTCAATTTGCTCGCCAGTCAGCGCTTATTGATTTCCCAGAAAAAAAATCTCGATCGGGCAACTGTTTTTAAAAATACGGCTACAGTAAGAGTGAAAAATGGACTGTTGGCCGGAGTCGATTCCACGCTGGCTTCCGCAGAAGTCTCGAGGGCTAAAATCACGCTTAATCAAGTGAAAGACCTGGTCAAGGAGCAAAATAACAAACTTGTGGCCCTTATGGGTATTGCAATTCAGGATTTTGTGCTGGACAGTACTTTTGTATCTCAAATTCCGAAATCAATGTTGTTCCCGGTAACTTCAAATGGAAACTTGAATCCGGTATTACAATATTATAAAAGTAAGTTGGATTTCAGCAGTCAGCAGCTCCGTCTTCTTAAAAAGGAATACTACCCAACCTTCAGCTTATTTGGTGTTTACCAAGCCAGGGCTTCCGGATTTAACCAGGATTATGCGGCGAATCAGAATTCCTTTACCCCAAATTATTTAGACGGTATCGATCCTTCACGGCAAAATTATCTTTTTGGTATTGGCGCCACTTGGAACCTTGCAACAATTTCTCGGGTGAACAAAAAAGTCAGTGCCCAGAAATTGATTTCGGAAGGTTTACAGGAGGAATACAATGAGATGGATCAGCAATTAAAAACGCAGTCGAATGCAGCGGACGCTAAAATGGAATATGCGATGGAAAATTATGCGGAAGCGCCAAAACAGGTGCAGGCAGCCCAACAAGCCTATTTGCAGAAGACTTCTTTATACAAAAATGGGCTGACCAATCTCTTGGATGTCACCCAGACTTTATATACACTGAACCGTGCGGAAACCGACCGGGACATTATTTACACCAATGTCTGGCAGTCTCTTTTGATGAAAGCGGCAGCCACGGGAGATTTTGGATTATTTATTAATGAATTTTAATTATTTTAACTGATGAATTTAATACGTTTTGCCCTTCGAAAACCCGTCTCCATATTGGTATTGGTCGCTGGTTTGTTCATTTTTGGCATAGGTGCCATCCGTGATATCAAAGTGGATATTCTGCCGAAAATGAATCTTCCGGTTCTTTATCTGGCACATCCTTTTGGGGGTTACACACCCAATCAGATGGAATCTTATTTTGCAAAAAATTATGTCAATATAATGCTTTTCGCCAACGGCGTAAAAGCTATTGAAACAAAAAATATTCAGGGACTCACGCTGATGAAAGTGACCTATTATGAAAACACTGATATGGCTCAGGCTGCTGCCGAATTAAGTGCGCTTTCCAATAGGATTCAAGCAATATTTCCACCAGGTTCCCAACCTCCGTTCATCATCCGTTTTGATGCTTCTTCTTTACCGGTAGGACAATTGGTTTTGAGTAGTAAAATTCGTTCCAACAATGAACTTCAGGATTTAGCTAACGTATATGTGCGTGCTTCATTTACCACCATTCCAGGATTATTGGCACCACCTCCCTTTGGCGGAAGCCCCAGAACCATTGAAGTTAACGTTAATCCTGATTTGCTCCGCTCTCACAACTTGACACCGGACCAAATCGTTGAAGCCATCCGTATCAACAACCAGACCGCTCCTTCCGGAAATATAAGGATAGGCGACAAAAACTACCTGACACCCACTAACAATACCATTAAAGAGGTTAAGGATTTTGAGAAGATACCTTTATTCAAAGGCGGTGTCCAAAATTTATATCTTGGGGATGTAGCTACAGTGAAAGATGGTGCAGATATCACTTCGGGTTATGCATTAGTCAACGGAAAACGATCTGTTTATATTAGCATAGCCAAAGCAGCAGATGCTTCTACTTGGGATGTCGTTCAAAAACTGAAAGCGAATTTACCCAAAATCCAAAATACGTTGCCCAAAGATGTAAAAATTTCGTATGAATTTGATCAATCCGTGCATGTGATTGACTCTGTAAAAAGCTTAATAACCGAAGGTGTCATTGGTGCCGTTCTTACAGGTTTGATGGTTTTATTGTTTTTGGGTGACCGAAGAGCTGCCCTGATTGTAATTCTCACCATTCCAATTGCAGTTATATCCGGTGTGTTATTCTTAAAATTATTCGGCCAGACCATCAATCTAATGTCGCTCAGTGGCTTGGCTCTTGCTATTGGAATATTGGTGGACGAAAGTACGGTAACCATCGAAAACATACATCAACACCTTGATATGGGCAAACCAAAAGCACTGGCTATATTCGATGCCTGTAAAGAAATTGCCCTGCCAAAACTGCTAATCTTGCTCTGTATTCTAGCCGTTTTTGCCCCTGCATTCACTATGACCGGAATACCTGGAGCACTGTTTCTCCCTTTAGCTTTGGCAATTGGATTTTCCATGATTATCTCTTTTCTGCTTTCGCAGACCTTTGTTCCGGTTATGGCAAACTGGCTCATGAAAGAACACTCAAAAAAACCACATGATTCGAATATAACCGATGACGAAGCTGAATTTAATGCGTCCGGACTGACAATAGAATCGGAAGAGGATACTTTTGACCAGAAGAAAATTCTGGTTCAAAGAGAAGATTTTAATAATGATGGCAAAATCAGCCGTTTTGAAAGATTCAGGAACCGTTACATGCGATTGATTGATCGGCTTTTTGCCTACAGAAAACCTGTTACGCTACTATATCTTTTCGTTATTACAGGTTTGGCGGTACTGTTCCTGACTATTATAGGCCATGATGTGTTTCCAAAAGTCAATTCAAGCCAGTTCCAAATGAGACTGCGTGCACCGGATGGAACGCGTATTGAGCGTACAGAAGAAAAAGCGAAAACTGTTCTAAAGGAACTCGAAAAAATGGTAGGAAAAGAACACATTGCGATTTCTTCCGTATATGTGGGTCAGCATCCTTCATTATATTCTGTCTCACCAATCTATTTGTTTACTGCAGGGCCGCATGAAGCGGTCTTCCAGATTGCATTGAAAGAGTATCACACGGATATGGATATTTTTAAAGATGATTTTCGTCATAGAATCAAAAAGATCCTGCCGGATATAAAAATCTCTTTTGAACCCATTGAACTAACGGACAAAGTGTTGAGCCAAGGTTCACCTACGCCGATTGAAATAAGGATTGCAGGAAAAAACAAAAAGCTAGATGAAAAATATGCCAACATACTTATCGAAAAACTGAATAAAATTAAGTATTTCAGAGATGTACAAATTGCCCAGCCCATAAATTATCCAACTCTTGACATTAATATTGACAGAACTCGTGCGGCCCAGCTAGGGGTTGATATGAATGACATTTCCCGTTCATTGATTGCTTCCACTTCCTCCTCCCGATATATCGAAAAAAATACATGGATTGATGAAAAAGCTGGATTGTCCTATAATGTCCAGGTTCAGGTTCCTCTAAATAAAATGAAAAGTATAAATGATTTGGGAGAAATTCCGCTGCTTAAAAATTCCACGCGGCCGGTTTTGAGCGATGTTGCCACAATCACGCCTTCCCATACTTATGGAGAAAATGACGATATCGGAGCCATGCCTTATATTTCAATAACAGGAAATATGGATCACACTGATTTAGGAACAGCTTCGAAAGACGTGCAGAAAACAATTAAATCTTTAGGAAAACTCCCAAGAGGATTATTCATTAAGCCTATTGGTTTAAGCGCAGTTTTACGTGAAACAATGGGCAGTCTGCAATCAGGACTGTTACTTGCCATTATAGTTATTTTTCTGATGCTTTCGGCTAATTTTCAGTCTTTTAAAATTTCATTGGTCATACTGACAACCGTTCCTGCCGTGGTTTTAGGCTCTTTGTTACTGCTCTTTATTACAGGTTCTACTCTAAATTTGCAATCCTATATGGGAATTATCATGTCAGTAGGAGTTTCTATTGCCAACGCGGTTTTACTGGTTACCAATGCGGAACAACTGCGAAAACACAACGGCAATGCGCTGCAGTCTGCCCGTGAAGCCGCTTCCCTGAGACTACGCCCTATTATTATGACAAGTGTTGCCATGATTGCCGGAATGCTTCCGATGGCAATCGGACATGGCGAAGGCGGAGATCAAGTTTCTCCATTGGGAAGGGCCGTAATTGGAGGATTGCTATTTTCTACTTTTACAGTACTGATTATTTTACCGTTGATTTTCGCTTGGGCGCAGGGTAAAGCTTCTGTAGAATCCATATCCCTAGATCCGGAAGACAAGGAAAGCAAACATTATATATCATCTTTACATTTACACCAACAAAATGAAAAATAAGTTATTCAAAACATCGATTTTATTTTTAGTCCTAGCCAGTTTTTTAACTGCCTGCAATTCTTCTGAAAAGAAAAAAATTGCAACTGTGGCAACCGCCCCGATTATGGAAACCTTTTCAATCAGCAAAGAAAAATTGACTACGGAACTCCGTATTCCGGCTGAACTGACCAGCCTCAAGCAGGTGGATATTTATGGCAAAGTAAGCAGTTTTGTCAAAGAACTCAAAGTTGATATCGGCACGCAAGTTAAAAAAGGACAGTTATTAATGATTTTAGAAGCCCCTGAAATCAGTTCACAGCTGGCCGCTGCCGAATCCAGACAGCATTCGCAGCAGGCGATTTATACCGCCAGTAAAAGTACTTACGACCGACTGTATGAAGCCAGCAAAACAGAAGGAACGATTTCCGTAAATGATCTGGAACAGGCTGCCGCCCGAAAAAACTCTGATTATGCCCAATATTTGGCAACCCAAGCGACATATAAAGAAATTACGATTATGAAAAGCTATCTTGAAATCCGAGCACCTTTTGACGGAATCATTTCAGCCAGGAATGTAAATCTAGGCGCCTATGTTGGCCCGGCAGGTAAAGGATCGGAATTGCCTTTGCTTACCCTCCAACAACAGGATAAATTGCGTTTGTCGGTGTATGTTCCTGAACTTTACACCAGTTATCTAAAGAATGGTGACGGGTTGAGTTTTAGTGTGGAATCAATTCCCGGCCAGACATTCCACGCAAAAATTGCCCGCATGTCCGGTACTTTAGATAGCAGGCTTCGTTCAGAACGCATAGAATTGGATGTCGAGAATAAAAATAAAAAACTATTGCCGGGAATGGTAGCCGAAGTACTTTTGTCTTTAAAGGCAAAAAATAGCACTTATGTTGTGCCGAAATCCTCTGTTGTTATTTCTAGTGAAGGTGTTTATGTGCTGAGAGTTGAAAATAATAAAACCGTAAGAATACCCGTTAAGAAAGGTCGTGAAGCAGAAAATCGAGTGGAAATATTTGGTGATATTCCTAAAAATGCTATCCTTATAAAACTTGCGTCGGAGGAGATCAAAGAGGGTACGGAGGTGAATTAGTCTTTTTTCAAAACAGGAATATGGTCTAATTGTTAAGATAAATGCCATTTTGTGCCTTACTAATTTTGATTTTGTTTTCGGTTACAAAAGTATTGTATACTGGAAACGCCGAATAAAACTATAAAATAAGCTGCATAAAAACGGTATTCAGCCATCGGTCAAATTTATAACCGCATTCCTTGAAAACTCCAACTGTTTCGAAACCGAATTTTTTATGAAATTCCACACTACTTTGATTTTCCGAATCGATAACGGCAATCATGGTGTGGAGTTTTTGTTTTTGGGCCAAATGGATTAGTTCCTGCAGTAATAATTTTCCAATGCCTTTTCCTTGAAAATTTTTGTTTACATAAACCGAGTGTTCAACGGTAAATTTGTAGGCTTCTCGCAATCGAAATTCGCTATACATTCCGAAACCCACGACTTCATCACCAAGTTCCGCGACAATTACCGGGAAGTTTTTGCTTATTTTTTCCTCCAATATTGCTTTTTGTTGCTCGTAGCTTCTAATATTGTAATCATACAAGGAAGTCGAATGCAAAATATTATGGTTTATAATCTCCAAAATGGCTTGAGTATCTTCGGTTTGGTAAGGTCTAATTTTGATTTTCATTTTATAAAATATTTCTTTTCAAAAGTAAGAAAAAGTTGTTCTAATTCAACGAATTCGATTTGCAAGTTTGTAACTTTGTAGTATCAGTTTTGAAGTCATTAATGAAAACTTCTAACTTCTAACCTCTAATTTCTAACCTCAAGAATGATTTACCCCAAAATACCTTTAGCGCAAAGCATCATTGAAATTTGTCTTGACAAAGGAATAAAAGATATTGTAATTTCTCCCGGTTCCCGAAATGCGCCATTGACAATAGGTTTTGTTAACAATCCTGAATTCAATTGTTACAGCATTGCGGACGAACGTTGCGCCGCTTTTTTCGCACTGGGAATTGCCCAGCAAATCCAGAAACCCGTTGCGGTGGTTTGTACCTCGGGTTCAGCATTGTTGAATTATTATCCCGCTTTTGCCGAAGCATTTTACAGCCAAATTCCCTTGATTGTCATCTCTGCCGACCGACCTCAAAGTAAAATTGACATTGGCGACGGACAAACCATTCGCCAGGAAAACGTGTTTAAAAACCATTCGCTTTACAATGCCAATTTAATCGAGGAAGCTTCTGTTGAAAATGATTTGAAGATAAACCACGCCATTAATAGGGCTTATGCCAAAAAAGGCCCCGTTCATATCAATGCACCTTTTGAAGAGCCTTTGTACCAAACGGTTTCCAAATTAGAGGTAGATGTGACTATTTCGGCTTTTCCTCGAGAAAAAAAGAAAATTTCTGTCGATGATATTATCGAGTTTACCAATATTTGGAATGCCTCGAAAAGGAAATTGATATTGGTTGGAGAAAATAGACCCAATGAAATCGATGCCAAAATCATTGATTTGTTGGCCAACGATGATTCGGTTGTCGTGATGACGGAAACGACTTCGAACCTTCATCATCCATCGTTTCTAAATAATATAGATACCATAATTACTCCTTTTTCGAAGAAAGACTTCAAGAATCTCCAACCGGATATCCTGATTACTTTCGGTGGAATGGTGGTTTCCAAAAGGATAAAAGCATTTTTGAGAGAATACAAACCAAAGCATCATTGGCACATTGATCAATTGAGGGGGTATGATACTTTTGGTGGTTTGACGAAACATTTCCGAGTGAAACCCAATCAATTTTTCAATCAATTTTTACGTTTTACCATTCCCATAAAAAGTAATTATCGTTCAACTTTTCAAAAAATTGCCACTTTACGAAAAACAAAACATCAGGAATATTTAAACAAGATTCCGTTTTCAGACTTCAAGGTTTTTGGAGAAGTTATTCCTTCCTTGCCAGAGGATTGTATGTTGCATTTAGGAAATAGTTCGACTATCAGATATGCGCAATTATTCGACATAAATGCTTCGATTGAGGTATTTTGCAATCGCGGAACCAGCGGAATCGACGGCAGTACTTCAACGGCAATCGGAGCGGCTGTAGCCAATAAAAAGCAGGCCGTTTTAATCACGGGCGACATCGGTTTTCTGTATGACAGCAACGCCTTGTGGAACGAATATATTCCGAAAAATTTCAAGATTATCCTAATCAATAATGGAGGTGGAGGAATCTTCAGGATTTTGCCCGGACACGAAGAAACACCGGTTTTCAATAAATTTTTCGAAACTTCCCATTGCCTGACCGCCGAACCATTGGCCAAAATGTATGGTTTTGATTATAGCATTGCTAGCGACGAAACGAGTTTAGAAAACAGTTTGACTGCTTTGTTTACCCAAAATGACAAACCAAGTATTCTGGAAATTTTCACGCCAACACGGGAAAACAACAAAATTTTGTTGCAGTATTTCAGGGAATTGGTGTAGATTTTTACAAACTGATAAAAATAATTTAGCAAAATTCTGTTGATTAAGTTATTGTAATTTTGTCATTTCGACCAACGGGAGAAATCACATAACGAGAGCAACTTATGTGATTTGTTTTACCTGTTCACTTCGTTCGAGTCTCCTGCGTCGAAATGACAAATTGATACTGTTTATTTTCTAATAAAATGAAAGATTAAACAGTAATTTTACCAGATAAATATCTAAAAACAGCTGTCTTTTACTTCTTTAATTTCAAGATTTCAGCATCTAAATCTGAAATGTATTTTTTATCCTGTTCTATTCGGAATTGTTCGTATTCGGAATGTGCTTTTTCAACGGCTTTTTCGTGCGTAATACTGCCGGCGTTAGGCAATACATCAAGACTATTGCTTTCTAAAAACTTGTTGGTACGCTCTAACCAGTCATTCATATTTATTAACTGATTTCGTCTTGCTTGAAATTCTGCTAAATCTAAATAGGCACTGACCAATAAATTCAAATCGCCAATCTCGTTTTCCTGCAAATAATTTTTGGCTACCGTTACATCACTTTTTAAAACCTTACCTTCGGGAGCATTTTTCCAAGTGGTTAGTCCCATAAAATCTTTTTCTTTATCAGCTCGATTATACACTATTTCGGCAGCAGTTTGACCCGTAATGGCAAAATGCAATTTGTTTTGTACCATTTTATAAAATAGTTTTGCGGCTTCAGAATCTTTACTATAATCGGCACTACATTGTTGAAATATATCGCCTAATTTTTGATAAACTCTGCGTTCGCTGGCACGAATTTCCCTAATGCGTTCCAGCAATTCGTCGAAATAATCTTTACCGAAAGGTTTGCCGTTTTTGAGCATTTCATCATTCAAAACAAAACCTTTGATGATAAATTCTTTTAGTGTTTGTGTTGCCCAAATACGGAATTTAGTGGCTTGTTTGGAATTTACCCTATATCCAACAGCAATAATAGCATCAAGATTGTAAAATTTTGTTTTATAATTTTTACCGTCATTGGCAGTTGCCGAGAAATCCTCGGTAACTGAATCTGCCGATAATTCACCACTACCGAAAATGTTTTTTAGATGCAACGATACGTTATCGGTACTACAATCAAATAGTTGTGCAATTAACTTTTGCGAAAGCCAAAAATTATCGTCTTTGTAGGTAACCGTAAGTTTTACTTTGCCTTCTTGGTTTTGATAAATAAGTATTTCGCCAGTGTTCATACTTTTGCTATTTTTTTAAAATTAGGTTTATTCAGCAGGTTCAAATATATTCCAAGCTGTTGTGTCTACTGGATGTAAATATATAAAAAAGCAAATTAAAGAAGCGTGTTGAACACTGTAAACGGATAAAATTCCTAAAACCCAATAGAATTTTTAGGTTTATTATTCCATTTTTCATTATCGCAAAAAGAAACAATCCGTTCAAAGTTGGGTTTGGCGCCAAACACGATTTCATCCATTAATGATTTTCTTGCAATATTCTCCATTTCACCCCCGGAATAGGAATATTGCGATGCCAATTGGAATGCTTCTTTTGCGGAAAGAATAGGCAATTTATTTCTCCATATTTTGGCTGCATTTACGGCACTTGGATTTTCAAATTTCACTTTAAACAGGAATCGCCGTTCAAATGCCGAATCCAAATTGGACGTGGTTATATAGTACGAAAAGTGTCTATTATTTATATATTTACCAATTCAAAAAAAACAAACAGCATAAAATGAGCATAAACATACTAAAATACGAATCAGACATTTGGAAAACAGCTGATTTACTGATTGGTGCAGGAATAAAACAAAGTGACTTCCCAAAATTTATGATGCCTTTTTTCGCCCTTTTGATGGTGGAGAGTAGATTAATCAGAGAAGCAAAAAGATTAAAGGAATCAATTGGAGATTCTGATATGGAAGATTTCATTGAAATGTTTCAATTAGAAGGATTAGGATATAATGATTATGTGATTCGAAATGAAAAAACATTAAAAAACATTTGTAAAAATGACAAAACCTTTGATGTTGATTTTCACGCTTATTTAAAAGCATTCGACCCGGAAACAAAATATTTACTGGGAGTTGACAAAGGAACTGAAGAAGAAAAGTTTTTGGACATTTCCGGAATAAGTGGACAGTTAAAAAAGAAAAGAATCTTATTTGAAACCGTTCAAACCTGGAGCGAAATTGATTTAACGCCTTTTAGCAATTCTGAAATCACCACTTTAGAAGAACACATCAAAAGAAAATGGGCTGATATATCGGCTGAAACTGCTGGAGAACAATATACGCCCGATGATATTATTTGGCTCATTACAGACATTATTACTTCGAAAATTGAAGATAGCGAAAGCTTCTTAACTCTTTATGATCCAACCTGTGGCGGAGGTAATTTGCTTTTTGGGGTTGAAGATAAAATCAAGGAAAAGTATACCAGACCCACCAAAACTTTTGGAGAAGATTGGAGCGATAGTTTATATGCGTTGGCAAAAATAGAAAGTCGTTTCCGTACCGATTCCGATATTAGATATGGCAATACGTTAACCAACATTTCATTTATAGAAAAACGTTTTGATGTTATTGTGGCAAATCCCCCTTACGGCGTGGATTGGAAAGGATACCAAAAAGATATTCAAAATGACACTACGGAACGTTTTGTTGCCCTACCTTCAATATCTGATGGGCAATTTTTATTTACCCAACACATATTATATCAATTGGCGGATGATGGATTGGCAGTTGTGGTTCACAATGGATCAACTTTGTTTAGTGGCGATGCCGGAAGTGGCGAAAGCGCTATTCGGAAACATTTCTTCGATAATGACTGGGTGGAAGCCATTATTCAAATGCCAACAGACGAATTCTTTAATACGGGTATTTATACCTATTTGTGGATTTTTAATAAGAACAAGCCGGTCGAAAGAAAAGACAAGGTAATGCTGATTAATGCCAGTGATTTGTTCGTGCCTTTAAAGAAAAGCAAAGGGAAAAAGCGCAAAGAAATGAGTTTAGATAACCGGGCAGAAATAGTAAAAGCTTTTACTGATTTTAAACCAAATGACTTTTGTAAAATATTTGACAAATGGCATTTCTATTACAACAAACAAAGCATAATGCTTACCAATGTTGATGTAAACGGAAAAGCGGTTGAGATGCCTATTAAAGTTACTAAAGATGGAGATAGTATAGAAGAAAAAAGCATCAAGCTCGATGTTAATAATATTTTGGTTTTAGATAGTTTCAAGGAAAACGGAATGAAAGCCATTAACAAAACAGAAATTACGGAATATGACAAAACAGCCTATTCCAGTTTAGCAGCCTATTTCGAAAAATACTACAAAGCATTTGTAAATGATTTCGACCATAAAGACGATGCCTTTATATTATTTGACAATCAAGACAACTCATACTGCTATGATAACAATGCTGAAAGTATTCAAGTAAAAGACAAAAAACAAAAAGAAAGCTTTTTAGGGAATGGTAAAATAGTGATAAAATCTACTTTCAAGAAAGCTTCAAAAACCAAAGCAGAACATATTTTGGTTACTGCGGAACTAACAAAAGACCTGCAAAAAGATTATGAAATTATACCATTTCATCCTGTCGAAGAACAAAACAAACAAAACATTGCCGATTTTATGGCAAAATATGTAACCAAACCTTTTGAATATTTGGACAACACGATTGGCGTGGAAATTAATTTCAACAAGGTATTCTACAAACCCGAAGAATTAAGACATATCATTGAAATAACTACCGATTTAAACGATTTAGAAAAAGATTTAGCTAACCTTGAAAAAGAATTAGCAATATGATAAAGTATGATAAATATAAATCTTCTGGAATAGATTGGTTAGGCGATATTCCTAATGATTGGGAAGAAAAAAGGGTGAAAAACGTATTTTCTTTTTCTAAAGGATTAACAATTACCAAAAAGGATTTACAAGATAATGGTATTTACTGTGTTAGTTATGGTGAAATACATTCCAAATATAGTTTTGAAGTTAATCCAGATATACCTTCTCTTAAATGTGTAGATGAAAATTATCTTATTACATCTAATTCTTCATTGCTTAATAGAGGTGATTTCGTTTTTTCTGACACATCAGAAGATATAGATGGATCAGGTAATTTTACTTATCTAAATAGTGATACTAGAATTTTTGCTGGATATCATACTATAATAGCAAAACCAATTAATGTTTATAATTTCAGATATTTAGCTTATTTACTAGATTCTTTAAAATTTAGACATCAAATCCGAAGTAAAGTTGCTGGAATAAAGGTGTTTAGTATCACACAAAAATTATTAAAACAATTATTTGTCATCTTACCTTCTAATAACGAACAAACCCAAATAGTCAATTTCCTCGACACCAAAACCCAAGCCATTGACAAAAAAATAACCCTACTAACCCAAAAATCCAACTACTACAAAGAGTATCGAAAAAGCTTGATAAACGAAACGGTTTGCAAAGGCTTGGATAAGAATGTGAAGTTGAAAGATAGTGGTATTGACTGGATTGGTCAAATTCCAGAACATTGGGATATAGTTCGTTTAAAGTCATTAGGAAATATCGAGACAAGTAGTGTAAACAAAAAGATTGAGGAAAACGAAGGTTTGATAAAGTTGGTTAATTATACGGATGTTTATGGCAATTCTAATAAGGAAATTTGGAATGATGATAACTATATGGTTGTAAGTGCGAATATTAAACAGCTTCAATCTAAACTTCTTAAAAAAGGTGACGTATTGTTTACTCCAAGTTCAGAAACAATTGAAGATATTGGGGTATCAGCAGTTGTGATGGAAAACCTCAATAATACATTATATAGCTATCACCTATTAAGATTACGATTTAGTAAAAATGTTTTTTTAAATTTTAAAAAGTATTTATTCAACAATGATTTTGTTCAAAACTATTTCAGTAAATCTGCAACAGGAACAACAAGAAAAATATTGGGTTTAAGTACATATAATAACCTATTAGTTATTATGCCTCCAACACTAAAAGAACAAGAAGCAATCGCTACTTATTTAGACCAAAAAACCCAAACCATTGATAAAATAGTTTTCAATATCAATACGCAAATTCAAACGCTAAAAGAATTACGCAAAACATTGATAAACGATGCAGTAACGGGAAAAATAAAGGTAAATTAAAAAGGGTAAATTGTAAATTAGCCACATTAATAATTGATAATTATGAATGAAAACGCACCACAAAAAGGCTATCAAAGTTTAATAGCAACTATTTCTACTACTTATACTAATGGCAAAGTAGTAGCACTGCGAGCCGTAAATAATCAATTACTCGATACCTATTGGCAAATAGGGCAACACATTGTAGCCTTTGAACAAGGAGGAAAAGCCAAGGCTACTTATGGCAAAGCCTTATTAGAAAACCTATCAAAAGATTTAAACCTCCTGCACGGTAGAGGATTCAGTCTTAGTAATGTTAAGCGTTTTAGGCAGTTTTATTTAACATACCCAATATTCCAAACAGCGTCTGGAATATTGAAAACAAATCAAGTTGCAATAGGTGCGGAATTAACGCACCAATCACAAATAATTGAAAAAGAACAGGTTAGAATTAGTGCGGTGGCAACGCACCAATTGAGCTGGACACATTATGTGGAGTTGATAAAAATAAACGATCCATTAGAACGTAGTTTTTATCAGCAACAAACCATATTAGAAAACTGGAGTGTAGAGGAACTAATTCGTCAAAAAAAGACTTCATTATATCTTCGTCTTGCAGCATCCAAAGACAAAGAAGGCATTTTGAAACTGGCACATCAAGGGCAACAAATAGCTGCTCCAACCGATATTTTACGAGAAACCTATATTTTTGAGTTTCTTAAAATTGCAGAACCCTATCACTTATCCGAAACGGAATTGGAACAACGGTTAATCACGCATTTGCAAACTTTTTTATTAGAATTAGGAAAAGGTTTTGCCTTTATTGGCAGACAATACCGCATTACTTTAGGTGACAGGCATCATTATGTTGACTTGGTTTTTTACCACCGAATTCTCAAATGTTTTGTACTGATAGATTTAAAAAGAGAAGAAGCGAGTTACCAAGATGTAGGGCAAATGAATATGTATTTGGGCTATTTTGAAAACGAAGAAAACACGGAATCTGATAACCAACCGATTGGAATTGTATTAGCCAAAGAAAAAGACGAATTGGTAATACAATATGCAATGCACAATGTATCCTCGCAATTATTTGTTCAAAAATACCAATTGTATTTACCCGATAAAGAAGAGTTGAGAAAAGTGATAGAAGACCAATTGAATAATAAAGACGAAATATAACCAATCAATGAACGAACTCGACTTACAAGACAAATATTTAGTCCACTTTTTTTGTGAGCGTCCTGATGGTCTGCAATACAAGGAGGCTAAAGCCAATACAGTTTCCTCTCTTTTCTTTATCAATGAAGATTTAAAACAGTTTATTTCCGAAACTTCGTTAAACAAAGACAATTATAAAAAATTGTTGCGCAAGTTCAGTAATAACGAAAAAGAATTGATGGAAGCCTTTACCTTGTTTCTTGATGAAAAGGTAAAAGCGTCAATGAATATGGCATTGTTTATCAATACGAATAAGTCAGTAACTTTTGAAGGATTAAAAATTTATTTATTTTATCCTAGTGGTACTGAAACGAATGAAGATAAATCGTTTGACGAAAATATCTTTTCTATAGTTCAGGAGTTGCCTTATACTTTTAAATATGGAGGTAAACCTCTTTTTTCTTTCCGTCCTGATTTATCGTTTTTTCTTAATGGTATTTTTCTGGGTTATAGTGAGTTAAAAAGTAACTGGAACAATCAAAATGCAAAAACTAACGGCAGAAAAAAAGTAGCTAAAGATTATCTTTCAGCCGTACAGGAATATTTACAAATAGCTGATGGGAATGATGTTTCACAAACCATCAAAAAAGATTTCCTGAAAATATTTGAAAAAGCAATCCATATTACCTCTACAGACATAAACGAAACCTACATTATTAGAAATGTTTCCAATCAGTTTGAAGAAATAAAAAACACTATTGCCACTGGAGAATATGATTTTGAGAACTACAACAAGAAAATATTACAAGATTTTAAACCTTATCCGTTGTTAAACAAAGAAGCGGAAAAATTGCAGAAGTTCGAAGAGGTTTTCAAGGCGTTGTATGATAAAAAAATGATTGAAAAAGAAATTCTCTATTATAATTTTATTGAACGGGAATTAATCAAGAAAGAAGGTAGCAAGATTAAAGAATACAAACACAATGACGGACGTTTAATAAGTCCGAGACCTAAGCAAAAGTTTGGAGCAGATAAGGTGTTAGCTAAGATAAATGAATTCTTGGAACACGAAAATGAACAGGATTATTTTATCAATAAATTAGAAAAAGAACTCCGTGCAAAAGGCTTAGGCGAAAACCAAATAAAAGATTTGATTGCCAAAAGACAAAAGTACCAAAACAACAAAAATGTATATTCTTTGCTGTTGCAATATGCAGCAGGTTTTGGTAAAAGTAATATAATTGGATGGACAGCATTACAACTAAAAGACCTTCGTAAAGACGGTGTTTATGTATATGACAAAGTAATGTTGGTTGTGGATAGGCTACAACTCCGAGACCAATTAGATACAATGCTTCACAATATGAATATCCAAAAAGGAATGTTTCTGGAAGCATCAGACAAGAAAAGCTTTATGACGGCTTTAAGTAGTGATAAAAGAGTCATTGTTGTCAATGTTCAAAAGTTTGCAACAGTAAAAGATATTTTAGATGATGAGGTTACGACAAAGCTGTCCAAATTAAGAATAGCTTTTCTTATTGATGAAATCCATCGTAGTAATAGCGGTGCGCAACACGAGGAAATGATTAGTGTATTTGATGAACTACAAAGCAGTTTCGACAACAACAAAGAATACCAATCAACACAGAATAAGAAGAATTTAATTATTGGTTTTACCGCAACACCAAGCGATCACACTTTGGCTCGGTTTGGCGAATATAATAAATATGCCGAAGCCGAAAAAATATGGGTTCCTTTTGATAGCTACACGATGAAAGAGGCTATTGAAGATGGTTTTATTCTAAATCCAATCAAAGGAATAGTTCCTGTTTCAGCAAAAATGTATTTTGAAAAACCCGAAAATGAATTGGAAGGTTTTGAAAATGATTTTGGATATGAAGCGATTCCGGAAGGAACAGATACCGGGATTGATGAAGAAGGCAAAAAATATGCTATTCGTAAAAAGAAAATTTATGCAAATCCAGAAAGAGTAGATGCCATTGCTAAATTTATTTCTGAACGATTAGTGTCAACCGTGTATCATAATATTAGGGGAACAGCCAAAGCAATGTTAGCGGTATCTTCCATACAAAATGCAATAAGATACAAAAGACAAATAGACAAACAATACAAAGTATTAGTAAGTCAAAAAAAATATGAAAGGTTTAAAGACGCTCCAATTTATATTGTGTATTCGGACAGTCAAGACCAACCGAGCAGCAATAGTGTTAATGATGGTTTGAGTGAAAAACAAGTATTGCAAAATTTCAAATTAGCAAAAAACGGATTAATAATCGTAGTGGACAAATTACAAACAGGCTATGATGAACCAAAATTGCACACCTTATTCTTAGATAAAGAAATTAGAGGTATTAATGCCATACAAACGATATCAAGAGTAAACAGGAAAATCAAATATAAAAACGATTGTAAGATTATTGATTTGTCTTATAAGAATGTGAATCTCAAAAATATAAAAGAGGCGTTTGAACATTTCAGCAATGTAGTGGTTTCAGATTTTGACCCATTAGGTGATGAAGAAAAACTGGAAATCTATCAAAAATCGTTAAAAGGAAATGATTTATTTATCAAGCATTTTAAAGCGTTTCAAGAATACAATACCACAAATGATGATGTCAAAATCATATTGGCAATTGATAACGATTTTACAAAGTTCATTACGATTGCAAAAAAGGAAGCAAAGAAATTAAAAACGACAATAAACGAATATTTCAAAATATTAAACCTTATTGAATTTGTTATTGAGATAGACAAAAAATACAGCGAGGAATTATTTTTACAGTTCTGGCGCAAGTTCAACATCATTTACAGCCAAATAAATAGAGGCGATGAAATTATTGATGATGTAGAGATTTACTTTGATAACAAGATAGGAATAGTTGCGCCACAAGATTATAAAGTAAAAGAGGTAAAATCAAAGGTGCTTGGGGAACCTAATAGCGAATTTGGAGAAAATAAATTCAAATACAATATTTTAAAGGTAATTGAAAAACGCAATCAGGAAGAAGAAGCAATAGCAGAATTGATAGCAGATTTTGAAAGTAAAATTGATACCTTTTTTGATTTCATCAAAGCAGATGAAATGGGTAAACGATTAATTGCAAAAATCAAAGATGATGGTTCGGCATTCTCACAAGATGAAATATATACAGATTTCAATAAATTATACCGCAAATACACAATTATGAACAAAGATTTAGGAGAGTTTTTCAAAAGAGAAACAAAAGATATTCTAAATCAAATGTGTGATGATTTTGAGAGAAGTTTAGTTTAATAATTAAAGAAACTTGGGAAGTATGCCAAAAGAAGGCGGAGTAAAAAATAAAATTTGCATTTAAAACACAATTTTTTACATACATTCAGGTTATCAAAAAACCAGTTACTGTATGATTCTGCTGCCAGAATTTACTATTTTCATAATTTCAAAAGAACATTTTTTCAAAAAAACAAACTGTAAACAACAATAATTAGATCAATTTTGTATCTTTGTATGGAAACAAATAAGGTTGAATGGATAAGTTTATAGTGATTTTTTTGACAGAAGCTAGAGAATTTCTTCTTGAATTAGACGAAAAAAGTCGCAACAAGATAATTTTCAATATTGACAAATCGAAAATAAAAAATGACAACGAACTATTTAAAAAACGGAAAGATGAAATTTGGGAATTTAGAACATTGTACAACAAAACATACTTCCGAATTTTTGCTTTTTGGGATAAAACCGAGAAAACGCAAACTTTAGTTTTAGCAACTCACGGAATAATTAAGAAAACTGGGAAAACTCCTGAAAAAGAAATTGAAAAGGCAGAAAATATTAGGTTGAAATATTTTGAATTTAAAAAGAAGCAAAATGAAAAATAAAGAAAAAGAGTTAGAAATGTTTACTTTCGACCAAATAAAAGATGAGTTTATAGGTGAAGTTGGAACCGAGAAAAGAACACTTTACGAACAAGAACTTCAAATGGAAATGCTTGGAAATTTAATAAAAAAAGTGCGACTTGAGAGGAAAATGACTCAAGAAGAATTGGGTAAATTAATTGGAGTTCAAAGAGCACAAATTTCAAAACTTGAAAATAACACAACTAACGTAACTTTGGAAACTATTTTGAGAGTTTTTAGTGCATTAAAAGCAAAAGTAAATTTTAATGTGGAATTGTTAAATAATGACATACAAATAGCTGGATAGAACAAGATTCAAATCGGGAATATACTAGATGAGTTAGAATAAAAAGCTTCAATAAATTAGTTTTAAAATATATCCTCTCAATCTTCGTGTCTTTGCACTTTAGAAAATACAAGAAAATGATTGGAATAGGAAACACAATTTTTTAATTACATTTGTAATATGTTATCAAAAAGTCAATTACATATCATTATAGAAACTTTAAAGCCGTATCATCCCAAAAGGATTGGGCTGTTTGGATCTGTGGCCAGAAATGAGGAAAATAAGGATAGCGATATTGACATACTTTTTTCTCTTCACCAACCTATTGGACTTTTTACTTTGTCTAAAATTCATTTTGAATTAGAAGAAAAACTGCATAAAAAAGTAGATTTAATTTCGGAAAACGGTTTGAGTAAATTTATCAAAGAAAAAGTTTTGCGAGAAGTTAAATATTTTTATGAAAACTGAAAAATATAAAATTTACTTCCTTCATATTCTAGAAGCTATTGAGAAATTAGAATTTGTAGCCACTACAACATCCAAGGAATAATTCCTGAACGATTGGCTCAAACAAGATGCCGTTCTTAAAAATTTTATAATTATTGGAGAAGCCATTTCCCAAATTGATGAAGAAATTAAACAAAAATTCCCAGATGTAGATTGGCGTGGTGCAAAATCAATGCGCAATTTTATTGTTCACGAATATTTTTCGGTTGATAACAGTTTTGTTTGGGAAACTATCTTTGAAACCATTCCCACATTCAAGATTCAAATCGGGAATATTCTAAATGAGTTAGAATAAAAACTGTTAAATTATTTTGGAGAACAAAAATTTTCGTTCCTTAAAATATAAAAAATAGGTTTTTTTAAGCCTATTTTTTGTGGATTATTTCCCAATTTACTGTTTTCAATCTTTGTCCTCTGCTCCTTAGAAATCACAATAAAATGAAAAGCGTTTACCTAGGGCAAACGCTTTTTTTGTGGGGTATTCTGTTGATTTAGTTTTAACGAACAGGAATAGGGAAAATAGGCAAACTAGCGTGACCTAATTCATCAACGGATTGTACGGCAAAGAAAAAGTTGTCTTTAGAGTATGGAATCTCAGCCTTTGTATCTTTAACAAAAATTGTTTTTTCCCATTGTGGTGCTGAAGTTTCTCTGATAAGTATGTGATAACCATAAACCGGTTTTCCTTCCGGTGCCTTCCAAACTAAAGTGGAAGAATTAGTTAGTTCTTTGACTTCTATTCCAACATTAAGGGGTGCTTTTGGCGACCAAGCCAAGTTGCAGAAAGTAGCCAAGTTGGAACAAGTCACTTTTTTCATATATTCAAAATCCATAAATTCAGGAAGATCTCCATATTTTATGTTATTTTCAGTTCTCACGTTTTGATGCTGATGATCGTAGTTTTCGTTCATTTCACAAAAACGAATTGCTGTAAAACCATTTTGGCAAAAAGGAGTGTGGTCACCTCCACGTAAAAAACGGTCGTTTCGGTAAACCAAATTGATGTCTAATTGATCAACATATTGATTAGTTACCGTTTTTATATATCGAGCCAATTCTCTCGACGGACTGTCGTTATCACGATTGGTGGATTTGCGCATTTTGGCTTCGGCTTCCGTTTCTAAGTAAGGAATAGTTTCGCTAAAAACTCTAACCTTAGTATTATCCCTTAAGCTCGTTCCGCTAGACAAACTGTTACCAATCATATCGTTGTTAATCATCGCAACGACATTCCATTTGAATTCTTTTGCAAATTCAGCAAGATGACGAGCACCGTATAAACCTTGTTCTTCGCCTGTTACGGCAACAAAAATCAAGGTAAAAGGGAATTCTCTTTTGCTCATTATTCTTGTGAGTTCCATCATTGCCGCCACTCCGGAAGCATCATCATTGGCACCAGGTGCATCAGATTTAACATCCATAACATCAGTGGCACGTGAATCTAAATGACCGCTTATAATTAATACTCGGTCATCAGTCGGGTCGGTTCCTTTTAGTGTCGCCATTACATTGCCCAATTGGCTGTCATTTGCAATGCGTTTTCCATCGGCTTTAATCATAAAATAATCAATAGTTGAGGTAAGTCTTCCGCCGGAGGATAACGCATATTTGTCAAATTCCGATTTTATCCAATGTTGTGCTGCGCCAATACCTCGCGTGTCACTTTTGGTGTCGCTCAAAGTATGCCGGGTTCCAAAAGAGACCAATTTACGAACGGTTGCTTCCAGATTTTCGGCCTTGACTTCAGTAACCATTTTTTTTATTTCTGGATCGTCGATTGTAGTTTGTGAGAAAAGGGAGGGAGAAAATAATAAGACTGCTAATAACAGTAAAAAGGGGGTGGTGTGTTTTGCTTTCATAGAAAATTTAAACTGGGTTTGAGGAATTAATTTAATTTCAAATATACTTAAAAGCTGTCAATTACGACTCCAAAAACAGAAAATGATATTATTTTATACCATTGGTTAATATGTTTTAGTCCAATCGTTCTGGTATAATGCCGCTGTATATTTCATTTAGTTC
>DHXP01000007.1:22837-28106 GCA_002413745.1 Flavobacterium sp. UBA5153 | reverse complement strand
TGAAATAACTAGCGGTATTATTTGGGGATGATGTCATTTCTCATTAACTTTATAAATCGAATAATCAAACATCCAAATCCTCTTCGTACCTTTGCGCCTCAGAATAGTAGAATCCCAAGAAAATGATTGAAATAGGAAAATACAATACGCTCACCATATTACGTGACACCAAAGTAGGTTTGTTTCTGGGCACTCCGGAAACTGATCCTGAAGGAATTCACGACATTCTTTTACCCAATAAATACGTTCCCAACGAATTTGAAATAGGCGAGGAGATTATTGTTTTCGTTTATTTGGATCACGAAGAACGTCCTGTTGCCACAACTTTGGAACCTTATATTTTGTTGAATGAATTTGCGCTTTTACGTGTGAATTATGTCAACCAAATTGGGGCTTTTATGGATTGGGGAATGGAAAAAGATATTCTGGTTCCGTTCAAAGAGCAAGCACGACCAATGGAAAAAGGCAAACGCTATTTGGTTTATCTTTATATGGACGAGAAAACTAACCGTTTGGTGGCGTCCAGCAAAACCAACCAGTTTTTGAAAAACGATAATTTGACGGTTGAAAAAGGAGAAGAAGTAGATTTAATTGTTTCGCATATCACAGAAATTGGCATCAACGTCATCATCAACGAGCAACACAAAGGTTTGTTATATAAAGATGAGGTTTATGACGATTCGATTCGCACAGGGGATAGAATGAGAGGTTATATCAAAACCATTCGTCCTGATAATAAAATTGATGTTTCATTACAAATTCAAGGTTATCAAAGCATTGAACCGAATGCCGAGAAAATTTTGGATGAACTCAGGGCAAGCCGTGGTTTCTTGCGATTAACAGATAATTCACATCCTGAAGACATTAAAACTGTTTTGAAAATGAGCAAAAAAACCTTCAAGAAAGCCATTGGAGCTTTGTATAAAGAAAAATTAATCGAGATTAAGGAAGACGGAATTTATTTGGTTAAAGAATAAATTTTAAATTTCCGTAAATTATTTAAAAGAGGAAGGTGTAATGCTTTCCTCTTTTTTTATTGAAATTTAAAATAAAGAGAATTACTTTTGGCTTGGCCAAAATAGAATGATAGAATGTGTAAAAAATGGTTTATTTTTACACTAAAATAATTTAAAAACAGAATATAATGGATTGGATAACGGTCAAAGAATACGAAGATATCACCTATAAAAAATGCAATGGAGTTGCCAGAATAGCCTTCAACAGACCTGATGTTCGCAATGCATTTCGCCCCAAAACCACTTCGGAATTGTATCAAGCTTTTTATGACGCCCAAGAAGACACTTCAATAGGCGTGGTTTTGCTTTCTGCCGAAGGACCTTCATCCAAAGATGGAATCTACTCATTTTGTAGCGGAGGCGACCAAAATGCCCGCGGTCACCAAGGTTATGTGGGTGAAGACGGCCAACATCGCTTGAATATTCTCGAAGTACAGCGTTTAATCCGATTTATGCCAAAAGTGGTTATTGCCGTAGTTCCAGGATGGGCTGTTGGCGGCGGACATAGTTTGCACGTGGTTTGCGATTTAACTTTGGCAAGTAAAGAACACGCCATTTTCAAACAAACCGATGCTGACGTGACTAGTTTTGACGGCGGTTATGGTTCGGCTTATTTGGCGAAAATGGTGGGACAGAAAAAAGCACGCGAGATTTTCTTCCTCGGAAGAAATTATTCGGCTCAAGACGCTATGGATATGGGAATGGTTAACGCCGTGATTCCACACGCCGAGTTAGAAGATACAGCTTATGAATGGGCACAGGAAATTTTGCAAAAATCGCCAACCTCCATCAAAATGCTGAAATTTGCCATGAACCTTACGGATGACGGAATGGTAGGACAACAAGTTTTTGCTGGCGAAGCAACTCGATTAGCCTATATGACCGAAGAAGCCAAGGAAGGCAGAAATGCTTTTCTTGAAAAACGAAAACCAAATTTTGAAAAAAAATGGTTACCGTAATATAGTTGGCAGTATTCAGTTTACAGTGTTCAGTTTGAGCAATAACACCAATAGAAACTTTGAGACTTAGCATCTTAGTGACAAATAATAAAAAATACTAATAAAAACTTTGTGCCTTTGTGCCTTTGTGGCAAAATAGCGCCTTAGTGGCAAATAATAAAATCAAATGAAACATTGGATTCAAGCCGCAAGAGTAAGAACCTTGCCATTATCGGTTTCCGGAATAATAGTTGGGAGTATGTATGCATTGGCATATCCAACGGATAACATTCTCACGCCAACAGAAGTCTTCAACTGGAGAATATTTGGATATGCAATCTTGACAACGCTGGGATTGCAAATCCTGTCCAATTTTGCCAATGACTATGGCGATGGGATGAAAGGAACTGACAACGAGAATAGAGTTGGGCCAAAACGGGCCATTCAAAGTGGAGTAATTTCTCCTGAAGCCATGAAACGTGCCATTATTATTACAGCTGCACTGACATTGGTTTCGGCAATGTTGTTGATTTATTTTGCTTTCAGGGATACTAATATTGGCTATTCTTTATTTTATTTAGTGTTGGGTATTTTGGCAATTGCTTCGGCGATTCGCTATACCGTTGGAAATACGGCTTACGGATATCGTGGTTATGGCGACCTATTCGTATTTGTGTTTTTTGGATTGGTAAGTACGTTGGGCGTAAACTTTTTATATTCGAAACAATTGAATTTCGACCTGTTTTTACCGGCAACTGCCATCGGATTATTAAGTGTTGGGGTTTTGAATTTAAATAATATGCGAGATGAAGCATCGGACAGAAAATCAAATAAAAACACAATTGTGGTAAAAATTGGCGGTGCAAAAGCAAAGAAATACCATTATTTTCTAATTGTTTCGGCAATGGTTCTAGTGTTGATTTTTGCGATTATAAACAATTTCCATTTTGACCAATATTTGTTTTTACTGGCTTACATTCCTTTAACCAAACATTTAATTACCGTTTATAAAAATCAAGAGCCTAAGGAGTTGGATCCTGAATTAAAAAAACTGGCATTAAGCACTTTTGCACTTTCGGTGTTATTGGCGTTGTGCATGATTTTCTTCATTTCGGATTTGCTGGTCAATAATTATTAATGAAAAAGACAAAGAGAAAAAAGAAAATAGATTTTGTATCTTGACTATTCTTTTATCTTTCGTCTATGTTCTATTATCTTTATTCTATTATCTTTATTCTATTATCTATAATCTAAAAAAATATGAAAATCACATTTTACGGTCACGCCTCATTGGGAATCGAAGTTGGCGGCAAACACATTTTAGTCGATCCTTATATTTCTGCCAATCCGGAAGCAGCGCATATTGACATCAAGTCCTTGAAAGCGGATTATATTTTATTGACTCACGCACACAGCGATCATATTCTTGATGTCGAAGCTATCGCCAAAAGAACGAGTGCGATTATCGTCTCTAATTACGAAGTGGCCTCTCATTTTGGCGAAAAAGGCTTTAAATATCACCCGATGAACCACGGCGGGAGCTGGAATTTTGATTTTGGAAAAGTAAGATTTGTCAACGCCATTCATTCCAGTTCATTTCCTGACGGAGGCTACGGTGGAAATCCCGGTGGTTTTGTCATCGAAAGCGAACACAAAAACATATATATATCGGGAGATATTGCTTTGACAATGGACATGAAACTCATCCCGATGCGAACCAAACTGGATTTGGCTATTTTTCCAATAGGAAACAATTTCACTATGGATGTCGATGATGCCATTATTGCTTCTGATTTTGTCGAATGCGATAAAATACTGGGCGTTCACTACGATACTTTCGGTTACATCGTGATTAATCACGAAGATTCCATCCGCAAGTTTTTCGATAAAGGAAAAGACTTAATGCTGCTTGAAATAGGAGAAAGTATTGAATTATAATTTTTTAGGAGCTTTTTCCAGCTTTCCACTATATCCACGCAAAAAAGCGTGGGATGCCGTTTCTCCCGATAGCAATCGGGACTGGGCTAAAAAATCACGACAATCAAGAAAATGAATATTAAAAAATTATTTTTTGTACTTGTAATCAGTATTTCATTTCAATCCGTTTTCTCACAACAAGACGGTTATTGGGACAAAGACCGAACCACCACAAAAGAAATTGTCGTCTCGGCAAGAGACAGGATTGTCATAAAAATCGAAGATTTGCCTGTAGGAACCACCGAAGTGGTTTACAGAATCACGCTTCTTGATGAAAACCAACAATTGGCAAGCAGTTTGGTTTCGGTGTTAAAATCGATTCCTGATCCAACAGGCATTAGTCAAGGAACTGCGGGAGCGGTTTTTCTTTTATCAAAAATTTCGGGTGACGACAAATGCAGATATGCTATTTTTTCAAATAGTGTTTTGGCTTCGGAGTACATAGAAAACGGAAAAACAGACAAAGTTTGCTTGGTCCAAAATGAAGCTATCAGTAAAGATGCCAAACGTCTTTCGATAGACAAATCCAGTTGTTTACAACCCAATTTGACCAATATGTGGTTTGGTTTCGAAAGCAAAAACTGGATAATGAACCAAAAAATCATTCTCGAAGTGGTTCCCTGGGTAGATACTAAACTCAATAGAGGTTGGAATTTAGAAAACCGCAAATTAATCATCAATCAATGTAAAACGTCCGATTTAGCAAAAAAACTTCCTAATTCGGATGATTTTTGTGTTTGCATCCTCGAAAAATTACAAAAAGAATATAAGTTTCAGGAATTCCAGAAACTCCTCGGCATCGAAAAATCAAAAGCGCATAAAGACTTCGGAAATGCCTGTTTCAACGAAATGGGAGCTTCTAATGTGATTTATGCCACTTTACGGAACCAAGCATCAGATTTGGTAAATCAAGGAAAATACGGCGATGCCATAGTGAAATTATTAGCCGTTATAAATGACGGTAAAGCAAACGTTGAAGATTATAATACTATTGGTAATAGTTATATTATGACTAAACAATATGGGAAAGCGATTAAATTTCTAAAAGAAGGCGAGAAGCTTGATAATTCCGAGTTATTGGTAAAGTTGAATTTGGCTCATGCTTATTTGTTTAATAACGACTTTAAATCGGCTAAGTCAATTTACAAAAAATACCAATCACAAAACGTAACCGATAATTTAAGTTGGATTCAAAAAGTAAAATTTGATTTTGGAGTCTTTAAAAAAGCAGGTTTGCCAAATGATGATTTTGACAGGGTTTTGAGATTGTTAGAAAATTGAAAAATAAAGTACAGATATTGTTTATAAAAAATACACCTACAAGGTTTTGGAAACCTT
>DHXP01000007.1:4722-22806 GCA_002413745.1 Flavobacterium sp. UBA5153 | reverse complement strand
AAGGTTTCCAAAACCTTGTAGGTCTCAATTGAAAACCCAAAACCCAAAACTTATTTTGAAAGCAACTTACCACAAATACATTCTTCAATTTAAACGACCATCGGGAACTTCTCGTGGCATTATGAATGAGAAAGAAACCTGGTTTATCATACTCGAAAATAATGGTAAAAAAGGAATAGGCGAGTGTGGAATTTTGAGAGGTTTGAGTGTTGATGATCGGCCAGATTATGAAGCAAAATTACGGTGGACTTGTGCTAATATTCATCTCGGAAAAGATCAGTTATGGGAATCACTAATCGAGTTTCCTTCGATACAATTTGGAGTCGAAATGGCGTTCGAATCTTTAGCAAGCGAAAGCCCTTTTTTACTCTTTCCTTCTGAGTTTACCAACAGCACAAAATCAATTCCGATTAACGGTTTAGTTTGGATGGGAGAAGAGGTTTTTATGAAGCGGCAAATAGAGGAAAAACTGGCGGAAGGTTTCCGTTGTGTCAAACTCAAAATAGGTGCTATAGATTTTGATAAAGAATTGCAATTATTGCGCTATATTCGGGAAAATTTTACTCCGGAACAGGTCGAAATTCGGGTGGATGCGAACGGTGCTTTCGACGTAATTTCAGCTTTAGATAAAATTACACAATTAGCTGGATTTAAATTACATAGCATTGAGCAACCTATTCAAAAAAACAATACTGACAGTATGTCAGAGTTGTGTAAAATCACTCCAATTCCCATCGCCTTGGACGAAGAGTTAATAGGTGTGTTTTCGTTGGAAGAAAAAGAACAATTATTGCAAAAAATCAAGCCACAATACATCATTTTAAAGCCCAGTTTTATTGGTGGTTTTCGGGGTACGCAAGAGTGGATTACACTAGCCGAAAAGTACAATATTGGCTGGTGGATTACCTCGGCTTTAGAGAGTAATATTGGACTAAATGCCATTGCACAATGGACTTTTTTACAGCATAATTTGATGCCTCAAGGATTGGGAACCGGAACTTTATATAGCAATAATTTTGATTGCCCTTTACAGGTTTCGGAAGGTCAATTATGGTATAAAAAAGAGAGGGATTGGGAGTTTGATTTTGAGGGGTTCATGCCTTTGATACACTGAAATAGTTGTTTAATTCTTTATAAAAAAACTTTTCTGAATTATAAAACTTGGTTCCAAAAAAAAATATAATTCCCCAAATTTGTCGAGGAATTATATTTTGTAAGTAAGATAAAATTATTGGAATTCTATAGGATTAGTTATCCTAGTTGAGAGTTCTTAAATTTTAAAGAGAATTAATTTTGATGAATTTTGCTCCGCTTGTCATTGAAATTCCACAACGTTTTGGTGCTGAAGTTTCGTAAGTATTTCCGCAAGTAGGGCAGATGAAATAGGTCGTAGGCAAGGTTTTATCCGTATTGCTTTCAAAAGCTGCCAATGCTTTCTCATAAAATGCCTTGTGTTTTATTTCAGTTTTATAGGCGTAGTTAAAACTTACCAATGCTAATTGATTACCGGCTGCGTTAGCAACTTTAAGGAAAGCAGGATACATTTCGGCTACTTCATACGATTCGCCTTTGATGGCAGCTTCAAGATTTTCCTTGGTTGTCTTCACCGTCACGTCGAGCACAACAGGCTCTATGGCAACTCCCATTTCTTCCAAAACCGCTTTATGGTTTCCTGCATGTATTTTTTCGGAGTTGGATGCCGCTTTAAAAAGCATTGCAATTTCCTTATGTCCTTCTTCGGCTGCTTTTTTAGAAAAAGCCGCATATCTTGCAGTTGCATTTGATTCGCCTTTGAAGGCTGCTTGCAAATTCGCAATTGTTTTGGTTTTGGCATCTTCAACGTTTACGGCGGTATTCTCCTCTGTTTTCACATTTGCGTCTTTGTTTTCAACGGGAGTTTTCATTTCAGATTTATTCTCTTCTTTGTTTTTGCAAGAGAATATGGAAAGACAACTTACTATGGCCAATGCTGGAATTATTAATTTTGTTTTCATTTTATTTGTTTTTTATGTTTGTTTTTATTTTTTCTCGTTTTTTTCGTTTTCACCTTTTTCAGAAGATTTCAAAGTGTCTTTTGTCACGGCAGTTACTTTAGTCGTGTCAGCTGGTGTAGTTGCAACTGCTTTTGTTGGAACAGCCGTTTCTGTTTGGGTCACTTCATTTTTTTTGCAGGAGGTTAGTAGCAGACCGATTACCACTATTATAATCCCACTGATGATAGATTGCCTTTTCAGTTTTAAAATAGTTTAGTTGTTAAATACATTGCAAAGATGAGGACCCGCACCTTTGGCTTTACTTTGTATTATCTTAAAATTAGCTAAATATTTTATGCGGTAAATTCGAGAATAAAAGAAGAGCCTTTGTCTTCAACACTTTTAACGGAGATTTTGATGTTTTGTAAATCACATAGTTTTTTAACAATGGATAATCCTAAACCATTTCCCGGGATTTGGGAACTTCTGGAATTGTCTGCCCTGAAAAAACGGTTAAATAAATAAGGTAATTGTTTTTTTGATATGCCAATGCCTTCGTCTTTAATGGTTAACGATTGTTTTTTTTCATTCCATTCGCAAAACACATTTCCGTTTGGATGATTGTATTTTATGGCATTTATTATTAAATTATTAAGGATTCTTTCCAAAAAGGTCGAGTCTGCTTTTACAACACAGGTTTGAGGAATAGAAATCTGGATTTTAATATTGTTGCTTTTGATTGCTGAATGATGTGTATTAATAATTTTTTCGACAATCTCCTTTAGAATTATGGTTTCCATTTTTGCCTGAATATTATTGGATTCCAAGCGGGCTAATTGGAGTAATTGATCAAACAAAAGCGATAATCGGTCTGTTTGAATAAGTACTTCTTTCATTTTTAACTCGTATTGTTCAGGTGTTCTTTTTCTTCGCAACAACACTTCAAAGGTTCCTTTTATGGCGGTAAGCGGTGTGTGCATCTCGTGAGAGGCATCGGCGGTAAATTGTTTTTGCTGGTGAATGCTGTATTCCAGCCGATTCAATAATTCGTTGATGGTCGTTGCCAATTGGTGAATTTCGTCTTCATTTTCGGGCAATGGCAAGCGGGAATTGATGTTGGTTTCATTGATTTTGGAGGCGGTATCGATTAACTCGTTAACGGGAGCAATGGCTTTTGAAGCAACAAAAGATATGATGGCATACAAAGTGCCAAGCATAATGATGTAGATTAAACACAATACAATCAATAAATTATGCAACACGTTGAAAGATTCCTGTTGAGAAACCCCAATGGTTAAATGACCAATTATTTTATTGTTTTCATTAAAGATGGGGAATTGTCCCTGTCTTATCCTTTGTTTGTTTATGGTGGAGTTGTAAAAAGTTGTTTCCTCTATTTTTGGATTGAACAAAAAATGATTTTCCTGTAAATTTGCCGACTTGAAAACGGTGTGTTCCTGAAGGTCAACAATTTGCAGGAAGGTGGGATTTACTTCTAATTGCTTGTGTTCCGCTTCTTCCCATTCGGGCATTTTGTTCATGATAATATGGTCTCCTCGCCAGTCAAGATTGTTAAAAACCTCTTCTTTTTCGGTACTTATATCATCGTCTAAATGTTGGTAAGAAGTGTAGTAAACAACGGCATATATGGCAATAAATGCAATGGCTGCCAAGGATGCGATGGCAGTTAAATTGTATATGGCGATTCTTTTCTTGAAGCTTAGTTTCACTGGTCGTCGTTAATTCGGTAGCCAACTCCTCGAATAGTTTGAACAAAGGATTCTTGGTTTTTATCGTCCAATTTTTTTCGTAACGCATTGATAAATACATCGATAACCGAAGTGTCTTTGTCGAAATGAATATCCCATATTTTTTCTATAATTCGGCTGCGTCTGCAAACTTTGCCATTATTTCGAAGCAGATATTCCAGCAATGCAAATTCTTTTTGGGTAAGTTCCACTGGTTTTCCGCCTTTGGTAACAAGATGAACATCTACATTCAACACTATATTTCCTGCTTTAAAAATATTTTGTTCTCCAACAGTATTTCGAAGCAAAACCCTAATTCGGGCTAATAATTCTTCGAATGCGAAAGGTTTTTTCAGATAATCATTTGCGCCTGTTTCCAATCCAAATACGGTATCGTCAACGGTATCTTTGGCAGTCAAAAAAATAATGGGAACGATTTTGTTTTCTTTGCGGATACTTCTGCAAATTTCAATTCCACTAATGCCGGGCAGCATCCAGTCGAGTAAAATAATATCATATTCATTGAGATTATCCATTGCCAATTCGAGACCATGTCTACCATTATTGGCGACATCAACGGCAAATCCTTCCTCTTCCAGGCCTTCTTTTAAAAAACCGGCAATCGATGTTTCATCTTCTACCAATAAAATTCTCATCTGGCTAAGTTAAAGAAAACTTTTAGATTTAATTGTTTTCGTTTTCAATATCTGGATTTGAAAAATCGGGAAGTTCCAATTGTACTCCGGCTCCGTGTTTATAGACCAATTGTCCTCCAAGATATCCTGTTCTGGAAATGGCTACAATTACTCCTGCAAACAAAATGATACTTGCAATTCTCGCCCATTTTTTCGAATAATTAAAAAAATAAATTCCAAGATAGACAAGTGCGGTAACAATGGTAAGCCATAAAGTAATGGTGGCTGCCTGTTCATGCAATTCAATTGCTTTCCCCAACGAACCTTCTTCGATACCTTCTCCTGCTGCATTTCCCGAAAGATAGGAAACAATTGTGCCCAATGTACCCAAAAGCAATAAGTAAAATGCTGTCTGCCTGAAAAACGGTTTTTTTATTATAAAAGCAATTAATTCCGAAAGAAAACCTATAATTAACAATGCAATGGGAAAATGAATCGCCATGGCGTGAAGATGGGTTGAAGATATCATAACTATTATTTTTAATGCAAAGATGCAATTAGAAAAATTTAAAAAGGGTTAGTATATCCTTAAGATTACTTTAAGAATTTTGGACAATAAATTTATAATTCATTCAACCTTTCTCTTTCGAAAACTTATTTCTGTGATTATTCTGCGAAGAAGTAATTGAAGCTCTCCAAATACTGCAGTGTTCTAATGAAAAATCAGCTATTGTTCCTCCTTTGCATTTCTTCTGTTTTTGGTATACTTTATTGTTTCAAAAATTATGAGGATAGAAATTGAACCCAAAACAGAGGGAATAAAACGATTATAATCAGTGACTTCAAAGCTAAAAGTGCGTTGTAAAGAGGGGACGGAAAGAATTGTAAACAATATAATAATGGCCGCCGACAGGATCAGGATAACTGCATAATTTTTTTCCTTTATTACCGAAATAACACCTCGAGTATTGGAAAGATTGGTAAGTATTAGAAAAATATTTCCAAAAATGAGCGAAGAAAAAGCGATAGCTCTTACTTCTCCGTCACTGTCTCCTTCATTTATGCAAATAAAATAAACAACAACGACCATTATCAGCAGTATTAAACCTTGGCTGACGCTCAGTAATATTCTTTTTCCTCCAAAAAATTGTTCGTTTGGATTTCTGGGTTGGCGATTCATTATTCCTTTTTCTTCCTGTTCATATTCAAAAGCAATAGAGCAAACCGGATCAATAATCAATTCCATAAAAACAATGTGTAAAGGCATAAGTAATAATGGAAGAGAAGTGAAAAATGCCGGTAAAAGGGTAAGTCCTATAATGGGAATATGTATGGCAATGATGTAGGACATTGCCTTTTGCAGATTGTCAAAGATTCTTCTCCCGGAACGAATAGCAGAAACAATGGAAGCAAAATTATCATCCAGCAATACGAGTGATGAAGCTTCTCGTGCAACATCGGTTCCTTTATTTCCCATTGCGATACCAATATGTGCGGCCTTTAATGCGGGAGCATCATTTACTCCATCACCCGTCATTGCCACAATATCGTTATTTGCTTTCAATGCCTGAACAATCCGTAGTTTTTGTTCAGGAACCACACGTGCAAAAATGTTTGTCCGTTTTATTTTTTCTTTTAATTCTTCATCACTCATTTTTTTCAATTCGTCCCCTGTAATAATTTCTCCTTTATCAGACAATCCTATTTGCTTTGCAATACTTTTAGCAGTGGCAGGAAAGTCTCCCGTAATCATTATTACCTTAATTCCGGCTTCTTTACATTCCTTTATTGCCTGCGGAACTTCTGTTCGAATTGGGTCTTCCAATCCGATAAGCCCAAGAAAATTAAAATCAAAATCATACTGCGATTCAGGAAGGTTTTTATTTTGAAGCACCGCATTAGCAACTGCAATTACCCGGAAACCCTGTTCCGCCATTTGATTAACAGCCAATATATGTTTTGCTGTTTTCTGCTCATTCATTTTACATAAAGTAAAAATGACTTCCGGTGCGCCTTTGGCTGAAACCGAAAATGAGTTTTCGGAACTATTTTCGGTAACGCGTGTCATGGCAAGTAATTCGCGGCTCAAGGGATATTCCTTGATGAGTTTATATTCTGATTCATTTTGTGATGCCAATGTGTTATTCGTAATGTTAATCGCTTTTTCCATTGGGTCGATGGAATCTTTTTGAGAAGCATGTTGCGCAGTGGTAACTAAATCGGTAATTTGGTTTTGCTTTTGATCAAAAACACTTTTCAGAAATATTTCATTCCCATCATACAAGGCAGCAACGTCCATTTTATTTTGTGTAATAGTTCCCGTTTTATCGCTACATAAAACAGTAGCTGAGCCCAGTGTTTCAATTGCGGATGGTTTTCTGGTCAATACATTGTTTTTTGACAATCTCCATGCGCCCAATGCAAGAAATACGGTAAGAACAACCGGAAACTCTTCGGGTAAAATTGCCATGGCTGCAGAAAGACCGTTTAGCAAGGATTGGATAAAATTACCCCTTGTATAATAAAAAGCAGCCACTATTCCGATACTGATAAAGGCGCCAATAATGAATAACCTTCTTATCAATATGCTCATTTCCTTTTGTAACCGGGTCTTGTCTTCCTCGATACTTTCAAGCGAAGCGCCTATTTTGCCAAACTGCGTATGTATACCGGTGGCTATGATCTTTGCCAATCCTTTTCCCTGAACCACAATGGTGCCGCTAAACACAAGTCCGTGTGCGTTTGATGAGTCAGTATGGATGTTTTTTGTTACCGCAATGGATTCTCCTGTCAATAGGGATTCATCAATAGTTAAATTTACTGTGTCTAATACTATCCCATCTGCGGCAATACGGTCTCCTTCATTTAATATAATGAGATCGTCCGGCACTACTTCCCGTCCCGGAATTCGGATTTCTATTCCATCCCGAATCACTAAGGCCCGGGGAGATGAAAGTTTTCGTAATGCTTCAAGTGCTTTTTCCGTTTTCTGATATTGGTAAAATGTAATGAATATAATAACCAAAACAGACGCAAGTAAGATGCTACCTTCCCTATAATCGCCTATTATCATATAAAGTACAGCGCAACTAATTAATAAAACAAACATAGGTTCTTTCATCACCTCAAAAGCGATTCGCCAAATATTTTTTGGCTTTGCCGATGGCAGTTCATTATAGCCATGGGTTATTAATCTCTCTTTTGCTTCGGCTGTGTTTAGTCCCTGATTCATGGGTGAGTAAAATTTAAATTAGAAATTTGACTGATAATGAAGTATTGGGTTTCTTAGATTTGAAAATTCAAACAAAAGGCTTATTTAAACCAATTTCTAACACTCAATACCGTTTTTATTGGATTATCATTGCTTTTTTTTAATACCATCATTGCCCAATAACAAGGACAATGTTTTTAAACTCTCCGTTCGGTCAGCGATTAGTTTTACAATGCTAATAAAAGGAATGAATAAAATCATACCTGCGGCTCCCCATAAAATGCCACCAAAAATTACCATCACAATAATCACTAAAGTATTTATCTTTAAACGACCGCCTACCGCAAACGGGAATATTATGTAGGCTTCGAGTACCTGAACAATAGAAAAAACCAGAATTACACCTAACGGGTACCATATTGAGTTGAAAGTTATCCACGAAACCGCAATTGGCAAAAGGGAAGAGATCATAATCCCGATATATGGAATAAATGTGAGTATAGAAGCAATAAACCCAAATAGAAAAGGATGTGGAATACCTATAATTGCGAGTCCAATGCTATTCAAAATACCAACTATTAAATAGACCAATAACATACCCTTAATAAAATTGTAGTAGGCATGAATGGTTTCAACAAGAATTTCGTGAATGGTATCCTTTTTGTCCAAAGGGAAAAGATGGTATAGCACATTTACCAATAGCTGGCGGTAATAGAGTATGAGCACGGAATAAACAGGAATTATCAACAGATAAAAAATCAACTCTGAAAACGAATAAACGGTGATCTTAAGCAATGAAATTGCCTGAGATCCAGAGTTGTTTACCGAGTTTTTAATAAATTCCATTTGTTTTTCAGTGCTTATGTCAAATCGCTCGGCAAGAAAATCACTCAGTTGGGTTGCGGTTTCCAATAACTTTATCCTGAATATTTGCCATTCATTTGAAAATTCCACTACTTGTGTAAAAAGCAAATAAATGATTGCTCCAAAAAAAAGAATCACGCCAAAAATTGAAATAAAGATGGCAATACCTTTGCTTATTCCTTTTTTCTCCATCCATTTACATATTGGGTAAAGAATAAAACTGATGAGAATTGAATAACTCAGCGGGATAAAAAGTGTTTTGCCAAAGTATAGTAACACGGAAACCAGCAGCGTGTACTGAAGAATTTCAAGAACAGAAAATGTTCTGTTTAGATGGGTTGGAACTGGTGTTTTCGGAATTTGCATCATTGGAGTGATGGATTTTAACGGTTATACTTTTTATTTTGAGGTTTGAAGTCTTAGTCTTCTTAAAAACTTCAAACCACAAAAGGGTTGATAATGAAAACTGTTTAACTACCTATTTGTTTTCTGTTTATTTCTTAAAATACTTTTGTATTAAATCGCCTAATACGGCTATATTTATGGGTTTAGAAATATAATCATTACAACCTGCGGCGATTGCCTTTTCCCGGTCACTGGTCATACCAAAAGCAGTTTGTGCAATAATAATTACGTCTTTGTTGAATTGGCGAATTTGCTTGGTGGCTTCATAACCATCCATTATGGGCATATTAATATCCATCAGTACCAAATCGATGTCAGGATTATTGCGGCAGGCTTCAACGGCTTCGACTCCTGTAGTTGCTTTCAAAATTTCTTTGCTAAATATTTTGACTGCCTTCGAAATTAGCAGGTTTGATATTGTGTCGTCTTCGACAATTAATATTTTTAGGTTTTTAATTTGATTCTCCTCTTCCTCTTTTGAAGCAGTATTTTTAAAGACAGTTTCTTTTTTTGGTTCAACATTGTAGGGAATGGTAAAATAAAACGTTGAGCCTTTTCCTTCTTCGCTTTCTACCCAAATTTTACCGCCCAGCATTTCCACATAAGCTTTTGAAATGGACAATCCCAATCCCGCTCCCTGAAAAGCTCTTTTATCGGAAATATCGGCCTGGATAAAACGGTCAAATATTGCTTGCTGTCTGTCTTTTGGGATCCCAACACCGGTATCTTTTACATAAAACTCCAGTGCGGCTGGTTTACGGTCTGCTTTTAGGGTATACCCAAATTCTATTGTCCCTTTATCCGTAAATTTAATGGCATTTTTAACAAGGTTGGTAAGAATGGCATAGATTTTTTCAGTATCTGTTTTAATGATGGCTTCTTTTGCGGGCAGCCCATTTTTGAAGACAAGCTGAATTCCTTTATTTGTGGTTTCAGGTTTGAAAAAATTAAAAATGTATTCAATTTGCTCGTTGACATTTGTGTCCGAAATTGAAACTTCCATCTGCTTGGATTCAATTTTCGAAATATCAATTATATCGTTGATAATGTTGAGCATACGGACACCACTTTTCTCTATGATTTTGATATACTCCTTTTGTTCTTCACCGGTTAGATCGGGTTCTTTGAGTAGTTCGGCAAAGCCCAGGATTCCGTTCATGGGCGTGCGGATTTCGTGGCTCATATTAGCAAGGAAAGCTGATTTGAGACGGTCGCTTTCTTCGGCCTGTTCCTTGGCATTTATTAACTCTTGTTCTATTTGCTTCCGCTTTGTGATATCTTCCTTAATGCCAACAAAATGGGTTATTTCACCCTTTGTATTAAAAATTGGGGAGATTGATTCCGATTCCCAGTAAAGGTCACCATTTTTTTTCTTGTTATAAAATTCTCCATACCACGCATTACCTGCTTTAATAGTGTCCCAAAGTTTTTTATATTCCTCGGCTGATGTGTGTCCCGAGCTTTGGATGCGTTGATTTTTTCCTATGATTTCATCAAAACTATACCCGGTTGTTTCTACAAATTTTGGATTTACGTACTGTATATTGCCCTCCGTGTCCGTAATGACAGTTGTTGCTGGACTTTGCTCCACAGCTTGAGAAAGTTGACGAAGTTTTACCTCAGTACGATTGCGTTCAGTAATGTCCTGAATAATGAGTTGAACCGCAGTTTTGTGTTTATATACAGTCGGAATTGCTTTTATTTCGACATCAACGGTAGTGCCATCTAATCGAATAAATTTTTCTTCGGAAGTAGGTAACGGTTTCCCGTCTACTTTTATTTCTTTTAGTATTTGAATAACATTTGAACGATTTTCTGGATGTACAAATTGTAAAACGGGTTTCCCAATCAATTGCTCTTTATTTTTTGCGACCATTAAATGAACACATTCATTGTTTGCAAATACAATTTTTCCGTCAACGTAGATGACTATGGCATTGGGAGAATTCTCTACTAATCCGCGATATTTTTCTTCACTTTCGCGCAATTTTTCTTCAGATTTTTTTTGGTCTGTAATGTCAGTTATGAAGCCATACCAAATCACCGATCCATCTTCTTCCTGCTGCGGAATTGCATTGCCATAAAGAAAGCGAACGGTACCATTCTCATATTTAACGCGATATTCCTGTTTCCACTGAGTTAAGTTTTGTGCTGATACCTGGATGGAGGCTACAACATTTGCACGGTCATCGGGGTGGATATTTGCAAATGCTTTGGATGCATCTTCACGTACTTCATCGGGGCTTACCCGGTATATTTGGTTAATTCCTTCGCTGGCATAAGGGAAACAAGAACTACCGTCAGGGCGCAACTTAAATTGGTAAACGACTCCTGGCACACGGCTGGTGATTTTATGGATAAGGTCCAGAGATTCCTTCTGTATTTTTTCTGCCCTTTTTCGATCTGTGATGTCACGGGTAATTGCAAGGTATACTACCTCTCCATTATCTTGTAAAGGCGTGGCAGAAGTTTCCACCCAAAGACGAGTTCCCTTGAGACTAATCACTTCGAATTCCATTTTGATTGATTCTCCCTTGAGAACTCGATTATGCATTTCAGTATAAGCACCACGATATTCCGGGGCAATAATATTAAGTATTGGTTTCCCAATTACTTGATTCAGCGAATCAGCCTCGATTATTTCTAGTCCGGCAGGGTTTATCGTTTTCAGGTTTCCCTGCGCATCTACTGTCTTGACACATTCGGGCTCTGTCGATACTATGGTTTGAAGATGGTATTGGCTTTCAATAAGTTTTTCCTCAGTTCGTTTTGTCTCGGTGATGTCCCGGGCGGTGGCTATTAATACTTCTTTGCCAAAGTAATTACCTTTATTTACAATTACTTCTTTGGGAAAAACCTCTCCGTTCTTGCGTACTGCCCAGAATTCAAATTGTGCAGAAATGCCGGTTTCAAATACCGTCTGCATCATTCTTTGGATTTCATCAAGATTATTGCGACCGGGGGCGGCAACGCTTGAGGGTGTCTGTCCAATAAGTTCTTCCCGGGTGTATTGGTACATTTTTTCGGCACCTTTATTTACGTCAATGAAAGTACCGGCTTCATCTAGTACATAAATGGCTTCTGAAACGGAATTAAAAACATTGTTATAACTTTGTTCAGCCAATAGCAATGCTTCTTCGGCCAGTTTACGCTTGGTAATGTCTACGGATATACCGAATGTACCAATGATTGACCCTTCCAGGTTGCGAAGAGGTAACTTATTGGTGAAAACCCATGTTTTTCGACCGTCTGGCCATATTTCATTTTCTTCTTTGCTCCATGCTTGCCCCGTTCTAATGATTTCCTGTTCCTCTTTGAACGAATTGTAGGCATATTCCTCTGAAAAAAAATCAAGGTCTGTCTTTCCTACCGCCTGCAATGGGTCGCTAAGACCAAAATATTGTGCATGAGCTTTGTTAATTCGGATAAAACGGCTGGCACGATCTTTAAAATAGATATTGCCGGAAAGATTATTCATAATTGCCCGCATCAGATATTGTTCATGGGTCAACAATTCTTCTTTCTGTTTTTTATCGGTGATGTCAACCACGGTTATCAGGCATTGTTCTCCATTTTCGGTAACGATGCCGGTAAGGGATACAAACATTGGGGAGTTACCATTAGTTATCAGGGTAATCTCACAGGATTCTTTGGTTTTGCCGTTAAATACTTTGTTGAGAAAGAGATTAAAGATTGGTTTTGTATTATCAGAAACAAAAGAACTAAACGGGTTGTTTATTAAATGGGAGTGTTCTTTGCCCAATATTGTTGTTCCGTTGAGGTTTAACCCAATAATTTTACCTTCCTTGGAAAGTGTAAAATAACCGGATGGTGCAAAATCATATAATTTGGCATTAATTTCTGCCTGCTCTTTTTCCGGAACGACGAGTTCTTCATACCTCATTTCCAACTTAATCTGGGATTCCTCAATATCATGAATAAGTTTAAGTAATTCGATTTCGGAAAGTTGCGAAGTTATTTTTGGCAGTTTCTCTTTCAGCAGTTCTTCTGCCTTTTGGCGAAGAATTGCGGTATTTGATTTGTTACCGGTATTTCCCATAATTACTTTCTGTTTTGAATTATGTTCTTTTTCTCCTGTTGAGATAGGTAATCTTATAGGCCTTCCTTAAATTTAACGAAGTGCTTCTTACTGCTTGTTAGCCGGTTCAAGCAGCATATCTTCATTTGGGGGATATATTCTGTATGTGATTGTGGGCTCTTGTGTCTTAGTTCTATACGTAAATATGCGTATGGGAAAATGCTCATGGATTCACTTAAAACCCCTATCAAATATAATCTTTTTTGTTCGCTTTATTGCCAATTATTTAATTTATTCCTTCCTTGATTTTTTAAAATATTTTTGTATTAACTCAGTTAACGAAGCTATATTTACTGGTTTTGAAATATAATCGGTACAACCGGCGGCAATTGCCTCATCTTTGTCACTGGATAATCCATGGGCGGTTTGTGCAATAATGACCACATCTTTATTGAATTTACGAATTTGTTTGGTGGCTTCATGCCCCCCCATTTCTGGCATATTAATATCCATCATTACCAAATCGATATCGGGATTGTTACGGCAGGCTTCAATGGCTTCAAATCCCGTGCTTGCGTTCAAGATTTCTTTGGAGAATTTTTTAATGGCAATAGAGATTAGCAATTTTGATATTTCGTCGTCTTCGACAACCAATACCTTTAGTTTTTTTAATGGATCATCTGTTTTTTCAACTGAAACAGCATTTTCAATTGCTTTTTTCTCTTCGTGTTCAATAAGGTAGGGAATAGTAAAATAAAAAGTACTTCCCTTTCCTTCTTCACTCTCGACCCAAATTTTGCCACCAAGCATTTCAACATAAGCTTTAGAAATGGCTAATCCCAATCCAGAACCTTCATAATTACGGGTAATTAATTCGTTGGCTTGCCTGAATCTTTCAAAAATGATTTCCTTTTTGGCGTTGGAAATGCCCATGCCAGTATCTTTCACAAAAAACTCCAAGAATTCACCCTTTTTAACATATCCAAATTCAATGGAACCTGTATCGGTAAATTTAATGGCATTTTTGACAAGGTTGGTAAGAATGGCGTATATTTTCTCGCGATCCGTTTTTATGGAGGCTCCTTCTAAAGGTAACTGATTATAAAAGGAAAGTTGTATTCCTTTTTGTTTTGTTTCAGGTTTGAAGAAGGTATAAAGATATTCAATCTGGTTATTTAAGTAGTAAAAACGATATAATGTCGTGTTTTACTTTTAAATAAATTTAGATAATTGTTTGAAAAACAAACAATTAAGCTTTTTTAATAATACGACAACAAATCGTTCCAATTACTTACATTGGTTTCCGATAAGGAAATTTCCACTTGTCCTGATTCCACTTTGGATATATTGATGATATCGTTGATGATACTGAGCATGCGGGCACCACTTTTCTCGATGATTTTGATGTATTCCTGTTGCTCACTACCGGAGATTTTCGGCTCCTTTAAAAGTTCGGTAAAACCCAAAATTCCGTTCATAGGCGTACGAATTTCATGACTCATATTAGCTAGAAAAGCTGATTTGAGACGGTCGCTTTCTTCGGCTTGTTCTTTGGCCTTGATTAATTCCTGTTCTGCTTGCTTGCGCTCTTCTTCGATAAGAATTGTCTCTAATGAGAATGAGATGTTAAACGTGATTTTTTCGAGCAATATGATTTCTTCTTTATTGGAAAAAAAGGCTGGTTCGTCAGAATACAAAGAGAATGCGCCTATTATTTTGTTGCGAACTTTGATCGGAATCGATATCGAAGAATAATATCCCCGTTGTATCGCCTCTTTGCGCCACGGCTCCATTATGGGATCATTTGCAATATCATTACAAACAACCGTTTTTCCTTTTTGCACGGCTCTTCCTGTAGGGCCTCTACCTTTATAGATATCGTTGGCAGGAATATTTTTGATTTTTGTAAAATACCCGTTTTCAAATCCGTCCCATGCTACCGGAATAACAATGTGAGTGTCATCATCAAGCAGACCAATCCAACTCATGCGAAATTTTCCGGAGGTAACTGCAATACTGCACACTTCACGAAAAAGTTTTTCACGATCATGTATTCCAATAATTAAATAATTAATTTGACTAATGAGGGCATACACCCGATTGAGTTTTACTAACTCATCAAATCTCCGCTTGCGCTCAGTAATGTCACGGGCTGCAGCGTAGATATAGTTGCGCCCCTCCAGCTTGACTCCAATACTGCTGATCTCGACATCATAGAATGTGCCGTCCTTGCGGCGGTGTTGTGTCTCGAACATAATAGGGTCAGGGTGGCGGATTAATTCGCTGAAACTTGCTAACAGTTTCTCCCTCGACCATTGCGTGTCCCAGTCAGTAATATTGAGTTGCAACAACTCTTCACTGGTATAACCCAGCATGCTACAGAACGCCTCATTGGTTTCTAAAACTTGCCCTTGATCGTCGAGAATATGAATGCCCTCGCTGGCTGCATGAAGCAAGGTTTTGTAGTGAAGCACAAGCTTGGAAATGGACTCCTCCGCCAGTTTGTTGTCGGTAATGTCTTCTTTGATTGCAATATAGTGGGTTGTTTTTCCTTGTGCATTTATAATTGGCGAAATTGTTGTAGATTCCCAATAAAGGGTTCCATCCTTTTTTTTATTATGAAACTCACCATACCACTCATTACCTTCTGAAATAGTTTTCCATAGCTGTTTATATTCTTCGGGCGATGTGTGTCCCGATTTTATGATACGTGGGTTTTTACCGATAATTTCTTCAAAAGTATATCCGGTTGTTTCAGTAAATTTTGGATTCACATACTCGACGCTGCCCATTGTATTTGTGATGATAATCATCACCGGACTTTGTTCTACTGCCTGCGAAAGTTGACGAAGTTTTTCTTCGTCACGCTTGCGTTCAGTAATGTCACGGGCGAGGAGGATGAAGTGTTTGTTCTTATTGCCGCTTTCATTTAAGGGGATACCGAAAGCTCAAACCAATGTTTACCCTGGGGTAAATCCAGCTCATACTGTTTTCCGGTTGACCAGCCTTTTTCATTGGCTTCCTGTATTGCCGCTAGGTAAACATTTGCCGCATCTGATGGCAGAGCTTCATGAAAGAGGGTTCCCAGAAACACATCAGGAGGAATGGCAAGCAAATCAGAATGATGCGAATGATAGTGATAAATCCTGCCATCTATGTCAACTTCAAACAGCAAATCAGGAATGGCTTCAAGAATGGTTACCAAATTTTCATGGGCTTTTTTGGCATTATTTTCCATCTGCTTACGCTCCGTAATGTCCCTGATAATATTCATTATTGCAGGTTTATTCCCGTAGTTTATAAATATGGATTCAATCTCGACATTTCTCTTGTTTCCCTTTTTGTTTTTGATGATAGTTTCAAAATGGATTCTTCCATTTGATTTCAAGCTTTCCAATCTATTTTTTCTTGTTTTTTTTTTAGAAAGTATTTCCAAGTCTCTAATGTTTAAAGACATCAGTTCTTCTTTGGTATAACCAAAAATATCGGTTTTGGCAATATTCGCTTCAACAAAATTCGATGGTTTACCGTCAGGATTTATTCTAAATATTGTGATACTATCTCTGTTGGTGTTAAAAAGGGAGCGGTATTTTTCCTCGCTTTCTCTTATTTTCTCTTCGGCTTTTTTACGTTGGCCAATGTCAAGCATAGTGACAAAGCATTGCTCTCCATCGTTACTGGGAATACCACTAAGTAAAACATAAGTGGGAATATCAGGAATAATTGATAAAATTACCTCACAATTTTCTTTGGTTTTCTCGTCGAATATTTTTTCTAGAAAGAGATTAAAGATGGGTCTTGTCTCATCAGAAACAAAAAGGGCAAAACGGCGTTTTTTTAAAAACGAGCGTTCTTTGCCCAAGAGCTTTGCCCCTCTATAGTTAAGTTCCATAATTTCGCCATCTTTTGAGAACGTGAAATAAGCTGAAGGCGCAAAATCATATAGATTAATATGTTTTTCGGCATTAATTTCGGCCTGTTTTTTTGCCAAAAGTAGTTCCTCGTTCTGCATTTCGAGTTCTATCTGGTGTACATCAAGTTCGTGTATGAGTTTTAGTGTTTCTACATCAGGAAGATGTGTTTCGGGCGACGAAATATTTTTACTAAGTAATTCTTCAGCTTTTTTGTGAAGAATGGCTGCGAGTTCTAATCCTGTTTTGCTATTTTTCATGTTCATCTTCTGTTAAGAATTATTGCTTTCGCTTGTTCTGCCTTAATTTCTTTATTCTTTTTCTTCTACGTACTTTCCATCTGACTGTTTGCGTCGATATTACGAATAAAACATTGGGTTATTTTAATTTGAATTAAGAGTTGAAAATATGATTTTAGTGCTTAACGCCAAATTAGTTCCTTGATTCGCATATTTTTATATAAAGTGTTGGTTTTATAATCAAATTTAAGAAAAAATCATCATAATTATTTGTATATTTCTTAACATCTTTACTGTTTATTAATAGAGCTTCTCAAAATAGAATTTTAATCCGAATTATTGTTTTTTGATTGTTTGAGATGGGCAATGCCCGAGGTTCTGTCTAGTGGGTAAAGAGGAAAGTTTGAAAACTAAGGTTTTCATCAAACTAAAAATTAGCTTTTTTCCGATTAATACCTCTATGGCTCTGCCTCGAGATAATTCATTAATCCAAATGCAGATCACAAAATGGAATGTTGTGATGGTAACATTCACATATTTTAGTTGCGTCAGCATTGGCAAATGCCGTTAAAACTTAATAAGCGTGTTCTCGTTTGGGGTCATTTCTAAGAAAGTTAGAAGTAAAAATAATAATTTTTTTGTTCAAATTTATTTTTATTCAATTTTTTGTAAGAAATGTAGTTTTTTTATTTCGACTAATTTAAACAAAAATGGAAGTGTTGGTTGACGTAATGTCTTAAATTAAACTGCTTTAAAAGGAGTATGCCAATTTTCTGTTTAATTTTTTAATAACAAGTCGGGATAGTATAATCAGATTGATTATCAATAATTTGTGTCAATTCGAGACCGGCAAAACCGGCTTCCAAAAATTTCAATATGTTTTTTATTCCATTACCGAACATCAAAATCAATTACACGATCCAATTATGGGTTTTGCTTCCTAATTTTGAAATTGTCAGTCCTCAAGAAACAGCAAAAAGGAGGATTCCAAGAGGGTATAAATTAAACAATAATCTAAAGAGTTTGAGTATAAATTATACCGCTGTATATTTCATTTAG
>DHXP01000007.1:365-4593 GCA_002413745.1 Flavobacterium sp. UBA5153 | reverse complement strand
TTGGACTAAAATATACTAACCAATGGTATTATTTATAAAACAGGTTTTATGCTATGGTAATTTCTTTAGCCAAATAAATTTCTTGTACCGCATTTATGAGTTTTACGCCTTCGCCAAATGGACGTTGAAAGGCTTTTCGACCCATAATTATTCCAGCTCCACCAGCCCGTTTGTTTATCACGGCTGTTTTTATGGCTTCTGCCAAGTCAGTTTCTCCTTTTGATTCTCCTCCGGAATTTATCATGCCAATGCGTCCCGAATAACAATTCACCACTTGGTATCGGCATAAATCTATGGGATGGTCACTGCATAATTTGGTGCACATAACAGGATTGGTTTTGGCAAACTTTACAGCTGTAAAACCACCGTTATGGGTTGGTAATTTTTGTTTAATGATATCTGCTTGAACGGAAACACCCAAGTAATTGGCTTGTCCGGTAATATCGGCTGCGGTATTGTAATCTATGCCGTCCTTTATAAATGCGTTATTTCTGGAATAGCACCAAAGAATAGTAGCCATACCCAAATTATGTGCCTTTTCAAAAGCCTTTGCCACTTCTATTATTTGCCTGTCAGATTCGGCTGAGCCAAAGTAAATGGTCGCTCCCACAGCCACCGCACCCATATTCCAAGCATCTCGGACACTCGCAAACATAATTTGATCGTATTTATTGGGGTAGGTCATCAGTTCATTATGATTGATTTTGACTACAAACGGAATTTTATGGGCATATTTCCTGGATAACATCGCTAATCCTCCCATCGTGGAAGCCACTGCATTGCAACCTGCTTCAATGGCTAATTTTACAATATTTTCAGGATCGAAATAAATGGGGTTTGGAGAAAAGGAACTTCCCGCAGTATGTTCAATACCTTGATCTACGGGCAAAATAGAAAGATAACCAGTACCCGAAAGTCTGCCATGTTGGTATAATTGCGTTAAACTTCGAATCGTTTGCCCATTCCGATTACTTTGCAAAAAATAATCATCAATATGCGACGGATTGGGCAAATGAATCTGATCTTTCGTAATGGTTTTACAGACATGATTCAACAAAAAGTCTTTTCCATCTCCTAATAAATCTAATAGTTGGGATTTATCTTTCATTTTAAGTTTGATTTGAATGAGTTTTTGATGCATTGTCTCTATACAGACTTTTTTAATCAAACTTTATGAAACGGATAATCGGTATATCCTTTTTCATCAGCAGTGTAGAATAAATCCATATTGAGATCCTGTGATAAGGACCAATTGTTTTTAAATCTTTCCACAAGATCGGGATTGTTAATAAACGGTCGTCCGAATGCAACGAGGTCAGTAAGTCCGCTTTCAATAGCCGCTTCGGCACTTTCTTTGTCATAGCCACCACAAAGAATAAGGGTGTTTTTAAAATTATGCCGTATCAGTTTTTTGATTTCCAAAGGAACAGGAGGAGCCCCCATTGCAGAATGATCCACAAGATGAATATAGGCAATATCAAGTTTGTCGAGTTCTTTAGACAGGTAATCATAAGCGGCATCTATTCCGGGATAATGAGGCATATCACTTGCCACTCCATAAGGCGATAAACGAATACCTGTTTTTTCCTTCCCAATGGCCTGTGCCACAGATGTCACTACTTCAATCACAAATCTACATCGGTTTTCAATACTTCCACCATAATTATCTTTTCGGACGTTGCTTATCGGCGATAGAAATTCTTCAAGTAAATAACCGTTAGCCGAATGGAGTTCAACTCCGTCAAATCCTGCAAACAAAGCGTTTTCTGCAGCAGTAATATATTCTGTTTTTGCATGCAAAATATCTTGCGTTGTCATTTCTTTTGGTACCATAAAGTCTTGCAACCCTTTCGAGTCTGTCCACATTTGTCCAGCAGCTTTTACTGCCGAAGGCGCAAGTATCTGTGTTCCTTCCTGCATATTCAGCGGATGGCTGATTCTTCCGGAGTGCATTAGTTGAACAATTATTTTTCCTCCATTTTTATGAACCGCCTCTGTTGTTTTTTTCCAACCTTCCACTTGTTGCTTACTAAATATACCGGGCATTCGGGCATATCCAAGACCATTAGGCGATGGTGATGTACCTTCGGATATGATTAATCCAGCATTTGAACGTTGTTTGTAATATTCCGCCATCAGTTCATTGGGAATATTTCCAATTGCTCTGCATCTTGTCATAGGTGCCATTACTATTCTATTTTTTAATTCTATAGCACCAACCTTTTTAGGGGTGAATAATTTGTATGTTTTCATATTTATTATTCTTAAGTTATTGATATAAAGGTAATTATATTTATTTTAAAAGTGTTATATCGCTTTTGAAATTAGTTGCACCATTCACACATTTGGGCTGCTTTTGCATTGGCAAGATTGGTATAAAATTCAATAAGCGTGTTCTCGTTTGGGGTCATTTCGAAGAAAGTTAATAGTAAAAACAATAATTTTTATGCTCAACTTTATTTTTTTTAATTTTTTGTAGGAAATATATTTTTTATATGTCTAATTTTATCGAAATAGAAGTATTGGTTGATTGTGATTTATTAAATTAAAACGGGTTAAGTTAAAAGATGCTAAATATAAAAGGACAGGAATTTAAGTTCCTGTCCTTTTACAAAGATGTTTAAATAATTTCTTAAATTCTTCTTCCTTGAATAAGTCTTAATATTATTGCAATAATTGCAATAACAAGTAGTATGTGTATGATTGATCCTGCGCCGTAAGCAAAGAATCCGATTGCCCACAAGATGATTAAAATTACTGCGATGGTGTAAAGAAGATTGCTCATAATAATTTTTTTAGGGATTAATTTTTAATGATATTTTTAAAAGTTAAATTTTTCGCAAAATTATCGCCATCTGCCCGGCACCCATCGGTAACCACGTCCAGTTTTAGTCCAATGACCTGATTCATAAGTACGACCCTGATCCGGTCTTACCCAATTGCCCTCCCTATGATTATAAGAGCGTGTTTGATTATTCCAATACCAGTTGCCTTCTATCCAAATATGACTATCACTAGGACGTTGAGGTCTGGAACCTTCTTGGTATCTAGGTTCTTCGGAAACATAGCCATAGCCCGTTGAACAGGAATTAAATAATGTTAAGATACCTACCAAACTGATTAAATAAATGAGTTTTTTCATATTCTTGTTTTTTAATGAATTAAATTGTTTAAGTTTTTCCATTTTTTACTTCATTCTCCAATGGTAATCCATTTTCAAAATCCATAAAATTTATTATTAGTTTCATTATGGCAATTTGACCAAGTGCTTCTTTTCCTTTGTAAAAAAACCTTGATAGATTGTAATCACGACATTACCAAAAGAAAATAATCTTTCAATTTTGTACTGAATACAGTTACTTTTATTGATTTCTTTTAGCTTTTATCCATTATCTTCCTCTAAATTATTATGATCGTCACCACCTATACTATAATGGTTGTTTTCCTCATCTTCTCTTCCGATATTTTCCTGTTCGTCATCTAATTCCGAACACGGGATGTCTAAGTCGCTGCCTGACACATCGTCTTCAAAATCTTTTTCATTCAATGTACTAACGTTATCAATTTCAATTACTTCTTTCTTTTTAGAAATATCTTCCGGATTTATGTCTATCTCTTTATCGTAATTGCTATAAATGTCTTCACTGGCGGGATAAACTGGGTATCCCGGAAAATCAGTTTTTTCTTCCTTGAATAAGTCTTAATATTATGGCAATAATTGCAATAACAAGTAGTATGTTGTATGATTGATCCTATACCGTAAGCAAAGAATCCGATTGCCCAAAAGATGATTAAAATTACTGCAATGGTGTAAAGAAGATTGCTCATAATATTTTTTAGGGATTAATTTTTAATGATATTTTTAAAAGTTAAATTTTTTGCAACAATTATCGCCATCTACCTGGCGCCCAACGATACCCTTGTCTGGTTTTAGTCCAATGACCTGATTCATAAGTGCGACCCTGACGCGGCAGTATCCAATTACCATCCCTATGATTATAAGAGCGTGTTTGATTATTCCAATACCAGTTGCCTTCTATCCAAATATGACTGTCACTAGGACGTTGAGGTCTGGAGCCTTCTTGGTATCTAGGTTCTTCGGAAACATAGCCTGCCGAACAGGAATTAAATAATGTTAAAATACCTACCAAACTGATTAAATAAATGAGCTTTTTCATGTTCTTGTTTTTTAATGAATTAAATTATTTAAGTTTTTCCATTTTTTACT
>DHXP01000007.1:0-180 GCA_002413745.1 Flavobacterium sp. UBA5153 | reverse complement strand
TATGGCAATTTGACCAAGTGCTTTTTTTCTTTGTAAAAAAAACTTGATAGACTGTAATAACGACATTATCAAAAGAAAATAATATTTCAATTTTATACTGAATACAGCTACTTTCTTTGATTCCTTTTAGCTTTTATCCATTGTCTTCTTCTAAATCATTATGATCGTCACCACCTATAC
>DHXP01000045.1 GCA_002413745.1 Flavobacterium sp. UBA5153 | reverse complement strand
CAAAAACTAATTACACCCAACGGTTTTTTTTTAATAATGCAATATACGATAAATAGGATATTGCAAATGTGCTTTTTCATAATAGACAGAATGTTTGTAAACCCAGTCTAATTGTGCGTCAGGATTTTCTCTAAAAACAGGATCATCTAATTTTTTTTGTTCCAATTCAGCCAGGATTTTAGGGTTTTCTTTCAAAAATTTGGTTGCCGTGTCTTCAAAAACATAGTCAGAATAGCCTTCTTTTTGTTGAAGCATAGTGTCGAAAAAATTCCAGTTGAAAAACGAATCAATTCCTTCGGGTTCTAAGGTTTCTATTAAATATTTTACTCCTTTTTGTTTGGTTGAAAAAATAAAATCTCCTTTAGAAAATGCAATTTTTTCCATCTTGGAAATTGTCTTGGTGTCTTTGTGTAAATAATGCCCTTCATAAGCCGAATTTGAAGTTTTGTAATCTGAAATTCTATAACTTTCCACTTCAATTAGGGTATCTTGTTTTAGTTGAGTGAAAGAAATATGATTATTTTTAAGCAATTCTATAATATTCCAAAATGATTTTGGAACAAGATAGGCATCCGGAATTATGATTTCTTTTGATGATTTGAATTCCTTTTGGTAGGGAATATCTTTTTCGTATGGTTTTGTTCTATCATAATACAATCTATTTCCTGTGGTAACTTCACTTTTTTTGTGCTTTGCTTCAAAACCTAAAAAGGAAAATTTTGTCACTTTTGTAGTGTCAAGTTCCCATTTTAAAGTGTAAGATTTTTCAGGAGCATATTGTTCTTCATTTTTCAATCGCATCTCTTTTATCTTTTGATAATTAGAATCTGTAAAATAAATTGCAGCATCCATGAATTCATAAGTTGCCTTCACACGTTCAGCATATTTTTTTAACATGTGCGTTTCTACAACGAATCCAATAGTGTTGAATAAAGAAGTGTATCCTGTAGAGTATCGTGGACTATCAAAAAACTGGGAAAAACCATTATCAGGTGTTTCGTTAAAAGCATTTACATAAGGGGTAACTTCAATATTCTTCTTTTTTAGAGCAAGGACTAGGCTAGGCACCATTTTAGAATCCATATAGTTTCCTAATAAAGACCCTAATTTGTTTTTTTGAGTCATAATGTAGGTTAGTTTATACTGATAATCGGCTCCATCACTCACATGATTATCAATAAAAACATCAGGATTGATTTTATAAAATATTTCTGCAAAACTTTTTGTATTTCTTGTGTCCGATTTGATGAAATCTCGATTCAAATCATAATTCCTTCCATTTCCGCGAAAACCATATAATTCTGGTCCATCTTGATTAACCCTAGTTGTTGAATTTCTATTTAAAGCACCTCCTATATTATAAACCGGGATAGTTACTATAACGGTGTTTTTTGGAATTTTAATTTTACCTAAAGCTAAATCTCTTAACAATTGCATAGTGGCATCTATTCCATCTGGTTCCCCTGCATGAATACCATTATTAACCAATAGTATAGCCTTATTTTTTTTAATATTTTCAAAATCAAACTCCTTCTCGGGATTAAAAATTACGATATGCAATGGTTCTCCACAATCAGTTAATCCCATTTCTTGCATTTTTATGGTTGAAAAATTTTTTGCCAAAAGTGCATAATAGCGGATAGTTTCTGGGTATGTAGCTGATTGATTACCATTACCTTTTTCAAAAAGAGTGTCGTATTTATTAGTGTTTTGAGAAGAAATAGTCAATGAAATTAATAAAAAAATTACAGTAATGAATTTCATATTTAAGATTTTATGAATAGAATTCAAATGTAATTATTTTTAAATAGTTTTCGTTTTCTGTTTGCAATAAAATGAAGCTTTCCACAAAAATCACAATTCGTAACTTAAAAACCATAATTCATTTTACCTTTGCAAAATGAATAAAAAACACCATTCCAACAATATACTCCTCAATTTAGGCATCGAAAGCCTAAACGCAATGCAAATTGCCGCCCAAGAAACCATTTTGAGCGACAACAATGTTTTACTGCTTTCGCCAACAGGTTCGGGGAAAACACTGGCTTTTTTGTTGCCCATTTTCGAAATGTTGAAACCCGAAATTCTTTCTGTTCAATGTTTGATTCTGGTCCCTTCAAGAGAATTAGGTTTGCAAATTGAGCAAGTTTGGAAAAAAATGGGGACAGATTATAAAGTAAATGTTTGTTATGGTGGGCATTCCATCGATACCGAAATCAAGAATTTGAGCAATCCTCCGGCAGTTTTAATTGGAACTCCAGGTCGAATTGCCGATCATATTGACCGAGGCACTTTTCGTCTGGACAAAATAGAAACCTTGATTCTTGACGAATTTGACAAGTCCTTGCAGTTGGGTTTTCACGAACAAATGTCGTTCATCATTGGAAAATTATCTAAACTGAACAAACGCGTTTTGGTTTCGGCAACTTCTGATATCGAGATTCCAAAATACACGAGAGTTGTCAATCCAACGATTTTGGATTTTATTCCAAGCGAAGAAGAAGCAACCAACCTTGCCATGAAAATGGTCGTTTCGAAAGAGAAAGATAAAATCGGGAGTTTGTTCAACCTGATTTGTTCGTTAAAATCACAATCAGCATTAGTGTTTTGCAATCATCGTGATGCCGCAGAACGTATTAGCGACACCTTGAACGAAAAAGGAATTTATGCTACTTATTATCACGGCGGAACGGATCAGGACGAGCGGGAACGCGCTTTAATCCAGTTCAGAAACGGAAGTGTGAGTTATTTGATTACTACGGATTTGGCCGCGCGCGGACTCGATATTCCTGAAATGAAAAACGTAATCCATTATCATTTGCCTTCCAAGGAAGACGAATTTACGCACAGAAACGGTAGGACGGCGAGAATGTTAGCGTCAGGAACGGCGTATATTATCGTTCACGAAAGCGAGAAAAAGATGGATTATATTGATTACGGGATGGAAGTCCTGAAAGTGGACAACTGCACAACCTTACCAAAACCGCCAGAATTTCAAACCGTTTACATTAGTGGCGGAAAGAAAAATAAATTAAATAAAATTGATATTGTGGGTTTCTTTTCCCAAAAAGGAAAACTCGAAAAAGGCGATTTGGGATTAATCGAAGTAAAGGATTTTATTTCATTTGCCGCCGTCAAATTCAACAAGGTCAAGGACTTGCTTCATAACATCAAGGATGAAAAAATGAAAGGTAAGAAGTTTAAAATCGAAGTTGCCCGAAAGGTTATCAAGAAAGAGGAGGATTAATTAGTAGCCAGTAATCTATTTTTTATTTATTTAACTTTTACCAAAAACTATTTTTTTGGTTTTTCGTATTTTTAAAATTGGTTTTTGTTTTTTGCTTAAAAAGTTTAATTTTGCATCATATTATGGAAAATACTACTCATTTTATCGTTGTTACTCCTCCTTGATCTATAGTCTTTAAATCGAGGGATTACTTCCAAAAACATTTTATCTAAATTTTTGTGATACTATTTCATTGTATGAAATAGTATCACAAACTATTTTATTATTATATGAAAAAAATATTTAACTTATTTGATTTCTCACAAAAGGTAAATTACAAAACAGAAGTTTTGGCAGGTCTTACTGTTGCCATGACCATGATTCCTGAATCGCTGTCGTTTGCTATATTAGCAGGTTTTCCACCGTTGATGGGTTTGTATGCCGCTTTTATAGCAGGTCTTGTAACTGCAATATTTGGAGGAAGACCCGGAATGGTTTCGGGAGGAGCAGGAGCAACGGTGATTGTGTTGATAGCTTTAATGAAATCGAATGGTTTGGAATACGTTTTTGCGGCAGTTGCTTTAGCAGGGGTTTTGCAAATTTTGGTAGGTGTTTTTAAACTTGGAAAATTTATACGTTTGGTGCCACATCCCGTAATGTTTGGATTTGTAAATGGATTGGCGATTATAATATTTATGGCTCAATTGGAGCAGTTTAAAACAATTTTAAATAATGAAAGTGTTTGGCTTTCTGGAAGTCCAATGTATATTATGGCTTCTTTAGTTGCTTTGACTATTGGGATTGTAGTGTTTGTGCCAAAATTAACCAAAGCGGTTCCAGCTTCATTAGTGGCTATTATTGTTGTTTTTATGTTGGTTTTTTTCTTGGGAATTGAAACCAAAACAGTTAAAGATATTGCCTCCATAAGTGGTGGTTTTCCACCATTTCATATTCCGAATATTCCAATCAATTTGGATACTCTAAAATTGATTTTTCCTTATGCCTTGATTATGGCTGCGGTTGGATTAACTGAAGGATTGCTGACTTTAAACTTAGTCGATGAGATGACAGAAACAAAGGGAAATGGAAATCGTGAATGTATTGCGCAAGGAAGTTCCAATATATTGAATGGATTTTTCTTTGGTATGGGTGGCTGTCCCATGATAGCCCAAACATTGGTGAATCTTTCTGCGGGTTCAAGAGCTCGTTTGTCTGGAATCGTTGCTTCGTTGACTATTCTTATAATTATTTTATTTGGTGCGCCAATTATTGAGCAATTACCGATGGCTGCTTTAGTCGGAGTAATGATTATGGTTGCCATTGGAACTTTTGAATGGGCGAGTTTAAAAATATTCAATAAAATGCCAAAACAGGATGTTTTTCTTGTGGTAATAGTGGCTTTAATCACGGTTTTATTGCATAATTTGGCTTTGGCAGTTTTGATTGGTGTCATCATTTCTGCTTTGGTTTTTGCTTGGGAAAGTGCCAAAAGAATTCGAGCTAAAAAATACATTGATGAAAATGGGGTGAAGCACTATGAAATATATGGTCCATTATTTTTTGCTTCAACTACTGCATTTGCAGAAAAATTCGATGTTTCCAATGATCCAAACGAAGTAATTATTGATTTCAGAGAAAGCCGAATTGCCGATATGTCCGCCATCGAAGCATTGAATGTCGTTACCCAACGTTATAGTAAGATTGGCAAGAAAGTACACTTGCGACATTTGAGCAAAGATTGCATACAATTACTCAATAATGCAGAAGCCATTATTGATGTGAATATTATGGAAGATCCAATATATATGGTGGTTGATAAAATTTAAGGAATTAAAAAAGGCATTACGATTTTCGTAATGCCTTTTTTTTGAAGCACAAGTAGTTTAAAAATAATACTTTATGTTATATTTTCTTCACGTATTTTGTGATGATTACGATTTGCTGACCATCCACTTTTCCTTCAATATATTCGGCATTTTCATAGTCTAGCCTAATGTTACGCACTGCAGTTCCCTGTTTAGTGACCATACTGGAACCTTTTACTTTCAAATCTTTTACCAAAACTACTGAATCTCCGGATTCAAGAATTACTCCATTTACGTCACGGTGTATAACTTTATTTTCGTCTTCTTCGCCTTCACCAGTTGCTTGGGCCCAAGCCAAAGTATCTTCATCTAAATACATCTGATCTAGTAATTCTTGAGGCCAACCTGCTGCACGCAGGCGACTTAACATTCTCCAAACAACCACTTGTACTGGAGTATGTTCGCTCCACATGCTGTCATTCAAACATCTCCAATGGTTTAAATCTACATTTTCCGGATTCTCAATTTGGTCTATACACGTACTGCAAGCCAATATACTTTCGTCGATTCCTCCTTTTCTTGTAGGCAGAACTTCATATACTTTTAAGTTTTCAGTGGCTGCACATAGTTCACATTTAGATCCGCTGCGTTTATTTAATTCTTTTTCTATATTCATTATTTGATATGTTTTAATTCTGCGAAAATAAGGCTAAATACTGCCTTTTACAAGTTTATGCTGAATACTATTTTTTCACTCTCACGGCTTCAGGAACCAACAATTCATATTCACCACCGTTGCGGATAACGTCTCTAACGATGCTGGAACTTATATAGGATGTTTTTGAAGCGGTCAATAAAAACACGGTTTCTATTTTTGATAGGCGTCTATTGGTGTGCGCTATGGCTTTTTCGAACTCGAAATCGGCAGGATTGCGCAATCCACGGAGAATAAAATTAGCGTTTATTTTGTGACATAAATCAATCGTTAGACCTTCATAAACTATGATAGAAACCTTTGGCTCGTCTTTGAAAGTTTCTTCGATGAATCGTTTCCTGTCTTCAATTGAAAACATATATTTTTTCTCGGCATTGACGCCAATGGCAATTACAATTTCGTCAAATAGCGGAATTCCTCTTCTGATAATATCTTCGTGGCCCAAGGTTATAGGGTCAAACGATCCCGGAAATATGGCTTTTCTCATTTTTTTAGTTGAGTTTATTTAAAATAATCAGTTATTCAGGCGAAGCCAATTCTATGGCATTGGTAAACAAATCCTCCAGTGAAATTCCTGCTGCCTTGGCTTGTTGCGGAATCAAACTTTCGGTGGTGAGGCCAGGAATGGTGTTCATTTCCAGCATATAAGGTTCTCCGTTTACAAATATGAATTCGCTTCTTGAAAAACCTTTCATTTTTAGGATTTCGTAGGCATGTTTTGCAATTTCGCTTACTTTTTGTGCCATTTCGTCGGAGATTCTGGCAGGCGTGATTTCCTGTGATTTTCCGTGGTATTTGGCTTCATAATCGAAAAAGTCATTACCAGAAACAATTTCGGTGATGGGCAAAACGGTTACTTTTCCTTTATAATTGATTACTCCAACGGAAACTTCGGTGCCGTCGAGGAAACTTTCAATGATGATTTCATTGTCTTCTTTGTAAGCGATTTCGATGGCAATGGGCAATTCGTTGGCGGTTTTTACTTTGGATATTCCAAAACTGGAACCCGATTTATTTGGTTTTACAAAACAAGGCAAGCCCACGGTTTTCACGATTGCGGCGGTATCGATATGTTCGCCTTTGTTCATGTAATAAGAAGTGGCGGTTTTTATGCCGTAAGGTTTCAAAACCGACAATAAATCGCGTTTGTTAAAGGTTAGTGCCGCCTGATAATAATCGCAGGAAGTTTGCGGCATTCCTATTAATTCAAAATAGGCCTGCATCAATCCGTCTTCGCCCGGCGTGCCGTGAATAGCGTTGAAAACACAGTCGAAAGTGATTTTAGTTCCGTTCGCCATTACCGAAAAATCATTTTTGTCAATGGGAAATTCAGCGTCTTTGTCGTCGACATACACCCATTTTTCCTTGAAAATATGGATGCGAAAACCCTTGAATTTGGTTTTGTCAAGAAATTGATAGACGACGTTTCCGCTGATTAAGGAAATTTTATATTCGCTTGAATATCCGCCCATAATGATGGCAATGTTTTTCATAATTATTTTTTTTGCCACGAATTTCATGAATTTCACGAATTTTTTAAATCGTAAATGTCAATTGAAATAGGTGTTCTGTTTTTAAATTAAATGTTGTTTTTAAACGGATGCCCTAGCCCTGATGGAAGCGGCATCCCACGCTTTTTAGCGTGGATACAGCATACAGCAGGAAAAAGCTCCCAGAAACTATAAACAAAATTAGAATTTTTTTTCGAACGAAATAGCTTTATCTTTGCGACTTATAAAAATAAATTATATGAGCGTACGTAAATATCTTACCAGCCGTGTCTTTTTTACACAGGCATTAGCTGCACTTGCCATCATTTTTGTTTTGGGTTATTTGTTTATGCATTGGTTGACTTTCACGACGGATCACGGTCACGAAATCACGGTGCCTAATTTAGCCAAATTGAGCGAAGAACAAGTGGAAGAAAAACTGGATGCATTGGACCTGGATTATGTGCTTTTGGATAGCGTGGATTACAATAAAAATTTTCCGAAGTTCAGCGTGGTGGAGCAAGATCCTTTGCCCGATGCCAAAGTAAAAGTGGGAAGAAAAGTATATATCAAAATAAATGCTTCGGGTTTTTCGTCAGTGAAAATTCCGGATTTAATACAAAAAACCTATCGGGAAGCGGTGCCAACGTTGAAATCATTGGGTCTTGAAGAAGGAACCATAACTTATATTCCGAATCTTGGAAAAGACATGGTGCTTGAAATGCGTTTCAAAGGACGAAACCTGAAAGTGGGCGACAGAGTTTTGAAAGCCTCCAAAATAGATTTGGTGCTGGGAGACGGAAAAGAAAGTTATGCCGAGCCAGTGGATAGTTCAGCAATACCAAAAGAAGAAATACCTGCAAATGTTAAATAATATTGAAACTACAGATTTAGAAGACGAATTATTCGAGCATTATAGATTTGACATTCCCAAAGGGCAATTGCTTTTGCGAATCGATAAATATTTGATGAATATGATTCCGAATGCTACTCGAAATAAAATCCAGAATGCTGCAACTGCCGGCGATATTTATGTGAATGACCTCGCCGTAAAATCGAATTATAAAGTAAAACCCTTTGACGTGGTGCGCATTATGTTGTCGCATCCGCCGTTTGAAAATAGGGTAGACCCCGAAGATATTCCGCTGGATATTGTTTATGAAGATGACGCACTTTTGCTGGTGAACAAACCGCCCAATTTTGTGGTTCATCCAGGTCACGGGAATTATACGGGAACTCTGGTGAATGCCTTGGCGTTTCATTTTGAGAATTTGCCAATGAACAGCAGCGAACGTCCGGGACTGGTGCATCGAATTGACAAAGACACTTCGGGACTTTTGGTGATTGCCAAAACCGAAGCCGCAATGACGCATCTCGCCAAGCAATTTGAAGCCAAAACTTCCGAAAGAGAATATATCGCCTTGGTTTGGGGAAATGTAGTTGCCGATGAAGGAACAATTGAAGGCAACATTGCACGCCACGTAAAAGACCGCATGCAAATGGCGGTTTTTGCCGATCCCGAAATTGGGAAACCGGCCGTGACGCATTACAAAGTGTTGGAACGTTTTGGTTATGTGACTTTGGTTTCCTGTATTCTTGAAACTGGAAGAACGCACCAAATCCGGGTTCATATGAAACACATTGGTCATCCTATTTTTAATGACGAGCGTTATGGCGGTCATTTGATTTTGAAAGGAACCACGTTTACGAAATACAAACAATTTATCGATAATTGTTTCAAGGCATTGCCAAGACAGGCTTTGCACGCAAAAACGCTTGGTTTTGTGCATCCTACAACGGGCGAAATGATGCGTTTTGACACGGAATTGCCACAGGATTTTCAGGATTGTATTGAAAAATGGCGAGGCTATTCGAAATCCCATTTGGTTGATGAAGAGGAATAAAATATAAAAGCCCTGATGGGGCTTTTTTTGTGGGTATGATTTTGTTGCTGGCGCAAGCATTTTGCTCGTGTAGTGATTATGTTTGATAGTTTACTGATTATGAGACATATTTTTTGTAGCTTTATATAATAATTTCACAAATTGTGTATACGGTTAATTTTTTTTATGTTTATTTGTACACGTTTTAAATCAATAAAGTATGTCTTACATTAATATTAAAGTTTCTTCAGATAAGCAGAATTACAATACGTTTGAGGAAAAAATCCGTTTGACCCATAATGGACTTACTGGTAATCTTAAGTGTTATACGGGTGAACAGGGAGAATTTTGGGTTAGTCTTATTCCTTCACTAAATGTTTCTGGATATGGACAAACAGAAGAAGATTCAATTAAAGATTTACACATTAATGTCACAACTCTATGTGATGATTTATTCCAAATAGATGAAGTTCAAAGAAAAATAGAGTTAAGCAAACTTGGATGGGTTGCGAATAAATTTTTTAGGAAAATATTTTCTAAAACTTATGTTGATGAAAATGGTGTGTTACAAAATTTTGACCATCCTGAAAAAGTAAAGAAATCCATTTTAGAAGCAGCATAGTTTGGGAAATAATCGACCAGTTAAAACTAGCGATTGGGAACGCTTTTTAAAATCTCAAGGATGTTCACAAAAAAGGCATAAAGGAACTTCACACGAGCACTGGAAATGCCCAGGATGTTTTAGAACAATCACACATAGAAGTCAAGATAAAGAAATTCCAGCATTACACCTTCAAACTAATTTAAAAACTATGGGATTAACTCTTCAGTTTTTATACGACTGGATTAAAGATAATTAAAATCCTATAAATATTGTGGGAATTATTCGAAATCACATTTGGTTGATGAAGAGGAATAAAATATGAAAAGCCCGATTGGGGCTTTTTTTGTGGGTTATATTTTTTTTAGGTGCGAACGAGACGCTTGCACTAGCGAGGTTTAGCGGTTCGGCTTTTTTTGGGTTAGTTTTTCTAATTCATTTTTTGTTATCCTAAGGTCGTAACCCATTGTATCTTTTATGTTTTTAAACAAAACCAAATCAAAATGTTTATTGTCTTTGTAAAATTTTGAAGGTCTAATAAGCGCAAATTTAAAAAAATGATTTTCACTTCTGCCAAATTTTACATTATCAAAATAAATTGTATCGTTTTTTATTTTGTATTCACCTTTGATTTCCGTCTCACCGAAACAAAATTCACGATTTGTAAAATTATTATTTTCCTTTAATTTAATATAAGTCATACAGTTCGCAATACCCTCTCTTTCCGCAATTAAAATGTCATTTCCTTCAAATTTTTCATAGTTAATAAGCCCAAACGGTCTGTAAATTGTCAAGCATAAAACTATCAATATTAAGCCAATTGAAATCAATCTCTGTTTGTCTTTGAATCTTTCTTTAAATGCATAAAATAGTTGTTGCAATAATGCTACTCCAAGTCCAATAAAGATAATTAGTAACCCGTTGGGTGCAATTATTTAGTTTAAAGAAAGTGTTATAAATATTGGTCAAGATACTGAAATTCAGTATCTTGAAGTCGCTAAACAACCAATATTTATGTCAAATATAGTAAAAAATTATTTTAAAATTTTAGAAGTTATAAGTTCTTTGAATATTGTTTTAAATACAGAAACCCGAGCTGGAAGAAGATTAAAAATGTCTGATTTAGAGATAGTTGCATTAAGTTTAACCTCTGAATATATGTCTATTGATAGCGAAAATTCATTTTTCAATCAGTTGCAAAATGGACAAATTACTAATCTAATTGAGCGAAGTCAGTATAATAAACGAAGAAAAAAATCATTCTATTTTGCTGAGCAAATCAGACAACATTTATATTCGAAATTCACAGAATTTGAGAACTATTTTGTCATTGATAGTATGCCGCTTGAGATTTGTAAAATGGCTCGTCATAATAGAATTAAAATTTGCAAAAATGATTTTCAAACTGCTCCAGATAAAGGTTTTTGTGCATCACAAAACACTTGGTTTTATGGTTACAAACTTCACGGGGTTTGTACTATTTCTGGAGTTTTTCAATCAATAGATATTACAAAAGCGAGTGTCCACGATGTACATTTATTAAAAGATTTAAAATATTAAATGTCTGATTGTGTGTTGCTTGGAGATAGAGGTTATTTATCTTCAACCTTACAATTAGATTTGTTTGAAACAGCAAATATAAAATTGGAAACTCCTATGAGGATCAATCAAATTGGGTATAAAAAACAACCCTATATTTTTAGAAAATCAAGGAAAAGAATAGAAACATTATTCTCTCAATTGTGTGACCAATTTATGATTAGGCGAAATTATGCTAAATCTTTTCAAGGTTTTAAAACAAGAATTTTAGCTAAAATAACAGCATTAACTTTGGTTCAATTTATTAATAAATTCATCTTTGATAGACCAATAAATAATATTAAAACACAAATAATTTAATTACACCCAACGGGTAATAGTAATATTAGAAACGCAATTATTGCGAAAATTTCAAGTTCAACTTTCCAATAGTACGATGTATTAATTAAGATAAAGAAAACAATTGTCGTTATTATTAATCTTCTGTTTTTCAAGTTTTTATTGTTTTTTTAAACTGACCGCTAACTAGTATATACCAGTCATAAAAGGTACTGTTATTTGTTTAGCTAATATATAAAAAAAGCTTTACAAATCATCAAAAGGACTTTTAACACCTCCTTTAAATTTTTATAAGACGAGAGTCCCGATATTTATAGGGACGAACTGCCGAAGCAATGTTTTTATAGCTGCACCTGCAAGGCTTTGATGTCGTCACGCAGTTTTGCGGCTTGCATAAAATCCAAATCTTTTGCCGCTTTCTCCATAGATTTTCGTTTTTCACGAATGCGTTTTTCGATTTCGGGTTTCGAAAGATATTCCGTTTTGGGTTCTGCAGCAATAGAAGCATTGTATCCTAATTCATAATCTACCAAAGGATTTTTGGTAAAGGCACTTTCTATTTTCTTATTTAAAGCTTGGGGAACTTGATTGTTTTCAATGTTGAAATTAATTTGTTTCGTTCTACGGTAATTGGTTTCGTCAATAGTTTTTTGCATACTAGCCGTAATCTTGTCGGCATACATAATTGCCATTCCGTTGAGGTTTCGCGCTGCACGGCCAATGGTTTGGGTAAGCGAACGATGGCTTCGCAGAAATCCTTCTTTGTCGGCATCTAGAATGGCAACCAAAGAAACTTCGGGTAAATCCAATCCTTCACGCAATAAATTCACGCCAATCAGAACATCAAAAATTCCTTTTCGCAAATCTTGCATAATCTCGATGCGTTCCAAAGTATCCACATCCGAATGAATATAGCGGCAACGGATGGAAACTTTCGTCAAGTATTTGGCCAATTCTTCCGCCATTCTTTTGGTCAACGTGGTAACCAAAACGCGTTCGTCAATTTCGGCTCGCGATTGAATTTCTTCTATCAAATCATCAATTTGATTCAGGCTTGGACGAATTTCAATAATTGGATCCAACAATCCAGTTGGTCGAATTACCTGTTCGATATAAACACCGTCGGTTTTTTGTAATTCATAATCGGCAGGTGTCGCCGAAACATAAATGACCTGGTTTTGCATCGCTTCGAATTCCTCAAACTTCAACGGGCGATTGTCCATCGCGGCAGGAAGTCGGAAACCATATTCCACCAAGTTTTCTTTCCTGCTTCTGTCGCCGCCATACATCGCGTGAACTTGCGAAAGCGTGACGTGACTTTCGTCAACGACCATCAAGAAATCTTTTGGAAAATAATCCAATAAACAAAAGGGTCTTGTGCCGGCTTGTCTTCCGTCGAGATAACGGGAATAGTTTTCAATTCCGGAGCAATAACCCAGTTCGCGAATCATTTCTAAATCGAAATTGGTTCTTTCTTCTAATCTTTTGGCCTCGAGATGTTTGCCAGTTTCCTTGAAATAATCGACTTGTTTGACCAAATCCTGTTGGATTTCCCAAATTGCATTTTGCAAAACATCGGGCGAAGTCACAAACATATTCGCTGGATAAATGGTAAGTTTTTCGTGTCTTTCAATCACTCGTGAAGTCTTGACGTCAAAAGCTTCAATTTCTTCGATTTCATCGCCAAAAAAATGAATTCGGAAGGCATCATCGGCATAACTCGGATAAACTTCGAGCGTGTCGCCTTTGATTCTGAAGTTTCCCGGATTGAAATCAGCTTCGGTTCTGGAATATAAACTTTGAACTAAACTGTGTAATAATTTGGTGCGGGAAATAATTTGGTTTTTCTCGATGGTAATGACATTCTTCTGGAATTCCACGGGATTTCCAATACCGTAAATGCAGGAAACCGAAGCTACGACTATGATGTCTCTTCGTCCCGAAAGTAGGGAAGAGGTAGTGCTCAAACGCATTTTTTCCAGTTCTTCGTTAATGGATAAATCCTTTTCGATGAAAACGCCGGTAACGGGCATAAATGCTTCGGGCTGGTAATAATCGTAGTAAGAAACGAAATATTCCACGGCATTATTCGGGAAAAACTGCTTGAATTCCGAGTACAATTGCGCCGCCAAGGTTTTGTTATGTGCCAAAATCAAAGTGGGACGTTGCACTTCCTGAATGACATTGGCCACCGTAAAAGTCTTTCCTGAACCGGTAACACCAAGTAAAGTTTGGAATTTTTCGCCTGCCTCAATACCTTGGGTTAGTTTTTCAATGGCTTGTGGTTGGTCGCCTTTTGGCTGATAATCGGATACAACTTGGAATTTCATTTAATAAAGATTGGGAAATGCAAAGATACAGAGGAATTTAAGAAAAAAAAGTTTAGAAAAACTTAAAATTTCCCTGTCCAAACTATTCTTCTCGCAACCATTTTTCCATCTCTTTATTTACGGAATCATTGTCAAAATAATTTCCTTCCAAATATTCTTTCTGAGAGTTTTTTATTGCCAATTTTTGTTCCTCTGAAAGCATAATTATATGTTCCGTTTTTGATTCAACCAGTACGGTAAGAGCTTTCAAAAAAGCATCATCATTAATAATGTCAATTTTAGATTTCAAACGTTGTTTTAATTCGGCAATATTCATAATTAAATATTTTTACGAAGTTACAAAAAAAAGGGATTCTATTTATTTTACTCAAACTTCCAATTTTTCTGTTGGGCTTCACTCAAAAAAGTCCAAGCCAAGATGCGGCTGGTTTTTTGGCCTTGAGCCATATCAATGGTTTTTACTTCGACAACATTTACTTTGTTTAAAGTTTTATATAAACTGGAAAGATTCTCTTTTTTGGAAACCAAAGTGGTAAACCAAAGGCATTGCATCGGGTATTTGGCACTTTCGTAAATCATTTCTGTTATGAAGCCCAATTCTCCTCCATCACACCATAATTCGGCATTTTGTCCACCAAAATTCAAAATTGGTTTAGCTTCGCTCTGTTCGGCTCTGCCTCGGGTTGTCGTTTTTGTATTTTGTAAATTATTGATTTTTCTGATCGTGCTTTTTGTTGCTTCCGCTTCGGATGAATGGAATGGGGGATTGCATATCGTGAGAGCAAATTTATCCTCAGATGTAATTATGTTTTTGAATATAAAACGCGATTCAGTTTGTAGTTGTAAACTTATCGCGTCAATTAATCGAGGATTGGCTTCAATGATTTTTTTGCAATTTTGAATGGCCTTTTCATCAATTTCTGTGCCTACAAAAGACCAGCCATAAATGGAATTCCCCAGTATTGGATAAATGCAATTGGCTCCGATGCCAATATCTAAAACTTGGACGTTTTCACCTTCCGGAATAATTCCATTGTTGTTTGAAGCCAATAAATCTGCGACATAGTGGATATAATCAACTCGACCGGGAATGGGCGGACAAAGATAGTTTTCTGGAATGTCCCAATTCTGGATGTCGTAATAGGTGATTAATAAGGCTTTATTCAGAGCTTTTACCGCTTCGGGATTACTGAAATCAACGGTTTGCTTCGCCTGTTCGTCCCGCAAACTAGCGGGACTCGAGTCAATGTTGTGTTCGTTGGTGGCAACAAAGTGCTGGAGTTCAGGATAATTTACAATTAATTGCTCAAAATTATAACCCAATCGATGTAGATTTCTGGGATGTAAATTGGTTTTTTCGGTAATCGTTTTGGGTTTTATTTTTTCCATTTCGATGCAAAGATAGGGAATCCATTTTTGTTAAAATAAGATATTAAGTGCAGTAGATTTAGTTTTTAATAATCAATCCCAACATTCCATTAACAATAAATCACCGCCATCGTGTTCTATAACTACCAATCCATCTTCTCTCACATAATTACTACTTCCGGTTCTGTAACCAATGGTTAAAGTGTCGTTTTCTAAAGGATAAAACAAATTATTGGAATGAATTCCTGTTACGTGTCCAATGGGAATCAAGGAAATAGGCGTATTTGCAGGGTACCATTTCTCGAATTTTTTTGGCAACAAAAATATTTTCGAATGGTCATCCAAAACAACAATCTTCAATAAATCCCTGTATCGAGTGATATTTGTTATGTTCGTAATGGTATGATCGGCACGTTTTCCAGTTGCCCAAACCACGTTTGCTGCCGGAATTTTTCTTTCTATTAAATAATCGAATGCTTTTTCCAAATCGGTTTTGTTTTGGTCTGGCGTGTGGACGATTTCTAAAGGGAATTGTTTTTCCCTATAATATTCCGGATCAAAACCTCGGTCGAAATCGCCAAGCAATACATCGACTTTTATGCCCAATTCCAAAACCCGTTCCATTGCAGAGTCAAGGACGATCACTAAAGGAGACCATTCGAGCAATTGTCCCAATAATTCTATGTTACAGGAAGCGCCATTGGCAATGATTAATGCTGGTTCTTGGTCGTCGCGAATGATGTGGTATGAGGACATAGTTAATTATGAATTACGAATTGAAAATTACGAGTGCAAAGATAGTGATTCATAATTCGTAATTTGTAATTCCAGATTTTTTAGCCCAGGTAGCAATGAAAAACAAAACAGTGTTAAAAACTTTAGTTTTGTCAGGTTTTAAGAACGACCAACGGAAGTTCCTTGAAAGCTTTGCAAAACTGTTTTTAACACTGTTTTTTTGTAATGAAGAGCTGGAAATAGCTTCTTATTGTATCACATAATTTTGGGTGTCAACCTTACTTATCGAAAAATAGCCCAAGGGATAATTATCGAAATTTGTTGTGTTTACAATGTTACCCCTTACTGTTGCAGGAGGAGATTGAAAGGGGCTGCCATTTTTATTTCCTGCGATGCTTATTAAAACACCCATATAGTTGTAATACTCTTTAGAAATTCCGAAATGGCTTATTTGTATTTTATCGCCAGCTTTTAGATCCTCATTTTGTGAAATACTAAAGAATTCATTGCCTTGAAAAAAGGTGTCTTCATCTACATAATAATTAGACTTTAATTGGCTCGAATAAATATACCGATATAAATAATAATTATCTTCATTAGCTGGGTCATTGAAAAAAGACTTGATTTCAATGCTATTCCCAGTAAATCCACCTTGATTATTTTGAACGATTTTTGTAATAGGCGCCACTGATTTTAAGATTTCGGTTGCAGTATAGGTTTGATTATTGCTAATAACGGTTAAAATATAAGTTTCATTAATTATGGGAATAAAATCACTACAAATATATTCGCCAGAATCAGGCTTTTCAACAAAATTAAAAACAGCATTAGAGCTATTGGTTATAAATACAGTTGCTCCCGAAACTTTTGGAATTACATTGCTGTAATAATCAGTAGTTGTAGATAATCTTATTATTTGATTATTGCCAGGAGTTCCTTTTAACCAGTTTATTGATGCTTCTATAACTAGTTTGGGCGGAGCAGTATTCAAATCCACTTTGACAACATCTTCACAACTGTTGAGTAAAATTGCAATTAAAACCACGAAAAATAGAGTTGTTTTTTTCATTTGTTTAAAATTTAAAATTATAACTCACCGCCGGAACTATCCCAAAAATAGAAGTTCTTATGGCCTCATTATTTCCAGTATCATAATTTTCCCTGAAATTGATGGAAGCAGCATTTTTTCGATTATAGAGATTGTAAATGCTGAAAACCCATTCGCTTTTCCAACTTCTTTTGTCATTTTTATGCGGTGTCAAAGTTGCCGAAACGTCTAAATGATTGTAGGAAGGAAGTCGGTTTTTATTTCTCAATCCATAACTTGGGATGGCTATTCCCAAATATTCGTATTGTCCATTTGGATAAGTTACGGGTTGACCCGTTTGAAAGATAAAATTGGATCCAAAAGACCATTTCTTGTTCAAATTATAAGAACCGGTGACGGCAACATTATGCGTTTTGTCATAAACGGAATTGTACCAATTTCCATTATTGATTCCAGCTTCACCAGACGTTCTTCCAGGAGTTTGCTGTTCGGATTTTGAAAGGGTATAAGAAATCCAACCATTCAATTTTCCTTCATTTTTCCGAAACATAAATTCAAGTCCATAGGAACGCAATTGGCCGTTTAAAATGACTTGCTCAATGGCGTTATTGGCAACCAAATTAGCTCCGTCAATATAATTCAATCGATTTTGCACTTTTTTATAATAGGTTTCCACTTCAAGTGAATACCTATTTTCCTTGAAATTCCTAAAGTAACCCAAAGCCACTTGATCGGCAATTTGTGGTTTGATAAAATTATCGCTTGGTGTCCAAACATCCAATGGTGTAGGGGATGAGGTGTTCGAAATCAGTTGTAAATATTGAACCATTCGATTATAACTTGCTTTTAGGGATTGATTATCATTGAGTTGATAGCCAATTGAAAATCGTGGTTCCAGATTATTATAGTTTTGAATTACTTGATTTTTGCCACAAAATTTTGTTCCTATGGGAGTTGCTTTTTCATAAATTTGCATTGCTGAATTGAAAGTCACGGGATTATTATCGGCATAAATATTTACTGTAGATTCTCCTAAACGATAAAAAATACTGTACCGAAGCCCATAAGAAAGTGTTATTTTTTTAGAAATATCTTGCTCTGCATTGATATATAAAGCAGGTTCAAATGCATATTTTTTATCCAATTGCTGATAATTGATCCCGGAATTTGCATTCGATGGTTGAATTACTCCTGGATTAAAGTCATAATAAATAACATTTATTCCGTAATTTAATTTAAATGTATTGGAAATGTAGTTCTTGAAATCGTATTTAATATTGTAATTCTTGATGCCTGAATCCCATTTGAAACCAACAAAATCCAAGTCCAATCCATAATAATAATCACTGTAAATGAGTGACAGGTTCGAAAACAATTTACCGGAAAACAAATGATTCCATCTCAGGTTTAAGGTAGAATTTCCATAGGTGTTAGTGAAGCTTTTGTTCAAAGAAAAAACGTCTTGACCAAAATATCCCGACAAATACAGATTGTTGTTCGGGTTGAGTTTATAACTTAATTTGGTGTTCAAATCATAAAAATAGGCGGCATTGTTTTTCTGTTTTTCCGATAATTTCAGGAACAAATCAGCATACGAACGTCTGGCGGCTATGAGGAATGAACTTTTGTCTTTGACTATTGGTCCTTCGGCCAAAATCCTGCTGGAGATTAATCCAATTCCGCCATTGACGTGAAATTCTTTGCTGCTGCCGTCTTTTTGGTAGACATCTAACACAGAGGAGGCTCTGCCTCCAAGCCGCGCTGGAATTCCGCCTTTATATAATTTTAAATCTTTGATGGCATCGGGATTAAAAACGGAGAATAATCCAAAAACGTGGGAAGAATTAAAGATAGTAGCTTCGTCCAGCAAAATTAAATTCTGGTCGGCACTTCCGCCACGAACATTAAAACCTGAAGCGCCTTCTCCAGCATTGGTAACACCCGGAAGTAACAAAATAGATTTAAAAACATCAACTTCACCCAGAACAACCGGCATTTTTTTGATAGTCGAAATAGAGAGTTTATTTACACTCATTTCTGGTTTTCGGATCACGGCGGCGTTTTTATTATCAAGAATCACAACCTCTTGTAAAACGGTTTCATTGCTAATAAGTTTAAAATTATTTTTTGTGTTTTGGTTCAAGTTTATCGTTTCTTCAATGTTTTGATAGCCCAAAGAGGTTGTGCGGACTTTATAAATCCCTTTTGGAAGAGTAAGGGAATAAAACCCATATTCATTTGTGGGAACGCCTGTTTTTAATTCGGGAATTGTGACGTTTACGCCTATCAGGGTTTCGTTGCTATTAGCATCAGTAACAGTTCCACTTAGCGTAAATTTTTCTTGGGAAAAAGAGTGTAGACTAGATAATAAAGCAAAAAATAAGGGAACAATTTTCTTTGAAATCATTGATGAAATGTTGGAGATGCAAATTCCGCTAATTTAAATCTAAATTGTGAGTTATCAAGTATTAAAGTGTCGTAAATATAAAAAAAAGACGATTGTTTCCAGTCGTCTTTTTAATAGTGGTAATTAATTTAAAAAAAAATGATTATGCGATTTTTGCCAATATAGCATTGAATGTTTCGCTTGGTCGCATTGCTTTGCTGGCTAATTCCGGATTCGGTTGGTAATAACCGCCAATATTTTGTGGTTTTCCTTGCGCTCCAATTAATTCAGCGTTGATTTTAGCTTCATTCTCAATAAACGCAGTTGCAATAGGAGTAAATATAGCTTTTAATTCAGCGTTTTTATCTTGTTTTGAAAGTGCTTCAGCCCAATACATAGCTAAATAAAAGTGAGAGCCACGATTGTCAATTTGACCCACTTTGCGTGCTGGAGATCTATTGTTTTCCAAGAATTTTTCAGTTGCTACATCAAGTGCTTCCGCTAAAACAATCGCTTTTGAATTGTTTAAAGTTTGTCCTAAATGTTCTAATGAAGCTCCTAAAGCAAGAAATTCACCTAATGAATCCCAACGCAAATAGCCTTCTTGTAGAAATTGTTCTACATGTTTTGGGGCAGATCCACCTGCTCCTGTTTCGAACAATCCTCCGCCATTCATCAAAGGAACAATAGATAACATTTTAGCTGAAGTTCCTACTTCCAAAATAGGGAATAAGTCAGTTAAATAATCACGTAGTACGTTTCCTGTTACAGAAATGGTGTCTAATCCTTTGATTATTCTTTCTAATGTGAAATTAGTGGCTTCAATAGGATTAAGGATTTGAATATCCAAACCGGTTGTGTCGTGATCTTTTAAATATTTTTTTACTTTTTCAGTTATTTCTCGATCATGTGCCCTGTTTTCGTCCAACCAAAATACGGCAGGAGTATTTGATAAACGAGCTCTGTTTACGGCTAATTTTACCCAGTCTTGTATCGGGGCATCTTTTGCCTGACACATTCTGAAAATATCTTTTGCCTCAACAGCTTGTTCCATTACAACGTTGCCATTAGTGTCAACAACCCGAACAATTCCGTCTGCATTCACTTGGAAAGTTTTGTCATGGGAACCATACTCTTCCGCTTTTTGCGCCATCAAACCTACGTTTGGCACACTTCCCATAGTAGTTGGGTCAAAAGCACCATGTTTTTTACAAAAATCTATGGTAGCAGAATAAATTCCGGCATAACATCTGTCCGGGATAATTGCAATGGTATCTTGTAGCTTTCCTTCCTTGTTATACATTTGTCCCGAAGTACGAATCATGGCCGGCATAGAAGCATCCACAATTACGTCCGAAGGAACTTGGAGATTGGTAATTCCTTTTTCTGAATTTACCATTGCCAATGCTGGTCCGTTTTCGATAGCTTGGTCTATTGCGGCTTTCACTTCGGCTTCCATTGGATGTCCTGCAATTTTAGCATATACATCTCCTAAACCGTTTCGGGTATCAACGCTCAATTCATTGAATAAGGCGGCGTATTTTTCGAAAACAGCTGCGAAATAAACTTCCACAATGGCACCAAAAATAATTGGATCCGATACTTTCATCATTGTAGCTTTCAGGTGAACCGAAAGTAAAACATTTTGTTCCTTGGCTTCTTTGATTGTTTTGGCAACAAAACTCTTTAAAGCATTAAGGTTTATTACTGAACTGTCAATAATTTCGCCTGCTTTTAGAGGAGTGCTCGCTTTCAAGACAGTAGTTGATCCATCTTTGCCCACAAATTCGATTTTCACGTCTGTGGCATCGGCAACGGTGATTGATTTTTCACTTCCGTAAAAATCACCACTTTCCATAGAAGCTACTTGTGTTTTTGAGTCAGATGACCAAGCGCCCATTGAATGTGGGTTTGCTTTCGCGAAGTTTTTAACGGCTTTTGGTGCTCTACGATCAGAGTTTCCTTCACGTAAAACTGGATTTACTGCAGAGCCTAAAATTTTAGAATATTTGGCTTTGATTGCTGCTTCTTCGTCATTTTTTGGTTCTTCAGGAAAATTGGGTAATGCGTAACCGTGAGATTGTAATTCTGCGATAGCCGTTTTTAATTGTGGCACCGATGCAGAAACATTTGGTAATTTTACAATATTTGCTTCTGGAGTGGTTGCTAATTTTCCAAGTTCCAATAGGGCATCTTCTGCCTTCTGGTCTTCCTTCAAAAACTCCGGGAAGTTGGCTAAAATTCTTCCGGCAAGAGAAATATCTCGAGGTTCAATTTCAATATCGGAAGTTGCCGTAAAAGCTTGAACAATTGGTAAAAATGAATAAGTGGCTAATAAAGGCGCTTCATCTGTGAGCGTGTAAAAAATTTTGGATTTAGTTGACATTTTAATAAAAATTATTTTTAATATTTATTTGGTTTACAAATGTAACAAAAACGTTTTCGTAAATGGGAATACACACTAATTATGTTTGGTTTAGTTTAAAAAATTATGAAATTAGGATTATTTAATTTTCTAATAGCGAATTGTTTAAAATTGTGTCTTTTTTTTATCGAAATGAAAATATAAGGCCTTCAGCGAAAATCAAATAGGGGTTTTATTTAAAAAGCGGACCTATTGTTCCAAAAAAAACTCCCGAAAATTTCGGGAGTTTTATAATAAAAAGATAGTTGACTATCTTCTTTTGTCTCTAATCTTGGCTTTTTTACCGGTAAGTTCTCTAAAGTAGAAAATTCTAGCTCTACGAACGTGACCTTTTTTGTTGATTTCAATTTTTTGTAAAGCTGGTAAGTTTACTGGGAAGATACGCTCTACACCAATTGCACCTGACATTTTACGAATGGTAAAAGTTTCTGTGTTTCCAGAACCTCTTCTTTGAATTACAACACCTTTAAAAAACTGTGTTCTTGTTTTTTCACCCTCTTTAATTTCATAGAAAACCGTGATAGTATCACCAGCTCCGAATACAGGGAAATCTTTTCTTGTTACGAATTCGTCTTGAACGAATTTCATTAAATCTGCCATTTTATTTTTTATTATGGTTTTAAAAAGAGCAACATTCACGGATTTCGCCAGAGGTTGGTCTAATGTGGGCGCAAATTTACAAAAAAAATCGAAAGTCACAAGTCGAAAGTCGAAAGAATGTGAAAAAAATCACATTCCTTGGTGAAAAACTTCACTTTACTTTGTAAAAAAACTTCACTTTAATATATTAATTAATCTTCTAACAAATCCGGTCGTCGATTTTTGGTATGTTCATACGCCATGTCTTCGCGCCATTTGTCGATTTTGGCAAAATTTCCGCTGGTTAAAACTTCGGGAACTTTCCAGCCTTTGTAATCGGCAGGCCTTGTATATATTGGCCCCGACAATAAATTATCCTGAAAACTATCCGTCAATGCCGAGGTTTCGTCGCTTAAAACTCCGGGAATTAACCGAATTAAAGTATCGCATAAAACCAAAGCTCCCAATTCTCCACCACTCAAAACATAATCACCAATCGAAATTTCCCTGGTGATAAAATGGTCGCGAACCCGCTGATCGACGCCTTTGTAGTGACCGCAAAGAATGATGATGTTTTCATACATCGACATTGTGTTCGCCATTTTCTGGTTCAGGGTTTCTCCGTCAGGCGACATATAAATGATTTCGTCGTAGGTTCTTTCGCTTTTCAAATGCGTGATGCAGGCATCAATGGGTTGTACGGTCATCACCATTCCAGCTCCGCCGCCAAAAGGATAATCATCGACGCTCTTCTGCTTGTTGGTTGTGTAATCCCGTAAATTATGAATGTGAACTTCGACAATTCCTTTGTCGATGGCACGTTTCATCATCGAAGCCTCAAACGGACTTCGCAGCAATTCTGGGAGAACGGTAATAATATCAATGCGCATATTTTATTTTCTAGGTTACAAAGGTACAAAGTTATTTGTGCAATAGCCAAAGAATGAATTCTATAGAAGCTATTTCTAATTTTTCAATAATGCATAATTGGTAATGCGAATCAAGGGTTGAATCTATAACTTCGTTGGTTTTCAATGTAGAGACCTAACAGGTTTTTAAAACCTGTCAGGTCTAATCCGAAGAATATCAGTATTTTATTCCAACCCTTGTTTTGCATTGGTGTTTTAATGAAAATGATTTTTATAATTTAGTTGCTACATCGTTTTCGGATTCCTTTTTTTTCCATTACTTTTATGCCCTAAAAAAACAAAATCATTATGAAAATTTTTTCAAAGATAATTGTGGCAAGTTCCGTTTTTTTGTTTGCTTCATTGCAAGTTCAAACACTTTCTGCACAAAACAATACCGTTAAAATGACAAATCCACTTTTGCAAAAAAGTAAATTGCAGTATCAAGCGCCACAATTTAATTTAATAAAAGATTCAGACTTTAAACCAGCCTTCGAATATGGTATTAAAGTTCATGATCAAGAAATTGACAAAATTGCAAATAACGCTGTAAAACCAACATTCGAGAACACTGTTTTGGCAATCGAAATCTCTGGAGAAGATTTTAAAAGAGCCAGAATGATTTTCGAAAATCTAACAGGTTCGAATACCAACCCTACTTTGCAGGCTATCGAAAAAGAATATGCTCCAATATTTGCTGCTCACGAGGACAAGATGTACCTAAACAGTAAGTTGTATAATCGTTTTAAAGCTTTGGAATTAAAAACTTTAAAAGGAGATGACAAAGCGTTAACCGAATATTATTTGCAAAAATTTGAATTAGCAGGAGCTAATTTATCGGTTGCTGATAAAGATAAAATGAAAAAAATTAACGGGGAACTAGCCGTATTAAGTACATCATATACCAATAAACTCTTGCTAGCTCGAAAAAATGGAGCCGTTCTATTTGATAATTTATCCGATTTAGATGGGCTAAGTGCCGCCGACATTGCTGCTGCCAAAAAAAGCGCAACCGAAGCTGGACAAGACGGAAAGTATTTAATCAATATAATAAACACCACACAACAACCCGTATTACAAGATTTAAAAAATAGAGCAAGCCGAGAAAAAATATACAAAGCTTCTTGGTATAGAGCCGAAAAAGGGGACGAAGGAGATACTCGCGAAATTCTTGAAAAAACAGCCCGATTGCGTTTGCAAAAAGCACAATTGATGGGCAAGAAAAATTTTGCCGAATTGAAATTGCAAGACCAAATGGCAAAATCGCCTATTCTTGCAATGGATTTATTAGCCAAAATTGCAACTCCAGCTGTTGCAAAAGCCAAAATTGAAGCCAAGGAAATTCAAGATTTAATCGATGCTCAAAACGGAGGTTTCAAATTAGAACCTTGGGATTGGAACTTTTATTCTGAGCAAGTACGTAAACAAAAATACGATTTAGATCAAAGCGAATTAAAACCATATTTTGAAGTAACAAGCGTTCTTGAAAAGGGAGTTTTCTATGCAGCCGAACAAATGTATGGCATCACTTTCAAGCCACGCACGGATCTACCGGTGTACAACCCAGATGTAAAAGTCTATGAAGTATTCGATTTTGATGGCAAATCGATAGCCATTTATTATTTAGATTTCTACGCACGCGACAATAAAAATGGAGGAGCTTGGATGAGTAATTTTGTAGAGCAATCCCATTTCTTAAAGCAAAAACCAGTAATTGTCAATGTTTTTAATTTCTCTAAACCAGCAAACGGAAACCCGTCTTTAGTAAGTTCAGACGACGTAATTACCATGTTTCACGAATTTGGACACACGCTACATGGTTTATTTGCCAATCAAAAATACACCTCAATTTCTGGAACATCCGTTCCTAGAGATTATGTAGAGTTTCCATCTCAAATCAACGAACACGCCGCATTAGATCCCGCTATTCTGAAAAATTATGCCGTGCATTATCAAACCAAACAACCTATTCCTCAGGCCTTAGTAGACAAATTTAAAAAAGCCGAAACATTCAATAAAGGATACGATGTAACTGAACTTTTGGCCGCAGCAACTCTTGATATGGCTTGGCATACTGTAGAAAAGGAATCCGATTTTAAACCCACTTTACAATTCGAAAAAGAAGCTCTAGAAAAGTATGGTTTATTAGTCAATGAAGTACCGCCAAGATACCATACGCCTTATTTCGCACACGTATGGGGCGGAGGCTATTCTGCAGGCTATTACGCCTACACTTGGTCTAAAACTTTAGATTACAACGTGTTTGACTGGATGATGAAAAACGGTGGATTAACGCGTCAAAATTGCGATAAATTCCGAAAAGAAATCCTATCCGTGGGCAATAGCGTCGATTTAAACAAAGCCTTCGAAAACCTAGTAGGTCATAAAATGGAAATCGAACCTTATTTAAAAAACGCAGGACTTTTAGAAAAATAATATTTTTTCAAATCAATTTATTAAAATGGCATCTCTAAAGGATGTCATTTTTTTTAGGAGCTATTTCCAGCTATTCACTATATCTTTCCTTGCTTAAAGAAAGCAAGGAAAGGATGCCGTTTCAATCTGGGCTAGGATTTAGTGGGATTAATTTACATTTTTGTTTGTTTATTAAATGATTACTTTTACAAAGACATGAGCTGGGAGACTTTGTGCATCATATCAAGATGACTTCGAGGAACGGCGAGTTTTAAATAATAATAACCCCCATAAAATCAAAATAGAATGCAAAGTTTTGGAGCAAGCAAAGAATTTATAAAAGGAGAAGAAATTGATTGGGAAATTGTTGGTGAAGGCATCAAGCGCAAAATAATGGGGTATGATGACAAAATAATGTTAGTAAACGTTTATTTTGAGAAAGGGGCAATTGGCAGCATACACGAACATTACCATTCGCAAGTAACTTATGTAGGAAGTGGCGCGTTTGAAGTTACTATTGACAAAGAAATAAAAATTATGAAGGGAGGCGATTGTTTTTATATTCCACCTCACGTGCTACACGGTGTCGTTTGCCTGGAAAGTGGTTTGTTGACGGATGTTTTTAGCCCAATTCGTGAAGATTTTATGCTTAATAAAACATATTGAAATTGTTTGTTTAGTATTTGCGGAACAAAGGGGTGAAAATTTAAATAGAGTCTTCATTTATTTGCATCGGGAGTTACTATTTAATTCGTGATTTTGCACTTTAATAAAGAGCCATCAAATATGCCCATAAGTCGGATTGATCTTCGTAGTATTCAACTTTAACTTGCATCGGATTTTTAATTTGATGGACAATAATCTTATAAAACAGTGACCAAAAACACTGCCGCATTATTTTTTGTTTCTAAAGGCTTTTTTAAACTCTTTTTATAGCAATTCGATTCCAAGAGTTGAAATACTACTTTTTCCAAACAAAGTGTTTTTTCATATCGGTTAAATCGTATATATTTACTTGAAATTAAGTGCATTTAATACTATTTTGGGTTTTTTGGACAAACTGATGTTAAAACTATTCTCCACATTTGGCAAACAACCCTAATCAACTAATCAACTAATCAAATGATGAAAAACAAACTTATTGTTGGCATTTTATGCTGTATCTTCAGCCTGCATTGTGCTTACGCCCAACAGCGGGGCTTTCTCGAAAACGTTTATAAATTTATTGAAGACCCCGGTAAATTCTCCCTAAACCAGGAAGCAGGCCGTGTTCCTCTCATTCCTTTTGCCACGGTTCAAGAAGCCTTGGAAAACAACAAGGACAAATCCAGAGGGTTTCTCTCCCTGAACGGCCAATGGAAATTCAAATGGTCAGAAAACCCGGATGTGTCGCCCAAGGATTTCTATACTGAAAAATTCAACGATACCAAATGGGACAATCTCAATGTGCCCAGCAATTGGGAGATGCAAGGCTATGGCGACCCCGTGTTCCGTAATGTATCGCAACCCTTTCATGCGAACCCGCCTTTCATTCCGCACGATTACAATCCGGTTGGATCGTATCGCAAAACGGTAACAGTTCCTTCAAACTGGAAGGACAAAGAGGTGTTTCTGCGTCTGGAAGCCGCTACTTCAGCATCGTTTGTTTGGGTTAATGGCAAAGAAGTAGGTTTTAACGAAGGTGCCAACGAACCTGCTGAATATAACATTACAAAATATCTGAAACCCGGCAAGAATCTGATTGCCGTAAATGTGTACAAATATTCTGCAGGCACTTATCTTGAAGATCAGGATATGTGGCGTTTATCTGGCATTTTTCGCGATGTGTATTTACTGGCAACTCCAAAGGTACATTTGCGCGACTTTTATGTCACCACCGATCTCGATAAAGACTACCGCGATGCTACTCTTTCGATTGCTGCCGATATCTCCAACTATTTAGAGATAAGTCAATCGGGGTATTCAGTTCGGGCTACCCTATTCGATAAAAATCACAAAGCCGTGGTTCAAAAAATGGTTTCAAACCAGGTTTCGGTGGACGGAAAACAAACCCAAACAGTAAACCTCTCGGCGTCCGTTTCCAACCCTGATAAATGGTCAAGCGAAAAGCCTAATCTGTACTATTTAACACTCGAGCTTTTAAATTTAGAAGGAAAAACAGAAGAGGTACTCTCTAGTCGAATTGGTTTTAAAAAGGTGGAAGTAAAACATCAGGCTTTATATGTAAACGGTGTTCCGATAAAACTGAACGGAACCAACAGTCACATGCAGCATCCCGATTTGGGCCATACAATGGATGTGGAAACCATCAGAAAGGATTTCACCTTAATGAAGCAATTCAACATCAACTGCGTTCGTACTTCGCATTACCCTCCAACCATCGATTACCTGGACCTTGCTGACGAAATGGGAATCTTTATTGTTGATGAAACCGGTGACGAATCACATGCTACCGAATATATATCGGAACGTCCCGAATGGCGAGATGCCTATGTGGATCGCGTTCGTGGAATGGTACTCCGCGACAGGAACCATCCTTCCATTATTTTCTGGAGTGCCGGCAACGAAAGTGGCACCGGAAACAATATCTGTGAAGTAATTAAAGAAGGCAAACGACTCGATCCTTCCCGTATTTTTATGTATGGCGGCAACACCGATGATGTGGGCTGGAAAAATGAAGTTCCCTGCGAAGATATCATCGGCCCACGCTACCCAACACCATACGAACTGAAAACACGCATCGCCCAAGTTCCCGAAAGCCAGGATCCACGCCCTTCATTTATGGATGAATACATCTCGGTGGAAGGCAACGGAGGGGGTGGTCTGGACGAATATTGGGATATTATTTATAACTATCCTCGTTGTATTGGGGGAGCATTGTGGGATTGGGTAAGTCCGGGAATACGAGAGAAAATCCAGTTGCTCACCGATGCTTCCAAAAACCATATCAACACCGCTATAAAAGGCCGTGGAAAGCTGGTTCCGGGAAAATTTGGCAGTGCCGTTGAATTAACCGGAAATGATCAGTGGGTAGATGTTTATCGCGATCCAGCCCTTGACATCACCGGAAATCAGCTCACTTTATCGCTTTGGGTCTTTCCACGAAACTGGAATACCGATGGCACTTTCGTTACCAAAGGAAGCTATCAGTTCGGCCTTCGCCAGAATCTCAGGGATTCGCTGGAGTTTTATGTTACGGATGATAACCGGACTTCTTTATCCGTTTCGATTCCGCAAAACTGGGAAAACAGTTGGCATCATCTTGCCGGAATCTACGACGGAAAATCCCTTTCAATTTATGTTGACGGAAAACTTGCCGGAAGCAAACCGTTCACGGGAAGCATCACCAATAAACCATTCCCGGTAAACATTGGACGAAACGCCGAAATCGAAGGTCAGGAATATGCTGGCAGAACAAGCAATGCACGGTTCGACAGGGTGGCTATTTTCAATAAAGCCATACCGATTGATCAATTGCTAAACCCAACGCCATCGCTCAAAGACGAGGCGCAACTCTGGCTCGATTTCGATGAAGTCCAGGACAAGGGAACATCCTTCAGTATGGGTATTGGCGGTCGCACATACGGACTTATCTGGCCTGACCGGACACCACAACCCGAGCTTTGGCAGGTAAAGAAATCGGCTCAGCCTGCAAATGTTGAGTTGGTAAACCCCGAAGAGGGTACTGTGCAAGTTTGGAATCGGTATCATTTTACCAATCTCAGCGAAATGAAAACAACATGGCAGCTGCAAGCCAACGGGAAAGTGATTCAAAAAGGGGAATTAAATGTGTCGGTAAACCCGCTTCAAAAACAAATCGTAACCATTCCCTATCAGAAACCTGATCTGGAAGCCGGAACAGAATACAGGATTCTTGTAAGCTTCAGCTTGAAAAAAGCCCAATCATGGGCTCCCGAAGGATTTGAAGTTGCCTGGAGCCAACTGGAGTTGCCATGGAAAAAAGCAGAAGAAGCAATTCAAGTAAAAAACTCTTCCAATGCATTATTTACCGAAAGCACTGATGCCATTGTCATTACCGGAAAAGATTTCGAGTATGTGTTTGACAAAACGAAGGGGGAGTTAAAATCGATGAAATATCAGGGAATATCGCTGGTAAATGAAGGGCCAAAACTGAATGTATGGCGTGCTCCGTTGGCCAACGAACTTGACCAATGGGCTCTTTTGCAATCGCATTTGACATATCATAATCCGGGTATGGGAGACGGTCCGGCAAACAACTGGCGTTCGCTTGGGCTAGACCATTTAACCTACAAACTAGACAAATTATCAGTTTCGAAAACCAAGGACAATAAAGTAAAAGTGGATGTGATGAATCATGCCGAAGGGATAAATTATGGTACTGCCTTCGACAATCACTTCGTTTACACCATTGATGGCAATGGTGAAATTACTATCAATCATACCGTAACCCCGCAAGGACTGATGCCTGTATGGTTACCCAGAATAGGTGTTCAATGGAATATGAACAAAGATTTGAAGCAGGTTGCATGGTATGGCAGAGGTCCTTTCGAAAACTACCCTGACCGCAAAACTGGAGCCAAAATTGGCGTTTACAACTCCTCTGTACAGGAAATGACAGAGAAATACCTCGTTCCTCAGGATTATGGCTTGCGCACCGACAATCGCTGGGTGCGCATAGAAACTACCGATGGTGTTGGATTGGAATTTAAAGGAAGTGATCTGTTTAATTTCAGTACCCAGCCATTTGATACGGACAATATGACCCGGGCCAGATACCCATATCAAGTACAACCGTTCGACGGAACCACGTTTAACTTCGATTATGCGACAAGTGGAGTGGGTTGTACGGCTATTTCAGTACTCAACCAATATAGGGTTTTACCCCAAGTTTATAATTTTACCATGGAGATAAAGCCATATAAAAGGTAAATCGTAATGATATTAGCAGGGTATTATGGGAATTTTCAAATCATCAAATTTCCAAATTCTCTATTTAATTCGTAATTTTGCACTTCAATAAAAAACAATAAAAATGGAAAACGGAATATACGCTAAATTCAACACCTCAAAAGGATCGATTTTAGTAAAACTAACACACGATTTAACTCCAGGAACAGTAGGGAACTTTGTAGCTCTTGCCGAAGGGAATATGGAAAATAAAGTAAAACCTCAAGGGGTTAAATTTTATGATGGCTTAACTTTTCATAGAGTGATTCCTAATTTTATGGTTCAAGGTGGTTGTCCTCTTGGAACAGGAACAGGTGATCCAGGATACAAATTTGATGATGAATTTCACCAAGATTTGCGTCACGACGCGCCGGGTGTTTTGTCTATGGCAAACTCAGGTCCAGGTTCAAACGGATCTCAATTTTTTATCACGCACGTGGCAACACCATGGCTTGATGATAAACACACGGTTTTTGGAAACGTAATTGAAGGTCAAGATGTAGTTGATGCAATTGCTCAAGGCGATAAATTAGAAACTCTTGAAATTATTAGAGTAGGTGATGAAGCTAAAAACTGGAATGCAATTGAAGCTTTTGTTGGTTTAAAAGGTGCTCGTTTGAAACGTGCTGCAGCTTTAAAAGCGGAAACCGAAGCTAAAATGGAAAAATTGGCCGCTGGTTTCGAAAAAACAGAAAGCGGTTTACGTTACCAATTTATTCAAAAAGGAGACGGGAAACAAGCCGAAAAAGGAAAAACAGTAGCTGTTCATTATGAAGGTTCATTAGAAAACGGAAAAGTTTTTGATTCTTCCTATCCAAGAAAAAAACCAATTGAATTCAAATTAGGACAAGGTCAAGTTATCGAGGGCTGGGACGAAGGAATTGCCTTGTTGAAAGTGGGGGACAAAGCACGTTTTGTAATTCCATCTGATTTGGGTTACGGACCCGCAGGAGCTGGAGGAGCAATTCCACCAAACGCCACTTTAATTTTCGACGTTGAATTGATGGACGTAAAGTAATTTACGATTTACGAAGTTAGAAATACGAAGTTTTAATTTTGTGACAAATAACAGAAATCCCAAAGCGAGAGTTTTGGGATTTTTTTATGCAGTAAGTTCGGTTTTCTATTCGTCAGTTCGATTGAGTAATGGTTTGCGACAGAAAACCATTACGAAGTATCGAGAACTTTTGTGTGAAAGAGGCTTCTCGATACAATTTTAAAAAATAGCTAATCGCAATTTTTTAAAATTACTCGAAGTGACGATCTGTCTATTAAGCCAAAAAGCACTCGAAGTGACGTTCAAATTCATAAAATCTTACTTCCACTTAATATTACAACCTAAACTTGGTTTTTGATTGGGATTAATAATTCGGTTGTAAATCACGCCGTCAATCGCGCCACGCAAATCGCTTCCACTTAACGGAATGCCGTTTCCCGGTCGGCTATCATCCAGTTGACCTCGATAAACTAGCTTGTTTTGATTGTCAAACAAAAAGAAATCGGGTGTGCAGGCAGCATCATACGCTTTTGCCACTTGCTGCGTTTCATCATACAGATAGGGGAATTCAAAGTTATTTTCGAAAGCAAACTCCGTCATTAATTCGGGAGCATCCTGCGGAAATTTTGATACATCATTGCTGGAAATTGCCACAACTCCAATGCCTTGCACACGATAATCATTGGCGATTCGCACTATTTCTTCGATAGCATGATGTACAAACGGACAGTGGTTGCAGATGAACATTACCAAAGTTCCTTTTTCGCCTTTTATATCTGCAAAAGAAAAATTCATATCGACAGAATTCATGTCTTTCAAATAAAACTCAGGAGCAATAGTTCCGAGTGGCAACATATTCGATGGAGTTCTTGACATTTTTTGTTTGAGATTTTAAAACTCCCCTCTTGGGATGGGGAGGAGTGTGTGTTGGTTTAAAATTTAAAGTTAATAAAAAAGGATTGTTTTTTAGAGTGAAAACAGTAAATTTAAATCCTAAAACTTTAAAGAGAAATCTATGTTAACTTGGACTGAATTCGAAAAAGTGGAAATGCGAGTTGGCACAATTCTCGAAGTCAATGATTTTCCTGAAGCCAGAAAACCGGCTTACCAATTCACGATTGATTTTGGTTCCAATATTGGGATTCGAAAAACTTCCGCACAAATCACCAAACGCTACCGAAAAGAAGATTTAGTTAATCGGCAAATTATTGCTGTGGTCAATTTTCCAAAAAAGCAGATCGGGAAATTTATGAGCGAGTGTTTGGTTCTTGGCGCAGTTGGTGAGGAAGGCGACGCGATTTTATTGGCGCCGGATTTCAAAATCGAAAATGGATTACCAATCAGATGACTTCAAAAACAGTTGTAAAATAACTGAATTTACAATTAAAATTCCAGTTATAAAAATGTTAATAACTTGTTCTTAAGGTGTTTAAATAAAAATAATCCGTAAATTTACTTCATACTTAATTAAGAGTCTATTTTATTTACTCCAAATGACTTTGTCGTTTGATTAGTGTAATCCTTTAGATAATTAAGGGAAATCTAATTATTAGTGGAATCTCCTAAAAGTTAGGGAAGCGCAACAATGTAAAAAAATTATGGATAATCAGCTCATTGATTTAAAACAAGATTATAAATTTAATTATACATAAAAAATGGAAAAGAAAAAAATGATTGACGTATTGCATTTTTGTGCCGCACAATGCACACATTGTTATGATGCTTGCCATTTAGAAAAAGAAATGGATATGTCCAGCTGTATGATAAACGATCAGGATTGTGCTGATTTATGCCGTTTGACAGCACAAGTGTTGGAGCGAAACTCTGACAATGCAGATATTTTTTTAAAAGTATGTTTAGTGATGTGCGAAAGATGTGCCACTGAATGTGAAAAATATCCACAAATGGAACATTGCCAAAAATGTGCTGATGCATGTCGAAAATGTGCAGCAATGATTCACGAACAAGGATTGACATATTAGGAAAAGGCCATTATTATGATTCAAAAACAAAAAAGTAAAACAAAATGCCATGCCTTGGACAAAAACAGATTATCCAAACTCTCTGAAGAATCTTCCCGGAGTGGTTCGCAATAAAGCCATTGAAATTGCCAATGCATTATTCAAAAAAGGAAACATGGAGGAGGGGCGAATCATTGCCACAGCAATAAGTCATGCGAAAACGTGGGCAAACAATCGCGGATTAATAACGAAAATGTTTCCAAAAAAGCTAAAAATTAAAAAATGACTTAAAAGAATGCGATTTAATAAACACAATTATGAACTTTATTATACTATATATCATGGCAACAATAACAAGCACCACCTTGACAATAAAAAGTTTCGCTTTTAAGAACAATGGATTTATTCCTTCGCAATATACTTGCGATGGAGCAAATATAAACCCAGATCTTATGATAAACGATATTCCCGAGAACGCAAAAAGTCTTGCCATTATCGTAGATGATCCAGATGCTCCCAATGGAATATTTTGCCATTGGGTAATGTGGGATATTCCGGTAAGAAACAAAATAATAAAAGAAAACAGTAAACCTGGGATACAAGGCAGAAACAGTATGCACGAAAATAAGTATTTCGGTCCGTGTCCTCCAAGCGGCATACACCATTATCATTTTAAAGTGTATGCTTTAGACACAAAACTTAGTTCTCTATCTCCAAATACTGATAGAAAAGGACTTTTAGATGCTATGGAAGGGCATATTATTTTCTCAGGCGATTTAATAGGTTTGTATGAGAGGTAACCTGTTTTTGTAGTAGAAAATGGCTTGAGAGATTGGAAAATGTTTTTGGAAAGGAAAACTAATTCACCTTTTTTAGGATTTAATTTTCAGGATAATGGTGCCATTCATTAGTATGGTTTCGGGAGTTTTTACAAGTTTCAAATTTACTAGAGGGTTTCCGTTAATTAACAATAGGTTCGCTTTTTTTCCTACTTCTACGCTACCAAAATCAGGATTTTGGAGGAAAAGTTTAGATGATAAATAAGTAGAGCCAGTTAGAATTTCAAAATTCGTCATCCCATATTCCTTTAAAACATCAATTTCTTGAAGAAAAGTACTTCCTGCATAAGTTCCAGGAAGTAAGCTATCTGTCCCCAATACTATTGTCACATTTCTATTATGAAGAAGCTTAAAGTTGTCCAGCCAATAAGGGCTCTTGTTTGTTACATCATTGAAAAAAGCACTCATTACCGGTTGATTTTTTATATCCAATCCATTCCATTTGGTCACCGGATCAAGAATAATTTTAGGAACTAACAAGGTGTCGTACTTATTGGGAATATACTCTCCTTTATTGATGGAATTTACATTTTGAAAAGCGGCCAATGTATAAATGACAGGAACTTTTGAATTTGCAATTACATCCGCTTGTTCCGGAGTTAGCTTTCCTCTCCAAATACCGTGAGCAAGAACATCTGCTCCAGCTTTTACAGCATTTACGGCATCTTCTGGGCTGCCCATATGGACAAATACTTTATATCCTTTTTTGTGGGATTCATCAATTAATGCCTTTAATAATGGGAATGGCATTTCCGGAGAATCCGGAGGTATTTGGTCACAAATAATTTTTACGTAATCTACTTTTTTGTTAGTGTATTTTTCAATAATTTTTTTCGCCTCTCCGGTATTTTTAATTGTGGGAGTGATAATGCCAACAAACAGTTTTAAAGGCCAACCAAGAATTTCTTTTGAAAGTGGGATTGGATGGCTATTTTTTATGGTGATGGGAATATGAGCGTGGTAAATTGTTGGTCCCAAAAGAGTTCCTTTCTCCACTTTTTCGGATAATTTCTCCATACTTGAGGCTGTTCCTCCCATATCATAAACTGTCGTGATTCCAGCATAGAGATAAGCCGATAAATTGTATTTTTCATTTGCCTTGACATTCTTCCAAGGAACAGACCCGCTTCCGGAAAGGTGAACGTGTGCGTCTATTAGTCCGGGCATCAATGTTTTGCCTTTTCCGTTAATTATTTTGTACGATTTATTTTTTATGGGGATAAAATGATTCGTAATTACCTTAATGAATCCATTTTCAATAACAACATCTTTATTTAAGATTAAAGTGCTGTCCTTTCCATTAAAAATATTGACTTCGGTAATTAAAATTGGAAAAGTATTGTCGCTTTTTTTAATGAGTTCTTTGGTGTAATAATTTTTGCACCCGAATAAAAAAGAGAGTAATGTAAATAATGATAAAATAATAATATTTTTCATAATTATTTCATTTTCAGTAAGTTAAACTTAACAAAGTTAGTGAAATCCTAAATATACTAATCATATAAATGAAAAATTATGCTAAATTTATGAGTGAATGCTTGGTGCCGAAAGCAGTGGAGAAGAAGGTGACGTGGTTTTATTGGTGTCCGATTTTAAGATGGAAAATGGGTTGAGAATTGGATAAAAAAAAGTCCAAAAAGCTTTCGAATTTTGGACTTTATACTTTTTTGACTGAAAATTAGATGTCGTCAAAATCAATATCGGTAAAACTGGATGAATGTGGTATTTCTTCTTCCGGTTTTTTAGAATTATGTTTTTTGTAAAAAATTAAACCTCGGACTGACGTTTTTAATAATTATACCTACGGTCAGGACATTGAAATTTTATAATTATTCAACTACAAAATCACCTTCCAATCCACTTTCAGCATCAGAAGCTATCCACACTTTGAAGGCTCCCGCTTCAGTTTGATATACCATCTCATCATTATAAAATGCAAGATCAGAAACAGGAATAGAAAACCGTACTTTTTTCATTTCTCCAGGATTCAATTCGATTTGATAAAAATCTTTTAGTTCTCTTACCGGTCTTACAATACTTCCTGTTATATCCCGTATATAAAGTTGCACTGTTTCAGTACCTTTTCGTTTGCCTGTATTGGTAATGGATGCGGTTACCACCAAATTATCTTTCGTGTTGAGCGTTGTTTTTTCAACAATTAAATCACTGTACGTAAAATTAGTATAGGAAAGTCCAAATCCAAAAGGATAACGTGGTGCGAAACCTGCATCAAGATAATGTGAAGCATTGCCAAGGGAACTCTGCCAAGCTTCGATTGGGATGTCACGAATGCCGACAAATGTTTTGGGATCAGCGGGTCTTCCGGTATTGGGATGGTTGTAATAGATTGGAATTTGCCCCACTTCTTTAGGCCAGGTTACAGGGAGTTTTCCAGAAGGATTCGCAACACCGCTCAACAAATCTACAATAGCCGGTCCTGCCATAGTACCGGGATGCCAAGCCATCAATACTGCCGAAACTTTGGGTAGAATATGCTCCATCGTAATGGGTCTTCCCGCCATAATTACCAATACAATTGGTTTTCCTGTTTTATATAATTCATCTATTAATTGCTCTTGAATCCCTGGCAAACGGATATCGGCTCTGGAATGGGCTTCACCAGAAAGTATGGCTTCTTCTCCGGCAAAGAATAAAATGACATCCGATTTTTTTGCCGTGGCAATGGCTTCTGCAAAACCTTCTTCGGATTCAGAACGGCTATAGCTTAGTCCGGCTGCATAGGAAATAGTTGTTGTTCCGTAAGTTTGTTGTAAGGCTTTCAGAGGTGTTTGAGAATCATTTTTGTTTCCGTCAAATGTCCAAGTACCCAGTTGTTCTCGGGCTGCATCTGCCAATGGACCAATAACTGCTATTTTTTTGTTTGCAGCCAGCGGAAGAATCTCCTTTTCATTTTTCAACAACACACAACTTTTGGTGGCTGCTTTTTTAGCAAGTGCCAAAGCATTTGAATCCAGCAAAGCGAATTTCTCCCTGCCTTTGAAATAGGGATTATCGAAAATTCCTGCACGGAATTTTATTCGTAGAATGTTTCTCACCATTTCGTTTAATGCCTCTTCAGATACTTTCTTTTCTGCGATTAAATTTTTCAAGTGAGTCGCATAAGACAAACTGGTCATTTCCATATCGAGACCTGCCGAAGCTGCTTTGAAAGCGGCCTCTTTTTCATCAACGCAATAACCGTGATTAACCATTTCTATAATTGAATTCCAATCGCTTACTACAAAGCCGTTAAATTTCCATTCGTCACGCAATACTTTTTTAAGGAGGAATTTATTTCCCGAAGCAGGAATGCCATTCACGTCATTGAAGGAGGTCATAAACGTGGCAACACCTGCTTTCACGGATGCTTCAAACGGTTTCAGATAAACATTTCTTAAAAGAGATTCTGAGATGTTTACGGTATTGTAATCTCGACCACCTTCTGTAGCTCCATAAGCAGCAAAGTGTTTAGCGCAAGCTAGTATTCGCCCGGGTTTGGAAGGATCATTGCCTTGAAATCCTTTGATATAAGCAGCTCCTAATCTGGAAGCCAATAAGGGGTCTTCACCTGGAGATTCTGCTATGCGTCCCCAACGGGCATCGCGACAGATATCTACCATGGGAGCATAAGTCCAATTGATACATTTTGAATAAGATTCATTAGCCGCAACCTCAGAAGTTCGTTCCACTAAATCCATATCCCATGAAGCGGCAAGCCCAAGCGGAATTGGGAAAATGGTTTTATAACCATGAATGACATCGCGCCCAAATAATAAGGGAATATGATTGGGGCTTTCTTCAACGGCAATTTTTTGAATTTCTGCAGCATTTATCGGATCTGTGAGATTTATAATCGCACTGACTAACCCTTTTCGTACTTCTGCCTTGAGTTCCTCAGACAATCCTTTGCCTCTGCTCGAAGTGCCCTTCAAGCTCGCTTGTCCAATTTTCTCTTCGATACTCATACCTTTTAGTATTTTTTCTATTTTTATTTCAACCTCTTTATTTTGGCTAAAGGCTGGAATTGAGAGGCAAATGAGGAAAATCGAAGTGAAAAATAATTTGTGGGCTAGGGTCATTTTATTGGTTTTTTAAAGTTGTGATATTGTGATTAGCGGTTATTTTTATTGAATATTTTAAAAAGCTATACCCAAAATGATTTATTGTTATCACGATTCATTTGAGTATTGCACTGAATTTTAAACAGCTAAACGTATCGACTTGTTGTGGGTTATTATTTACAATTTTGTTTCTGTTATCAATAGTATTTTTAGACGATTATTTTCTAAATATACACAAAAAAGTCCAAAAATCTTTCGACTTTTGGACTTTATACTTTTTTGACTGAAAATTAGATGTCGTCAAAATCAATATCGGTGAAACTGGATGAATGTGGTATTTCTTCTTCCGATTTTTCTAAAACATATTCTTTTTTGAAATCTTTTTGATGTCTTTCAGATATCACTTCTTCGCCTTTGTGGTTCAAAACATAAGAAGTCATTTCTTCCAGAATTTCCGTGAATGCGGCAAAATCTTCTTTGTACAAATAAATTTTGTGTTTTTTGAAGTGAAAAGAGCCGTCTACTTCAGTAAATTTTTTACTTTCGGTAATGGTAATGTAATAATCATTGGCTTTTGTAGCTCTTACATCAAAGAAATACGTTCTTCTTCCAGCTCGTAATACTTTAGAAAATATTTCTTCTTTTTCTAACATGTCATTTTCTCTCATAATCCTTCTGTCAATTTATTGTTGTTAAGCAGTAATCAAAAATCTAAAAAATATATGTATTACACAACAATTATTGCATTTCTTTTTCGGAAAGTTGCTTCAAATACAAGGCGGCATAATAGCCTCCTTGATTTATCAATTGATTATGAGAGCCTTGTTCAATAATTTTTCCTTCGTCGAGTATTATGATTTTATCCGCATTTTTAGCGGATGAAACTCTGTGACTCACAATAATGGTTGTTTTGTCCTTGCAAATTTTCTGTAAATTATTCAATATTGCCTCTTCCGTTTCGGTATCAACTGCCGATAAACAATCGTCAAAAAGTAAAATCTTCGGATTTTTGATAATCGCTCTTGCTATGGAAACCCGTTGTTTTTGACCGCCAGAAAGCGTAATGCCTCTTTCCCCTAAAATGGTGTCGTATTGTTTGTTGAAACCAATAATATTATTATGTACTTCGGCATTTTTTGCCGCGGCTTCCACTTCCTCGTCGGTTGCGTTTTCTTTGCCAAACTTGATGTTATTTTTGATAGTGTCCGAAAACAAAAAAGCGTCTTGTGGCACAATCCCGATGCTGTTTCTCAAGTCGTACAAGTTTACTTTGCTTATTTCGTTCCCGTCAATGGTAATTCGCCCTTCGGTTACGTCATATAAGCGAGATATCAAGGAAACGATGGTTGATTTTCCGGAACCTGTTTTTCCGAGAATTGCCAGAGTTTCGCCTTTGTGTACCGTAAAAGATATATTCTGTAATGCTTTTATATTGGTGTCTTCATAAGTATAGCTCACATTTTCGAAAGAAATTGTGCCTTCAATTACCGATTTGTCAGGGTTCATATTTTGTATTTCTGGTTCGATTTTCAAGAACTCATTGATGCGTTTTTGGGATGCTTCGGCTTCTTGTACCATGGACGAAACCCAACCCAGCGAAGCCACAGGCCAAGTAAGCATATTTACGTACAAGATAAATTCGGCGATGGTTCCAATGCTTTTTATGGTTCCATTGATATACATTATCCCGCCAAAATAAATTACCACCAAGTTGCTTATTCCAATAAGCGCGAGCATCAAAGGGCCAAATAAAGCTTGTATTTTCGCCAAACTCAAACTTTTGCTTTTGCTTTCATCTGCCAAGTTTTCAAGATTTTTTTGATGTTGGTCTTCCAATGAATAGGCTTTTATAACTCGAATTCCCGAAAATATTTCTTGTGTAAAACTGGAAACTTTGGATAAATATTGTTGGAAAATGGTACTTCTTTTATTGATTTCAGAACTTATTTTAAAGATGGCATACGACAATAAGGGCAACGGAAGCAAGGTGTACAATGTCAATCGTGGCGACACATTAAACATATATACAATCACGATTGCAAAGCGAATAATAGTGTTTATGGTGTACATTACGGCCGGACCAACATACATTCTTACTTTTGAAACATCTTCGCTAATGCGGTTCATCAAATCGCCCGTACGGTTTTGCTTGTAGAAATTATGGGAAAGGTTTTCATATTGCCTAAAGACTTCGTTTTTTAAATCGAATTCAATGTGGCGCGACATGACAATTAGGGTTTGTCTCATCAAAAAAGTAAGGAAACCCGCTATAATGGTAGTGGCGATTATCAGTAAGATATTTGTAAGTAGCTCTTGCTGAATAACGGATTTGGCTACGGTTTTGTCCTTGGAAAATTCTTCAATTACTTTAAATGATTTGCTGATCAATTTTGGTGTAAACAAAGAAAATATCTGGGCTACAATGGTAATAAGGATACCCAACAAAAAGCTGTATTTATATTTGACGAAATATTTATTTAAATAGCGTAATTCTTTCATTTTATTAGGTGTTGAATCTGTAAGTTTTATTTTTGTAATCTGTTTATTTTGATTGTATGCAAATGCCAAATGTACGGTTTAAAGATAAATATAAGGAAACTGTCCCATCTGGATTTTTACCTTTTCTCCCGGAAACGCAAAATTAGTTGATAATAAAATATTTTTGATGTTTTATTTCTGTTTTAAAAAATGAAATTCTTATTTTTGCAAACTAATTAATAAAAGTTCTTACAAGGTGGTAAATAGAAGACATATTCGCGTTAAGGTTATGCAATCCATATATGCGATGCATCAAAATGGGTCAGATGATTTGGAAAAAGAAGAAAAATTCCTTTTTTATAGTATAGACGCCATTCAAGATTTATACCTTATAATGCTTTCTTCATTGATAGAAATCTGTAAAAAAGAAACCATATTTTTACATAAATCAAGCCAAAAGCACCTTGCAACTCCCGAAGAACGCAAACCTAACGAAAAGTTTATCAAGAACAGTATTTTTCAAATTCTTGCCGAAAATAATTCTTTGAGCATCGCTTTGGAAAATCGTAAAATCAATAATTGGACGTTAAACGATGATTATATATTGTTGCTTCTCAATAATATAAAACAAAGCAAATTGTATGCAAAATACATGAGCAATGCCGTAAACACATTCGAGGAAGACAAGGAATTTATTGTTGATTTGTTTATGGACGTGATTGTTCCAAATGAAAAATTGTATGAATATCTGGAAGACAACAAATTGACTTGGGTTGACGATATTCCATTGGTAAACACTGAAATTATCAAGCAATTGAAAGCGATAAAACCCGTTGAAGAAGGCAATTTTAGGGTTCCGAAATTATATAAAGACAATGAAGACAGAGATTTTGTCAAGGATTTGTTCAGAAAAACAGTCTTGAATGAACCTCAATTGGCAAAAGAATATGTAGATAAAACGCCAAACTGGGACAGTGAAAGAATTGCTGAAATTGACACGATTATTCTTAAAATGGCGATTTGCGAATTTTTGAAATTCCCTTCTATTCCTGTCAAAGTTACCCTAAATGAATATTTAGAGCTTGCCAAAGAATATTCTACTCCAAAAAGTAGTATTTTTATCAACGGAATTTTAGACAATTTAGTAAAAGAACTACAAGCCAGTAATAGAATAGTTAAAGCTGGTCGTGGATTAATGTAATACAATTTATAAACAAAAAAAGAATTAAAATTATGGGACAATTAACTCAATTTGCGCCGTTTTTATTAATGTTTGTGGTAATCTATTTTTTTATGATCAGACCACAACAAAAAAGAGCCAAAAACGAAAAAGAATTTGAAAGCACTTTGAAAGTGGGTGACAAAATCATCACAAAAAGTGGACTTCACGGAAAAGTTTCCGAGCTTTCAGATACAACTGTTGTTATCGAAACAATGGCCGGAAAATTAAAAATGGAACGTTCTGCAATTTCTATGGAAATGAGCGCATCATTGAACAAAAAATAATTCTGTTTTTGCAGCCATAAAAAAATCCTCTCGAAACTTCGAGAGGATTTTTTATGAACTGAAATCAGGGAAGTTTGTGTTTTATACCATTTTGCTTTGGATTTTACTGGAATGCCTTGTATAGTTTTGTCATTCCGACGCAGGAGGAATCTCCTCTTGTTGCTCACATTTGTTGAGATTCCTCCTGCGTCGGAATGACAAATAGTGGGCTAGTCTTTGTCGGTAAATTAAAAACTAAAATGGTATTATTTTACTTTTGGTTTTTCCTCATTGATACCATTTATTGCTGTTAATTCGGCGATTTTTACAATTACATCAACTGCTTTTTGCATGCTCTCCACGGGGACATATTCGTATTTTCCATGAAAGTTATGTCCACCAGCAAAAATATTTGGGCAAGGCAATCCTTTATAGGATAATTGGCATCCATCAGTTCCTCCTCGAATAGGTTTTATGAGTGGTTTAATTCCCAATTGCATCATGGCTTTTTCTGCAATGTCCACAATGTGTTTTACAGGCAAAACCTTTTCTTTCATATTGTAATATTGGTCTTTTATTTCGGCTGAAACGATATCCCCACCAAATTGTTTTGCAAATTTCTTGTTGATTTTTCGGATGATTTTTTCAATCAATTCTTTGCGTTTCTCAAATTTTCTCTTGCTGTGATCCCGAATGATAAGTTCCAAAACCGTTTCTTCTATACTTCCTGTTAGATGATGTACGTGAAAAAAACCTTCGTAACATTTGGTTTCCTGCGGTATTTCGTCTTTGGGTAATTCATTGATGAATTCATTGGCAATAAGCATTGAATTTATCATTTTTCCTATGGCATAACCCGGATGAACGCTTTTTCCCCTGAAAGTGATTTTGGCCCCAGCCGCATTAAAATTTTCATATTCCAGTTCGCCCACTTGACTTCCGTCCATGGTATAAGCCCAATCGGCACCAAATTTTTCGACCTCAAAATGATGAGCACCACGACCTATTTCTTCGTCTGGCGTAAACCCAACCCTGATTTTTCCGTGTTTGATTTCTGGATTTTTTATCAGGAATTCCATTGCGGTGACAATTTCGGTAATTCCGGCTTTATCATCTGCGCCCAGAAGCGTGGTTCCGTCAGTCGTAATTAGAGTTTGTCCCTTGTATTTTAACAAATCCTTGAAATAATTTGGAGACAATATTATATTTTGTTCGGCATTTAAAATGATGTCTCCCCCATCATAATTTGGAATAATTTGAGGTTTTACATTGGCACCGCTAAAATCTGGAGAGGTATCAAAGTGAGAAATGAATCCAATTGTTGGCACATTATGGTCCACATTACTGGGTAAAGATGCCATTATGTATGCATTTTTATCAATTGTCACGTCCTGCATTCCTATGGATTTCAATTCTTCGACCAACTTATTGGCCAAAACCCATTGTTTTTTTGTGCTTGGAGTAGTTTCTGAGTGTGAATCAGATTCAGTGTCAATAATTGCGTAACTTATAAAGCGGTCAATGATATGTTGCATTTTGTCTTTGTTTTAGGCAAATATAATCAATTTTTCAGGAGATTTTCAGGGCAATTTATTACTAAAGTGAGGAATTTTTATGTGTGAGCATAAACAATTAAAATATTCTGGCAAATTTTCACATAGTGTTCAGTAAAACCCCAAATTTCTTGGACTTTTCTCCGATGTGCAGGAATAGAATTGAGAAATAGCTGGGGGCTTGATTTTTAGTCTTTAAAAGATATAATAAATTTTGCTCCTTCATTCACTTTACTCTCTACAGAAATGGTGCCTCCTAAACTGGTAATGTGATTGTGCACTATATAGAGCCCGATCCCTTTGCTGTCAATATGATTGTGAAATTTTTGGTTCAAACCAAAAATTTTATCTTTTACGACATCCATATCAAAACCCAGACCGTTATCAGAAAAAACCAATTGGTTAATTCCATTGAGTTTCCTGGAATAAATAGAAATAGCTGGAAAACTGCCAGGCTTGGCATATTTAATCGAATTTGTTATTAAATTTAGAAATATGCTTTCCAGATAGGATTTATTGAATTGAATTTTTTTAAATTCCGAAAAGTCGACATTGATGGTGCTTTTTGAATTTTGTATTAAAGAATTGATGGAGCGTAACACTATATTTAAAGCCTTATTTAAATTTACTTCCTCAATTTGCGCCGTTGTGGTATCTTTTAGAATTAAAACATCCACATAATCATTCAAAGCTTGCCTTAAACTTTCACTGGTTGATTTTAGCATTTCAATGAATAACAGTGTTTCCGGATCACTAATTTTAGAAACATCCAGAAGACTAAATATGGAAAGCATATTATTTACCGGCGATCTGAAATTATGTGAACTGGTGTAGGTTAATTTCTTGAGATCGGCATTTATTTTTGTAAAATTGGTAAGCAGTAAATTTCGTTCTTCTTCCAATTTTTTGGTATGGGTGACGTTTTTAGCAATTGCATAAACTAAATCGGCACTTTCTACCGGCAATGAAGTCCAGGAAAGCCATATAATTTCACCGCTTTTCGTTACATATCGATTTTCAAAATTCAATAGTGGACTGCTTTTTGTAAGTTCCTCTCGATATTTTGCGGTAGTTTCCCGGTCATCACTATATATAAATTCACTAATAGGTTTCGAAAATAACTCCTCGTTGGTGTAGCCCAATAACTTAGAAACAGCAGGATTTATTTTTTTAAAAAACCCGTCAAACCCTGCAATACAAAGCAAGTCAGGCGATAGTTCAAAAAAATGTTCGAATATGTAGTCACTTCTTGGATTGAGATTTAAATTAGGATTGCCTGTCATTTTCTGTTGTTAAGACTATTGTTTTCTAATCGTTTTACCAATAATGGAAAAGAATGGCTAAGATAGTGTGTCTTTAGTTGGATAATGTGTTAAAAAAATATTTTTTTATAAGATAAATTTACATATTGTCCAGTACTATCCCAAATTTTTTGACTTTATTCCAATCGGTGTATTCAATTTCAGTTTTTGGGTCGGTTGGTCCTTTTGTCATCCACATGATGAGTCGAATCATCAATCTGTCGGTAAAAGAATATTTTTGATAATCAAGTTTCCCGGCAAAAACAGCTGATTTTTTAGGAATCCAACTAATTTCTTTCAGGAACTTGATGAAATAGGGATTGGTTTCCGGCGTGTTTTTATCTGATTTTCTTGCCACAAGATTGACCGAAAAGAAGGCGTTTTTGGTATTATCCAACTCTTGTTTATGCTGGTTGATGAATTCGATTATTTTCGAATTGTGTTTTCCGTATCGAATGCTGGATCCCATCACAAACTTGTCAAAATCAGTTACTTTCTTGTCGAAATCCTCAATCGAGAAAAGTTCAACTTCGTTGCCGTTTTCGACTAGAACTTCTTTTAGTTTGTTGCAGATTTTTAGCGTTTGTCCATCTACGGTGGAGTATAGCATTCCGATTTTAGTTTTCATTTTTATTAAAAATTATGGGCAATCGCACCTATCTAAGTAATGGTTAAAATTTAAT